>NZ_BJXA01000063.1 GCF_007990755.1 Nocardia ninae NBRC 108245 | reverse complement strand
CCCGGCGCAGCCCGCCTGCCCGCTCGGCTGGCCCGCGCCGAAGCAGCAGGGCGGTCTCGCCTCGCTGATCGGACTGGCTCCGCTGGCGGGCCCGTTCTCCTCGGAAGCTTTCGCGCTCGGCTCGGTCTACCAACCCATCCTGCAGCTGGCAGGCCCGGTGCTCGCCGAGGTCGCCCCGGTGCTCGCGCGGTACCAGCCGGCGATCGACCCGTTCATCACCCAGGTGCAAGGCGTGGAAGCCGTTGTCCTGCAGGCTATCCTGCCGTACTACGGCCCTTACCGCGATCAGCTGATCGCCGCCGAGGGTGAACTCGCCAAGGTCTTGGCCCCCATCCTCACCCGCGCCTACAACAGCGAGATCGCCTCCTGCTTCGTGGCCTGGCAAGGTCAGATCATCGACCAGGCAAAGGGCGGCCACATCACCGTGGCCTCGCTGGCGCACCCGGGAACCGTGGTGGAGCTCGGCCCCGAATCCTGAACCCGCCGAGTACGGGCGGCCAGATCGCCGTGGCTTCGCTCGCCGACCCGGCACCGTGTCGAGCGCGGCCCGCTGTCGCACGGTAGGGGGGTCGTCGCCACGGTGTCCGTTGCCTGGGGCGCATCGTGCTGACCCGCGCACGAGTTCGGTGACAGGTCGGGCTACCGAGGGTGTGCGGGTGGCGCGTCGAATCGACGATCTCCGGCGGGTGGGGTGTTGGCCCGGACATAATGGGGCGATGGCGACACACCAGAGGTTGGCTGTGCGGAAGCTGGTCGAGCAGGGTGTGCTGACCGAAGCGCAGTTCGAGGCAGTGATGGGCGCGCTGGCCGCGCACGAGCCGCGGCCGCGCGGGAAGATCCTCGCCGAGATCGCGGCGTACATCGGTGCCGGGCTGGTGTTCTGCGGCATCGCGCTGGTCATCGGGGCGTCGTGGGACGATCTCGCGCGCGGTGCGCAAGTGACCCTGCTGATCGCGGTATCGGTCGGGCTCGTCCTCGGCGCGATCGCCGTGGTCGGCGGACCGTCCAAATTGTTCGACCGGGATCCGCATGGCTCCCGGGTTCGGCTTGCCGGGGCTTTGCTGGCGCTCGCCGCCGGTTCGGTGACCGGGACGGTGGGTACCGCGCTCGAAAACGGCTCCGCCGACGCGGCGTCGTGGTCGGCGCTCGCCGGACTGGTCGCCGCCGTGCTCGGCTACATCGCCGTTCCTTCGGTCATCGGCATGCTGGCCTGCGGCATCTTCAGTGCGTCGGCCATCCCGGTGGCGCTCGACGAAATGTTCGGCGTCAGCGACCTCTGGGTGGGCCTCGGCATGCTCGTGGTCGGCGGAATATGGTTCGCGCTCAGCAGGATCGGCGCGTTTGTCGAGACCTGGCTGGGATACGCGATCGCGATCGGGATCGCACTGGTCGGTGCGATCGTCACCGATTCGGACCATCGGCCGTGGGCGTTCTTGCTCAGCGCGCTGGTGGCGGCCGTCTGCTTCGTTCTGTTCGCGCAGCAGCGTTCGACGGTGCTCGTGATCGGCGGCGGTCTCGCGGTTGCCCTGGCGACCGGTCAGGCGGTGACGCAGTGGACCGACAGCGTCCTCGCCGTAGCGGTCGCTGTGCTGGTGATCGGGGCAGTGGCTCTCGGGGTCGGCTCGTACGTACTCACCAGGTCGCCGAAGCCGTCGGACTAGGCCGGTCGACTGCCTTCGAAGTCTCCCCGCATAACGCGGTGAAACCCCTGGTAGGAGTATTATTCCGCAGAGTCCGGGCGCTCCCACGCGACGTGGGATGAATCACACTCACTAGATACATGGACGTCCAACTATAGGATGACCGCATACCGCGCTGCGGTGTCACGGTCGGCTACCAGAACAGGACTGGCATGGTTCGCGAACTCACTCACTTCATCGGCGGGCAACACGTCGCGGGTACCTCCGGCAACTTCGGTGACGTCTTCGACCCCAATCTCGGCCAGGTGCAGGCGCGGGTGCCGCTGGCGAGCACGGCCGAGGTCCAAGCCGTCATCGCGAATGCCGAAGCGGCGCAGCCGGTGTGGGCCGCGTTCAACCCGCAGAAGCGGGCGCGGGTGCTGATGCGGTTCCTGACGCTGGTGCAGGACGAGATGGATTCGCTTGCCGCACTGCTCTCCTCGGAGCACGGCAAGACCATCGCCGACGCGAAGGGCGATATCCAGCGCGGCCTCGAGGTGATCGAGTTCGCCGTCGGCGCGCCGCACCTGCTCAAGGGCGAGTACACCGAGAGCGCGGGCACCGGCATCGACGTCTACTCGATGCGCCAGCCGCTCGGCGTCGTCGCGGGCATCACCCCGTTCAACTTCCCGGCCATGATCCCGCTGTGGAAGGCGGGCCCGGCGCTGGCCACCGGAAACGCGTTCGTGCTCAAGCCGTCCGAGCGCGATCCCTCGGTGCCGCTGCGGCTGGCCGAGCTGTTCCTCGAGGCCGGCCTGCCGCCCGGTGTGTTCAACGTGGTGCACGGCGACAAGGTGGCCGTCGACGCGCTGCTGCACGACCCGAGGATCAAGGCCGTCGGTTTCGTCGGCTCCACCCCGATCGCGCAGTACATCTACGAGACCGCGACCGCGAACGGCAAGCGCGCCCAGTGCTTCGGCGGCGCCAAGAACCACGCGATCGTCATGCCGGACGCCGACCTCGACGACGTCGCCGACCAGTTGATCGGCGCCGGTTACGGTTCCGCGGGCGAGCGCTGCATGGCCATCTCGGTGGCCGTGCCGGTCGGCGAGGAGACCGCGGATCGCCTGCTGGCCAAGCTCACCGAGCGGGTGCACAAGCTCAACATCGGCCGCTCCGACGACCCCGGCGCCGACTACGGCCCGCTCGTCGGCAAGGACGGCGTGGACCGGGTGCACAACTACGTCCAGATCGGCATCGATGAGGGGGCCGAGCTGGTGGTCGACGGCCGCGGCGTGACCGTCGAGGGCGCCGAGGACGGATACTTCGTCGGCGCAACGCTTTTCGACAAGGTCACCCCCGAGATGCGGATCTACAAAGAGGAGATCTTCGGTCCGGTGCTGACCGTGGTCCGGGCCAAGGACTACGAGGAAGGCCTGCGCCTGGCCAACGAGCACGAATACGGCAACGGCGTCGCGATTTTCACCCGCGACGGCGACACCGCCCGCGACTTCGCCGCCCGCGTGCAGGTGGGCATGGTCGGCATCAATGTGCCGATCCCGGTGCCGATCGCGTACTACACCTTCGGCGGCTGGAAGCGCTCCGGCTTCGGCGACCTGAACCAGCACGGCCCCGACTCGTTCCGCTTCTACACCAAGACCAAGACCGTCACGCAGCGCTGGCCTTCCGGCATGAAGGAAAGCAACGCGTTTGTCATCCCGACGATGGACTGACGAATGTTCATCCTCGACGACGACGAGAAAGCGATCAGCGACACCGCCCGCGGCTTCGCCGACGAGTTCCTCGCGCCGAACGCGCTGGAATGGGATGAGCAGAAACACTTTCCGGTCGATGTGCTGCGCAAGGCCGGCCCGCTGGGCCTCGGCGGCATCTACGTCCAAGAGGACGTAGGCGGCTCGGGTCTGCGCAGGCTCGACGCCGTGCGCATCTTCGAGCAACTCGCCACGGGGTGCCCGGCCATCGCGGCCTACATCTCCATCCACAACATGGCGACCTGGATGATCGACAGCTACGGCGACGACGCCCAGCGCCATCGCTGGCTGCCGCGGCTGACCTCGATGGAACTGCTGGCGAGTTACGCGCTGACCGAGCCCGGTGTCGGCTCGGACGCGGCGGCCTTGAGCACCAAGGCCGTCCGCGACGGCGACGACTACATCTTCAACGGCGTAAAGCAATTCATCTCCGGCGCGGGCGCCACCGACGTGTACGTGGTCATGGCCCGCACCGGAAGCCCAGGCGCGCGCGGTATTTCGGCGTTCATCGTGCCCGCCGATACGCCGGGCCTCTCCTTCGGCGCCAACGAGCGAAAGATGGGCTGGCACGCCCAGCCCACCCGGCAGGTGATCTTCGAAGACGCCAGGGTTCCGGCGGTCAACCTGCTCGGCGCGGAGGGCGACGGCTTCCGCATCGCGATGAACGGACTCAACGGCGGACGGCTGAATATCGCCGCCTGCTCGGTCGGCGGCGCGCAGGCGGCGCTGGACAAGACGGTGCCGTACCTGGCGCAGCGCAACGCGTTCGGCGCACCGCTGCTGAAGAACGATGCATTGCGGTTTCAGCTCGCCGACATGCGAACGGAGTTGGAGGCCGCCCGCACCCTGCTGTGGCGGGCCGCGGCGGCGCTCGACGCCGACGCGCCGGACAAGGTCGAGTTGTGCGCCATGGCAAAGCGATTCGCCACCGACGCAGGCTTCGAGGTCGCGAACAAGGCGCTGCAACTGCACGGCGGCTACGGTTACCTGGCCGAATACGGTCTGGAGAAGATCGTCCGGGATCTGCGGGTACACCAGATCCTCGAAGGCACCAATGAAATCATGCGGGTGGTCGTCGCCCGTGCGGTGGTAGGAGCGGCATGACCAGTGAACCGGAAGTTCTGATCGAAAAGCAGGATGGGCTCGGGCTCATCACCCTGAACCGGCCCAAGGCCATCAACGCGCTGAATCATTCGATGGCGCTGGCCATCAGCGAGGCGCTGCACGCCTGGACCGATGACGACGAGGTCCGCACCGTGGTCGTCACCGGTGCGGGGGAGCGCGGCCTGTGCGCGGGCGGCGACATCGTCGCCATCCACACCGACGCGACCGGCGGTGCGGCGGGCGCGGATTCGCCGACCGGGCGCTTCTGGCGCGACGAGTACGTGCTCAACGCGCTGATCGGCCGCTACCCGAAGCCCTATGTGGTGGTGATGGACGGCATCGTGATGGGCGGCGGCGTCGGCTTGTCCGGCCACGGCAGTCACCGGATCGTCACCGAGCGGTCCAAGATCGGCATGCCGGAGGTCGGTATCGGCTTCATCCCGGATGTCGGTGGCACCTATCTGCTTTCGCGCACGCCGGGCGAGCTCGGCACGCACGTCGCGCTCACCACGGCCCGGATGAACGCGGGCGACGCCATCGCGGCCGGCTTCGCCGACTACTACATCGCCTCCGAACACCTTCCGGCGCTGCTGGATACGCTGCGCACCGAGACGGCAGAGATCGCGATCGCCAAGTTCGCCTCGGCCGCACCGGCTTCCGGCCTGCTCGCCCAGCAGGACTGGATCGACGCCTGCTACGGCGCCGACACCGTCGAGGAGATCGTCGCCCGCCTGCAGGCGCACGAGGCACCGGAAGCGGCCAAGGCCGCCGCCGACATTCTCACGAAATCGCCTGTCGCGCTCAAGGTCACCTTGCGTTCGTTGCGTTCGGCGCGGTCCGCGCCGAACCTGGAGGCGGTGCTGAACGAGGAGTACCGGGTCTCCATCGCGGCGCTGGCCTCGGCCGACCTGGTGGAGGGCATCCGCGCGCAGGTGATCGACAAGGACCGCAACCCGCAGTGGTCGCCGGCGACGCTCGCCGACGTCACCACCGCACAGGTCGACGCATACTTCGCCGAATTGGGCGATCAGGAACTGGGTTTGGTGAGCAATGACTGAAAAGATCGGATTCCTCGGACTCGGCCACATGGGTGCGCCGATGGCGGCGAACCTCGTCAAGGCCGGATATGAAGTGCTGGCCTACGATCCGGTGCCCGCCGCGCGGGAGCAGGCCGTCAAGGACGGCGCCACCGTGGTGGGTACGGCGGCGGAAGCGGCGGACGCCGGTGTGGTGATCACCATGCTGCCCAACGGAAAACTCGTCCTCGACGTGTACGCCGAACTGCTGCCTGCCGCCAAGCCCGGCACCCTGTTCATCGACTGCTCCACCATCGACGTCGCCGATGCCAAGTCGGCCGCGGTGCTCGCCATCGGCGCGGGGCATCGCGCGCTGGACGCACCGGTGTCCGGCGGGGTTGCGGGCGCGGCGGCGGGTACGCTGACCTTCATGGTCGGCGGCGGGGCCGAGGACTTCGCCGACGCATTGCCGGTGCTCGAGGTGATGGGCGGCAAGGTGGTGCACTGCGGCGGCTCCGGCGTCGGCCAAGCCGCCAAGATCTGCAACAACATGCTGCTCGGCATCTCGATGATCGGCCTTTCCGAAGCCTTGGTCCTCGGTGAGAAGCTCGGCCTGACGCACCAGTCGTTCTTCGATGTCGTCTCCACCGCATCGGGCCAGAGCTGGGCGCTGACCAGCTATTGTCCGGTCCCCGGCCCGGTGCCGACCAGCCCGGCCAACAACGACTACCAGCCGGGTTTCGCGACTGCTCTGATGAACAAGGATCTCGGTCTGGCCGCGAACGCGTTGCGTGAGAACGGCATCGACGGTCAGCTCGGTCTGCTGGCCGCGGAGATCTACAACCGGTTCAACGAGTCGTCCGGCGGCCGCGACTTCTCGGCCATCGTCACCGAGATCCGGGAACGAAGCGTCGGCCAGAACGGGGACGCCTGAGGCCGCGGCGAGCCGAGTCCGACGCGAAGGTTGACACGTCTCGAACATGCGTTCGACTCGAGGTATTGTTCGGGCCGTGTCTCCACTTTCCCGCCAGGACTGGGCCAGGATGAACCTCGAACAGGTCCGTGACCAGCTGCTCGACGCGGCCGCGTTCGGCAAGTACCTGCCGCCCGAGCAGCTCGAGCACGCGGCCGGGAAGATCGCCGAGGGGCTGCGCGTCTTCCAGGAACTGACGAGCGACCGGAATGGGCCCGGATAGCCAATTACGTTGTAGTGCAACACATTTGAAGATTGATCGGGACGTTGTGGAAGGGGTGAGATACCTGCTTCCTGTATCGTCACCGATATTCCTGACCACCCCCGACCTAGAAGGTGCCGAGTGACCGAGTTCGAGACGATTCTGCTGGAGCGTAAAGGCCGGGTCGGCTGGGTCACGCTGAACCGCCCGAAGGCGCTCAACGCACTCAATGCCCAGGTCCTCGACGACGTCATCGCCGCGCTCGACGAACTGGAGCGCGACGACGAGGTTGGGGCCGTGGTCATCACCGGGTCCGAGCGCGCGTTCGCGGCCGGCGCCGACATCAAGGAAATGCAGCCCAAGTCGTATATGGACATGTTCCTCAACGACTACTTCGCGCGCTGGGACCGGCTCGCCCAGTTCCGCAAGCCGACCATCGCCGCAGTGGCCGGGTACGCCCTCGGCGGCGGCTGTGAGCTGGCGATGATCTGCGACATCCTGATCGCGGCGGACACCGCGAAGTTCGGGCAGCCGGAGATCAAGCTCGGCGTCATCCCCGGCATCGGCGGCTCGCAGCGGCTCACCCGCGCGGTCGGCAAGGCCAAGGCGATGGATCTGGTGCTCACCGGTCGCAATATGGACGCGGAGGAGGCCGAGCGCGCCGGACTGGTGTCACGCATCGTGCCCGCCGCCGACCTGCTCGACACCGCACTCGAGGTGGCCGAGACGATCGCCTCGATGTCCTTGCCGGTCACCATGATCGCCAAGGAGTCGGTCAACCGTTCCTTCGAAACCACCCTCGCCGAGGGCCTGCGCTTCGAACGGCGAGTGTTCCACTCGCTCTTCGCCATCGAGGATCAGAAGGAAGGCATGACCGCCTTCGTCGAGAAGCGGCCCGCGAAGTTCACCAACCGCTGATCCGCGTGCGCCCGGCAGAATAGTTGTCCACTTAACCGGCAGAATTCGACGCCCCTAGGCCCGATGTCGAAGGGCCTAGCCGAAGCTGGACGACGACGGTCCGACGATGTCCATCGGCGTCGGCGGGACACCGTGGGTGGGTTCGGCCGAAGAGTTGTCCATGGCAAGGATTCCCGCGATCGTCGCGCCGAGTGCCGCAGTCACCGCAACCGCGGCGATCAGCTTGCGGCGGTCCACCGTGCCGTGCGCCAGCGACGCGGACAACGCCGCACCCGCCCGCACCCGCGGCATCCGCACGTCGCCGCTGTGCCGCTCCGCGGCGAGCAACACCGCGCCGCGAGCCGAGACGTAGTCGGGTTCCGGGTCGTAGATGATCGGCAGGTCGATCAGCTCCGCGAGCTCCTCGCGGATGCTCGGGCTGCGCGTGCAGCCGCCGAGCAGCACCATCGCGTCGGGCTGCACGCCGCTCTCCTCGATGAGCTGACGCACGAACGAGGCCGAGTGATGGATGCTCGCCGCGCACAATTCGGCCAGGTCACTGCGGGTGACCACCTCGCGGTCGCCGGAGATCGGGTCGATCGCGGTGACCACCCGCTCGCTGCTCAGCGCCTCCCGATGCCTGCGACTGGTCAGCTTGTCGGTGAGCACGCCGCCGCGGGCGAGCTGCCAGCGCAGCAGCGCGTCGTAGCCGTCGCCGCCGAGCACCGTGCTGCGTTTACCGGCCAGGATGGTGTCGTTGCGGCAGTCGGCGTGCGTGATGGTCAGGCCGGACGTGCCGAGGTCGTAGAGCAGCACCGTGCCCTCGTCCGGCAACTGGCCGGTGAAGCGCAGGTAGCGCAGTTGGGCAAGCGGTTCGTCGACGATGGTGAGGCGATTGCGGCCCGCGCTGGTCCGGATGGCGTCGGCATGCAGGGTGCAGCGGCAGGTCACCGCAGTTCCGGTGACCAATTCGTCGCGCCGGTCGGCGGCGCCGCGCATCTGCCGGATGGCCTCGAAAACGGGTTCTTCGACGCCGCCACCGGCGCGTCGCGGCACCTCGCAGCGGTCGATCGGCGGGAGGTGCGGCTGATCGGAATGTGTCAGCATCGCGCGTGCGCCACCAGCGCCCGCCGATACCCCCAAGACCAGCACCATGGTTTACATGGTGAACCCTTTTGGGCCCGCTGCCAAGACGACGGGGCGGGAAATTCGCTAGTTGGATGCCGGACCGTTACCCCCTGGTCGATCAGCGGGTGTATTGAACCGTCCAGTACGTCTGTCTCATTCGGGCCGGGTCGTGGACCAGCGGGCTTGCTCGCCGCCGGTGTCGAAGTCGCCTGCGGCGTGTCGGAATTCCGCCAGTAGCTGCAGCAGCGTGTGCAGCCGATCCGGTGCCAGGCCGGGCAGTGCGAAGACTTTCGTGTTGAGTTCCTCGGTCGCCTGCGCGACCAATTCCCTTCCGGCGGCGGTGATCTCGATCAAGGTCGCGCGCCGGTCGGTGGGGTGCGGCACCCGCTCGACCAGCTTCGCCGCCTCGAGCCGGTCCACCGTGTTGGTCACGCTGGTCGGGTGCACCTGCAGCCGGGCACTGGCCTTGGCCATCGGCAGCGCGCCGGTCTTGCTGAAGCTCAGCAGCATGAGCAGTTCGTACCGGGAGAAGGTCAAACCGGTTGGTTTCAGTGCCTCGTCCACCCTGGCCATCACGATTTGCTGGGCACGTACCAGCGAGGTCACCGCGGCCATGCCGTCGGCCACGTCCCCCCAGCCGTGGTCGACCCACTGGCGATGGGCCTCCTCGATCGGGTCGAGCGGGAGCGGGCGTGGCCGAGACATGGTCCGATCATTCCATGCGGGCTCGGAATCGGGCCGCATGCTCGGAATCAGGGCCATGCTGCTGATCGAGCCCACCCGCCCTCCGGCTCAGCGGCTTCGAGTCGGGCCCAGTGGCTTTGAATCGAGCCGGTGCTTGGAATGGGCCCAGTGCTTTGAATCAGGCCCGTGCTTTGAATCAGGCTGAGCGCAACGGTGTGTCCGGGAGTCCGCGCACGGCACTATCAATCGTGAGGCGGGCGTGGCTGAGTGGTTGAGGCAACGGTCTGCAAAGCCGTTTACGCGGGTTCAATTCCCGCCGCTCGCTCCATCGGGGTTCGAGGGTCGCCTCAGGCGGCAACGCTCGGTTCGGCATACGCCACAGCCGAACCGAGCACCTCGAGCCGTACGCGCCGGCCAGCGGCAGGCGCCGCCACACTGGCCCGGCGCACCCGTACGGCGTCACTGCGGCCGTCCAGTGCGATGGTGAGCATCACGTCGGCACCGCGGAATTCGACATCGCGCACTACCCCGCTGTCCGGTTCGCCTGCCGAAACTTCATGGGCGACAAGTTGTTCCGGGCGAACCATGATGGTGACCGCACCGGTCGGCGCACCCTTCTGCACAGGAATCCGGCCGAGCACGCACTTCGCCACGTCGCCGTCCACCACCGCGTCGAGCAGCACGCAGTCACCGAGGAAACGCGCGGTGAACAGGTCCTTCGGCGCGGCGTAGACCTCTTCCGGCGCGCCGACCTGGGTGAACCGGCCGTCGCGCATCACCGCGACCTGCTCGGCGAAGCACAGCGCCTCCTCCTGATCGTGGGTGACCAGGATGCTGGTCATGCCCGCCGCGCGCAGGGTGTCGGCGACGGCCTGCCTGGTGGTCGCGCGCAGGCCGGCATCGAGTGCGCTGAACGGTTCGTCCAGCAGCATCACGTCGGGCTTGCGGGCCAGGGCGCGAGCGAGGGCGACGCGCTGCTGCTGCCCGCCGGAGAGTTGATGCGGGCGGCGCTCGGCGTAGGACGGATCCAGCGAGACCATGTCGAGCAGTTCGTCGACGCGGTTTGTGCCGTTGCGCCGGCCGTAGAATCCGCGGCGCAGTCCGTAGGCGATGTTCTGGCCGACGGTCAGATGCGGGAACAGCGCACCGTCCTGTGCGACATAACCGATGTTGCGCCGCTGGGGCGGCACCGAGAACCGATCGCGGGCAACGGTTTCCGAGCCGATCGCGACCGACCCCGCGTCCGGCGCCTCGAACCCGGCGATCACCCGCAGCAGCGTGGTCTTGCCGCAGCCGGAGGAGCCGACCACCGCGGTCGAGGTCCGGTCCGGCACCTCGAGGGTGATCCCACCGAGCACCCGATGGCGGCCGAACGTCTTCGACACATCGGCAACGACGAGCTCACTCATATTCCGGCCGCCTTCCGCGATTGCGTGAACAGCAGATAAGTCACCGGCACCGCCGCGACGATCATGATCAGGGCGTAGGGCGCGGCGGCCGCGTAATCCAATTCGCCGGACAGCGACCAGAATCGCATGGCCAGCGTGCGAGTTCCGTTGGGCGCCAGCAGCAGTGTCGCGGTCAGCTCGGTCGCGACGGCGACGAAGACCAGCGCACCGGCGGCGGCCGCGGCAGGGGCGGTGAGCCGCAAGGTGATTCGGGCGAAGGTGACCGGACCCGACTTGCCGAGCGACCGGGACACCTCCTCCAGCCCGATCGGCACCTGCGCGAGCCCGGCCCGCACGCTCACCAGTGCGCGGGGCAGGAACAGCAGCACGTAGGCGGCGACCACCATGGTCGCCGTCTGGTAGAGCGGGGGAGCCCAGCGGATGGTCACCGTCACCATGGCCAGCGCGACGACGATGCCGGGCAGTGAACTGGTGATGTAGTTGGCGCCCTCCACCATTCGGGCGAACACCGAGGTGGAGCGCACCGCGATCCAGGCGACCGGGAAGGCGCACAGCGTGGTGAGCAGCGCGGCCACCGCGGCCAGCGCGATGGTCTGCCCGAGCGCCTCGCCGAGCTCGGCGAAGTCCCATACCTGCGCGCCACCGATGCGCAGCCAGCGCCCGATGGTCCACAGCGGAACGCCCAGCGCACCGGCGGTCACCGCGGCGAGCGCGGCCAGCACCGGAATAGTGCTCGCGCCCAGGCGGATTCGTGCCGCTGCGCGCGGTGCGCCGCTGCCGATCCTGGCGTAGCGGCTGCGGCCACGCACCGCCGCCTCACTCCCCAGCAGCACCAGGCAGCACAACACCAGTACCCCCGCGAGCATGCTGCCCGCGGGGCCGGCGAAGCTGGACTGGTACTGCTCGAAGATCGCGGTGGTGAAGGTGTCGAAGCGGACCATGACGAACGCGCCGTACTCGGCCAGCAGGTGCAAGGCGATGAGCAGTGCGCCGCCGAGAACGGCCAACCGCAACTGCGGCAACACGATTCGCGCGAACACCGCCACCGGCCCCGACCCGAGCGCCCGCGCGGACTCCTCCACCGCGGGATCGAGGCGGCGCAGCGTGGCCGCGGCGGGCAGGTACACCAGCGGGAAGTACGACATGGTGGAGATGACCACCCCGGCCGAGAGGCCGTGCATGGTGGGGAAGGCGCTGACCCAGGCGTAGCTGTTGACGAACGCGGGAACCGCCAGTGGCGCCGCGAATATCGGCCCCCACCATGCCTTTCCCGGCACATCGGTGCGTTCGACCACCCAGGCGAGGCCGACCCCGAGCACCACGCAGATCGGCACGGTGCACACCACCAGGCCGACCGTATTACGCAGCAGCTGACCGACTCTGGGCCGAAACACCAGGTCTGCTGCCGGGCCCGGCCCGGTGGCGAAGATCTCGGACACGATGTAGCCCAGCGGCACGAACGTCGCGGCCACCAGCAGCAGGGCGACGGTCGTGACGAAGGGCCCGGGTCGACCGACCCGGGACGAGGCGACAGCGGTCCGGACGGCCACGGTTAGAGCAGGCCCGCCTCGGTCATCAGCGCGGTGACCTTCTTGGCGTCCAGCTCGGACGGATCCACCGGGGGCGCCTGCAGGTCGGCCAGCGGCGGCAGCGCCGGATTGGCGGCCACATTGCTGGCCACCGGGTACTCCATCGAGTCGCCGTCGCGCAGCACCTCCTGGCCCGCCTTACCGGTGATGAACGCCAGGAACTTCTGCGCCGACTCCTGCTTCTTGCTCGACTTCAGCACGCCGCCACCGGAGATGCTGACGAAGGCGCCCGGGTCCTGCTTCTTGAAGTAGTGCAGCGCGGTATGGCTGCTGCTCTCTTTGGTCTTGGCCTGGTCGCGGTACCAGTAGTAGTGGTAGATCACGCCGCCGTCCGGGCTGCCCGCGTCGACCGCCTTCATGGTGGCCACGTTGTTCGGGAACGGCGTCGCGTTCTCCTTCATGCCCTTCAGCCAGGCACGGGTCGCGTCCTCACCCTTCAGCGCGAGCAGGGCGGCCACGATGGCCTGGAAGTCGGCGCCCGAGACGCCCGCGCCCCAGCGGCCCTTCCACTGCGGCTGCGCGAGGTCGAGCAGCGAGGCGGGCAGCTGGTCGGCCGCCACCTTGTCCTTGTTGTAAACGAAAACCGTTGAGCGCGCGGCGACTCCGGTCCACTTGCCGGTGGACGGGCGGAACTGCGCGGGCACCTGATCCAGCGTCGGCTTGTCCACATCGGCGAACAGGCCCGCGTTCTCGACCAGTGCCATGGCGGGGGAATTCTCGGTGAGGAATACGTCGGCGGGCGAGGCGGCGCCTTCGGCGACGAGTTGGTTGCCCAGCGCGGTGTCACCGCCCTGCCGGAGCGTGACCTTGATACCGGTCTCTTTGGTGAATGCCGCCACCCATTCCTTGGTGAGCGATTCGTGCTGTGCGTTGTAGACCGTGATCTCTTGCGCATCATCCGACGAATTCGAGCATGCCTGTAGACCGAGCGCCGCTACCGTGACGGCCAGTACTCCGGAGATCGTTTTCCATCCGACAGGCATCGGTTCGGTCCTTCCGCTGGAATTCCTCATGTTGATGAGGCTTACCTAAGCAACATACCGCGTCCGACGTGCGCGGATGATATCGGTCCGGCAGCGGCGTTTCCGGAATTCCCGGCCGGTCAGCGCAGACCCGAGAAATCCCGTAGGACAACGTGATTACGGTCGGCGGTGGTGCCCAGCGTGTAATCCGGGAGTAGGCCGAAGTATTCGGACCTGGTGGTCGCGCTCCAGCGGCGAGCCGCGTCGGTGCGGGTTTTGTAGAAGTTGAGCATGTAACCGCCCTCGTACAGCCGGAGCAGGCTGTAACCGCCCGGATATTCCTTCACCGCCGCCACTTCCAGGAATTCGACGGCGCAGGCGGCGTCGGGGCGGGTGCGGCGATTTCGGTGGGTATGTCCGCTGTGGTGCAGGAAAACGCCGGGGGAGCGGGTGTACAGGGCTTGGAGTTCGGCGCTGTCGCGGCCATTGAGGACGAATCCCGGTCCCGCGAGATTGGTGAAACCGGATTCGACGGTGACCGGGTGGTGGCCGAAGACCAGAGTCGGGCGGTCGGGGTCGGCGCGCAGTCGCTCGGCCAGCAGATCGAGTTGTGGTCGGTCGATGGTGCCGCCGGAGCCGTCTAGTTCGCTGGTGTCCAGGCCGAGCAGGCGCAGGCCGCCGGTTTCGTGCTCGATCAGCTGCTGGCGCGGGATGAACGCCTCGGCCCAGCAGTCGTGGTGGTCGGCCGGAGCGGGCAGGCAGCTCGCGTAGTCCGGGCCGACGTGGGGGCGGTCGTGGTTGCCGCGCACGACGAAGTAGTCGGTACCGAGCGCGCCCCAGGTGTCGAGGTGGGCACGCACGGCGGTCGCGTCTTTCAGAGACGCCTCATTGGTGAGGTCGCCCGCGATCAGCAGTCGCTCGGCGCCGCGGTCAGGTCGGCGCAGATCGTCGAGCAGGGCACCCAGCATCACCTCCGGGTACGGCGGGATGTCCTGGCGGACGCCGGGCGGCACGTTGGCGACCAGCAGGCCACTGACCTCCTCGCCGTAGTGCACGTCGTTGGCGAGGGCGAGGGTTTGCAGTGGGCGGCCCGGCGGCGGCACCAACGTGGTGAATTCGCCGGTGGATTCGGGAGTTCCCGGGCTGAGGGTGGTCAGCGAGAGCGCGGGGATCGCGCGCACGCCGTTGGACCACGCCTCGAAGCGATAGGGGCGGCCGGGTTCGAGGCCGTCGATTTCGGCGTAGTGGAACGGTGTCGGCCGCGGGTCGGCGTGCACGGGAACCGGGGCACGGGCCGAATCGGCCGGGGCCAGCCGAACTTCCGCGTCGGTATCCACCGGTGTCAGTCGTCCGGCGGCATCAGGCGTCACCGTCGTCCAGGTGATGATCACCGAGCGGTCGGTGATCGTGACGACCTCGAGATCGGTGGCGATCAGCGGATGTGGTTGGGCCCGAGCCGAACCCAGACGAGTGAAGGGCAGCAGGGTGGCAAGTCCCATGGCGCCGAGAATGGTTCGCCTGGACGGGCCGCAGCACGAGGTGCCTGCGGTCCGCTTGCTCATGACGCCGTCACTCATCGGCGAGGCACGGGGTCAATTCTTGGGCGAGCTCGCGGAGCAGACCTTCCACTTTCCGTCTTCCTTCTTCAAGTGTTCGGTGGTGCTCGTGTCGGTGTCGGGGGCCTGACCCGGCACTTCCAGGGTGAGTGTGCCGAGAATGTGTGCGGTCGCGACCGCACCGTCGATCGCGACATCTTCGATCTTATCGATGGTCACCGCGACCGTCGCCGACTCGAACTCCTGCTTCTGCTCCTCGGGCAGCGCGTCGAACTCGGCTCGGTCCGCCGCGCACGCCTTGGCCGCGGCTGCCCGGAAGCCCTCGGACTCCAGCGTGTCGTAGAAGTCGTGGATGGCCACCTCGATCCGCCTGTCGTCGGAGGCGAGCGGGCCCTTGCCCTGCGCCGTCAGCACGGCGCCGAGCACCACCGCGCCGCCGAGTGCGAGCAGTACCACCGCCACCAGTCCGACAATCAGGCCGATCTTGCTCTTCCGGGACGGCTGAGCGCCGGCCGCCGGTGCATTTCCGGCCTGTTGGTCACCCGGCGGTGGCGGATAGGAGGTGGGCTCCTCGGGCTGCTGCGGATACTGCGGTTCCTGCGGCGGTTGCCCGCCCGGCGGATAAGTCATCGTCTCGCCTCCGTCAGCCCCCTTCGGCTTCCTCGAAGGTTACGGCAAGCCTGCGCCCGGTCGAGTGGAATAACGCGCTGACCGTGGCCTCAGCCGGTGTCTCGGCATGTCGTTCGCGGGCGTGCGGAATGCCGGCTGGATCCGAGAAGTATCGAAGGTCGCGGGGCATTGCGTGTCCTGGTACCGGGCGGGCGGTCGGCCGACCTATATTTGCCGAGAGCGGATGACCGCCCATATTTGTTCGTGCAGAGGGAGATTCGAATGCGCAGATTGATCGGCATGTCCGTTTTCGGCGTGGGTTTGCTGGCGATCGCGCAGGGCGCGGGAATCGCCGGAGCCGACCCGGTGCCGGCCGGGCATGGCGTGTTGCGGGTGCAGGCGGCAACCACCGGGGCTGAACCGGCCGCCGTCGCCGGCGTGCAAATCGGTGTCACCACCTGCGCCGCGGGGCCGATCCTCGCCACCCTGACCACCGGGCCCGACGGTACCGCCGCCACCAACCTCGCACCCGGTTGCTATCTGGCCCAGTTCACCTCGGTTTCCGGTTGCGAACCGAAGAGCACGACCTCGGTCAAGGTGGACGTTATTCCTGACGCCACGCAGACCGCTGCCTTCCAATTCAGCTGCGCCTGAACGACGCACGGCTTTACCGCGCGTCCACAGTGGTAATGGAATTGCGAGTTCGGGAGTCACCATTTCGTAGGATGTGCACCGCCTGAAGTGCGGGATACGGTCGTGGCGTGGCGTTTTTCGCGAGCTCCGAGGACGGGCGGCCTGCGTTTGTGGTCAGGTCGATCGTAGTTTTCGTCGCGGTGACGGTCTGGTGGCTGGTGCTGTATCGCGGGGCGGACATGGTGTTCGGCGAGGAATACAGCCGAGGTCGTCATGTGGCGGCTGCGGTCGGTGCGACGCTGGGTACGGTGCCGTTGGTCTATGCGGCGCGCCGGTTCCTCGATCGTCGGCCGTGGTCCGGGCTGGGCTTGTCGTCGATCGGACAAGGTTGGCGCCCTTTCCTTTTCGGTGCCGCATGCTGGGGTATTCCCGCCCTTTTGTCTGCGGCCGTGATGATCTGGCTCGGCTGGGCCGAACTCACCGTGCGTGCGCCGGTACCGCAGACCTTGTCGGCGATCCTCGCACTGCTCGCACTGGTACTGCTGTACGAGGCTTTTCCCGAGGAACTCATCTTCCGCGGATATTTCTTCGCCAACCTCCGCGAACGCTGGCCCACCGCCGCCACCGTCCTCGGCCAAGCAGCACTGTTCACCGCATGGGGAGTTTTGATCGGCGCGGCAGGCTCCCTCGACCGAGCCCTGTTCTTCTTCGCATTCTCCGCTGTGCAGGGCGCACTGCGCGCCACCACCGGAAACCTCTGGGCCTGCATAGGATTTCACACCATATTCCAAGTGACCACACAGTTCCTCGCCGGCAAATGGGACTACATAGACCTTCACGACCCCGACATGGCAGTCATCGGCTTGGCATTCGGCGTCATCCCGTTCACCAGCACGGCAATCCTGCTGTGGTGGTATGCGCGGCAGCAGCGGCAGAGCTGATCGCCGCGGCGTAACCGGCTACCCGGTGAGTCGGTCGATTGCTCAGCTTCGGGCCGTTATCGGTTCCCATCCGAGCGTGCTTCGGCAACGAATAGCAGTATGCGGGTGCCTTATCTGACGTGCGACGAAATGGGTTGCAGCACTGGGTAATTGCCGAATCCGGGGGCTTGCGCCCGATGATTCCGATCGGTAGATTCGCGGTCGAGCTCGTCCAGAGCTGAAGCGAGGCCACCGGGGGCAACGCGGCTCGATCGCCATCGATCCCGCACCGCTCCGTTCGTTCGATATCGCACGTGACGACTGCTGCCGAGGTGTCGGCAGCAATCGATGACACAGATCAACGGCCTCGCGGTATTCGGATTCGCCCGCGCAGTGGCGCCGATCGTGGCTGCCACCGTGCCCGGCTTGTTGTCAGATGCAGATTCGACCCGTTGAACCCGTCGCTGTCCATGTGCCGGCGGTTCAGGGATCGCCACCGATCGTCGAGATGACCACTGCCCCGCCTTTCGGGGGCCGGAGAAGGAGAACGTATGTCGGGGTTCGGCGCGTCCCAGCACGGTGCGGACATCGCGGTCGTCGGCGTGGGTCTGCGACTGCCGGGCGGCATCGCCGACCTGGACGGATTGTGGGCAATGTTGTCCGACGGACGCGATGTCGTCACCGAGATACCGGCAGATCGGTTCGACGCAGGCCGGATCGTCACGCCCGGTGGTCGCAGGCCGGGCAAGAGCTACACCGCTGCGGCGGGCATGCTGACCGGGGTGGATATCGCGGCGTTCGACGCGCGGTTCTTCGGCATCTCACCGCGCGAAGCCGGCCGGATGGACCCGCAGCAGCGGATCCTGCTGGAGCTGGCGATGGAGGCGCTCGACGACGCCGCTGTCGATATGCGCGAGCTGTCCGGCTCGGATACCGGTGTCTTCATAGGTATTTCGGAGATCGGCTACGCCACCCAGCAGAACGACTGGCGAAACATCGACGCCTACACCAATTCCGGGCTCGCGCTGTCGATCGCGGCGAACCGTATCTCGCACTTCTTCGACTTCCGTGGGCCGAGCATGGCCATCGACACGGCGTGTTCCTCGGCGATGGTGGCGCTGCACCAGGCCTGCCAAGCCCTTCGGTTCGGTGAGGGGCGGGTCATGCTCGCGGGCGGCATGAGCATCCTGCTCAGCCCGTTCACCACCGTCGGCTTCGCGCAGGCCTCGATGCTGTCGCCGACCGGCCGGTGCCGGGCGTTCTCGGCCGATGCCGACGGGTATGTGCGCGCCGAGGGCGGCGGCCTCGTGGTCTTGAAACGGTTGGCCGACGCCCTCGCCGACGGCGACCGAGTGCACGCGGTGATTCGGGGTACCGGGGTCAACTGCGACGGTCGCACCCCGGGCCTCGCGCTGCCCAGCGCCACCGCGCAGGAAGCCTTGCTGCGCAAGGTGTACGCCATGGCCGGGGTCGAGCCACACCAGGTCGGCTACGTCGAGGCGCACGGCACCGGCACACCGGCGGGCGATCCGGTCGAGTGCGCCGCGCTCGGTCGGGCGCTCGGCATGCCCAGGTCTGCCGGGCCTGCTCTGCCGATCGGTTCGGTGAAGACCAACCTCGGACACCTGGAAGCGGCCTCGGGCATGGCCGGACTGCTGAAAGCCATTCTGGTGCTGCGCCATCGAGTGATCCCGGCGTCGCTGCATGCCACGCCGCTCAATCCGGCGATCGATTTCGACGGACTGCGCCTGGCTCCGGTCCGCGAGAACACGCCGCTGGACGGTGCCCGACCCGCCGTGGTCGGCGTCAACTCCTTCGGCTTCGGTGGCGCGAACGCGCACGCGGTGCTCGCCGAAGCGCCGCAGCGCCCGCCGACCGCGCGGCCGACGGATCGGCCGCTGCCCATCGTGGTCTCGGCGCGCTCGGCGGACGCGGTCACCGAAGCGGCCCGGCTGCTCGGCGCGCAACTGGCCGACACGACGGCGGAACAGTTCTACGACGCCTGCTACACCCTCACCCGGCGGCGCACCCGCCATTGGGATCGGGTAGCGGTGCTCGCTGCCGACGGCCCGTCCGCCGCGGCGCGGCTGCGCGCGATCGCCGAGGGCACGGTGGACATCAACCAGTGTGCGTCCGAGACCGCGCGTGGCCAGGTCGCTTTCGTCTTCTCCGGCAATGGTTCCCAGTGGGCAGGCATGGCGGCCGACCTGCTGGCCGACCCGGTGTTCGGTGCGGTCATCGCGGCGGTGGACGCCCGGCTGCGGCCGCGCCTCGGCTGGTCCGTCGCCGACGAACTGTCCGCGCCGCTCGACCGGTCCAGGATGTCCGCGACCGAGGTCGCTCAGCCCGCGTTGTTCGCCGTGCAGCTCGGCCTCGCCGAAATGCTGCGCGACAAGGGCGTCGAGCCCGGGGCCGTGGTGGGTCACAGTGTGGGTGAGGTCGCGGCGGCTTATCTGGCGGGCGCGCTCGATCTGGACGCAGCGTGCCTGGTCATCGCCGAACGCAGTGCCGCCCAGTCCAGGACGGCGGGGCGCGGGCGGATGGCCGCGGTCGGCATGTCGGCGGCGGAGATCACGCACGAGTTGGACGGGCTGCCTGGCGTGGAGCTCGCCGGCATCAACTCTCGCAAGGACGTCACGGTCAGCGGTGACAGTGCTGCGGTCGCCGAACTGGGCACACGCCTTGCCGCCCGCGAGATCTTCTTCCGCGAACTCGAATTGGATTACCCGTTCCACAGCAAGGCCATGGACGACCTGCAGGACACGGTGCGCGCCGGACTGGCCGACCTCGCCCCCGGCGCAACGCGGATCCCGCTGATCTCCACGGTGACGGGAACCGAAATTCCCGGCACCGAACTCGGCGCCGAATACTGGTGGCGCAACGTACGCGAACCCGTGCTGTTCGCCCCGGCCATCGAGGATCTGATCACGCGGGGATTCGACATTTTCGTCGAGATCGGCCCGCATCCGGTACTGCGCGGCTATCTGCGGCGGCTGACCGCGGCCGCCGAGACACCCACCGCCGTGGTGCCCACCCTGCTTCGATCCGCCGAGGGTGCGCGGTCGGTCGACGCCACCGTAGAGCGGTTGCTGGAGGCCGGCGCTGCGCTCGACGCGGCGCGCTACTTCCCCGATACCGGCCTGGTGGTGGACCTGCCGCGCTATCCCTGGCAGCGCGAACGACATTGGCAGGGCAGCCCGGAATCGAGTTTCCGCAACGGCGGCGACGGCACGATCGACCATCCGCTGCTCGGCGAACGTCTCACCGTGCTCGAACCGACCTGGCGCGATGTCGTCGAACCCGTCAGGGTGCCCTGGCTGACCGACCATCGGGTCGGTGGCGCCATCGTCATGCCCGCGAGCGCCTTCCTGGAGATGGCCCTGGCCGCGGGCCGCCGCGTGCACGACGCGGCGGTCGAGGTCACCGATCTGCAGATCACCCACGCATTGGTGCTCGCCCAGGACGACGATGGCCCGCCGGTCAGCCTGCAGGTGTCGCTGTCGGAAACCAGTGGCGCCGTCCGGATCGCCAGCCGAGTCGAGGGCATGTCGGACTGGCAGGCCAATGCCACCGGCCGGGTCCGGCGCCTGTGGCATCCGCAACCCGCACCGATCGACATCGCCGGCGAGCGCGCGTCCCTGAACGAAAAGGTCAGTGGCGCAGAGCATTACGCCGCTACCGCAGCCGTCGGTCTCGATTACGGTCCGGCGTTCCAAGTGCTGGAAGAGCTGACAGTCGGCCGAGACCACGTGCTGGCCGCTTACCGCCTCGACGCGGCGCAGTCCGGCTACGAGGTGCACCCGGCACTGCTGGATGGTGCGCTGCAAGCGGGCGCGCCGCTGCTCGCCGACGCTCGCCACGTCTTCCTGCCGCACGCCGTGGGTACCACCCATCGCTGGTTCCAGCCGCCGGCCACCGGGTGCATCCTGGTCCGCTCGCGCGCCAGGCACCAGGACTATGTCCGCTGGGACATCACGATCACCGACGTGGACGGCGCCGTCGCGATGGAGCTGCGGGACGTGTGGCTGCGCCGGTTCGATGCGGCGCTCGGCGATCCGGTGGACCAGAACGTGTGTGTGCTGCGGGCAGCGCCGTACGAAGAAGCACCCATGACGAGTACGCCGATGCCGGCGGCAGGCGAGCTCGCGGTGGCCACAGTGCAACGGCTGCAATCCGGTGAGACGCTGCTGGATACACCCACGAACCTGATGAGGACAACCGAAACCCTCACTCATCACGCCGTCGCCGCGCTGACCCAGTTACTGCCCGCGCCTGCGATATTCGCTGAAGAAGACGCGCTGGCAGCGGGGATGCTGCCGAAATACGCGGGGCTGTTCGACCTGCTGCTGTCGATGGCCTGTGCGTACGGTCTGGCGGAGCCGATGGGCGAAAAGCGCTGGCGCTGGACGGGTGCCGCCGCACCGGAGCCGCTGCTGCGCTGTTGGCTGGCGGAGGTCCCGGAGTGCGCGCCCGCGGCGGCACTCGGTACCTATGCCGCGCGGCGACTTCCGGAATTCTTGTGCGGTCGCGCGGACCCGATGCAAGAAATCGTCCTCGACGGCGGGTCGTTGCTGGAGCAGTACTACGACGTCAACCCGGATACTCGGTACCACAACGAGATACTGCGGGCGGTGCTGAGCGAGATCGTGCTGGGCTGGCCCGAGGATCGTCCGCTGCGGGTACTCGAGGTCGGCGCCGGGACCGGCGCCACCACCGCGGCTCTGCTGCCGTTGCTGCCACCGGAGCGAACGCACTACCTGTTCACCGACGCGAGCACGTCCTTCTTCACCAAGGCACAGAAGCGCTTCGCGGCCTATGACTTCGTCGAGTACCAGCAACTCGATCTCGACGAGGAGCTGGCCGCGCACGGCTTCTCGGACTGCGCTTTCGACCTCATCGTCGCGTCGAACGCGCTGCACACGGCCGCCGACCTGGCGTGCTCGATGCGGTCGCTCGGCCGCCTGCTCGCGGCGGGTGGGCTGCTGCTGGCCAGCGAACGGCACGACCCACAGCCCTTGGCGCTGCCGTTCGGCGTGCTGGACAGTTTCTGGAGTTTCACCGACACCACATTGCGGACGCATTCGCCGCTGCTGTCGCGCGAGCAGTGGCCAGTGTTGCTGCGTCGCTGCGGCTTCGCCGACGTGCGGCAGCTGGGCAGCGAACAGGAACCGCTGCGCAGCTCGTCCTCGGTCATCCTCGCCACCAGGGCTGCCGAGACAGCGCTCGGCGCGGCGCTGCCACCGGCGCCGCTGGGTAGCCGGTGGATCCTGCTCGCCGAGGACGACACGGAGCTCGGGTTCGCCGCATCGCTGGCCGAGCGGTTGCACGAGGCGGGCGGCAGCTCGGTGCGCGCGATCGTGGCGAGCGAGCTGATCGATGGATGGTTGCCTGCCGTCGCCGAGAACGATTCGGTGCGGGTGGTTTTCCTGCTTTCCGCCGCGACTTCGGACGCGCAACCCGGCCCGGCCGCGACGACCCATCGGACGCTGCGGCGCGTCGCTGTTCTGCGCGCCGTCGCCGCGGGGCTCGGGGACCTGCCATCCACCGTGCAGACCCGGTGCTGCCTGGTCACCCGGCCGACCGGCGCGATGCCCGCGCCGGAGCGGGCAGAGGTTCCCGAAGATGCGGCACTGTGGGGCGCCGCCCGGTCCCTGGCCAACGAGCAGCCCGCGCTCGGCCTCACCCGAGTGTCCCTCGCGCGCGGCCCGCAGCTCATCGATACCGCCGACCGGCTGGCCCGCGAACTGCTC
Organism: Nocardia ninae NBRC 108245; assembly: GCF_007990755.1. Classification (GTDB taxonomy): domain Bacteria; phylum Actinomycetota; class Actinomycetes; order Mycobacteriales; family Mycobacteriaceae; genus Nocardia; species Nocardia ninae. Next base: position 31,471 of record NZ_BJXA01000063.1, on the reverse strand, counting down.
ACCCCCACCGACGAGGACGAGGTAGTGCTCACCCCCGCGGGCAGATTCGTGCCTCGGGTGGTCGCGGCCGCACCCGAGCTGATTTTGGTTGCCGCGGACAACCCGCAGCCCTATCGGCTCGCACTGCACAATCCCGGCCTGTCGTGTGAATTCTCTTGGCAGCCCTCAGTTCCGAAGCAGGCCGGACCTCAGGAGGTGGTCATTGCGGTCCGGGCCGCGGCACTCAACTACCGCGACGTGCTACAGGCGGTCGGCATGCTGCCGCCCGAGGTGATCGATGGCACCTTCGCCGAGCAAGGACTCGGATTCGAGTGCGCCGGTGTGATTACCGAGGTCGGTGCGCAGGTGCGCGACCTGCGGCCGGGGGACCGGGTGTACGGTCTCGCACCCGCCGCGCTGGCGGCCCAGGTGGTGACTGCGGCCGAGAACGTCGGCCGGATCCCTGACGGCCTGTCCTTCACCGGGGCCGCCACGCTCCCGGTGGCCGCGTCCACCGTGTACTACGCCTTGGAGACGCTGGCCAGGCTGGTGCCGGGTGAGGTGCTGCTGGTGCACGGCGGGGCGGGTGGCGTCGGGTTGGCCGCCGTCCGGTACGCCGAGCAACTCGGCGTGACGGTCATCGCCACCGCCGGGTCGGCGATCAAACGTGAGTTCCTGCGGTCGCTGGGCGTCCAGCACGTCTTCGATTCCCGCAGTATGGCTTTCGTCGCCGAGGTCGAGGCTGCCACCGGCGGGCGTGGGGTGGATGTAGTGCTCAATTCCCTTGCGGGAGAGGCCCTGCACCGCAGCCTCGAACTGTTGCGCCCGCACGGCCGGTTCGTGGAACTGGGCAAGCGGGACGTCATCGAGAACAGTCCGCTGTTGCTGCGAGCCTTGCAGCGCAACATCAGCGTCTTCTGCGCCGACCTGAGCACCATGGACAGCGACCACCCGGTTCTCGGCCAGGTCCAGTTCCGGACCGTTGCCGAACAGATCTCGTCGCAGGCATACCCGCCGCTGCCGCACACGGTGTACCCCGCGGCGCGGATCGGCGAAGCCTTCCGGCTGCTGCAGCATTCGCGGCACATCGGCAAGGTGGTCGTGACATTCGATGCTGAGGTCCCCGTCGAACGCATGCCGGTGCCGGTCCGGCTCGATCCGGACGCGACCTATCTGGTCACCGGCGGAACGAGTGGCCTCGGTGCGGCGACGGCCCGCTGGCTGGCCGGGCGCGGTGCGCGGCAGGTGGTGCTGACGAGTCGCAGCGGGTCGGCGGCGCCGGAAGCGGCGAAGCTCATCGACGAGCTCGCCACCGGCGGGGTCACAGTCACCGCCTACGCCGCCGATGTCACCGACCTGGACGCCATGCGCGCGGTATTCGCGACCATCGATGCGACGGGACACCCGGTACGTGGGGTGGTGCATGCCGCGATGCGGCTCGACGACGCGCCGCTCGCCGAACTCGACGACACCCGATTCGACACCGCGTTGGCTCCCAAGATGCAAGGTGCGCTGACCTTGGCCGAACTCGTCGCGGAACGCTCGCTCGACTTCTTCGTACTGTTCTCGTCCGTCGCTGCCATGGCCGGGCAGCTCGGGCAGGCGAATTACGTTGCGGGCAACCTGTTTGTGGAGGCCTTCGCGAGGCATCGGCTGAGCAAGGGTCTGACCGGGCAAGCCGTTGCGTGGGGCGCCATCGGTGATGTCGGCCATGTCGCTCGCACCGGTCTCGCCGACCGGTTGTCGGGATTCGGGATTTTGGCGATCTCCGCCGAGGAGGCGATGACGGGTCTCGAGCAACTGCTCGGTTCCGAACGCAACGGCGTGTCCGTCGCCAGAATCGACTGGGATCGGATGACGACCATGCTGCCCAGCCTGTTGACGCCTCGATTCGCGCGCGTGCGACCGCCGGCCATCCACGGGATGGGACAGGGCAAGAGCGAATTCCTCCGCCAGCTGGCGGCTGCCACGCCGGAGGAAGCTCAGGAGCTGGTCCAGCAGGCCATGATCGGGCTGGTCGCGCACGTCATGCAGACCACGCCGGACCGGGTCGATCCGCACCGGCAGCTGGATCAGCTCGGGCTGGACTCACTGATGGCCGCCGAGCTGCTTGCGGCGATCCGGCACCAACTGGGGTGCGAGCTGTCGGTCATGGATGTCGCACGGGGCGGTTCGCTCGCCCAACTCAGCCGCGTCGTACTCGCCGCGGCGAAACCGAGCCGGACCGGGAGCTGAGCAGATGGGCACACCGACGATCGCCGTCACCGGTGCCACCGGGTTTCTCGGTGTGCACCTCATGCGGGAGTTGTTGCGGGACCACGCCGCACTGACCGTGCTCGCGCGCGCCGAACCGGAATCCGTGCTGAACCGGATCGGCGGGTTCCTGCGGTTGACCGGTGCCGGTCGCGACCTCCTCGACCACCTCGCCGAGCGAATCCGGGTGGTGCGAGCGGACCTGGTCGAACCCCGATTCGGGTTGCCGGAGCAGCGTTTCCAGGAGCTGGCCGACGAGCTGGACGTGATCTGGCACTGTGCAGGGGACACCACGATCGGCGCAGCGCTCGACCAATTACGCCGGACCAATGTCACCGGCACCCGCCACGTCCTGGAATTGGCGGCGGCAGGCGTGCGATCCCCCCTGCTCTATCACGTCAGCAGCATCGCCGTCGCGGGAGCCAGACGGCACGGGACGATGCCGGAAGAACTGCTCGACGACACCTGCGGCTTCGAAAACCATTACGAGCGAACCAAATACGAGGCCGAAGCCATGGTCCGCGCCTGGGCGGCACAGCAGGCCAGGCCGGTCGTGGTGTTCCGTCCGAGCATCCTGGTCACCGATGTGCCCCGCCACGCCGAACTCCCGCTGCACACCCTCAGTCTCGTCGCCGAGGCCTTGGAGAGCGGCATGTCCAGGTTCGGCATGTCCGATCACCCACCCGCGCAGCGACTCCCGGTCCGGTTCCCGGGCGCCACCACCGCATCATTGAACCTCGTCCCCGTCGACTACGCCGCCGCCACGATGGCCCGCCTCGCCCAGCGGGAGCCGTCCGGCGGGGTCGACACGTACCACATTGTCCACCAACGAAATACCTTGGTCACCGACCTGCTGACCACCTTCGAACGCACCTACCCGTTCGACCTCCACCTGGTCTCCCGACCCCCCGCCGACCAATCCCCGATAGAAGCCGCCCTCGAAGCCCAAACCGCCTTCGCCGGCTACACCCGCCACCACCGCCGCTACGACACCTCCCGAGTCCGCGCCGCCCTCGGCACACCCCCACCCGCCCCCGAAATCAACCTGAACTACCTCACCTCCGCAATCAGTCACCCATAACCAGAGTTGCTGTGCCGCCGACGAACAGAAACCTGCACACCAACTGCCGGATCCCCTCCCGGACTTAAAATGGCCCCGACCAATACAACTGCTCGGGACCATTTCCCGGTGCCCTCGGCAGGATTTGAGCCTGCGGACGTCGATCTTGATTCTCGATAGCGGAATTCGGCAACAGCACGCATAAGTGGTGTGTGCCAGCGAGAATCGAGTACATGACTGGGCTCATGCTGACGAATGAGCGACGCACAGAACTGGCGGCACTGCTGGAGGACGAGCAGCGGCTCCGGCTGGAGTATCCGAAGGTTGCGGAGTACCTGGACACGGCGCCGATGTTGCTGGGGACCGGCGATGCTGCGGCTGATGCCGCGTTCGATCTGCGGTTGGTGCACTTCATGACCGGCGGTGTGTCGGAGTCGGGGAATCCGTATTGGGACATCGTTGCGCCGTCGGTTGGCGAGGATGGTGGGCGTCGAGTTATCAATGGCGGCAGGCAGAACGGCAGTGCACGACTGGCCTTCGCTCAGACGATTCTGCAAGCGGCATACGCGTACGCGGTGCCGTCGCCGGAATCGATCGGGTGGCTGGCGGAGTTCAGCGGCGGACGACGGGTACTCGAGCTGGGTGCCGGGCGCGGGTACTGGGCCGGTCAGCTTGCCGCGCGGGGTGCGGATGCGGCCGCGTTCGATGTGGAGCCGCCGAACAGCACTGAGAATGTGTCGTTCCCGGGCGCTGCGGGTCAGCTGGACGTGTGGCATCCGGTCGGCGGGTTGGGCGAGTTCGAGGCAGAGCTGAACGGGGACTGCGTGTTGTTCCTGTGCTGGCCGCCCGGCTGGGGAGATCCGATGTCGTCTCGGGCCTTGGCTGCGTTCGAGGCGCGGGGAGGTCGGCGGTTGATCTACATCGGTGAGCCGAAGGGTGGCAAGACCGGCGACGACGCGTTCTTCGATCGGCTGTCCGAACGGTGGTCGCTGGAATCCTCTGATACCCACCATGTCTCGTGGTGGAATCTTGCCGATGTAGCACAAGGCTACGTTCGGGCCTGAGGATCGACCGCATCCTCCGGGTGAGGTTGTGCCATCGCGTGTCATCGACGCGAGCTGACGCCGTGGAACGAGAAAGGCCCCGACCGGATTCGCACTGGTCGGGGCCTTTTCATGCGGTGCCCTCGGCAGGATTCGAACCTGCGGCCTTCTGCTCCGGAGGCAGACGCTCTATCCCCTGAGCTACGAGGGCGGGATAGGTCTCGGTCGGTGGCGGGGGGCCGCCGATCGGGCGGGGAAAGCGTATCGCATCGGGTGCTGTTGGCCAAAAAGGGTGTTCGGGGGCGGGTCAGCTTTGCGGGAGGGGAGTGGCGCCGCGGGCGGTGAGCATGGTGGTGATGAGTTGGGCTTCGCCGCGCTGGGTTTTGTCCATGGTCTCGGCGAGGGTGCGCACGGCGGTGGTTTCGGCGTGCTCGGCGGCGTACTGGATCATCGGCAGACCGCCCTGGTGGTGGCGCAGCATGAGTTGCAGGAAGAGGGTGTCGAGCTCGGGGCCGGTGGCTTGGCGGAGTGCGGCGAGGTCGGCGGGGGTAGCCATGCCGGGCATGGTCGGCATGGGGCCGGTCGCGGTCTCGGTGCCACCGTTGTGGCCGTGGCCGGTCGGCTGGTCGTGCATCCAGCCCATGTAGCCGTCGATGCTCTGCGCGGGTTCGCCCCACAGCTGGAGCCAGCCCTGCATGCGACCGACCTGGTTCTGCTGGGTGGTCATGATGTCGTAGGCGAGGCGGCGCACGTCGGTGTCGGTGGAGCGGACCAGCACGACGCCGGCCATCTCGACGGCCTGCGCGTGGTGGGCCGACATGTCCTGGTTGAAGCCGACGTCGACGGTGCCGGGGTCCGGTTCGGACGAGCCGTCGAGCGGCAGTCGAATCAATGTGCCGAGCGCGACACCGATCAGGATGGCGCCGATCAGGCCGAGGACGAGCAATGCGGTGCGCTGGCGACGAACCTGCGCACCGAGGCCGGACTCGGTGGAGTCCGGCTCGACATCGGCGGCCACTAGCTCCCTGCCCCCGGCGCGGGAGCGGGCTGACCGGGCGCAGGTTGACCCGGCACGGGCTGCCCCGGCCGCGGCTGTCCGGGCACCGGTGCGCCGGGCAGACCCGGCAGCCCGGGAACGCCGGGCACGCCCGGCAACCCACCGGGCATCTCCGACGGATCCGGCTGCAGTCCCTTGCCATCCATCGGCACCGCGTCCGGTCCGGGCGGCGTCGGGTCGAACGGCGGCGGGTTGTCGGTGTCGAACGCGATGGTCGAGCAATCCGCGCCGACCTCCGGGTACGTGTAGTTGTTCAGGCGCAATGCCGTGATGAACTGGCCGACGCGCTTGTCCTGCGCGCTGTCCAGCTTGAGCTGATGTCCCCAGGACTGCAGCGACACCGGGGTGTCCAAACCGGGATACGGCGACATCAGCGAGTACGGCTTGCCCTGCACCTTGCTCTTCAGCGAGTCCAGACCGGCGGCGTCCACCTTGTCCGGGTTGTAGGTGATCCACACCGCGCCGTGCTCGAGCGAGTGCACCGCGTTCTCCATCCGGATCGGCTTGTCGTAGACGACGCCGGTGCAGGTGGCCCAGGAGGCGTCGTGCGGTCCGCCGAACGCGGGGCTCTGGTCGTAGGCGACCCGCTGGTTGGGGCCGATGTGCAGCCCGGCCGGGTATTCCTTCTTGACCACGCCTTCGATCGAGTCCGAGGGGTCTTTGCGCTCCGCGCTGGGTGTGTACTTCTCCAGGCTGGCCTTCTCCTGGTACTTGGGTACCAGGCTGTAGGCGAGCGCACCGATGAGTGCGATGATGACTACGGCCGCGCCGATGGCCAACCAGGGAATCTGACGATTCTTCTTGGGAAGTTGTCCTCGGCCGCCCCCTTTATGGGAGCCGGACAACTTGGCGGCGGCTTTGGCCGATTTGGCGCTGGGACTGCTCGGCATCGCTCGTTGTGCTCTCTCGACGTGATGGATCCGCGGGCTGCTGTGGGTTGCGGACGGTTCCGGCGCAGTGCCCACTCGAGGTGTACACCCGCCAAGACCATAGGATAGAGACTCGTGACTCCAGCTGACCTTGCAGATCTCCTTCGCGCTACTGCGGCGAAGGTGCTTGTCGAACGCGGACTGGACCCCGCGGTACTCCCCGACGAGGTCACTGTCGAGCGCCCCCGCAACCCTGAACATGGTGACTATGCCACGAATGTGGCGATGAAGGTCGCGAAAAAGGCAGGTACGAATCCGCGAGATCTGGCGGCCTGGCTCGCCGACGCGCTGAGCTCCACCGACGAGGTGGCCTCCGCCGAGGTGGCGGGGCCCGGCTTCCTGAACATCCGGCTCGCCGCGTCCGCGCAGGGCGCGATCATCGAGCAGGTGCTCGCCGCCGGGACCGCCTACGGCAGCTCGGAGCTGCTGAAGGGCAGCCGGATCAACCTCGAGTTCGTCTCGGCCAATCCGACCGGTCCGGTGCATCTCGGTGGCACCCGGTGGGCCGCGGTCGGCGACGCGCTCGGCCGAATTCTGGCCACCCAGGGCGCCGAGGTGGTCCGCGAGTACTACTTCAACGACCACGGCGCGCAGATCGAGCGGTTCGCCAGGTCGCTGGTCGCGGCGGCCACCGGTGCGCCGACCCCGGACGACGGCTACGCGGGCGCCTACATCGGCGAGATCGCGAGCACGATCGTGGCCGCGCACCCGGAGGCGCTGTCGCTGCCGGAGGACGAGCGGCAGGAACTGTTCCGCGCCGAGGGCGTCGAGCTGATGTTCGCGCAGATTCGGCAGTCGCTGCACGAGTTCGGCACGGATTTCGATGTCTTCTTCAACGAGAGCTCGCTGTTCGAGTCGGGCGCGGTCGAGCAGGCCGTGGCGAAGCTGACCGAATCCGGTGATCTCTATGAAAAAGACGGCGCCTGGTGGATCGCCAGTTCCGAATACGGCGACGATCAGGATCGCGTTGTCATCAAAAGCGACGGCAAGCCCGCATATGTTGCCGGCGATATCGCCTACTTCCAGAACAAGCGGGCCCGCGGTTTCGATCTCTGCATTTACATGCTCGGTGCCGACCATCACGGCTATATCGGTCGGTTGAAGGCGATCGCCTCGGTCTCCGGCGAAGATCCGGCGACCGTCGAGGTGTTGATCGGGCAGATGGTGAATCTGCTCAAAGACGGTGTCGCCGTGAAAATGAGCAAGCGCGCGGGCACCGTGGTTACCCTCGAGGATTTGGTCGAGGCGATCGGCGTCGATGCCGGTCGGTACGTGCTGGTGCGCTCCTCGGTGAACTCCAGCATCGATATCGACCTGGACCTGTGGACCAGCCAGAGCAGCGAGAACCCGGTCTACTACGTGCAATACGCGCACGCGCGGACCGCGTCGATCGCGCGCAATGCCGCCGAGTTCGAATACGACAAGGTCACACCGGATCTCGCGCTGCTGACCTCGGACGAGGAGGGCGAACTCATCCGCACCCTCGGCGAGTACCCGCGCGTGGTGACCAGCGCCGCGAGCCTGCGTGAGCCGCATCGGGTCGCGCGGTACCTGGAGGAGCTGGCCGGTACCTACCACCGCTTCCAGACCAACAAGAACCTGCGCGTGCTGCCCCTGGGGGACGAGCCCGTCAGCCCCACCAACGCCGCCCGGCTGGTGCTGGTCAACGCGACCCGTCAGGTCCTCGCGAACGGCCTTGCCCTGCTCGGTGTCAGCGCACCGGAGCGCATGTGAACGGGCACAAGGACTTTCAGACGAGCGCCAGGGAGGAATTATCGTGAGCGCGCACCCCGCCGGGCCTCGCCATGCCGAGATCCCGCACGCCCCCAATCTGCCGGAGCGCCCCCGCGATCCGCAGCAGATGATCGATCTGCCCGCGAACGTCTGGCCGCGCAACGCCGCCCGCGACGACGACGGCGTGGTGCGGCTGGCCGGCGTGCCGGTGCACGAGCTGGCCGCCGAATTCGGCACCCCGCTGTTCGTGGTCGACGAGGACGACTTCCGTTCGCGCTGCCGCGACATGGTGCGCGCGTTCGGCACCAACGCGCGAGTTCATTACGCGTCCAAGGCTTTCCTGTGTGGCGAGATCGCCCGCTGGATCCGCGACGAGGGCCTGTCGCTGGATGTCTGCTCCGGCGGCGAGCTCGCGGTAGCCCTGCACGCAGGCTTCCCTGCCGAGCGAATTGCCTTGCACGGCAACAACAAATCCGCGACCGAACTCGAGGCGGCGGTGGCCGCCGGCGTCGGTCACGTGGTCGTCGATTCGCTGATCGAGATCGAACGTCTCGAAGCCATCGCGGGCCGCGCCGGAGTGGTGCAGGACGTGCTGGTCCGCGTCACCGTCGGCGTGGAAGCCCATACACACGAATACATTTCGACCGCGCACGAAGATCAGAAGTTCGGCTTCTCGATCGCCGGCGGCGATGCCATGGAGGCGCTCGCTCGCGTCTTCGACGCGGACAACCTGCGCCTGGTCGGCCTGCACAGCCACATCGGTTCGCAGATCTTCGAGATCGACGGCTTCGAGATCGCCGCGCGCCGCATGCTGCGGTTGCTGCACGACGCCGTGGAGAAGTTCGGCGTCGACCGCACCTCGCAGATCTCGACGCTGGATCTCGGTGGCGGGCTTGGTATTTCGTACTTGCCGAGCGATGATCCGCCGCCGCTGGACGACTTCGCCGCGAAGGTGCTCGATCTGGTCGCCGCCGAGGCGGTCGCCATCGGCCTGCCGCAACCGAAGATCGCGGTGGAGCCCGGTCGCGCCATCGCCGGGCCCGGCACGGTCACCCTGTACGAGGTCGGCACCATCAAGGATGTCTCCCTCGACGGCGGCCTGCGCAGGCGCTACATCAGCGTCGACGGCGGCATGAGCGACAACATCCGCCCGGCGCTGTACCAGGCCGACTACGACTGCCGCCTGGTCTCCCGCTCCTCCGAGGCCGCCCCCGTGGTCGCGCGCGTCGTCGGAAAGCATTGCGAGAGTGGCGATATCGTCATCCGCGATACCTGGATGCCCGCCGATGTCGGCCCCGGCGATCTGGTCGCCGTCGCCGCGACCGGCGCGTACTGCTACTCGATGTCCAGCCGATACAACCAGCTGACCCGCCCTGCGGTCGTCGCGGTGCGTGACGGACAACCGCGACTCATTCTGCGCCGGGAAACGGTGGCGGACCTGCTCAGCTTGGAGGTTGAATCATGACTGATCCCGCTCGGAATACCTGGGGGAGAGATCAGCCGATCGGCGTCGCGGTCCTCGGCATGGGCAATGTCGGCACCGAGGTCGTGCGGATTCTGCGTGACCACTCCGAAGACCTGCGCTCGCGCGTCGGTGCACCGGTGGTGCTGCGCGGCGTTGCCGTCCGCAACCCGGACAACGATCGCGGCCTGCCCGCACACCTGCTGACCACCGACGCCGACGCCCTGGTCGCCCGCGACGACGTCGACATCGTGGTCGAGGTGATCGGCGGCATCGACCCGCCGCGCCGGCTCATCCTGGCCGCGCTGAACGCGGGCAAATCCGTGGTGACCGCGAACAAGGCGCTGCTGGCCGACTACACCGGCGAGCTCGCCGCGGCCGCCGAACGTAACCGCGCCGATCTGTACTTCGAGGCCGCGGTCGCGGGTGCCATCCCGGTGGTCCGCCCGCTCATCCAGTCGCTGGCCGGTGACCGCGTCAACCGGGTCGTCGGCATCGTCAACGGCACCACCAACTTCATCCTCTCCGCGATGGACGAGACGGGCGCCGACTACGAGGTCACCTTGAAGGAGGCCACCCGCCTCGGTTACGCGGAGGCCGACCCGACCGCCGACGTGGAGGGCTACGACGCCGCCGCCAAGGCCGCCATCCTGGCCTCGCTCGCGTTCCACACCCGGGTGACCGCCGCCGACGTCTTCCGCGAGGGCATCTCCAAGATCAGCGCGGAAGATCTGGAGACCGCGTCCGCGCTGAACTGCACGGTCAAGTTGCTCGCCATCTGCGAGCGGGTCGCCGCGGGACCGGGCGAGCCGACCGTGGCCGAGGGCGGCAAGGAGCGCGTCTCGGTGCGCGTCTACCCGGCGCTCGTGCCGCGCAAGCACCCGCTGGCCGCCGTGAGCGGCGCCTTCAACGCGGTCGTCGTCGAGGCGGAGAACGCGGGCAGGCTGATGTTCTACGGGCAGGGCGCCGGCGGCGCACCGACAGCCTCCGCGGTGCTCGGCGATCTGGTGATGGCCGCGCGCAACAAGTTCTACGGTGGCCGCGCACCCGGCGAATCGGTTTATGCTGAGCTACCGATTGCGCCGATCGGCGATACGCCCACCCGCTACCACGTGAACCTGCAGGTAGCGGACCGTCCCGGGGTCCTGGCCGCGGTGGCGGGTGAATTCGCCAAGCACGGGGTGAGCATTTCGACCGTCCGCCAAGAGGGGCACGGCACGGGTGCTCGCTTGGTCGTGGTTACCCACCACGCCGTGGAATCAGCGCTCGCGGACACCGTTGCCGCTCTTGCGGAAATGGATTCCGTCACCTCGATCACCAGTGTTCTTAGATTGGAAGGCACCGAAGAATGAGTACGCTCCGGGGACGGCAGACGGCGGAGCCGGCGGGGTGGGTGAGCTCCGGCGTGGCGCCGCAAGCAGGAGTGCACTCCCGCTGGCCGGGCCTGATCGCGGCCTACCGCGATCGGATCGCGGGCGCGGCCGAGTGGGAGCCGGTCACCCTGTACGAGGGCGGTACGCCGCTGGTGCCCGCACCTCATCTGTCCGAATTGACCGGATGTGATGTATATCTCAAGGTCGAGGGGCTGAACCCGACCGGCTCGTTCAAGGACCGCGGCATGACCGTGGCGATCACCGACGCCAAGTACCAGGGGCAGCGGGCGGTGCTGTGCGCCTCCACCGGCAACACCTCGGCATCCGCCGCGGCCTACGCGACTCGGGCCGGCATGACGTGTGCCGTGCTGATCCCGCAGGGCAAGATCGCCATGGGCAAGCTGGCGCAGGCGGTCATGCTGGGCGCCAAGATCATTCAGGTGGACGGCAACTTCGACGACTGCCTGGAGCTGGCGCGCAAGGTCACCTCGGACTTCCCGAGCATCGGCCTGGTGAACTCGGTGAACCCGGCCCGCATCGAGGGGCAGAAGACCGCGTCGTTCGAGATCTGCGATGTGCTCGGCAAGGCGCCCGACGTGCACGCGCTGCCGGTGGGCAACGCGGGCAACATCACCGCGTACTGGCGCGGCTATCGCGAGTACTACGCCGACGGCATCACCACCCAGCTGCCGCGCATGCTCGGCGTGCAGGCCGCAGGGGCCGCACCGCTGGTCAACGGCGCGCCGGTGAGCAACCCGGAGACCATCGCCACGGCCATCCGGATCGGCGCGCCCGCATCCTGGAACGGCGCGATGGCGGCCAAGGAGGAGTCGTGTGGTGCCTTCCGCGCCGCCACCGACGACGAGATCCTGGAGGCCTACCGCCTGATCGCGGCGACCGAGGGCGTGTTCGTCGAGCCCGCGTCGGCGGCCAGCGTCGCGGGCCTGCTCGCCGCGCACAAGGAGGGCTGGCTGGACTCCGGCCTGACCGTCGTGTGCACCGTCACCGGCAACGGACTCAAGGACCCGGACACCGCGCTGCTGGGAATGCCGCAGGTCCAGGCGATTCCGGTCGACCCGGTCGCGGTCGCCGCCGAACTAGAGCTGGCCTGAGTTGGATTCGCGCGACGGCCAACTGTCGGTGCGGCCACGGACCGCCAGCATGAGTCGCACGCTGCCCGCCGGTCTTTCGGTGACCGCGCGGGTGCCCGCGTCCAGCGCGAACCTCGGTCCCGGGTTCGATTCGCTCGGCATGGCATTGGGGATCTACGACGAGATCGACGTGCGCACTACCGATTCCGGGCTCACCATCCGGGTCGAGGGTGAGGGCGCCGACGATGTCCCCTGGGGCCCTTCGCATCTCGTGGTGCGCGCGATCGAGCGCGGACTCGAGTCGGCGGGGGTCTGGGCGGACGGGCTCGAGGTGGTGTGCCGCAACGTGATTCCGCATTCGCGCGGGCTCGGCTCCTCGGCCTCCGCCGTGGTGGGCGGGCTGGCCGCAGGGTGCGCCATCGCGGCGAAGTTCGATCCGGCGCTGGCCACCTCCGCCGACCAATTGGTGCAGCTGGCAGCGGAATTCGAAGGTCATCCGGACAACGCGGCGGCCAGTGTGCTCGGCGGCATCGTGGTGTCCTGGACCGAGACCGATCGCGCCGCCGACATCGGCCGGGACGGGGTGCCGGTGGCCGAGCACCACGGCCGGGTCTACCGGGCCGTGCGGCTGGACGCGCACCCGTCGCTGCGGCCGATCGTGCTCATCCCGGAGGAACGCTCCTCGACCGCGCACACCAGGGGTTTGCTGCCCGAGGTGGTGCCGCACGGCGACGCCGCGTTCAACGTCAGCCGGGCTGCGCTGGCGGTGGTCGCCCTGACCCAGCGGCCCGACCTGCTGATGCCCGCGACCGCTGATCGGTTGCACCAGGCTCAGCGCGCACCCGCGCTACCGCTGACCACCAGCTGGATTTCCCGGCTGCGGGCGGCGGGTATCGCGGCTACCGTCTCGGGGGCCGGTCCGACCGTACTTGCCCTCGGTACCAGCGAATTCCCTGCCGAACTCCGTGAACTCGCGGCGATCGACGGGTTGCGCGTGGTCGAACCAGGACTGGCCGATGGAGTCCTGATCGACTGACGGCGCGTCTGGCTTGCCGAGATTCCCAATGGGCAGCTATCCTGAGCGAGTCCGTACATCGTGCGCATCAGACGCCGGTGCTTCATCAGGGCAATCGCTCCAGCAGGCTCCAGGCTCGAGCCTCCAGGCCATGGGGGTGCTGCGTAGCTGCGCAACTGGAATGATCTCTCCCACCTCACACCACCGGTGGCGAAGCGGACGGACGCATCCGAGTCCGGCAGAATGCCCGGACTGCGGGACGAACCCTCGAAACAGCACACGGCAATCGGGGGAAGGAAAGGATTTCCGTGACAGATACGGACCTGCTCGCGACACCCGGGGTGGAATCCAACCCAACATCTCCGGGGGACCGCGAAAGTGACTCCGGACAGATTTCGAAGATGAGCGAACAAACCGACGTCGCACGATCGGGGCTGACTGGAATGTTGTTGCCGCAGTTGCGCGCGCTCGCGGGGGAGCTCGGTATCCGAGGCACCTCCGGAATGCGCAAAGGCGATTTGATCGCCGCCATCAAGGAAAATCAGGCCGGAAAACCGGTAAAGGGTGAAAAGCCCGAAGGGGGACAGGCCAAGTCCGCGGTTTCCGCCAAGGCCGATACACCCGATAATTCGGAAGCGCCGGCCAGTCGGCCTGCGTCCGCCCGGGCAGAGCAGGGCACCCTCGACGTGGCGACCGCCCCGGCGAAGGAAACTCCGGTCGCCGAGGCAGCTGCCCCGGTCAAGGAATCCGCTCCCGCGAACTCGGCTCCGGCCGAGGCCCCCGCGGCCGGCACGGCCGAGTCCACCGAGGACTCCGGCCGCGAGGCTGGTCAGCGTGGTCGTGGTCGGCAGCGGCGCGGCCGTGACCAGGCGCGATCCGGCGGCGGCGAGACCGCGACGGCCGATGCGCGTGGTGACGAGCCGAAGCAGGATGCCGAACAGGGCGAGCGGCGCCGTGAGCGCAACCAGTCGGGTGAGCGCAATCAGGGCGAGCGTAATCAGTCCGGTGAGCGTAATCAGGAGCGCGGTCAGGCGGGCGAGCGTAATCAGGGCGAGCGCGGCCAGTCGGGCGAGCGTGGTCAGGGTGAGCGCGGCCAGTCCGGTGAGCGCAACAACCAGAACGGCAACGGCGGCAGCAACGCCGGCGGCCGGAACAACGACCGCAACAACGCGCGCAACAACGACGACGACGAAGAAGGCGGTCGCGGCAGGCGGGGACGCCGATTCCGCGAGCGGCGTCGTGGTCGCGACCGCGAGCCGGGCACCGGTGGCGGCGAGGCACGTGAGCTCGAGATCCGCGAAGACGATGTGTTGCAGCCGGTCGCGGGCATCCTCGACGTGCTGGACAACTACGCCTTCGTCCGGACCTCCGGCTACCTGGCCGGCCCGAACGACGTCTACGTCTCGATGAACCTGGTCCGCAAGAACGGCCTGCGCCGCGGTGACGCGATCACCGGTGCGGTGCGGGCTCCGCGCGACGGTGAGCAGAGCAACCAGCGCCAGAAGTTCGATCCGCTGGTGCGGCTGGACACGGTCAACGGTGGTGAGGTCGAGGCGGCCAAGCGGCGCCCCGAGTTCAGCAAGCTCACCCCGCTGTACCCGAATCAGCGGCTGCGGCTGGAGACTCAGCCCAACAAGCTGACCACTCGCGTCATCGACCTGATCATGCCGATCGGTAAGGGCCAGCGCGCCCTGATCGTCTCGCCGCCGAAGGCCGGTAAGACGACGATCATGCAGGACATCGCCAACGCCATCGCCATCAACAACCCCGAGGTCTACCTCATGGTCGTGCTGGTCGACGAGCGTCCGGAAGAGGTCACCGACATGCAGCGTTCGGTGAAGGGTGAGGTCATCGCCTCCACCTTCGACCGGCCGCCGTCGGACCACACCTCGGTCGCCGAGCTCGCCATCGAGCGGGCCAAGCGACTGGTGGAAATGGGCAAAGACGTTGTGGTGCTGCTCGACTCGATCACTCGATTGGGCCGCGCGTACAACAACTCCTCGCCCGCCTCGGGCCGAATCCTGTCCGGTGGTGTCGATTCCACCGCGCTGTACCCGCCCAAGCGGTTCCTCGGCGCGGCGCGCAATATCGAGAACGGTGGCTCGCTCACCATTATCGCGACCGCGATGGTGGAGACCGGTTCGACCGGTGACACCGTCATCTTCGAGGAATTCAAGGGCACCGGTAACGCGGAGCTCAAGCTGGACCGCAAGATCGCGGAACGGCGCGTGTTCCCCGCGGTGGACGTCAACCCGTCCGGTACTCGTAAGGATGAGCTACTGCTCAACCCTGACGAGGCCGCGGTGCTGCACAAGCTGCGCCGCGTACTGTCCGGCCTGGACTCGCACCAGGCGATCGATTTGCTGATCGACCGCCTGAAGAAGTCCAAGAACAACCTGGAGTTCCTGATGCAGGTCAGCAAGACCGCGCCGGGCGCTCTGGACGAGTAGGTTCGCCAGTTGTACTGCCGAAAGGGCCTCGCTACCGCGGGGCCCTTTCGGCGTTTGCGGGCAGAAGAACATGAGACCGATGATCGCCGCGCCGCTGATCATGAAACCGAGAATGATCGCCGAGGTGCCCACCGCACTCCCCTCCGGAGCGGTGTTCGGAGCCTCGTAATAGACGGCGATTCCCGGTGCGGCCGTGGTCGTGGTGTCCGGAAGGGCACACCAGCCGACCACGACAGCGAGAATCAACAGACCGAAAATCGCCGACGCGACTCGGATGCTCACAAGTTCTCCCTTCGGGTCACGGCACGCCACTGTGCGGCCTCGAGCGTTCGCTCTCGCAAGCGCTCCCCAGCGGCCTCGAGCGTTCGCTCTCGCAAGCGCTCCCCAGCGGCCTCGAGCGTTCGCTCTCGCAAGCGCTCCCCAGCGGCCTCGAGCGTTGCTACACGCTCCTTACGCCTTCGAGCGCCGCTCCCGCGAGCGCTCCTGCGGCCTCGAACGTTCGCTGTCACGAGCGCCCTGTGCTGAGGTCTCAAACTCTATGAACGAAACTGTTCGCATTCCTGAGTAGCCGACTACCCGTCTTCAGGCTTCCTGAGACAGCGGCAAAGCGCGTGCCCGGACTTCCTTGGGCGGTGGCGTCAGGGGGAGTACCTAGGGCGGGAACAAACCACTTGCCGGGGGCGTTTTGGGAGCGTAAGGACTGTTCTGGCATACTGAACGGTCGTTGCGTCTGCTCTGTTTCGAGCAGACCTCCCGCCTAGTCGGTTCCGGTTCACGTTCCCGCGATTCCCGCGCGAGCGACCCGGCGACCAATATCGAGAGGACACCCATGAAGGCAGGAATCCACCCGACGTATGTCGACACCACGGTCGTCTGTGGTTGCGGCAATACCTTCCAGACTCGCAGCACCAAGGAGTCCGGACACATCAACGTCGAGGTCTGCTCGCAGTGCCACCCGTTCTACACGGGCAAGCAGAAGATCCTCGACACCGGCGGTCGCGTGGCCCGCTTCGAGGCTCGCTACGGCAAGCGTGCGGGCAAGAAGGCCGACGCGGACGACGCCGCAGCCAAGTAGCTTCCTCGCCGACGCCCGGTCCTGCTCAGCAGGCCGGGCGTCGGTGTTTTTGTATGGCGTCCTTCGAAGGAAATCAGAAAGAGGAAGCATCGTGACGCAACCGTCCGCGATCGACGACATTCTGGCCGAGCACGCCGGGCTGGAGACGCAGCTGTCCGATCCGGCGCTGCACGACGATCCCGGCGCCGCCCGCCGGGTGGGTAAGCGATTCGCCGAGCTCGCGCCGATCATGGCCACCTATACCAAGCTGAAGTCCGCGCGCGACGATCTCGCCGCCGCGCAGGAACTCGCCGCCGACGACGCGTCCTTCGCCGCCGAGGTGCCCGACCTCGAGCGTCAGGTCGCCGAGCTGGAGCAGACCCTCGCGGATCTGCTCGCGCCGCGCGACCCGCACGACGGCGACGATGTGGTGCTCGAGGTGAAATCCGGTGAGGGCGGCGAGGAATCGGCGCTGTTCGCCGCCGACCTGGCCCGCATGTACGTCCGCTATGCCGAACGGCACGGCTGGAAGGTCGAGATCCTCGGCGTCACCGTGTCCGACCTGGGTGGGTACAAGGACGCGACGCTGTCGATCAAGAGCCGCGACGCCGCACGCGACGGCGTCTGGTCGCGCTTCAAGTTCGAGGGTGGCGTGCATCGGGTCCAGCGCGTGCCGGTGACCGAATCGCAAGGCCGGATCCATACCTCGGCCGCCGGTGTCCTGATTTATCCGGAGCCCGACGAGGTGGAAGCGGTGCAGATCGACGAGACCGACCTGCGCATCGACGTGTACCGGTCCTCGGGCAAGGGCGGCCAGGGCGTCAACACCACCGACTCCGCCGTCCGCATCACCCACCTGCCCTCCGGCATCGTGGTGACCTGCCAGAACGAGCGGTCCCAGCTGCAGAACAAGGCCCGTGCCATGCAGGTGCTCGCCGCGCGGCTGCAGGCGCTGGCCGAGGAGCAGGCCGATCAGGAAGCGGCGGCCGGCCGGGCCAGCCAGATCCGCACGGTGGACCGCTCCGAGCGCATCCGCACCTACAACTTCCCGGAGAACCGGATCGCCGACCACCGCATCGGTTTCAAGGCGCACAACCTGGATGCCGTGCTGGACGGCGACATGGACGCCTTGCTCGACGCGCTCGGCAAGGCGGATCGTGAAGCCCGAATGGCAGCGGAGTAAAGGCCTTTCGGGCAGAGTCGAGGACATGTCCATGACCCGTGTAGCGCTGCGCCCCGCCGTCAACGACGCCATCGAGCTGCTGCGGGCGGCGGGGGTGCCCAGTCCGCGCGCCGACGCCGAGCACCTGGCCGCGCATGTGCTCGGGGTCGAGCGCAGCAGGCTGATGATGACACCGCTCATCGGGCCGGACCAGCTGACCGAGTATCGCGCGCTGGTCGACCAGCGCGCCCGGCGAATTCCGTTGCAGCACTTGACCGGAACCGTGGCGATGGGCGAGATCGAGCTCGCGGTCGGACCCGGCGTCTTCGTGCCGCGTCCGGAGACGGAGCTGCTGTTCGCCTGGGCGCTGGCGCAACTCGAGGCACTGCCGCACGATCACACGCCGATCGTCGTCGACCTGTGCACCGGCTCCGGCGCGCTGGCGTTGGCCATCGCGCACGCGCGCCCCGACGCCGATGTCCGTGCGGTGGAACTCGATCCGGGCGCACTGCATTGGGCCCGCCGCAACGCCGACCAGTGCCTCGGCAACGGCGACACCGCGATCACCCTGTACGCCGACGACGTCACCGATCCGAACCTGCTGGCCGAATTCAACGGCCGTGTCGACCTCGTGGTGGCCAACCCGCCCTACATTCCGGACGGCGCGACGCTGGATCCCGAAGTCGCCGACCATGATCCGCACCTGGCCCTCTTCGGCGGCCCCGATGGCCTGGACGTCATCCGCGGCATGATCCCCACCATCACCCGTCTGCTGCGCAGCGGCGGCGCCACCGCGATCGAGCACGACGACGCCAACGGCTCGGACCTCGCGGCGCTGCTGGGCAAACAAGGCGAGTTCACCGACATCGTCGAACACCCGGACCTCGCGGGAAAGCCGCGCTTCGTCGTCGCGACCAGAACGTGACACGGTCCAAATCCTGAAGTCGCGGAGTGGCGGGGGAGCGGATGGTGGCTCCTACTGGTCGCCGTGACAGGATGATCGTCGTGAGTACCGTCTACGACTGCGCGGATCCCGACACGCGCGCCGCCGGACTGACCGCAGCCACCAGCGCCCTGAAGTCCGGGCGACTCGTCGTGCTGCCCACCGACACGCTCTACGGCCTGGCGGCCGACGCTTTCGATGCCACCGCGGTGAGCGAGCTGCTCGCGGCCAAGCGCCGTGGCCGGGACATGCCGGTGCCGGTCCTGGTCGGCTCCTGGCACACCATCGACGGCCTGGTTTTCTCGGTGCGCCCGCAGGCGCGCGAGCTGATCCGGGCATTCTGGCCCGGCGGCCTGAGTCTCGTTGTGCAGCAAGCCCCTTCGCTCGCCTGGGACCTCGGCGATACCCGCGGCACGGTGATG
Source organism: Nocardia ninae NBRC 108245 (assembly GCF_007990755.1). GTDB lineage: Bacteria > Actinomycetota > Actinomycetes > Mycobacteriales > Mycobacteriaceae > Nocardia > Nocardia ninae. The sequence continues at coordinate 12,444 of NZ_BJXA01000063.1, read as the reverse complement.
CTGCGGATGCCGCTGCACCCGGTCGCGCTGGAGCTGCTGCGCGAGGTCGGCCCGCTCGCGGTCTCCAGCGCCAACGTCTCCGGCCAGCCGCCCGCCAAGACCGCCGCCGAAGCCCGCGACCAGCTGGGTGAGCTGGTCGGCGTCTACCTCGACGGTGGCCCCGCGGACCATGCCGTCGCCTCCACCATCATCGACCTCACCGCCGACCAGCCGCGCATCCTGCGCGAGGGCGCGGTCCCCATCGGCGACATCGCCGACGTGCTCGGTATGTCGCCGGAGGCGCTGACCAGCGCCTCCACCCGATGAGCGGTGGGTGCCGCGGATGACCGGTTCGGGTGCCGTCGTTCCCCTGCGGGAGCTACTGCTCGTACTGCTCATCTCCGCGGTCGTGACCTTCCTGGCCACCGGCGGGATCCGGGTGCTCGCCATCGGCTTCGGCGCCGTCGCGGTGCCGCGCGAACGTGACGTGCACGTCAAGCCGATTCCCCGGATGGGCGGTGTCGGCATCTATGTCGGGGTGGTGGCGGCGATGTTGTTCGCCCACCAACTCCCCGCGCTGCGCAACGGTTTCGACTACAGCCCGAATATTCCGCTCGCGGTGCTGGTCGGAAGCACGATCATTGTCGCGGTCGGCATCGTCGACGACCGCTGGGGCCTCGACGCGCTGACGAAGTTCGCCGGACAGGTGACCGCGGCGGGTGTGATGGCTGTCATGGGTTTGAGCTGGTACAGCATCTACAACCCGTTCAACAACACCACGGTCTTTCTGGACGCGCTGCAAGGTGGTCTGATCACCGTGGGGGTCACCGTGACCCTGGTGAACGCGATGAACTTCGTCGACGGACTCGACGGCCTCGCGGCCGGTTTGGGGCTCATCGCGGCGGTCGCGGTGTTCGTGTTCGCGCTCGGCTTGATGAACGACCAGGGCGGCTCGGTCGACACCTACCCGCCCGCCTTGCTCGCCGCCGCGTTGGCCGGTGCCTGCCTCGGCTTCCTGCCGCACAATTTCCAGCCCGCGCGAATCTTCATGGGCGATTCCGGCTCGATGCTGATCGGCCTGGTGCTGGCCGCGGTCTCCACCAGCGCGTCGGGCCGCATCCCGCTGCAGGGCTTCGGCACCCGCGACATCGTCGGCCTGCTGTCGCCGCTGCTGCTGGTCGGCGCGGTCATGTTCATTCCGGTGCTGGATCTGGTGCTGGCCATCGTCCGGCGGGTACGGGCTGGTGTGAGCTTCTCCACTCCGGACAAGATGCACCTGCACCATCGATTGCTGCAGATCGGGCACTCGCATCGGCGCGTGGTGCTGCTTATCTACTTGTGGGTCGGGATCCTCGCGTTCGGCGCGGTCGGCACGGCGCTGATGAACCTCACCCTGGTCGTCCTGCTGGTGGCAGGCGGACTGGTCTTCGCCCTCGTCGTGACGGCCATTCCGGGCCTGCGCCGCGGGGAGGCCGCAGAGGACGGACCACCTGCCGGGTAAGGTTCGCAAATGTGAGCTTCACTCCCACCCCCGTTCCCGGTCCCGACGCCCCGCTGAAGGCGGCCCTGCGCTACGGCTTGATCGGGCTCGGCGTGCTGGTCGTGCTGTCCGTCGCGATCGGTGCCGCGGCCGCCGGATTGCCCGGCCTGTGGGGTGCGCTGATCGGCTCGGCCATCGGCGGCGGCTTCATCCTGACCACCGCCGCGGTGGTGCTGTTCGGCGCGAAATTGCCGCCGACCACGGCGGGCATGGTGATGCTCGGCAGCTGGGTCGGCAAAATGCTGGTGGCCCTTTTGGTCATAGCAATACTGAATCAATTCGATTTTTATGACCGAATGGTCCTTTTTCTTACCGTGATCGGTGCGCTGGTCATCGTGCTCGGGGCCGAGACGTATGGCGTTGTCCGGCAGCGCGTTCCGTACGTGACGGTGCCCGATGCGGCGCCGGATTCGCCCCCTCGGGAAGATTGATCCCCACCCACCTACACGCTGTCGTAGATAACTTGGTAAAGTGTTGGTAAGCAAGCAACCAAGCGAGGGGGGATCGCCAAGATCCCTCCGAGTGCCGCTATGCTTACTGCCGTGCCGGGCTCTGAGGGTTCCGGTTCTGCATGTCGACGATGTCGCCGACACACGTACAGACGCCAGGTGGAATCAAAACCCGCCGCACAGCTGCTGACGAACTTCGAGCCGACCTGAGTCGACCCAAATTGATCGTCAATGTCCGATCGAACCGTGGGATCAACCGAACCTACGGCCCGAACACGGGAGAGAACGCTGAGCGTCACCACTTTGGCGGGCGAGTTCCACGCGCCATCGCTGTCCGACTTCTTCCCTCCAGCGCTGCTGTTCGAGGGTACGCCGTTCGAAATCGATCGTTTGATGGGTATCCGGCTCCTGATGACCGCGGTGCTGGTCATCGTGATGGTCCTCGCATTCCGGAATCCCCGCATCATCCCGCGCGGGCTGCAGAACGTCGCCGAAACCGGTCTCGTCTTCGTCAAGGAACAGATTTCCGACGAAGTTCTGGGTAAGGAATCCGGCCGCAAGTTCTTCCCGCTCATCGCGACGGTCTTCTTCACGGTCCTGTTTCTGAACTTCTCCGGCATCATTCCCGGGTTGAACATCTCCTCGAACGCCCGAATCGGCATGCCGCTGGTGCTGGCCGCTGTGGCGTACATCGCGTTCAACTACGTGGGTATCAAGAAGTACGGATTCGTCAAGTACATGCGCAGCAGCATCGTGGTGCCGAATGTGCCGCCTGCCCTGCATCTGCTGCTGATTCCCATCGAGTTCCTCTCGACGTTCATCCTGCGTCCGTTCACCCTGATGGTCCGACTCATGGCCAACATGCTGGCCGGACATATCATGTTGGTGTTGTTCTTCAGCGCTACCTGGTTCTTCCTGTTCGACGCCGCTGCCTGGATGAAGGTGTTCTCGCCGTTCTCGCTCGCGGCAGGCCTGGGGTTCACGCTCTTCGAGATGTTGGTCATCTTCCTGCAGGCCTATGTGTTTGCGCTGCTGACCGCCGTTTACATCGGACTCGCGCAAAACGCGGATTCACACTGACCTGCCTGACTTACCGGAAAACCTGCTACACCTCGCCGACCGGCGGGTGTGCAACAGAAAGGGAATGGAAGACTCATGAGCCTCGCGTACCTGGCCCAGGAAGCCGCAACCACCTCTGAGAAGGTCAAGGGATACGGCGCCATCGGCTTCGGTCTGGCGGCTATCGGCCCCGGCATCGGCGTCGGCATCGTCGTCGGTAAGGCCATCGAAGGCATCGCCCGTCAGCCCGAGCTGCAGGGCCAGATCCGGACCACCATGTTCCTCGGCATCGCGTTCACCGAGGCGCTTGCCCTGATCGGCCTCGTCGCCGGCTTCATCTTCTGATTCCGATGAACGAGTTCTCTGTTCTCGCAGCGGAAAGCGGAGAGGATGTGAATCCTCTTATCCCCGAGACGTACGACATCGTGTGGTCGATCGTCTGCGTCGCGATTATCGCGGTCCTCTTCTACAAGTACGTGATCCCGCGTCTGATGAAGACGCTCGACGAGCGCACCGACAAGATCGAAGGCGGCATCAAGCGCGCCGAGATCGCCCAAGAAGAGGCCCAGCTCACGCTGCAGCAGTACCAGCAGCAGCTGGCCGAAGCCCGGCTCGAGGCCGCACGCATCCGTGAGGAAGCGCGCACCCAGGGCCAGCAGATCCTCGCGCAGATGCGCGCGGACGCACAGGCCGAAAGTGACCGCATCGTCGCCGCGGGTCACAGCCAGCTGGAAGCACAGCGCCAGCAGATCCTGACCGAACTGCGCACCGAACTCGGCCACACGGCCGTAGATTTGGCCGAAAAGATTATCGGGCAGTCGGTTTCGGACGAAGCTAAGCAGGCGGCGTCGATCGAGCGGTTCCTGACCGAACTCGACGACGAGTCGAAAGCCGGCATCGGGGTCGGAAGGTAGCGACGCGAAAGTGAGAAGCATGTACGCAGCGAGCCGCGAGGCCTGCGCCCGGTCTCGGGAGGCGCTCAGGGCCGCTCTGACCGGAAGCGACAGTGTCGCGGCAACGACGGGGTCCGAACTGTTCGCCGTTGTCGCCGTGCTGGACGACCAGCGTTCGCTGCGTGTTGCGCTCGCGGACGTGTCGGTGCCCGGCTCGGCCAGGGCCGAGCTCAGTGAGCGGGTCTTCAGCGGAAAGGTCAGCCCGGCCACCCTGGCCGTGCTGACCACCGCGGTGGCCCAGGACTGGTCCAGGACCGCCGACCTGGTCGACACCCTGGTGTTGCTCGGGCAAGAGGCGTTGCTGGAGTCGGCGGCCGACAGTGGTCGTCTCGACGCGGTCGAGGACGAGCTGTTCCGGCTCGGCCGGATCATCAGCGACAACCCCGAGCTGGAGCAGGCCCTTTCCGACCGGACGAAGCCGGCCGAGGCCAAGCGGGAACTGGTCGATCGCCTGCTCACCGGCAAGACCGAATCCATCACCCTAACCCTGGCTGAGCAAGTGGTGACCAGGCAGAAGACGGCAGTCGGGGTGGCATTCGACGAACTGTCCGACCTGGCCGCGGCCCGCCGCGACCAGATCGTGGCGCACGTGCGCGCGGCGATCGAACTGTCGGCGCAGCAGCGCGAGCGGCTCGCCGCCTCGCTGCATCGCATCTACGGCAAGCCGGTCCAGGTGCACGTCCAGGTCGACCCGAGTCTGCTGAGCGGGCTCGTCGTACACGTCGGCGACGACGTCATCGACGGCAGCGCCATCGGCCGACTGGAACGGCTGCGTCGGTCCCTGACCTGACGTCCGCAGGGTCCACCCACCCCGCCGGCTTCGCCGGCTGCCGACCCCCACCCCCGACATTCGACACAGCGAGAGCAGGAAGAACATGGCGGAGCTGACGATCTCCTCCGACGAGATCCGTAGCGCGATCGAGAGCTACACGCAGAGCTACACCCCCGAGACCTCCATCGAAGAAGTCGGTGTTGTCACCGACACCAGCGACGGCATCGCGCATGTCAGCGGCCTGCCCTCGGCGATGGCCAACGAACTGCTCGAGTTCCCGGGTGGCGTGCTCGGCGTGGCGCTGAACCTCGAGGACCGCTCGATCGGTGCGGTCATCCTCGGCGAGTACGCCGAGCTCGAAGAGGGCCAGCAGGTCCGTCGGACCGGCGACGTGCTCTCCGTCCCGGTGGGCGACAACTTCCTCGGCCGCGTGATCGACCCGCTCGGCCACCCGATCGACGGCCTGGGCGAGATCGAGGCCGAAGAGCGCCGCGTGCTCGAGCTGCAGGCCGCGACCGTGCTGGAGCGTCAGCCGGTCGAGGAGCCGCTGGCCACCGGCATCACCGCCATCGACGCGCTGACCGCGATCGGCCGTGGCCAGCGTCAGCTGATCATCGGCGACCGCAAGACCGGCAAGACCGCGGTCTGCATCGACGCGATCCTGGCGCAGAAGGCGAACTGGGACTCGGGCGACCCGGCCAAGCAGGTGCGCTGCATCTACGTGGCCATCGGCCAGAAGGGTTCCACCATCGCGGGCGTCAAGACCGCGCTGGAGGCCCGTGGCGCGCTGGAGTACACCACTATCGTCGCGGCCCCCGCGTCGGACTCGGCCGGCTTCAAATGGCTTGCGCCGTACACCGGTTCGGCCCTCGGCCAGCACTGGATGTACCAGGGTAAGCACGTCCTCATCGTGTTCGACGACCTGACCAAGCAGGCCGAGGCGTACCGCGCCATCTCGCTGCTGCTGCGTCGCCCGCCGGGCCGCGAGGCGTACCCGGGTGACGTCTTCTACCTGCACTCGCGTCTGCTGGAGCGTTGCGCCAAGCTCTCCGACGAGATGGGCGCCGGCTCGATGACCGGTCTGCCGATCATCGAGACCAAGGCCAACGACATCTCGGCGTTCATCCCGACCAACGTGATCTCGATCACCGACGGCCAGGTGTTCCTCGAGTCCGACCTGTTCAACAAGGGCGTCCGCCCGGCGATCAACGTCGGTACCTCGGTCTCCCGTGTCGGTGGCGCGGCCCAGACCAAGGGCATGAAGAAGGTCGCCGGTTCGCTGCGTCTGGAAATGGCGCAGTTCCGCGAGCTGGAGGCGTTCTCCGCCTTCGCCTCCGACCTCGATGCCGCGTCGCTGGCGCAGCTCGAGCGTGGCGCCCGCTGGGTCGAGCTGCTCAAGCAGGACCAGTACTCGCCGGTTCCGGTCGAGAACCAGATCGTCTCGATCTTCCTGGTCGACGCCGGCTACTACGACTCTGTTCCGGTCGCCGACATCCGTCGCTTCAACAACGAGCTGCTCGAGCACCTGCACCGGGTCGCGGGCGACGCGTTCAAGTCGATCGAGGGCGGCAAGGTCCTCAAGGACGAGGCGGCCGACCAGATCAAGTCGGAGACCGACAAGTTCAAGCAGGGCTTCCTCGCCTCCGATGGCAGCCGTGTGGTGAACGAGGCCGAGGCGGCCGATCTCGAGCACGAAGAGGTCGAGACGCTGTCGGTCACCCGCAAGCACGTCGAGAAGTGACCCAGGTTCGGGACTGATGCGAGTTATTCGTGGTACCGAGCGCGGCATGAGCGTCAGGCACGGAGGAGGCAGCTTGCGTAACCATGCAGTGCCCGTGAATGCCGCCCATCCGACACAGCATGAAGGGAGTGTGAACCGCTGATGGCAAGTTTGCGTGAATTGCGCTCCCGCATTCGTGGTGTGAATTCGATCAAGAAGATCACCAAGGCCCAGGAGCTGATCGCGACCTCGCGAATCTCCAAGGCACAGGCCAGGGTTGCGGCCGCCAAGCCGTACGCCGAGGAGATCACCAAGGTCCTCGGTGAGCTGGCGAGCGCGTCGCAGAACCTGACCCACCCACTGCTGACCGAGCGCGCCGAGCCGCGCCGGGCGGCGGTGCTGGTGATCACCAGTGACAGCGGCATGGCCGGTGGCTACAACTCGAACGTGCTCAAGCGGGCCGAAGAGTTGATGCACACGCTGCGTGGCGAGGGCAAAGAGCCGGTGATCTACGTGATGGGCAGTAAGGGCATCACGTACTACACCTTCCGCAACCGCCCGCTGGTCGCCGCGTGGCACGGGTTCTCGCAGCAGCCGAAGTACACCGATGCCTCGGAGGCGTGCCACCACCTGGTGGACGCCTTCATGGCAGGCGCCGACGGCCAGGTGCCCGCTCCGGACGGATCGGGCGAGATCGCCGGCGTCGACGAGCTGCACATCGTGTACACGCGGTTCGTGTCGATGTTGACGCAGACCCCGGAGGTGCGCCGGCTGGCGCCGATCCAGGTCAGCTATGTCGATGAGAACTTCGACATGGGTGAGGACTTCGTCTCCGATTCGCCCACGGCGGATGTACACGCGCAGTACGAGTTCGAGCCCGACGCCGATGTGCTGCTGGCGGCCCTGCTGCCCAAGTACATCAACACGCGTATCTACTCATCGTTGCTCGAGGCAGCGGCATCCGAGTCCGCGGCTCGGCGCACCGCAATGAAGGCAGCCACCGATAACGCCAACGAACTTGCCACGGATCTTTCCCGGCAGGCGAACTCGGTGCGGCAGGCCCAGATCACGCAGGAAATCAGCGAAATTGTCGGCGGCGTAAACGCGCTGGCTTCGAGCTCGGACCGCGACTAAGCGCAGGAAGAGAAAAATGACCGCAGCAGTCACGCAAGACAACACGAGTCGGACCGGCGCAGACTCAGGTCGCGTCGTCCGAGTCATCGGCCCCGTCGTCGACGTCGAGTTCCCCAGGGGCTCGATTCCCGAACTGTTCAACGCGTTGCACGCCGAGATCGAACTGACCTCGGTGGCAAAGACCCTGACCCTCGAGGTCGCCCAGCACCTCGGCGACGGCATCGTGCGCTGCATCTCCATGCAGCCCACCGACGGCCTGGTCCGTAGCGCTCCTGTCACCGACAGCGGCAAGCCGATCTCGGTGCCGGTCGGCGACGTCGTCAAGGGCCACGTCTTCAACGCCCTCGGCGACTGCCTGGACAGCCCGGGTCTCGGCCGCGACGGCGAGCAGTGGGGCATCCACCGCAAGCCCCCGTCATTCGACCAGCTCGAGGGTAAGACCGAGATCCTGGAGACGGGCATCAAGGTCATCGACCTGCTCACCCCGTACGTGAAGGGTGGCAAGATCGGCCTGTTCGGTGGCGCCGGTGTCGGCAAGACCGTGCTCATCCAGGAGATGATCACCCGTATCGCGCGGGAGTTCTCCGGTACCTCGGTGTTCGCCGGCGTCGGCGAGCGCACCCGTGAGGGCACCGACCTCCGCCTGGAAATGGAAGAGATGGGCGTCCTCCCGGACACCGCCCTCGTCTTCGGCCAGATGGACGAGCCGCCGGGCACCCGTATGCGCGTCGCCCTCTCGGCCCTCACCATGGCCGAGTACTTCCGCGACGTGCAGCACCAGGACGTGCTGCTGTTCATCGACAACATCTTCCGGTTCACCCAGGCCGGTTCCGAGGTGTCGACGCTGCTCGGCCGCATGCCTTCGGCCGTCGGTTACCAGCCGACCCTCGCGGACGAGATGGGTGAGCTCCAGGAGCGCATCACCTCGACCCGTGGCCGGTCGATCACCTCGCTGCAGGCGATCTACGTGCCCGCCGACGACTACACCGACCCGGCGCCGGCCACCACCTTCGCCCACCTCGATGCGACGACCGAGCTTTCCCGCCCGATCTCGCAGAAGGGCATCTACCCGGCCGTCGACCCGCTGACCTCGACCTCCCGCATCCTGGAGGCCTCGATCGTCGGCGACCGGCACTTCGCCGTTGCCAACGAGGTGAAGCGGATCCTGCAGAAGTACAAGGAACTGCAGGACATCATCGCCATCCTCGGCATGGACGAGCTCTCCGAAGAGGACAAGGTCCTCGTCGGTCGCGCCCGTCGCCTGGAGAAGTTCCTCGGCCAGAACTTCATCGTGGCCGAGAAGTTCACCGGTCAGGTCGGTTCGGTGGTTCCGCTGGAGCAGACCATCGACGACTTCGACCGGGTCTGCAAGGGCGAGTTCGACCACTTCCCGGAGCAGGCGTTCAACAGCTGCGGTGGCCTCGACGATGTCGAGGCGGCCGCGAAGAAGATCGCCGGAAAGTAGTCACCGATGTCGGAAATGTCAGTTGACCTGGTCGCCGTCGAACGACGGCTCTGGGCCGGGCAAGCGACGTTCGTCAGTGCGCAGACCACCGAGGGCCAGATCGGCATCATGCCGGGTCACGAGCCGCTGCTCGGCCAGTTGGTCGAGGGCGGCACGGTGGCCATCGTCTCCACCGAGGGTGAGCGCATCGTCGCGGCGGTGCACGGCGGCTTCTTCTCCGTGACCGCCAGCACGGTCCGGATCCTGGCCGAGTCCGCGGAGTTCGCGGACGAGGTGGATGTCGAGGCGGCGCGGCGCGTGCTGGCCGACTCGGCGGCCAGCGAAGAGGATCAGCTCGCGGCGCAGGCCCAGGTCCGCGCGGCGGAGCAGGCTGCGAACGCGTAAGCGACAACCGGATATTCGAGCACGAGACTGTCGGCGGCGAAGAGACCTTCGCCGCCGACAGTCGTCTTCACACCTCTTGCGGTCGTCTTAATACACGGCCCCCCAGTTTGTAAACTTGGTGTCGTGGTTGAATGACCGCGGGGTGTCGACGACACGGCGACAGAGCGAAGGGACGAACTGCATTGCAGACCGGGATGGTTCTCCTGATCATTCTGGTGCTCACGCTCGTGTTCTTGGCCCTGGCCTCGACCTATCGCCTGATCATGTTGCGGCGCGGCGGAACCGCCGCACTGTTGCGAGTATTGCCCGCCCGCGGTGGTCAGGGTTGGCGGCACGGTCTGCTCCGATATGACGAAGACCGAATGGTCTTTTTCAAGTTGACCAGCCTGAAACTCGGCCCCGACTGCACAATTCACCGCCAGGGCATCGAGATCGGCGACCGCCGCGGACCCGTCGGCGACGAATTCGACATCATGAGCGACGACATCGCGGTGATCGCCGTGGCCGATCGGGAGGGCAGCTTCGAACTCGCCCTGGATCGGGCCTCGCGGACCGCGTTTCTGTCCTGGGTGGAGTCTCGCCCCTCGGATCGCACCCGCCGAATGCGTTGATCCCGCCCGCGCGCATCGCTGTGCGGCAAAGGACTCCGGACGGTAGGGGAGCTAGGGTTGGTCCTGTGAGTGTTCATCTGACGCGGATCTATACGCGCACCGGCGATGACGGGACCACTGGTCTCAGCGACTTCTCGCGGGTGGCGAAGACCGATCCTCGGCTGGTCGCGTACGCCGATTGCGATGAGACGAACGCCGCAATCGGGGTGGCGATCGCGCTCGGGCAGCCCGAGGAGCAGTTGCGTGCGGTGCTGCTCCAGATACAGAACGATCTGTTCGATGCGGGCGCCGATCTGTCTACCCCCGTTGTCGCGGAGCCGAAGTATCCGCCGCTGCGCATCACCCAGGACTACATCGACCGACTCGAAGGCTGGTGCGACGAGTTCAATGCTGAACTGCCGGCACTGAATTCGTTCATTCTGCCGGGCGGCACCCCGCTGGCGGCGCTGCTGCACACGGCGCGCACCGTCGCCCGTCGCGCGGAACGTTCCGCCTGGGCAGCCATCGAGACACACCCGGACGACACGAATGTTTTGCCGGCCAAGTACCTGAACCGGCTGTCGGATCTGCTGTTCATCCTGAGCCGCGTGGCCAATCCCGGCGGCGATATCCTGTGGAAGCCCGGCGGAACCAGGTCGAGCACCTGATAATGCTCGAGACGCGAGGACGCATGTCCTCGAGTTCATGGGTTACACCCCGGGTAGGCCCAGAACTCAGGGGACGGTAGGAGGCGAAGCCGACGGGGTGGGTGAATTCAGCCCGGCACCCGACCGCCGGCCCGCAACCGAACTACCGTGGCACCCACTAGTGCGCTGAATACCCGGAGTGGCGGAACAGTGCCGCAACTATCCTTGCACCCAACAGTGCGCCGAATACGCGGAGAGGCGGCATGGAACGGTTTTTGGTTACCGGCGGGAACAGACTCGTCGGTGAAGTCGCGGTGGGGGGCGCCAAGAACAGCGTCCTCAAGCTGATGGCCGCTGCCTTGCTGGCCGAGGGCACCACCACGATCACGAACTGCCCGGACATTCTCGACGTGCCGCTGATGGGTGACGTGCTGCGCGGCCTCGGCTGCGACGTCGCGATCGATGGTGGGGTGGTCACCATCGACACCCCCGCAGAACCGAAGTACCACGCGGACTTTCCCGCGGTGACGCAGTTCCGTGCGTCGGTGTGTGTGCTCGGGCCGCTGATGGCGCGCTGCAAGCGGGCGGTCGTCGCGCTGCCCGGCGGTGACGCGATCGGCTCCCGCCCGCTGGACATGCACCAGGCCGGCCTGCGGTTGCTCGGCGCGACCAGCGAGATCGAGCACGGCTGCGTGGTCGCGCGGGCCGACGAGCTGCAGGGCGCCAAGATTCGGCTCGACTTCCCCTCGGTGGGCGCGACCGAGAACATCCTGATGGCGGCCGTGCTCGCCGAGGGCGAGACGGTGATCGACAACGCCGCGCGCGAACCCGACATCGTCGACCTGTGCAACATGCTCGTGCAGATGGGTGCGCGGATCACCGGTGCGGGCACCTCGGTGTTGACGGTGCAGGGCGTCAAGCGGTTGTCGCCGACCACCCATCGCGTGATCGGCGACCGCATCGTCGCGGCGACCTGGGGCATCGCCGCCGCGATGACCATGGGTGATGTCCGGGTGACCGGAGTGAATCCGAAGCATCTGTCGCTGGTGCTGGACAAGTTGCGCTCGGCGGGCGCGCGGATCTCGTTCGAGCAGGACGGCTTCCGGGTCGTGCAGGCCGAGCGTCCGCGCGCGGTGAACTTCTCGACGCTGCCGTTCCCCGGGTTCCCCACCGATCTGCAGCCGATGGCCATCGGGCTCGCCGCGATCGCCGACGGCACCTCGATGATCACCGAGAACGTCTTCGAGGCGCGCTTCCGTTTCGTGGAGGAGATGATCCGGCTCGGCGCCGATGCGCGGACCGATGGTCATCACGCGGTGGTGCGCGGTATTCCGCGGTTGTCGAGCGCGCCGGTGTGGTCCTCCGACATTCGGGCCGGCGCGGGCTTGGTACTCGCCGGTCTGGTTGCCGACGGAACCACCGAGGTGCACGACGTCTTCCACATCGACCGCGGTTACCCGAATTTCGTGGAGCAACTGCAGGCGTTGGGCGGCGAAGTGAAGCGAGTCGGCGCTGCGGAATGAGGCGTTAGCGCCGAAAACCCTTCCTGACCAGGCGATTTGACATCGCGCACGCAGACACGTAACTTTATTCGAGTCAGAGCGACACGGACACCGACCCGGAGCCGAGAAGCCAGCGGAAACGCTGAGCGAAGGCCAGGGACACGAGGTAGTACGAGGAGCGCCTGACGCTCACACTAGCTTGACTGAGACCCCGATTTGGTTCTGGGGGAGCGGCTGAGCTAAGCTGGAT
>NZ_BJXA01000062.1 GCF_007990755.1 Nocardia ninae NBRC 108245 | reverse complement strand
TGGGGCCCTCGTGCGCGATCGCGCCGACGGTGAGCCGTGGCTCCTCGGCGTGCTGGGCGATCAGCACGCCGAGGGTGTTCGCGTATTCCAGCGCGCGACGCATGAGCAGCGGGTCGTAGACGCAGTGGCCGTCGTCCGAGAACATCCGCACCGCGCCGACACCTGCTGCCATGGTGCCCATCTCGGCGAGCTGCTTGCCTTCGAGGCCGACGGTGACCGCGCCCACCGGGTACACGTCGACCAGGCCGACCTCTTGCCCGCGCCGCCACACGTGGTCGGTGACGACCACCGAGTCGGCCACCGGGCTGGTGTTGGCCATCGCGAACACCGCCGTGTAACCGCCCAACGCGGCTGCAGCGGAACCGGATTCGATGGTTTCGGTGTCCTCGCGGCCCGGCTCGCGCAGGTGCGTGTGCAGATCGACGAAGCCGGGCAGCAGGATCTGGCCGGCGGCGTCGATGACTTCCACGTCGTCGCCTGCACCGAGATCGGTACCGATCTCTCGGATCACACCGTCAGCGACCAGCACGTCGACCGGTTCGCCCTCGCCATAAACCAAGGCGCCCTTGATCAGAAGCTCGCTCATGCCACCGCCTCCTGTGTACCGACCAGCAGCCGGAACAGGACGGCCATGCGCATGTGTACTCCGTTCGTCACCTGTTGCAAGATCGCGGCCTGCGCCGAATCGGCCACCGGCGACGCGATTTCCATGCCGCGCAGCATCGGGCCGGGATGCAGGACCGTCGCATGCTCGTCCAGCAGCGCCAGCCTGCGCTCGGACAGTCCGTAATTGATCGAGTATTCGCGGGCCGACGGGAAGAAGCCGCCGTTCATCCGCTCCGCCTGCACTCGCAGCATGAGAACCGCGTCGGCGCCGGGCAATTCGGCGTCCAGCGAGTGCGCGATCCTGGCGGGCCAGGCGTCCACCCCGACCGGCAGCAGCGTGCGCGGCGCGACCAGCACCACCTCCGCACCGAGGGTCGCCAGCAGGAAGACGTTCGAGCGGGCCACCCGGCTGTGCAGGATGTCACCGACGATGACGACTCGCTTGCCCTCGATATCGCCGAGCCGCTGGCGCAGGGTCAGCGCGTCGAGCAGCGCCTGGGTGGGGTGCTCGTGCGTGCCGTCACCCGCATTGATGATGGCTGGGCCGGAGGTGCGGCCCGACTGCACCGCCCAGGCGTCCATCCAGCGCGCGATCTGGTGTGCCGCACCGGAAGCCGGATGCCGCACGATCAGCGCGTCGGCGCCCGCGGCGTGCAGGGTGAGCGCGGTGTCGCGCAGCGATTCGCCCTTGGAGACCGAGGAGCTGCTGGCGCTGACGTTGATCACGTCGGCGCTCATCCACTTGCCCGCGACCTCGAACGACACCCGGGTGCGGGTGGAGTTCTCGTAGAACACCGTCATCACGGTGCGTCCGCGCAGGGTCGGCAGCTTGTGCACCTCGCGGCCGAGCAGCGCCTGCTCGAAACGTTCGGCCTCGTCCAGGTACTCCGTCGCGGTGGCGCGATCCAAATCGCCGACCGTCAAAAGATGCCTCACGACTCAACCTCCTGGCGCAGGTAAACGCCGTCGCGGCCGTCGTGTTCGGTGAGCAGGACCGAGATGTCTTCGGAGCGCGAGGTGGGCACGTTCTTGCCCACGTAGTCGGCCCGGATCGGGAGTTCGCGGTGGCCGCGGTCGATGAGCACCGCGAGTTGCACGGCGCGCGGACGGCCGAGGTCGCGCAGCCCGTCCAGGGCGGAGCGCACGGTGCGGCCGGAGAAGAGGACGTCGTCGATCAGCACGACCAGCGCGTCTTCGATGCCGCCCTCCGGGACCGAGGTGCGCTCCAGCGGCCGGTGCGGCCGGGTGCGCAGATCGTCGCGGTAGAGGGTGATGTCGAGCGAGCCGAGGGCCGGGCGGACGCCGGAGAATTCCTCGATCTTGTCGGTGAGCCGCGCGGCCAGCGATGTGCCCCTGGTGGGGATGCCGATCAGCACGACGCGTGGCGCGCCTTGCTCGCCCGCGTCCAGCGCGGTCTTCTCGATGATCTGATGCGCGATGCGCGCGATGGTCCGGCTCACATCGGAAGCCGACAACAGCTCCCGCCCCGCCTCCACCCCCTCGGGGGTGTGTCGCTGCGATGTCTCGGCAGCGCCGGACTTGGCGGCCCGTTCGGGCACGGCCATGCCGACCTCCTTCCCCGCCTCACCGGACGGTCCGTTAAAGGATGTCTTACGGCAAGCAGCGTAACAGCGGCCGAAACCCGGCTTTCACCAGGTGTAGCGCGGTGTGAGCGGGGCCACGGCCGGGCTGTGAGCGGGGCCACGCACGATCATGCGCGGACGCGATGATCAAGTCGGCTGCCCGTCCCACCGGTTGCTCCGGTCTCATCTGCACAATGCACGGTCATCGCCGGAAACCTGATGGTGGCACCACCTTTGACCATCCGCGTCGAGCGGAACAGTCGGCTGTGCGGCCGTGGCCGTGCGCCAGCAAATTTTCCATCCGGAACCCGAACACGTACCGCTACGGTGCCCGCCACCGCCTAGCGTCAACCCGCCGGCAGGCTGCGTCGTGGCCAGACGGTCCTGCGGCTGAGTGGTCCATGGATCTGGCCTATCAGCCATCGACAGTTGTGGTAGCCGGCGATGCCGCCCGGTCGCGTAGTGGCCCAAGAACATATGCCAGGACTGCGGCCAGGGTCAGGAGCGCTCCGCCGAGAATCAGGACGATCGGCTCGCCGTAATCCGGTGTCACCACAGCGGTTACATTGAGCATGGCGTGAAACAGAATCGCGGCCAGGACCCCCTGGCCGGTTCGGTTGTGCAGCCAGACGATCAGCACTCGCCCGGCTACGGTCCCGACGAACCATCCGGAGATCCACCAGAACCCGTGCCCGACCTGCGCGAGCGGCACCAGATGCCAGACCGCCCAATAGATTCCGAGGGCAATGCCCGCCCACACCGGACCCCAGCGCCGCTGCAGCGGATCGGTCGCGTAGCCGGTCCAGCCCAGTTCCTCGCAGGTCGCCGAGAACAACGTTGCGATCAGCACGAAAGGCAACGCCGACAGGGCAATTGGGAGACTCGCGCCGACCGCGTCCAACCCCCGGGCGATCCCGTAGGCAGCTATTCCGGCGACTACGGGCACCCCCGCCGCCACGAGGTACCAAACCTTGTGCGGTGCGGCCGAATAGTCGAACGCGCGCCGCAGCAGCGCCCAGACCGCCTTTCTGCCTTCGTCCCGGCGGACGAGGAACACCGCCGCGAGTACCGGCACCAGGAACATCGCCGCGCTGGCAGGCAATTCCAGCGCACCCACCCGCACACTGTCGACGAACGCGCCCAAGACGAAGAAAGGCAACGACATCGCGGTGACCAACGTCAGGAACAGCAGCGGACGCCGGTCGGAATCCAGTTCAGAACCCATCGCACCAGCTTGCCGCATACGAAATCGCCGCCGAACCCGAATTATGCAGTGAGTTCCGTGGCTGGGGCGGCTGTCGACTCATCCGCACCTGCCGCGACGCAGAGGTGGGTCGGCCGCCGAAACCTGTTGGCCGACAGCGCTTCCCAACGCGCGCCATGGCCGCTACCTGCGCTCGCCGTACTGGCTGGGCCGCACCCTGGATCATGCAGGAATCAGTCGTCGGTCAACTGTTTGCGAAACTCCTGCCGCCAGTGGGGGTCCTGACGCAGCCCCACGACCAAGCCCAGGGCTTCCCGGGCCGGCAGGTTGAGCGCGTCGGCCAGGGCGCGGGCGGCCATGGCGCGGTCCTGCCAGAGGGACCGGTCTTTCCAGTCGGCGTATATCACTTGGGCCTCGGCGTGCACGCGGCGCAGGCGCAGGTCAAGGGCGGAATCGTCGGTAATGCCGGGGTGATCCTCCTCGCTCAGCACGGACAGTGCGGCAGTGACCTCGGCATAGGTGTCGAGTCCGGTCTCGGTGGCCAGTGACGACATCTGTGTGGCGAGTACGCGGCGCAGGCGCTCGGGCGTCGCGGCGTCGACGAGGGCGGCAAACCGGTCGGGCACGGGTGTCTTGAAGTTGTCCTCCGGGTACCCGAAGTTGTTGTCCGGGAGCAGGGGAAGGATCCGCGCGCTGTCGAGTTCCCCCGCCAGGCCGGGCGGGGGCAGGGGGATGCCACAGCGGCGAACGACCGCGTCACACACCGCCAGCAGCCGTTCCCGCCGCTGCTCAGGTGTGGGTTCCGGAACGGGCGACGGCAGACCGGGGAAGACCTCGAACGGGTCGCGCGCGCCGTGTGGGACGGGCGGTCGGGTGTCGTACCTCGTCACCAGTTCGCCGTTGTCGACAAGGGCGACCGGGGTCGTGCCGTCCTCCCAATAGCTCACGGACACCGCGCGGGTGCCACCGGACACACGGCGCAGCACCTCGTCGCGTATGCCCTCGAAAAGATGAAGACCTTCCTCGATGCCGAACGCCCACCCGCCGTGGGCTCCCACGCGGACCACCGGCAGCAGCACGCTAGCGTCCTGCCGCTGTTCTAAAATCGCGGCCTCCTCCCGCCACCGTGGGCGTCGGGTCTCGGGGAACGCGCCGAACCGGCGCAGGAGTTCGGTCTCGTCCAAGTCCTGCGCGAAGGTCAGGCAGAAATTGTCGTAACCGCTGGGCCAGGTCTGGTTCGGCGTGGCGTGGGAAGTCGTCCGGCCTGGCGCGGCGGTGGCCGGGTCGGCGAGCGCGAGGTCGAACAGGGACCGAGGCTCGGCGCGCGGTTCGGGAGCGTGCTCCCACAGCAGCATCCCGTCGTCGACGACAGGCACATACGACAGCCCCACCGTTATGGCGGTTCCGCCTTCGAGGGATTCGGCGATCTGTTCCAGGAAGGCCGCGAGGCTTCCCCATTCTCCGAAGCTCACGGTATCGGCCTCCCGCTGCCAGCCCACCGCGCCGAAGGACTCGCCTCGACGGCAGTCCACGACCAGCCCGTCCGCACTGATATCGCGGGCGAAGGGTACGAAATCGTGGTGCCAGAAGCCCTCCATCACCGGGTCGTCTTCGTACCTGGCCCACGACTCCTGTTGGCTCCGACCCGAGGAGAGGATCTGGGCGAGGGTGTAGGGCTCGAAACCGGGGAAGCTGAACCCGCCCTCCTCTGGGGAGACGTAACCCCGCGACCCGGGCGAGACTCCGTCGTGGTGGCGCAGATAAGCGATCAGATCCGTGGGGAACTCCACCTCCAACTCGGTAGCTGCGGCGGCGATGGCCTCCCGTGAGGCGGGTGGGCGCAAAGATGCGAAGGTACGCGGCGCATGCGCGGCGAGCCATGAGTCGATCCGTCGCCAGGACTCTTCAATGGAGCTAACGTGCATCGTCCGATCATCACAGCCACCTCTGACACCGATGCCTGCCCGCAGGCCACGGTCGGTAACCCTCACCTACCGGCAGGCACTGGCCTGTCGGCCCACAACGCCCTGTATGGCTGCTTACTGCGCGCTGGTCAACGACCGGAGCGGTTGGTGGACAAGGCCTTCCAACGCGCAGCTTTGTGAGCGGGGCCACGCTGGATCATGCACGCACCGCGATGATCAAGCCGACCCCTGGGTTGTCCACCGGACGGCCGAGCGGTGCGACGAGTTCGGCCCAGCTGCGGAAGGTGGTGTGCCACCCGCGGTCCGCGAGCCATTCCTCGGCGTCGGGACCCAAGCCGGCGAGCCGGTCCTCGCCTTCGTGCCCGGCGCGGACGAGCCGGCGGAGTTCGCTGTACTGGGCGGGGTTTTCGTCGACCGCGAACCGGAGGACGTCGAAACGGCTTGCCGGAGCGGAGAGCTCGGTCAGCCTTTCGGCGAGCCGCAGGGCATCCGCGCGGGACAGGTATCCGAGTACGCCTTCGTCGACCCAGTGCGTCGGGACGTCGGGCTGAAAATCATTCGCGCGCAGCGCTTCTGCCCAGTCACCCCGTAGATCGGCGGCAACCACCCGACGATCGCAGGTCGGCACGGCACCCGCCAGGACCGGCTCCTTGAACGCGAACAGCTCCGGCAGGTCGAGCTCGAAGAAGCGAATGTCGGCCGGCAAACCCAATCGGAATGCGCGCGTATCCAATCCGGCGCCGAGCACCACGACCTGCCGACAACCCTGCGCCACCGCCTCGGTCACCTGATCGTCGATCAGCCGGACAGTGACCGTCCGGCCCTCGAAGAAGGTGTCGGCCAGCGCTTCCAGCTGCGCCCAACGCTGCGCGCCGTCCTCGGTCTCGAGGAAACCGCTGCGGGCGGCCGCGACGAAATTCCGGGCCAGTGGATCGTCGTACAGCCGGTCCGGCCGATCCGATTCCCGCACTCGGATTACCGCGACTCCTATCGCGGTCATCGCAACCCCCGCCATCGGCGCTTCCGGTCCAGTTCCGCTCATCGTCCGCTCCCCTTCGTGTCTACCGGCCCCGCCAGTTAAGCGAATGGCGTGCCGCTACGCCCGAGGATCGAGACCGCCACGTCCGATCAGCGCTAGCACATATGTTCGATTACGGGTAGATTCGCTGACATGTCGACACCGCTGCAGGGATCACTGCTCGACGGGTTCGGTGATACCGAATTCGGGTCGCTGCGCGCCGCGCGGCGCACGGTGCTGGACCACGGCGCCTGGGTGGACGTGCTGCCCGGGTGGCTGTCGGGTGCCGACGCGCTGTTCGACCGGCTGGTCGACGACGTGCCATGGCAGGCCGAACGGCGGCCGATGTATGACCGCGTGGTGGATGTGCCGCGGTTGCTCAAGTTCTACGAGGAGCACGAGCCGCTGCCCGATCCGGCACTGGCCGACGCGCGGCAGGCGTTGAGCGAGCACTACCGGCGCGAACTCGGCGAGCCGTTCCGCACGGCCGGGCTGTGTTATTACCGCGACGGACAGGACAGCGTCGCCTGGCACGGCGACAACTTCGGCCGCGGCGCGACCCAGGACACCATGGTGGCGATCGTGTCGATCGGTGCGCCACGCGCACTGTTGCTGCGCCCGCGCGGCGGCGGCGAGAGCATCCGATACCAGGTGGGGCACGGCGATCTGCTGGTGATGGGCGGCTCCTGTCAGCGCACCTGGGAGCACGCCGTGCCGAAAACTCGGAAGCCGACCGGTCCGCGGATCAGCATCCAGTTCCGCACCCGCGGCGTGCGCTGAAGACGGTGCACGCCGCTGGCCTTGACATGAACCATTGTTGAGGTTGGAGGCTGATCCCATGAACACGGAGACCTTTCAGCCGCCCATGGTCAGCGACACGACCGTCGACCACACCGCCGATATCGCGGCCATCGAGCAGATCATCGGCAATGTCGAGACCGCGTACAACACCAACGACGCCGAATTGATGACCGCCGACTTCACCGCGAACGCCGCCGTCGTCAATGCGGTGGGCGCACTGCTGACCGGACGCGACGCGCTGCTCGAAGCGAATCGTCGTGGGCTGGCCGGATTCTTGAAGGACCAGTACGTCCGCTACGAGGTCACCGACATCACCTTCCTGCGCCCCGACGTGGCGGTCGCCCACAAGGTGGCGCGGGCGACCACGGCCGACGGCGAGCTGATCGATCTCGACCACGCGATGATCGCGCTCTACGTCCTGATCAAAGAGGACGGGCGCTGGTGGACCGCAGCCAGGCAGAACCACCTCCCCCAACGGCGCAGCGCCGCAACAGCACCGAGGGGTGCGGCGCTGCGCCTAGTTGGGTGCGGGTTCGGGGAGGCGCGGGAGGCGATTACGACGCAGGGCGGCGGCGTGGGCCCAGATGGCGCGTTCGTCATCCTCGGTGATGGGTCCGTAGTGATCGGGCCCGAGGATGTCCATGCGGGCGCGACGGGCGGTGGTCACCCGACTGCGGTAGTCCCGAAAGATCTGCACCTCACCGTTGGTTTCCGGGTAATCCAGATAGTGATAGTCCATGCCGAAGTAGTCATAGGTGCCCAGAGTGGCGAGACTTTGCGCCAGCTCACGCAATTGGTCGGCCGCGCCGAAAAGGGTGACCAAGCCGCCGATCCGATCCACCCGCAGCCAACCGGTGGGCTGCGGCAGGTAGTGGTCGAATCGTTCGCTCACGACCTTGGCACGCCACGCCCGCACCTCGTCGACCGCCCCGTTCAACCCGAAGGTCTGCCAGCGCACGGTGCCTTCGGAACGTTCGCGGAACGGCAACCGGCGCCGCAACGCCACCGCCGCCGCCCTGGTGAAGACGGTCAGCTCGGACGGCACGAACACAATCGGATCCGACGGCGCACCGTCGAACGGATTCGAGTCCAGCTGCGCCGGATCGAGCACGACCAGGGTGCCCGGCCGCCGCTGATACGCCAGCCCCCACACCAACCGTGCGAGCACCCGCGCACCGCGCCAGTCGGTCAGCACATGCCAGGTGTCGTGAAAACGGTTGGTGGCGAAGCGGAAATCGCTGCCGGGGCGCAGGCTGACGACGGTGTACACCCGTCCGTCGAGCACCATCGTGCGCCGGTGCAGCTTCAACATCTCGTCGGTGGCCGAGCAGTGTCGCGGCCGCTTGTCTTGCGCGGCCACGTGTACCTCCGGTTCCTGCCTCGCGTTCCATTCAGGACACCACGGCCCCACCGGCGGCGGCAACGGATTTTTACCGCGACGCCGAGCGCGGTGCGCCGTTAGATTGACAGCATGAGCAATCCTGGGGCGGGGGTCTTGGCCGTGATGCCGCTGCACACGATCAGCGAGGTCTACGGCGAGGCCGGGCTGCGCGAACGATTACTGCTGGAGATCGCGGACCTGCCGGACGCCGACCGGCTCACCGACGCGCTCGACCTGGCCACCGAACTCCACCGTGACGACCGCTACGGACGCGAACCGTATCTCAATCATCTACTGCGCGTGGCCATCCGGATCATCAGCCACTACCGGGTGCGCGACGGCGATCTGGTCGCCGCGGGCCTGTTGCACGATGCCGTCGAGGATCACCCCGTGGAACTGGCCGGCGACCGGCCCGGTCCGGCCACCGCGGCGGCCCTCGCCGAACTCGCCGACCGCTTCGGCGAGCGGGTGGCCGAGCTGGTCGCGGCCGTCACCAATCCCGAACCGGACCCGTCGATCGACCGGCACCTCCAATACCGCGAACACGTCGCCGCCAATCTCGAGCAAGCCCCGTGGGCCAGGATCATCAAGCTCTCCGACTTCACCGACAACGGGGTGGGCATTCTGTATGCGACCGAGCCCGCCATGCACAAGCTCGCTGCCAAATACCGTCCACTGACCGCCATCTACCGCGACCTCGTCACCCGAGCGGACACACCCCTGGACGACGAGGTGAAGCAGCACATCCTCGGCCAACTCGACAGCGCGGACGAACGTTTCGACGCCATCCTCGCCCCGGAGTGACTTCGACGGCGGGTCTCGTCCTTTCGGATGACATTCGGTCCGCCGGGTCGGCACGATAGCGCGCCGATGGCATCGTGAGGCGCATGCGACTTCGAAGGGCCGGCGGACTCCTGCTGACAGCGGGGGGCTCGGTGTACCTGGCCGCGGTGGTGACGCTGATCGCGACGGGGCACACGATGATGCGTGTCTCGGCCACCTCCGACGACACCGTGGCGCTGTGGATTGCCGTCCTGACGGTGGCCGGCGGGCTGGCGGTCGCCTGGCTGGTGCCGCCGAAGCGACGCGACGACGTCCTCTTTCCGACCGCCGATCCACGCGCGGTCGAACGTCAGGCGTGGTGGCTCCTCGCGCTCGGGCTCGCCTTCGCGGTCGGCTTCTACCTCTCCCCCGGTGGCGACCTGTGGTTCGTCGGCTTGAAACTGCTTCTGCTGGTGACCATTCCGCTGCTGTACCGGTTGGTGGCGGGGCGCGAGTGGTATCGGATCGACACACAGGGCCGATGGCTGCGCCCGATGCCCGCAGTAGTGACCTTCCTGGCCTTGTTCACCCTGTTCGGTCGGCCATACACCGGTCCGCCTCCGGATCTCATCGCGGTGGTCGGAGTGTTCTTCCTGAACGCGGTGCTGGAGGAGATCTTCTACCGGGTCTGGTTGCAGACCAGACTGGAAGCCACGGTCGGACGCTGGCCCGCGATCGTGGTCTCCTCGTTGATATTCGCCGCCTGGCACGTAAAGATCCACGGCGGCAACGGTTTCGGCATCGACCTCGCCGCCACCTTCGTCCACGTCGGCGGTTACGGCCTGTTCCTCGGCTACCTGTGGTCGCGGTACCGGAATCCCTGGTTGCTGTTCCTGGTGCACGGCATCATCAATCTGCCGCTCGCGATGATTGCCGCAATGTTCTAGCGCACAGCATCTTTCAGGGCCGACGCAGCACGGATTCGACGAGTTCGCGCACGGCGCCGAGCAGCCGGTCGGTCGCACCGGAGCGGACCATGGTCGGCACCAGTTCGCCGCCGATCGTGGCGAGAAGCAACCTGCCGACCACCTGGGCGTCGAGATCGGGGCGGGCTTCGTGCAGTAATGCGGTGATGTGGTTGTCCCAGAACGCGTGGAACTCGCCGGTGCGCGGGTGCGGCGGCACCGTGCGATAGGCGACCATCAACTCCGAGTTCTCGATCACCAGTCGTGTCATCGCGTCGAAATAGGCGAGCAGTCGCGCGTCGGCCGGTGCGCCGGGCCCCAAAGGTGGCGGCCCGCTGGTGATGGCGTCCATCAAGGTGAGTGCGCTCTCGGCGACCATCTCGTGCAGCAGTCCCGCGCGGTTGCCGAAGCGGTGAAAGATGGTGCCCT
Source organism: Nocardia ninae NBRC 108245 (assembly GCF_007990755.1). Taxonomy (GTDB): domain Bacteria; phylum Actinomycetota; class Actinomycetes; order Mycobacteriales; family Mycobacteriaceae; genus Nocardia; species Nocardia ninae. The sequence continues at coordinate 44,290 of NZ_BJXA01000062.1, read as the reverse complement.
TCCCCACCCCGGCCGCGGCGGCGACCCGGTCCATGGTGATCGCCTCGGCGCCGTGTTCGGCCAGCAGCGCGGTCGTCGCGTCGAGAATCGCACGCCGGTTGCGCGCGGCGTCGGCCCGTTCCTTCGGACGCCCGTCGGTCATCACACCCGCTTTCATTGACAAACTTGACCGCCGGTCCATATCGTTGCCGGAGCAACTGGACCGATAGTCAACTTATGGAGTTCATGATGAAGGCAATCGTAATGACGGGGACCGGCGGACCCGAGGTATTGGTCCTCGAGGAGGTTGCGCCGCCGCAGGCAGGTGCGGGTGAGGTCGTGATCCGCGCCGAGGCCATCCCGGTCCTGTTCCCGGAGACCAAGCTGCGCTCCGGCGAGTTCCCTATCGGTGCCGAGCCGCCGCTGGTCTTCGGTTTCCAAGCCGCCGGCGTGGTGACCGAGGTGGGCGCGGAGGTGGATCCCGCACTGATCGGCCGTCGCGTGACAGTGGCCACCATGGGTTTTGGCGCTTACGCCGAATTCGTCAGCGCCCCAGCAGATTCCGTAACGCCGATCCCGGACGGCCTGTCCTCGGTGGACGCGGCGGCGGTGCTGATGAGCGGGTCGGTGGCGTTGCCACTGCTGGAAACGGCCCGGCTCACCGGCACCGAAACGGTGCTGATCGAAGCCGCCGCAACAGGTATCGGCAGCTACCTCACCCAGCTCGCCGGGGAGTACGGCGCCGCGCGCATCATCGCCACGGCGGGCGGTCCCGCGAAGATCGAACAGGCACGCAAGCTCGGCGCGGACGAGGTGATCGATCACAACGACCCCGAATGGCCGACGCTACTGCGCGAAATCCTCGGTGGCGCAACGCTCGACGTGGTCTTCGACTCGATCGGCGGCAGCACCGCCCGCGATCTCCTCGACCTCATGACGCCGCTGCACGGCCGCATGCTCAGCTACGGCTGGCTCTCCGGCGCCCCCGCCCAGCTGAGCGCCGCCGATCTGATCACCCGCGGCCTGACTCTCACTGGTTGCGCGGGCCCCGCCTGGCTGGCCCGGGTCGCCGCTGCCCACACCGCGACTTTGGACCGCGCCGCGGCAGGAGGTCTGGATCCGCTGGTCGAGACGGTGCTGCCGCTGGACCAAGCAGCACACGCCCACCAGCTCATCGAGAGCCGCACACCACTGGGCAGGATCATTCTCCGCCCGGACTACGAATTGTAACCGGGGAGTACCGCTCGGCGGAGACCTGCGCGGGAGGTCAGCTGGGGGCGCGGCGGGCGAAGGCTGGGGCGTGCTCCGGGAGAACGCCGCGGGCTATCAGGAATGGTGGGATGCTGCGCACCACGGGGATTCGGCGCAGCACGCGGACCGGCAGTGGGGCTTGCGGGGCGTTGGCGATATTGATGCCGCCCTGGAGCGCCGGACGGAGCACCCGGGCATGCAGAATCCGTTGCATGCCTTGAGTTACCACGGTCGGCAGGGTGCGTCGACGCTGCACCTTGGCCAGGTCGCGGGTGCTCACGGATTTCGAGAGCAGCGGCGCGGCAAGGATTCTCGCGGCCGCGACGGCGTCCTGGACGGCCAGGTTGATGCCGACGCCACCGACCGGGGACATGGCGTGCGCGGCGTCGCCGATGAACAGCAGTCCCCCGCTGTACCAGGTGGTCAGGCGGTCGAGCTGGACGTCGAGCAGCTTCACCTCGTCCCAGCTGGTGAGCGCGTCGACCCGATCTTTCAACCAGGGCACCGCGTCGGCCATGGTGCGCATGATCTCCTCGACCGGCCCCCGTCGCGCCACCGCGTCGGTGCCCTTGGCGATGAGGGTGGCGCACTGCCAGTAATCGCCGCGGTCGAGCAGGACCGCGGCGCGGTGCGCGGTGACGATCGGTACCGCGCCGGCGGGGTCGATCTCGGTGCGCGGCAAGCGGAACCACCACACGTCCATCGGCGTCGGCCAATTCCGGGACGGCAGGCCGGCGGCGCCGCGCAGCACCGAACCGCGCCCGTCGCAGGCAACGGTGAGGTCCGCGCGGATCTCGCCGGTGCCGCCGTCGGTGGTCCGATAACCGACGCCGGCGACCTTGCCGTCCGACCAGATCAGCTCGGTCGCTTCGGTATTCATCCGCAGCCGGAAGGTCGGCTCCTGCTGGGCGGCGCGCGCCAGCAGGTCGAGCAGGTCCCACTGCGGCACCATGGCGATGTACTTGTGCTTGCCGGGCAGATCCCGCAGCGAGGCGAACGTCTGCAACCCGGAGGCGGTGGCCAGCTGTATCTGTTCCAGCTTGCGCGACGGCAGTTTCGCGAATTCCGCACCGAGCCCGAGCTCGTCGAGCAGGTCGAGGGTGGTGGGATGCACGGTATCGCCGCGGAAGTCACGCAGAAAATCCTTGTGCTTCTCCAGCACCGTCACCTCTACGCCGGCCCGCGCGAGCAGCAATCCGAGGATCATCCCGGCCGGTCCCCCGCCGACCACCAGGCAGGTCGTGTGCTCCATCGACTGTCCCTCCTCGGTCGGTGCCGCAAGGTATCGCCTGTGCTGGAAATGCTACTGCCTGTGGCTGCGCGCCGGGCCGAGATGCGCTGTCGCGGATCGAAACTCGGTCGTCCCGGTTCAGGAGGTGGATTCCTGCCACAGGATGAAGAAGTACGGTTCGGCCAAACCGCGCATATCCATCACACCGAGCAGCGTGTGCGCGTCGACCCGCCGGAAGTGATCGATGATCGGCAGGTGGTCGTAGATCATCGCCGCACTGAGCACGCCGCGATACTCCACATTCCGCAAACGCGCTGTCGGCCGGTGCGTTTGGAAGGCGAACCGTAGGTAGCCGAGCATTTTCTTCCCGGCCCGCACGCCCGCCATCGGCACGCGTCCCGCCAGACCGAGCGGCACCCGCCGCGGATCCACCGGAAACACCACGCCGTCGGCGGCGAACAGCAGCGGATGCACGGTATCCGCGTCGTCGAACTGCTTGCCGTACCACCCCGACGCGACCAGCACACCGGCGAACGGATGCCCGGTGTCCAGCTCGTCACCTTGCCAGCGTCCGGTAGTGATCTCGTCGAACGACACCGCGGGCAGGCTGTCGAACAACGCCGAGGCCTGCTCGGGGGTGCAGCGATGAGCGCGGAGTGCCGCCAGCGCGGCCGCTGCCGTTCCGTTCGTGTCGGCCATGTCCGATCTCCTCACTGTTGCGATGATGCAACACTAATTCTATCTCTGTGTCGGAGCCGCCCGGGGTGCGCGGGGCGGAACGGGACTGGTCTGTCGGGTTATCCGTTGTGCCGCTGGGCGAATCGCCGGGCATAGCGACTGGCAGACGATTACTCTGAGGTCGTCTGTCGGGGCCCGCGGGGTGGAAAGAGAGCGCAGATGGGGCGTTTTTCAGCGCAGCTGCGAACCGATCTCGAGTGGATCAAATCCAATGCGGAAAGCGTGGTCGCGGTGGCGCTAGCCGTGACCATGAGCGTATTAGGCCTCGTCGACGTGATTCCCACCGATCTGGTCAGCAAGGTCATTCCGCTCACGCTCGGTGTGGTCGCCTATGCGATGCTCCGGGACCGGTGGCGCCAGGAATCGGTGAACGCGGAAATCCGGCAGACGATCACCGAGGTCGCGGGCACTTTGCGCGAACTGCATGAGCGGGTCGCCACCCTGACACCCGTCGAGGGCGTGCTGGAACGAACCCAGCGCACACTCGACGACCTGGCCGCCGTCCGCTTCGCCGTCGGCGCCGAGGTCTCGGAGGCACTTGCCAAGGCACGGCAAGGCACCGAACGCTGGACGTTCAAAGGTGGCACCGGCGCGCACACACGCGTGGTGACGCTGCCCGACTGCCTCAAGCAGGCCCATCACGACGGCCGGGATTTCCACGCGCGCATCGAGATCCTCGATCCCACCGATCTCGATGTCTGCCACCGCTATGCGGCGCTGTATCGAACGCTGGCCGAAGGCGCGAACGACGACGCGCTCACCTGGACCGCCAAAGGCACCCAAATCGAGTTGTACGCAACGATTCTCGCCGTCTGCTGGTATAAACAGCGGCTGCGCCAATTCCTCGATATCGAGATCGCGCTCACCTCGAGCGTGTCGATGTTTCGCTGGGATATGTCCTCGCGCTATCTGATCGTCACCCAACGCGGGCCGCGCTTTCCGGCGATGATCGTGCAACGCGGCCAGCCCTACTACGACTCGTGGCGCACCGAGTTGCAGACCAGCTTCCACGAATGCCGTCGCGTACCCATCGAACTGGCGCCCCGGGTTCCGCTCGATCAGGAACCGACCGTCGCGGAGGTACGGACGCTGTTCGAGGTCCTCGGCCTGGACATTCCCGACGACTACGACGACGCCGACGTCCAGGTGATCATCGAAAAGGCGCTGCGCGACAGCAATCCGTTCCTGCGCGGCGCCGGGGACAATCTGGCGCGCGGCGTCGCCTAGCTCAGAACGGCGCGTCCAGCGGTATCTGCCCGACCTCGGGCAGATAAGGATCCAGCTCCCCGGATTCGAACCGCGCCATGCCGATCACATGCCAGAACTGACCCGCGGTATTGCCCTCGAACTTGTACCGCCCGTCGGGGGCGAGCGCCGCCCACCCCTCGGACAGTCCGAGCAGTTCCGCGCGAATGGTCGGCGCCGTCTCCGGGTCCGGATAGTCGCCGCCCGGCACGGTCCACAGAATCGTGTTGCCGTCGTCGCCACCACTGGCCAGCAGCCGCCCGGACGGGTGGAAGGCCAGCGACCACACCTGCCGCTTGTGCCCCTCCATGGTGTGCAGGTGCCGCCCGGTTGCCATGTCCCACAGGCGAACCACCAGATCTTCGCCGCCGGTGGCCAGGATGCCGCTCTGCGGGTCGACCGCCGCCGCCCACACGCGGCCGGTGTGCCGGGTGAGCTCGTGCAGGCAGGCCCCGGAGTCGGCATCCCAGATGCGCACCGTCTTGTCCCAGGAAACGCTCGCCACGCGGTCACCGTGCAGGACTACGGCATACACCCGATCGCGGTGCCCGTGCAGTTCGCGCAGCAGCCTGCCGGATTCGACGTCCCACAGCCGCACCACAGCATCGTCGCAGCCGGTGGCCATGGTGGCGCCCTCGGCGTCGAAGGCGATGGACCGCACCCGTCCGTGGTGCTGCGAGCACACCATGTGCAGCGCGCCGGTGGTCCGCGACCAGATGATCACCGTGTCGTCGTCGTTCGCGGTGGCCACGTACTGATCGGTGGGATCGAAGGCGATCGCCCAGACCGGCGCGGCCTCGACATTGATGTGCCGCTGGAACAGACCGGTGTCGAGATTGAGCAGGCTCAACCGCCCGTCGTTGCCGACCACCGCGAGCTGCTGCGGCTGCACCGGACTGAACAGCGCCGTTTCGAAGGTGATCAGCCGGTCCTCGCTGCCGACCAGACGCCGGATCTGCTTGGCCGTCACCGGATCCCACAGCCGCACCACGCCGTCGTTGCCGCCTGCCGCGAGCAGCGTGCCGTCCGCGTTGAACGTCACCGACCGGACCTGCCTGCCGTGCCCGGTGAGCACGTGCCTGGAGCCGCCCGTCACGGGATCCCAGAGCCGCGTGGTGAATTGGTCGTCGGTGACCGCGAGCTGCCCGCCGTCCGGCCGGAAGGCGAACGGCCAGATCGAGCCGGTGTGCGCGGTGATCCGGTGCCGCAGTTCGGCGGTCGCGCTGTCGCGCAGCGTGAGCAGACCCGCGCTGTCACCGGCGGCCAGCAGGTCGCCGGTCGGATCGAAGACCACCCAGTAGATGGCCGCGTTGTGGTCGGACGGCGCGTGCCGCACCTGACCGGTCTCGACATCCCAGAGGCGCAGTCCCCCATCGGTATCCCCGCTGGCCAGCAGCGGCAACCGGGGATGGAAGGCCAGCGTGTACACCCGTCCGGTGTGGCCGGGCAGCTCACGAACCAAGGTGCAGCGCACCGGATCCCAGAGCGCGACCAGGCCGCGGACATCGCCGACCGCGAGCAGATCACCCGCTGGATTGAACGCGACCCGGAACACCGAACCCGGAGCGCCGACGAACTTGCCGCGCTCCCGACCGGTTTCGGCATCCCACAGCCGCACCACACCGTCGCGATACGCGGCGGCGACCACGCCGTCGTGAAAAGCCAAGCTGTAGATCAACTCTCGGCTGCCGTCTGCGGGAACGCATTCGTGCCGCAGGTCACCGCCGGGTAGCGACCACAGCCGCAGCATGCCCTCGGCATCGCCGGTGGCCAGCAGGTCACCCGCGCGGCTCAGCATGACCGGCCACGGCCATTGGCTGTGGCCGTGCAGGATTCGGCGCAGCTCGCCGGTCGTCACGTCCCAGAGCCCGACGGTGCCGTCGCTGGACCCGCTGATCAGCACGGTGTCGGTGTAGGCGACCGCGAACGAGCGATTGCGATGCCCCTGCAACGTGCGCAGCGGCAGCCCGGTCTCCGAGTCGCAGATCAGCACGCCGCCGTCATCGCTGCCGATGGCCAGGGTGCCGCCGTCCGGGCTGTAGGCGACCGGCTGCGGCAACCGGCCGTGCCTGGCATGGAATCCGTGCCGGACACCGATCGATGCAGGGGCGAATTCGGTCCTGGCCTCCGAGCCGGGCACCAGGGCGGCGCCGCGCAGATCGGTGCCCGCCGGCGTGCCGACGACATCGAGCAGTGCCGCGCGGTTCCAGCGACTACCCGGTGCGCGCGACCCGGTCAGATCCGCGCGGGCCAGCCGCGCCCTGGTGAGATCGGCGTCGGTGAGGTCGGCGCCGACCAGACTCGCCTCGTCCAGGCGGGCACCGACCAGCCGGGCACCACGCAGGATCGCCCGGTCCAGGTTCACCCCGACCAGCCGGGCGCCGGACAGATCCGCGCCGGTCAGATCGACCTGCTGCATGTCGCGATAGGACAAATCCTCACCGGCCAGCACCGCGCCGCGCAGGTCGGCGGTGGGCGCGGTGCGCAGCCGGGTGGTCAGCCGGATCGCGTTGGTCCGGGAGACCTCGTCGGCGGCCGGGTCGTCGAGCACGCCGTCGGCCCAGGTGCGCGCGGACCGGATATCGGCCAGGTCGCACAGGAAGTCGATGGACAGCTGGGACAGCGGCGCGTGCGCGAGCTGCGGCGGTGCGGCGACACCAGCGGCGAACTGTTCGGCGATGTGGTTGGCCACCAGCCATTCCGGCACCGACGAGTGGATGAAGCCGAACAGGTTGTCCTCGGTCCGCACCAGCAGGCTGCCGGACCCGATGGCGTGCGTGGACTGCTGCACCGACATCCGGTTCGCGCCGGTCATCTCCACCAGATGCTGTGCCACCTCGGTCAATTCGGCCAGCCGCAGGTACGGCTCGCCGGTCTCCCAGATGCGCAACGCGAATTCGGTGACGGCGAGCCACAATTCGTGCAGGCCGAGACCGGGCAGCGAGCCCGCCGTCGCGGCGGTGCGATCGGCCTCGTAGGACAACCAGGATTCGAGGATCTCCCGATACAGCCCGGCCGCGCCGACGGTCTGCTGGGCGCCCGCCGCGGCCCGCAACCGCCGCTCGTCCAGATCGGCGATGAAGCTGAGCATGCGCGGGTTCTGGGCCAGGCCGAGCAGGTCCTGGATGCCGGTGATCAGCCGCATCCTGGCGTCGGCGCGCGGCACGTCGCCGCCGTAGCGGTTGGTGAGGAAGGCGTGCACCTGCGCGGGCGCGAACTCCTCGATGCTGAGGATCTGCCGATCCTGGAGCAGCCCGACCCGCTCCCCCAGCGCGGTCAGCACCTGCGCGCGGGACTCGAAATGCTGAGTGCGACTGGCCACAATGATCTTCGCCTTGCCGACCGCGGCTTGCAGCAGCGTCTCCAGATGGTCCGCGGCGAACTCGTAGCTGATCCGGGTGACGAGTTCGTCGAAGCCGTCGAACAGCAGCACCACCCGGCCCTCACGGAGCATGTAACGCAACGCTTTCAGGTCGATCCGGTCCTCGCCGTGGTTGGCCAGGTGCGCGGCGACCAGCGCGTCCACCGAATGCGTTTTGTCGAGGGTGCGCAGGTCGATCAGGATCGGGATCAGCGCGGGCATCGTCTCGGTGATGCGGCGGGCCACCTCGTGCAGCGCGAAGGTCTTGCCGCGGCCGAAGTCGCCGAGCACCAGGACGAATCGGCCGTGGTCGACGGCGACCAGGCGCAGCAGTTCGGCGACCAGGTCGTCGTGCACCGGCTGTTCGCCGTGCTCCAGCAGCCGGAAACGTTGCGGCACATAGAGATCCGGCGGGTAGCGGCGGTCGGTGCGCAACCGCTCCACCTGCTTGGCCAGGTACTCGTCCAGGTCGAGCAGGCCCTGGAATTCGGTGAAGCTGCGTACCCGCAGACCATGGCTGGCGGCTTCGTCGCGCAGCGAACGCGGCGGCGGCGCACCGCGATAGACGAGTTCGGAGCCGTATTCCGGGTCGTGGCCCAGGAATTCCTCGACCACCCGCCTGGTCATGTCGCCGACGTGCACGCCGACGCGCCACTGCGCGGTGACCTCGTCGCGCTGATGGGTGAGCAGCAGGTGCGGCGGATCGGTCTCGACGCGGCGGATCTTGGCCTCCGGATACCGGGTTTCGCACACCTCGACCACCCGTTCCAGCAGCCGCCCGTGCGGGTCGAGCACGGCGGGCGCCTCCAGGGCGGCGGGCTCGGTGAGCTCGTCCGGACCGGTGAGTTCGGCCGGTGCGTCCGAGGCCAGTGCCGCAACAGCATTCGTCCACGGCTCGGCCAGGCGTGCGGTGGGTTCCGCGGGATCCTTTGCGGTCGCGGAGAAACGGGCGAGGCCCTCGTGGGTCAGCTGGATGATCTCATCACGGCCGGCCGCGGCCCCGGGAATGACGGGCAGCCTGCCGTCCAGCCGATCCAGGTGCGGCCCACCGGGACCCGGGCCGTGCAGCAGCAGGTTCAGCCGGCCGCCGAGCAGCCGCGACAGGGTGTCCGCGTCGCGCAGCAGCGCGGGATCGCGGGGCGACGCGGCCGGGCCGGGCAGCGGGTCGTGCCGGACCACGCCGAGGCGGAGCCAGCCGCTCTCCTCGAACTGCCGCAGGCGCTCGGCGAACCAGGCGGCCTGGGGTTCGCCGATGCTCCCATAGTCGTCGTCGGGCAGGTGTGTCGCCGCCATGGTCGAGTTCAAACCTGCGACCACCACCCGCAATTCGGGGATCGGGAACAGCGTCCACGGCTGGCCGACGTCGAACACCAGATGGTCCAGACCCTGGTACAACTCGGCGAACAACCGCGCGTACTGCTCGAGCTTCGGGAAGTACGGCGGCTGCGGTTTACGATCGCGCGCTTCGCAATTCAGGAAGTAGGCGTGACACGCCACCTTGGAGACATCGTGATTGCCCGGTACCACGATCAGCCGGTCGGGTTCGAGTCCGAGCAGCACGCGCAACCCGGTCAGGAAGGTGAGGGCCTCGTCCACCTCGCGCGGGCGACCGGATTCGGTGACATCGCCGGTCACGACGATCAGGTCGGGTTTCGGCACGCCCTGACCGACCAGCTGGGTGACGTTCGCGTAGATGCGCGACTGGAGTTCGCGGGCGGTGCTCGGCTCGTCGGCGGCGAACAGGCCACGGCCGAAGCGGGGACCGGCCACGTGCAGCACGCTGACTCCGGAACGGTGCTCGTCCCGGTGCTTGCCACCCGGAAAGGCCGGGGCCGCAACGGGAGTACGCCTGCTCATCGGGGACTCGACGGTGCCTGCCGGGTCCTCTTCGCCGTAGCGGTCCGGTAGCGCGCCGACACCGAGTTCGTTCGGGAAGCGAGGTTCGATGTGCGGTTTGCCCCGGCCCGCGAGCAGGTGCCGCACCCGCTCCAGCAGGATGCGGCGGGCTTCCTCGTCGGTCGGCACACCCACCAGGTCGATGTAGGTGATGGTGGCGAGCAGCCCCTCCAGCGCGCAGTCGGCGACGCGGATCGGCAGCAGCTTGCCGGGGTCTGTCCGGAACGCGGCTTGCCATTCCATTGTCCCGTAACGCGATTGGAGGTAGTTCTCGGAGAGCACCGCGAGCACGACGGTCGAGTCGCGCACGCCGCGGTCCATGAAGTCGATGAAGTTGGTGCCGGGCACGAAGTCCCAGGCCTGGATCAGGGTGCGATATCCCGCGCTCTCCAACTGCCAAGCCAGCCACGTGGCCCATCGTTCGTCCGCCGGGGAATAGCTGATGAAGAAGTCCCGTGCCCGCCCACCCTGCTGTGTCACGCACCCAGTATGGCCCAGGCCAATAGCATGGCAGTTGTGCCCGAACAGGTCGACTCCTCCGAACGGAACCCTCCGGCGAGCGCCGCGGCGGCGGCCGAACGCCTGCACTGGGGTTTGAGCGTGCTGGACTGGGTCCGGATCGGGCTGCTGCTCGCCGGGCTGCTGTGCGTGCTCACTGGGCTGTTGCCGCGCGACGAGGCCGCCGACAACATGCGCCGGATCGGCCCGCTGCTGCTGTTCCTCGGCAGCGTGATCGTGCTGGCCGAACTCACCCGTCAGGCCAAGGTGTTCGACGTGATCGCGCACCGGCTGGCCATTCTCGGGCGGGGCTACTATCCGGCGTTGTTCGTGCTGTGCGTGCTGTTCGCCTCCGCCACCACAACGCTGTTGAACCTCGATACGACGGCCGTCCTGATCACCCCGGTCATGCTCGCGCTCGCCGCGCCGGCCCGCATCCCGCCGCTCCCGCTGGCCATCACCACCATCTGGCTCGCCAACACGGCCAGCCTGCTGCTGCCGGTCTCCAACCTGACCAATCTGCTCGCCGCCGACCGGGTCGCGCTCACGGCGACCGAGTTCGCCGCGAAAATGTGGGCGCCCCAGCTGGTTTCGCTGGCGGCGACGATGCTGTGCCTCTGGGTGTGGTACTGGCGGCGCGGACGCCGCGACAACGACCGCTACCTGCCGCCCGAGCCGATCCGGCCGCAGAATGCGAAGGAACGGGTGTTGATGTACACCACGGCGGGTGCCTGCCTGCTGTTCATCTTCGCTATCCCGTTCGTCGGCCATCGCATCGGCATCGCCGCGACCATCGCCGCCGCCATCGCGGTGCTCGCCTTCGCCGTCTTCGACCGCCCGTCGCTGCGCTGGGCGCTGTTCCCTTGGCGGCTACTGGTTTTCGTCGTCGGGCTATTCCTGGTGGTACCCACCCTCGGCCGCCTCGGCCTATCCGATCTGATGCACACGTTGATCGGGTCCGACTCGGGCGCGGCCGGTGCCTTCCGCGCGGCGGGCGCGGGCGCGACGCTGTCGAACATCGCCAACAATCTCCCCGCCTACACCGCGGGCGAAGCGGTCGTACCGCCGGAGAACCACAATCAACTGCTGGCCTTGCTCATCGGCACCAACATCGGCCCGATCGTCACCCCCTGGGCCTCGCTGGCAACGCTGCTCTGCCTGGAATTCTGCCGCACACACAACGTTCGAGTCCCCATGCTGCGCTTCGTGCTGACCGGACTCGGGCTCGCCGTTGTCGGCACCACCGGCGCTGTCGCGGCCCTGCTCGTCTTCGGCTAGTCGGGTAGACCGGTGACGGTGACCTCTGCCGCGGACTTCACCAGCAGCGTCAGTTCGGGGATCATCTCGGCGCTGCCTGCGATGAAATCCACTTCGCCGACGGGTAATTCGAGGCGCTCGTCGAGGGTGGTGCCGTCGAAGTCGGTGAGGTGCATGCCGGATTCGCGGGCGAGCAGGGCGCCGGCGGGGAGGTCGACGAGGCCCGCGCGGTAGCCGACGAAACCGTCGATGTCACCGTTGCTCAACATGACCCAGCACAGCAGCGGGGACCAGAGTTGGATCAGGCGGCGGGACGCCGACTCCAGGGTGAGGCGCAGGGCGCGGGCGGTCGGGTCGGCGCGAGTCACCGGGTAACCCTGGAGCCACGCGAGCACCGGGGCGGCCGCGGGACGGCGCGCCGGATGCCACAGCGGGCCGTTCGGGCCGAAGGCGCCGCGGCCGCGGACGGCGGTCCAGGTGTGGTCGGCGATCGGCTCGTGCACCACGCCGAGGACCGGTGTCCCGTTGTGGCACAGCGCGATACCGACCGTGCAGACCGGTAGGCCGATGGTGATGTTGTTGGTGCCGTCCAGCGGGTCGACGACCCAGCACCAGGTGTCGTCGGTGCTGCCGAGGACGCCGGACTCCTCGGCGAGGATGCGATGGTCCGGGAAGACGCGCCGCAGATGGCCCAGGATGATCTGCTCCGCGCGCAGATCCAGGTCGGTGACCACGTCGCCGGTCGCGTCCTTGGTGTGCACGGTCAGCGCGCCCAGCAGCCCGGCCCGGATCGCGTGGCCCGCCTCGACCGCCGCCGTGACGGCCACCTCGGCCGCGATATCGAGCAAGGTGTCCGGGAGTACCTGGTTCATTACGTTGCCCGCTCGCATCGGTTCTCCAGTTGCTTCGGTAGCGGCTGATCCCGCAGGTGGGCCAGCACGGTGTGCGCGGCGCGCCGGGTCTCGGTGGGGGTGCACAGCGTGCGGTGCACCCAGTGGTCGCTGGTGGCGATCGTACCGAGCGACAGGTCCGGCCGGTCGCGATTGTCCTCGCCGAGCACCACCGTCGCCGCCTCGCCGTGCACATCGGACACGTGGAACGCACCGTTCGGAAGGGTGTATACCTCGCCCGAGTGGAAGTATTCGCGGGAGCGGGTCCGGTAGCTGACCAGCCGCTGCGTCGCCCGCACCAGGTCGCCGTCCGCGGTGCTCTGGATCTCGAACAGGCGATGCGTCGGACGGGCCGGCGCGCTGTCTATCTCGATGATCTCGTTGCCGACGGTGCCGTACAGCACGGTGCTGAGCAGATCCCAGCTGTGCGCGTGCACCTTCGAGGTGGTCGAGTCGTCGCGCACCCCCTCGGTCCAGACGTGCACGCAGATACCGAGACCGCCGCCGCGCCACGCGGGAAAACACAAGAACCCCAACGGATGCCGGACCGCGGTCAGCTCCGAGCTACCGTCGACGACACCCGCGAGCACGTCGCGGGCCCAGCGGCGCACCGCGGCGCCGGTGGCATCGGAACCGATCAACGTGCGGACGCGGGCATATTCGTTCACTAATACGGGTTCCTCGGCTGGAGCGCGCGACGCACGATGTCGGCGACGTCGCGATCGGTGAAAGCGGCCGGGAGTTCCAGCGAGAGCAGCTGGAACAGGCTGCGGACCTGGTCGACGGTCGGCTCGTCGGACAGCGGCAGTTCCTCGCTACGGCTCAGCGCGACCTGCCGGGTCTGCTTGAAGCTGGCGACCAGCTCGCGGTTGAAATCGCGGTAATACGGTTTGTCCCGCTCGAACATCAGCGCGGGCGTGTTCGGATTGTCCTGGGTGACGATCACGCAGCTGGACGACAGATCCCAGCGGAACGTCGTCATCACCGTCGACAAGCCGACGTCGATGGTCAGGAAGGTGAACCGCTGCCGGTACCAGCAGGCGGCCAGCACGGTGGCGAAGGCTTCCTTGCGGGTGCGCTCGGTGGTCCACGACTCGCCGGTGCGGTCGGCCTCGGGCGACAACGACGAACGGAACTGGGCGTAGGTCTTGCACAGCGCTTCGTTGGTCGGGTCGAGAATCTCCAATTGCACACGCAGCGGGCGTTGTTCGCGCCGGGCGTTCTCCACGCACTCGCGCAGCGTCACCGCGCGGATGTAGGTTCCGGTGCCGCCCTTGAAGATCCACTGCTCGGTGCCGCGCCGGGCGAGCGTGTGCGCGTGCCCGATCTCCGGACCGTAGAGCAGCTGCACCGAATTCGCGTCGCGCACAGCCTGAGCCGACAGGTGCCGATCGCGCAGCAGGGTGGTCGCCAGCAACGCGAGTACCAGGAGCACCGCCGCGTTGACGTTGTCCACGCTGATCACGTCGAGGACTGCGAGCAGGCCGACCACCACGGCGAGCACCAACGCGACCACACCGTCGACGTTGTTACGCAACCAGATCAGCAACCGCCCCATGCGGCCCTCCCCTCTATTCCCCCCAGGATAGAGGCAGCCGTCGACCCGCCGCGAAAGAAAGCGGAAGTAGTGCGCGCCAACACTCGGCAGGCTCACAAGTGCGCAGGCACAAGGCTTCCCTGCCGACGCAGCGTGCTCCAGCCCACATCCGGCCCCCTTGACCTCGAGTGCAGTTGAGGAAACAGGATGGGAACCGGTCGCCGAGCACTCGGCGGCAGCAGGCCCGGATGCCTCGGCATCCCGCTCCCGCCGGTCCCGTACACCCCCGGCGGGAGCGCAAGGGTCACGCGTCGGTCAGCGCGCACAAAGCGACAGCCGCACGCTTTCCGATGTCCCGCATAGGGAATGCGATCCCCTATGCGCTCAGTCAGAAGGTGTGCGGCTGGGCGTTAGTTGGGGGTGGTGGGTTCCCACTCGTGAACGGTCACGGTCGAGGAGCCGGTGGTGTGCACCGGGTCGGCGAACGCGAGTTCCGTTGCGGCGTCGAGGTTTTCGGCGGTAATGAAGTATGCCCCACCGGTGCCGTCGGTGAAGCGGGCGCTCTCCACCAGCTGACCGCGCTCGCTCAGCTGCTTCAGGAAGAGCTTGTGCGGCTCGATCACGGCCGGGTCGAAGCGCGGTGTGCGCATCGCCAGGATCAGGTACTTCTTCACGCCTCGGCCTCGGGGCGCGGCGCGCGGGTGGCGGCGGCCGCGGCCCGCACCTGCGGCGCGATCAGCACGACCTGGCCGAGCACGCCGTTCACGAACGACGGGGAGTCGTCGGTGGACAGCTCCTTGGCCAGCTCCACCGCCTCGTCCACCGCGACGACCGGCGGAACATCGTTGGCGTGGAACAACTCCCACACCGCGATCCGCAGAATGGCGCGGTCGACGGCGGGCAGCCGGGACAGCTCCCAGTCCTTCAGGTAGGACTCGATGGTGCCGTCCACCCGATCGAGGTCGTCGGCGACGCCCTCGACCAGCGTGTGCGTGTAGGCGTGCACCGGCGCGACCCCCTGGTCGCGGGCGGCCAGCTCGACCCGCTCGTCGAGCAGGTCGGCCGGGTCGACGTCGCGTGCCTCTGCCTCGAAGAGCAGATCCACGGCCCGGCGGCGGGCTTTGTGCCGCGTGCCGAGCTTCTTGAACGACTTTTTGTCTAACGGCTGTTCAGCCACAGTCACCATTATCCCAGTCGCTGTATCTATGGCGGTCGGAGCGGGCCCTGCGTGGTTACGCTTCGCTACCGCCTCCGGGCCTGACGCTCCCACCGCGGGGGGCGATCAGGCGTTGACTCGGCCGAGGTAGCTGCCATCACGCGAGTCGATGCGCAGCTTGTCGCCGGTGTTGATGAACAGCGGGACCTGAACCTCGGCGCCGGTCTCCAGCGTGGCGGGCTTGGTGCCGCCGGTGGAGCGGTCGCCCTGCAGGCCGATGTCGGTGTGCTGGACCTCGAGCTCGACGGTGACCGGGAGCTCGACGTACAGCGGCGCGCCCTCGTGCGTGGCGACCTGCACGGTCATGTTCTCCAGCAGGAAGCGCGCGCCGGGGCCGATGGTCGCCTCGGCGATGGAGATCTGGTCGAAGGTGTCGCCGTCCATGAAGACGAAGTCCGAACCGTCGTGGTACAGGTAGGTCATGTCGCGGCGGTCGACCGTCGCGGTCTCCACCTTGACGCCCGCGTTGAAGGTCTTGTCGACGACCTTGCCGGACAGCACGTTCTTCAGCTTGGTCCGCACGAACGCGGGACCCTTGCCCGGCTTGACGTGCTGGAATTCGACGATCTGCTGGAGCTGACCGTCGATCTTCAGCACAAGGCCGTTCTTGAAGTCGCTGGTGTCCGCCACTGTCCTCGGATCTCCTAATTCGTAAACAACATGGTGGTCGACCGACGTCAATCGACGACGGTCAGATCTTTGCTGGTGTTGGTGAGCAACTCCGGGCCCCCTTCGCGCACCACGAGCGTGTCCTCGATCCGGACCCCGCCGCGGCCGGGAAAGTACACACCGGGTTCGACGGTCACCGCCACGCCAGCAAGAAGTGTACCGGTTCCGTTTTTCGCGATGCCCGGCGCTTCGTGGATCTGCAATCCCACCCCGTGCCCGAGGCCGTGCACGAACAGCTTGCCGTGTCCGGCCGCCTCGATCACCGCGCGCGACGCCGCGTCCACGTCGGCGACCTTGACGCCGGGTCGCAGTGCCTCTCGCCCGGCCCGCTGCGAGGCTGCGACCAGCTCATACACCTCGCGTTGCCAGTCGCTGGGGGTGCCGAGCACGAAGGTGCGGGTCATGTCCGAGTGGTAGCCGCCGACCGTGGCGCCGAAGTCGAGTTTGACGAAATCACCGGCGGCCAGCACCGCCTCGGTCGGCCGATGATGCGGGACAGCCGAATTCACCCCGGTCGCGACGATGGTCTCGAACGACACCGCGTCGGCGCCGTGCTCGTACATGGCCCACTCCAGGTCCCTGGCGACCTGTCGTTCGGTGCGGCCGGGGCGCAGCAGGCCGCGTTCCAGCAGCGTGGCGAGCCCGGCGTCGCCCACCGCGCAGGCCGCCCGGAGCTGGGCCACCTCGTAGGCGTCCTTCACCATGCGCAGCTGCTCGACCAGGCCGGGTGTGGGGACGAAATCCAGGCCGGTGCGTTGCTCGACGAAGCCGCGATGTTGCTCGACGGTGACGATGTGGCTCTCGTAGCCGACCCGGCCGAGCTGCCACTCCCCGGCCAGCTCGAGGATCCGGCGGGCGGTCGCCCTGGCGATCTCGGCGCGGAGATCCGGAACCTGCTCGGCGACCTGGGTGCGATAGCGGCCGTCGGTGCCGATCACCGTGCGCTCTTCAGCATTGCGCATGTCCCAGGAGTGCACGAGCAGCGCCGCGTTGGATCCGGTGAACCCCGTCAGGTATCTGAGGTTCACCAGATCGGTGACCAGCAGAGCGTCGACTCCGTTCTCCACCAGCAGGCTCCGCAGCGCGCCACGCCGCGCGGCGTAGTCGGGCGTCTGGCCCACGTGATCAGCACACATGGTTCAAAGCTACCGCCGACACGCCGTATCGCCCGCATACAACACGTGCTCGGGCTGCCGCGAGTGCGCTGACCTCGTGCGGAAGATCATGCTTGCGATCGCGGATGCCGTTGGTACTCGCCGTTTTACGAACCGGGCGGCATGGGGATCGATCGTTGTCCACATGTCGGAAAGCTATCCACATTCGGGTCGAGCGGGGTTGTCACGCGCCGCGATCGGACGAGAGTGGACGGCATGCCGAATGTTGCCTTCGCCGCCCTCCTCGCGTGGTGTGTTGTGTTGAGCGTCATCGATTTTCGGCGGCGGAGATTGCCGAATTCGCTGACCGGATGGGGTGCGGTCACGGTGTTCGGTTATGCCTTGTCCACAGATCAATGCACAGCCGCATTACTGGGTGCCGTGCTGCTCGCGGTGCCGTATCTGCTGGTGCATCTGGCGCTACCCGCGGCGTTCGGTGCCGGAGATGTGAAGCTTGCCGTCGGGTTGGGTGCGGCGGCGGCGCTCGGTGGTGGGGACGTGTGGGTTCAGGCGGCGGTGGCCGCGCCGTTGCTCACGGCGTGCGCGGGGATTGCCGTGGTTGTCTTGTGCCGGATTCGTGGTCCCATCAATTTCTCCCGCCGAACCCGCGATCCCGCCGGTCGATCGGCGCCTGATGCTCATGACCGGCACGGGGTGTGGAAGCGAGCGCGAACACGCCTTAGTCGGATTCCACCGAGCCCTTCGAATGCGCCGCCGCGCGCCGAATTGGTCGCCACGGGCAAGTGCAACAGGCCCGGCCGAATCGCGGTACCGCACGGGCCTGCTATGTGTATAGCCACAGTGTGTGCGCTGGCCACCGCGAGTGCCGGATGATGCGGACAGCGGCAGGCATTGCTTCTGCCAATCCCGGGCTGAACCGCATTGCGGCCGGGCGACGGCCGCCCGCGAGTACCGCAAGGTGCGTCGGGCGACGGGCAAGGCGTCGGCGGATTGCGGCGTCGGGCATCGGGGGTTCGGGCCGATGCGACAGCGCCTCACCGGGTGCGGGGACGGTGGGTGCGCCGAACGTGCCCGTCATCACTGCGGGCCGCGTGCCGGAGCGGGCGCGCCGACATGGGAAGATGGAGCACGTGTTGCGCTGGATAACTGCCGGAGAATCCCACGGTCCCGCTCTCGTCACCATCCTCGAGGGGATGGTGGCCGGTGTCGAGGTCACGTCCGACGAGATCTCCGCGCAGTTGGCGCGCCGCAGGCTCGGGTACGGCCGCGGCGCCAGGATGAAGTTCGAGGCCGACAAGGTGACCGTCGTCGGCGGTGTCCGGCACGGCCGCACCATGGGCGGACCGGTCGCCATCGAGATCGCCAACTCCGAGTGGCCCAAGTGGACGACGGTCATGTCCGCCGACCCGGTCGACCCGGACGAGCTCGCCGAACTGGCCCGCAATGCCCCGCTCACCCGGCCACGCCCCGGCCACGCCGACTACTCCGGCATGCTCAAGTACGACTTCGACGACGCACGCAACGTGCTGGAACGCGCCAGTGCCCGGGAAACCGCGGCGCGCGTCGCGGCGGGCACCGTGGCGCGGAACTTCCTGCGGCAGGCGTTCGGCGTCGAGGTGATCTCGCACGTCGTCTCGATCGGCACCGCCCAGAACACCACGGGTGTCATCCCGGCCGCCGCCGACCTCGCCGCCATCGACGAGAGCCCGGTGCGCGCGTTCGACAAGGACGCCGAGGCCGCGATGATCGCCGAGATCGAGGCGGCCAAGAAGGACGGTGACACCCTCGGTGGCGTCGTCGAGGTGGTCGTCGAGGGTCTGCCGGTCGGACTGGGCTCGTTCACCAGTGGCGAGAACCGTCTCGATTCGCGGCTCGCCGCCGCACTCATGGGCATCCAGGCCATCAAGGGCGTCGAGGTCGGCGACGGTTTCGAGACCGCGCGCAGGCGCGGCAGCCAGGCGCACGACGAGATGCGGCCCGGCAGCGACGGCGTGCTGCGCTCGACCAACCGGGCCGGCGGCCTGGAGGGCGGCATGACCAACGGCGAAGCACTGCGCGTGCGCGCCGCGATGAAGCCGATCTCCACCGTGCCGCGCGCCCTGGCCACCGTCGACATGACCACCGGCGAGGAAGCCGTCGCCATCCACCAGCGCTCGGACGTGTGCGCCGTGCCCGCAGCCGGCGTCGTCGCGGAGTCCATGGTCGCGCTGGTCGTCGCGCAGGCCGCGCTGGAGAAGTTCGGCGGCGACTCGCTCGGCGAGACCCTGGAGAACATCACCAGCTACGTCAAGCGGATCAGCGCCCGCCCGCACAACGCGCCCGCTGACACCAGCACGCCATGATCGTGCAGACCGATCCGCGCGCGCCGCGCGTGGTGCTGGTCGGACCGCCGGGCGCGGGGAAAACGACGATCGGCCGCAAGCTCGCCAAGGAACTCGGCGTCGAGCTGTACGACACCGACGCGGGCATCGAACGCGAGACCGGGCGCACCATTCCGGAGATCTTCGCCACCGACGGCGAACCCGAGTTCCGCCGGATCGAGGAGCGGGTGGTGCGCCGCGCCATCCTCGCCGAACGCGGCGTCGTCTCACTCGGCGGCGGCGCCGTGCTGTCCGAGGACACCAGGGCGCTGCTGCGCAACCGCACCGTCGTCTACCTGGAAATCAGTGTCGGCGAAGGACTCCGCCGCACCGGGGCGAGCACCAACCGACCGCTGCTCAACGGTGCCGACCCCGCCGCCAAGTACCGCGAGCTGATGCGCAAGCGGCGCCCGCTCTACCGCGAGGTCGCCACCGTCCGGGTGCGCACCGACGGCCGCAGCCCGGGGCGCGTCGTCAAGATGGTGCTCGCCAAACTCGGTTTCGAGCCGGTCACGCCGGACACCGGTGCGGATGCCGACTGTCCGGAGCTCACCGACACCACGACTCCACCGATCACCGCCGAAGGCGCCGCAACGCCGCAGGGCAGCAGTCGATCTCGGGCCCGGCGCCGCGCACGTGCGCGTGCTGCCGCGCGCAGGGCAGCCGCCGCGCGGGAGGCCGCAGAGGGATCCGGCGAGCAGGAGGCGTCCGCTGCGCCGGAGAAATCCGTTGCGAACGCGGGGCGGAGCTGGCGCACGCGGCGAGGTGGTGGCGAGTCGGCGACGACGTCGGTTGCGGACGCCCCGGCGACCGCAGAGTCTGCAGCGACCAGCTCGGTTGCGAACGGCCCGGCCGCCACTGAGACCGTGGCGCCGAAATCTTCCGGCTCGTCCGGGAGAGGCTGGCGCGCTCGCCGGTCGGCTGCCGCGGCTGAAACCGACGCGACAGCACCGTCGAACGGCACGGAAGATTCCGGCCAAGGCACGTCGTCGAGCGGGCGGGCCAGACGCGCCAGGGCGCGGCGGGCTCGCGTTCGCGCGCGCAAACACCAGGAAGCATCAACAGAATCGGAGCAGCAGACGTGAGTGAGCCGAATCGTCTCGAAGTTCGTACCGCGGACCCGTATCCGGTGATCATCGGCCGTGGGCTGCTCGGTGAGCTCGTCGAGGCGGTCAACGGCGCGACGAAAGGCGTGCGATCGGTGGCGATCTTCCATCAGCCGCCGCTCGCCGAGACCGCCGAGGCGGTGCGCAAGGCGTTGGCCGACACCGGCATCGATGCCCACCGCATCGAGATCCCGGACGCCGAGGCAGGCAAGGAACTCGCCGTCGCGGGCTTCTGCTGGGAGGTGCTCGGGCGGATCGGCCTGACCCGCAACGATGTCGTGGTGAGCCTCGGTGGCGGCGCCGCAACCGATCTGGCCGGCTTCGTGGCCGCCACCTGGATGCGCGGCGTGCAGATCGTGCACGTGCCCACCACGCTGCTGGCCATGGTCGACGCGGCCGTCGGCGGCAAGACCGGCATCAACACCGAAGCCGGCAAGAACCTGGTCGGCTGCTTCCACGAACCCGCCGCCGTGCTCGTCGACCTGGCCACCCTGGAGACCGTGCCGCGCAACGAGATCGTGGCGGGCATGGCTGAGATCATCAAGGCCGGTTTCATCGCCGACCCGGTGATCCTCGACCTGGTGGAGCGCGACCCCGAAGCCGCGCTCGACCCAACCCGCGACGTGCTGCCCGAGCTGATCCGGCGCGCGATCCAGGTGAAGGCCGACGTGGTCGCCGCCGACCTCAAGGAGGCCAGCCTCCGCGAGATCCTCAACTACGGCCACACCCTCGGCCACGCGATCGAGCGCCGCGAGCGCTACCGCTGGCGTCATGGCGCCGCTGTTTCGGTCGGCCTGGTCTTCGCCGCCGAACTCGGCCGCCTCGCAGGCCGTCTCGACGACGCCACCGCCGACCGCCACCGCGCCGTCCTGGAAAGCGTCGGCCTGCCGACCACCTACGACGCCGACGCCCTCCCCCAGCTCCTCGACACCATGCAAACCGACAAGAAAACCCGCTCCGGCGTCCTGCGCTTCGTCGTCCTCGACGGCCTGGCCAAGCCCGGCCGCCTGGAAGGCCCCGACCCCACCCTCCTCGCCGCCGCCTACTCCGCCATCGCCCGCGAAGGCACCCCGAGCACCGGCATCCTCCTGTAACCCGCACGCGCACAGCAGAAACGGCGCACTCCCACGGGGTGCGCCGTTCTGTTTGCCTCGAACCTCTGCTCGAGCGTGATCAGCGAGCCACAAAACCGCCGTGAGGTCGGCTGAAAGTGGGGCTCGCCGGGTCAGACCGGGGTGGGTGCGGGGGTGGGCTGCTTGTTGTTGGCGCGGTCCGCGAGGATGCGGCCGAGGCCGACGCCGATGAGGGCGGGGATGAAGATGAGCAGGACGATGAATGCGGAGCCTGCGGTGAGTTCGAAGAGGAGGCCGTTGTCGCCGAGGTCGAACTTGGGCAGCCAGTCGAGGAGCCATGCGCCGAGCCCGCTGCCGACACCGCCCGCCACTGCGGCTTTCAGCCAGAGCAGGGTGAGGTCGGTGCCGCGTTCGGGATCGGGCTCGGCCGACCGGTCCTTGCGCCCGTCCAGCAATCCCCAGTACAGAACGACCGCGACGAGCAGAAACAGGCCGAACATCCGCATCCACACCCCGTGGGTCGGCCAGTTCACCATCGCGAACCCGAGCGCGGCACGCAGGAAAACGACCAGCGCGCCGAGCACGATGGCCCGCAACACCCAAGCATTCATGCGCACCACCATAACCCTGCCCGTCGCCGAACCAAACTAGAACCGGTATCAGTTTCTGACGAAGTGTTCTCCTACCGACGACAGCGTCGACTGACCCGACTCCAGCACCAGAACTACGCCGACACTCGTCGGCCGCACACGGGCGCGCACTCCCGGCTGCGCGCCATTCCCACCCCAGGTAGGCCATGGGACCGAGCAAGGTCGGCCTGTCTGAACAGCATCTCGTCCCCACCGGCATCTCGTGTCCACCGCGCCGGGTCTGTAGCGCAACCGTCGCCGACGTCGACCACCCGGACCACACGAACCCACGGCACCCCATCGAACGATCACCCCGCACCAAGCGCAACGGCCCAATTCAGCGCCATCATGTCCCCCTCCACACAATGACCACCCGTGAACGGGGCATGACGGCGGCCTCACCCGCAATTCGACGCCACGATGTCCCCCACGACACGATGACCACCTCCGAACGGGACATGATGGCAGCGTCGCTCATGATTGGGCGAGGGAGCCACCGGAGCGTCGGACCACCGAGTATTTCGCCAAACACCGGCCGGTCCAGGTCCCCCTCGCCAGCACCCGCAACGCCCCGCAGCCACGCCTCCATCAGCCCGTGCGGCCGAACTCACCAGCACTGCAGCTACTTCCAGCCGACGTACACCCACATCCGCCGCGTCAGGCCGCGGCTTAGAACCGCTGAAGTCAGCAGGCACACCATGTTTCGGGATCCGCACTGTCTAGGGACCAATAGCAAGCGCGGATCCCGAGAACGAGTGCGAATTCCTCAGCGCCAAGGCACCTCCAGCCGACACACGCCAACACCAGCCGGGTCAGCCCGAACACCCCAGCACCACGGCCACTTCCAGCCGACGCACGCCTACACGAGGCGAGCTAGCCCGGACTCTCCAGCGCCGCAGCCATTTCCGCGCGCGGAGCCGGACACCCAGTGAACAACTCGACCTGCCCATACGCCTGGTTCAACAGCATCTGCAACCCGCTGACCACCGTATGTCCAGCCCGCGTAACTGCCTCGGCCAGCGGCGTCGGCCACGGGTTGTAGATCGCGTCGAGCACCACCGGCGCCTTCGCCACCGCCTCCGCAACGACCGCAGCGGCCTCGGCCGGAATCGTGCTCACCACCACGCTCGCCCGCTCACACAGTCCGACGAGCGCGTCCGGATCGAACGCCGTCACCGCCGCATTCATGCCGAGCCGCTCCGCGAGATCCAAAGCGCTGCTTGCCCGACCGGCATCCCGCGCGATCACGGTCACCGTCTTCGCACCGAGTTCGGACAACGCGAGCAGCGCAGGCCGCGCGGTACCACCGGCACCGAGCACCACGGCCTCGTCCAAACCGACAATCCCACCCCCGCGCAGCGCACCGAGCACACCGTCCACATCGGTGCAGTCGGCCAGCCAGCCACCGTCACGCCGGACGAGCGTGTTGGCCGACCCGACCAGCATCGCCCGCTCGGTGCGCTCAGCGGCATAGACCAGCGCCGCCTCTTTGCCGGGCATGGTCACCGACAGCCCGACCCATTCGGCCCCGAGCCCGTCGACCAGTCCGGGCAACTGCTCGGCCGTGCACTCGATGCGTTCGTAGCTCCAGTCGAGCCCGAGCGCGCGGTACGCGGCCAGGTGCAACTGCGGCGAACGCGAGTGCGCGATGGGCTTACCCAGCACCGCCGCTTTGCGTTCAGCGACCACTGTCGAGGATTCCGCTCGCCTGGGCCTGCCGAATGTAGCGCTGATGCTGGGTGTAATCGTCGGTGAACAGGGTGGTGCCCTGTTTGTCGACCGTCACGAAGTACAACCACGGCCCGGGTTCCGGATTCTCCATGGCGCGCAACGCGTTCAGCGACGGCGCGGCGATCGGCGTCGCGGGCAGCCCGGACATCGCGTAGGTGTTCCACGGCGTTTCCTGCGCGCGGTCCGCGTCGGTGGTCTGCACCTCGGTGCGGTCGAGTGCGTAGTTCACCGTCGAGTCGAACTGCAGCATCTGCGGAACCCGCAGCCGGTTGACGATCACCCGCGCGACCTTGCCCATGTCCTGCGGCTTGGCCTCGCGTTCGACGAGCGACGCGGCGATCAGCGTCTGATACGGCGTCAACTTGGTCTCGCCGCCGGACTGCAACAGGCCGGTGGATTCATAGGCCTTGGCGCTGGCCGTCACGACCTGCCGCAGCATCTCCACCGGCGTGCCGCTCGGGTCGAAGTCCAATGTGCCCGCAGCGATCAGGCCTTCCAGCTGCCTGGTCCGGTCGGGGCAGTTCTGCACGCCTTGCGCGGCCCAGGCGGGCACGCCGAGCGCGGCGAGGTCGACGCTCGAACCGGCGGCCTGGAGTTCTTCGTAGGTCGCGCACTTCTGGTTCGTGCCGGTGCCGATGCAGCTGGCCTCGGCCATCATGCGGTAGATGCCGTCGGTGCGCCTGCCGGAGCCCACCTCGAACTGGTCGTGCAGCAACCGTCCCTCGGGAATGACGAGGTTGCCGACCCTGGCCTGCTTACCGGTCAACGCGGACACCGCCTGCACGGCGGGACTGCGGCTCGGGATCGCGTAGAAGCCGGGCTGCACCGAGTTCATGTTCGTATTGCGCACGGCCGCTTCGATGAACGCGCCGGTGCTGGCGACGATGCCCTTTTCCTTCATGCTGGCCGCGATCTGCTGCGAGGTGTCGCCGTCGTGCACCTGCACCACGACCAACGGGCCGACCGGTCCGGCGAAATCCTCAGGCGGACCGAGCTTCTCGATCAGCTTCATGCCCGCGAACACCGCGGCACCGGCGAACAGCAGCACGAAGACACCGGCGAACAGCCACATGGTGCGCCTGCGCCGCTTGCGCTCCTGCGCCTTGCGTGAGGCCGCACGGGAGCGTTTGCCGCGCTGCGCACTGCGCGACCGCCGGCTGCCTTCCTCCGGCTCGTCGTCCTCGTGCCGGGCCGCTTCCCGGCGGCCGACGCGCTTACGCGGCGGGCGCTCCGCGTCGGCCCGCGGGCGTGGCGCGGGTTCGGGCGGCTCCATGTCGTCGGTGTAGCGCGGGATGACGGTGGTGTCGTCCTCGTAGTCGTCCCAGTCGTCCTGCTCCCGGCCGACCACCCGGTTCGTCTTGCCGCGCGTGTCTCTGCTGTTCTGCCCGCCCCAGGCTCGGTCGTCACGCCGGTAACGCCGGTCAGCTTCGCGCTGCCGGTACCGTTCCTCGGCCCGTGCCCATCGATCCGTCATGCGTCGTCCTCGGACGACGCGTGCCGCACCGCTTCAACCGACCTCAACACCGCACTCCGTTCGTCCAACCATCCTTGCAGGATCGAGACGGCCGCCGCCTGATCGATCACTTGCCGCTGGCCACGCGCGCGAACTCCACTGTCCCGCAATGCACGTGCAGCTGACACCGTAGTCAAACGTTCGTCGGAAAGTCGTATAGGCACCGGCGACACGGCGGCCCGCAACTGATCGGCGAATGCGGTGGCAATGGTAGCGGCAGTGCCCTTCTCCCCGCGTAATGTTCGGGGCAGACCCACGATCACTTCGACGGCCTCGTACTCCCGCACAATTTCAGCAATTCTGGCGATATCGGGCGCGGGCGCGGCCGAGCGCTTGTTCGGCTTCGCACGCGGCACGGTCTCCACGGGCGTGGCGAGGACACCGTCGGGGTCGCTCGACGCGACGCCGATACGGACACTGCCGACATCGACGGCGATCCGCCGACCACGACCCGGGTCGGTGTCTGGATGGGGCCGGTCGGCGCCGTGCGGCGCCGACCTCTCGGGATGGTCAGGGTCGGCCACGTCACGTGCCCGACCGCCACCCCCCTCGGAATCGCTCGGCGAAGCCATCACCCGGCCAGTTCGGCCACCCGAGCGCGGACCGCGGCAAGGCCGGCGGGAATCCCCGACGGATCGGATCCGGCGCCCTGCGCCATCTCCGGCTTCCCACCACCGCGCCCGGCGATGCTCGGGCCGAAGGCGGCGACCAGTTCGCCGGCCTTGAAGCCGAGGTCCTGAGCGCCCTTGTTGACGGTCACCACGAACGGCACCTTGCCGTCGGCGTTGCCGAGCAGCACCACCACGGCGGGGTTCGTGCCGAACCGGCCGCGGATGTCGGTGGCCAGCGTGCGCAGATCGCCGGCGGTGACGCCCTCGGGCGCCGCGACGGCGACCAGCAGCACGGCACCGATCCGCTCGGCCTCCTCGACGAACTTGCCCGCGGACGACAGCACGGCGGCCATCTTGGTGCGCTCGAGTTCCTTCTCGGCCACCTTGAGCCGCTCCACCAGTTGCTCGACCCGCGCGGGCACCTCTTCCGAGGGCACCTTCAGTGAGGACGCCACACCGGCCAGCAGCGCGCGCTCCTTGGCCAGGTACTTGTAGGAGTCGAGGCCGACGAAGGCCTCCACGCGGCGGATGCCGGAACCGACCGAGGACTCGCCGAGCACGGTGATCGGGCCGATCTGCGAGGAATGCTGCACGTGCGTACCACCGCACAGCTCCATCGAGAACGGGCCGCCGATCTCCACCACGCGCACCTCGTCGCCGTAGTTCTCGCCGAACAGCGCCATCGCGCCCATCTGCTTGGCCTTGGTGAGGTCGGTGACGAAGGTGTTGACCGGGAAGTCCGCGCCTACCGCGTCGTTGGACACGGCCTCGATATCGGCCTTCTGGCTCTCGGAGAGCTGCCCCTGCCAGTTGAAGTCGAACCGCAGGTAGCCCGGCTTGTTCAGTGAGCCCGCCTGCACCGCGTTCGGGCCGAGGATCTGCCGCAGCGCGGCATGCACCATGTGCGTGCCGGAGTGGCCCTGGGTGGCGCCGCGCCGCCAAGCCGGATCCGCCTGCGCGAGAACGACATCGCCCTCGGTGATCTGCCCCTGCTCGACGGTGGTCTTGTGCACCCACAGCTTCTTGGCGATCTTCTGCACGTCGTTGACACGCAGCTTCACACCCGAAGCCGTGATGGAGCCGCGGTCCGCGATCTGGCCGCCGGCCTCGGCGTAGAGCGGGCTGCGATCGAGGATCACCTCGACGTCCTGGCCCGCCGAGGCCACGGGCACCCGCACGCCGTCGGCGATCAGGGCGAGCACGTTCGCCTCGGAGGTCAGCTCGTCGAAACCGGTGAACTCGGTGGCGCCGCGGTCGACCAGCTCCTTGTAGACGGTCAGGTCGGCGTGGCCGTGCTTGCGTTTGCGCGCGTCTTCCTTGGCGTTGGCCACCTGCTGGGCCATCAGCTCACGGAAACCGTTCTCGTCCACCGTCAGCCCGGCCTCGGCCGCCATCTCCAGCGTCAGCTCGATCGGGAAGCCGTAGGTGTCGTGCAGCTTGAAGGCATCCGATCCGGGAATCGTGTTGCCGCCCTTGGCCTGCACCGCGCTCGCGGTGTTGTCGAACAGCGCGGAGCCGGTGTTCAACGTCTTGAGGAAGGCCGTCTCCTCGCCGACGGCGATCGTCTCGATGCGCTGGAAATCGGTGGCCAGTTCGGGGTACGACGGCGCCATCAGGTCGCTGACGACCTTCATGAACTCCGCCATCACCGGCTTTTCCGCGCCCAACAGTCGCGCCGAGCGCACGATCCGGCGCAGCAGCCTGCGCAGGACGTAGCCGCGCCCGTCGTTGCCCGGGTTCACACCGTCGGCGATGAGCATGGCGCTGGAACGGGTGTGGTCGGCGATCACCCGGAAGCGGCGATCGTTTTCGTGCTCGACGCCGTAGGAGCGGCCGGTGAGTTCCTCGGCCTTGTCGATGATCGGGCGCAGCAGGTCGGTCTCGTAGACGTTCTCGACCCCCTGCAACAGCATGGCGACCCGCTCGACGCCCATGCCGGTGTCGATGTTCTTCTTCGGCAGCGAACCGATCGGCGGATGGCCCTCCTTCGGGCTCAGCTCACCGCGAACGTCCTGCATGAACACGAGATTCCAGATCTCGAGGTAGCGGTCCTCGTCGGCGACCGGGCCGCCGTCGCGACCGTACTCGGGTCCGCGATCGAAGTAGATCTCCGAGCACGGACCACCGGGACCGGGCACGCCCATGTCCCAGTAGTTGTCCTTGCCGTCGCGGAACTGGATCCGCTCCTCGGGAATGCCCGCGACGCGGCGCCAGATCTCGGCCGCCTCGGGGTCGGATTCGTACGCGGTCACCCAGATCCGCTCGGGATCGAAGCCGAAACCGCCGTCCTCCTGCGACTTGCTGATCAACTCCCAGGCGAGGCGGATCGCCTCTTCCTTGAAGTAGTCACCGAAGGAGAAGTTGCCCGCCATCTGGAAGAAGGTGTTGTGCCGCGTGGTGACGCCGACCTCTTCGATGTCACCGGTGCGCACACACTTCTGCACGCTCGTCGCGCGCGGGTACGGCGGAGCCTCCTGGCCCAGGAAGTACGGCTTGAACTGGACCATGCCTGCGTTGACGAACAGCAGGTTCGGGTCGGCCAAGATCAGCGAGGCACTCGGCACCTCGGTGTGGCCGGCACGGACGAAATGGTCCAGGAAGCGCCGTCGAATCTCGTGGGTCTGCACAGATATCCAGCCTACCGGTGCCGTGCACGTGGTTTTTCATCGAGTCGGGTGCTGTGGGACACCCGGCAACCTTGCGGCGATTGTCTGACGAGCTGTCGGTGCTCGGTCCCGCTGGCAGGGCATCGAGGGTGGGTGCGAAGGGCGAGTTCGACCTCGCTTCCGCGGGCGGACCGGCGCGGCACGGTCCCGCCGATAGGCCGCCGACGGTGGGTGCGAAGGCCGAGCTCTGCCAACTTTCCGTCTACATCTGCGGATGGCCCAGCGCAGCGCGGCCCCACCAGGCTGGGCATCGACCGCGGGTACGTACGCCGGTTCCGCCTACTTTCCGCGGATGATCCGGCGCAGCTTGTCCACCCGTGGGCCGATTTCGCGTTCGTTGCCGTGGTCGGTGGGTTGGTAGTAGTCGACGCCGACCAGCTCGTCCGGCGGGTATTGCTGGGCGAGCACGCCGTCGCGGTTGTCGTGCGGGTATTTGTAGCCCTTGGCGTTGCCGAGTTTCGCGGCGCCTGCGTAGTGGCCGTCGCGCAGATGCGGCGGTACCGCACCTGCTTTGCCAGCAGCCACGTCGGCCATGGCGGCGCCGAGCGCGGCGATCACGGCGCCGGATTTGGGTGCGCTGGCCAGGTGAATGGTGGCCTGCGCCAAGGCGAGACGGGCTTCCGGCAGACCGACCAGCTGGACGACCTGCGCGGCGGCGGTGGCGGTTTGCAGGGCGGTCGGGTCGGCCATGCCGATGTCCTCGCTGGCATGGATCATCAGCCTGCGCGCGATGAAGCGTGGGTCCTCACCCGCCGTGAGCATCCGCGCGAGGTAGTGCAGTGCGGCGTCGACGTCGGAGCCGCGGATGGATTTGATGAAGGCGCTGATCACGTCGTAGTGCTGGTCGCCTGCCCGGTCGTAGCGGACGGCGGCCTTGTCCACGCTGGCCTCGACGAGTTCGACGCCGACGGTGCCGTCGAGCGAGGATTCGGCCGAGGCTTCCAGCGCGGTGAGCGCGCGGCGTGCGTCACCACCCGCGATGCGGACGATGTGGTCGAGCGCCTCGTCCGAGACCGTGTACTGGTCGTCCAGTCCGCGTTTGTCGTGGATCGCCCGCAGGAGTACCTGACGGATGTCGTCCTCGGTGAGCGATTGCAGTTGCAGCACCAGCGAGCGGGACAGCAGCGGCGACACCACCGAGAACGACGGATTCTCCGTAGTGGCGCCGACAAGCAGCACAATCCGGTTCTCGACTGCGGCGAGCAGCGCGTCCTGCTGCGTCTTCGAGAAGCGATGCACCTCATCGATGAACAAGACGGTCTGCTCGCCCGCCGACAGCCTGCGTCGCGCGACATCGATCACCGCCCGCACTTCCTTCACCCCCGCCGACAAGGCGGACAGTGCCTCGAACCGGCGACCGGTCGAATGCGAAATCAGCGACGCCAACGTCGTCTTACCCGTCCCGGGCGGACCGTACAGCAGCACCGACGCCGCCCCCGACCCCTCCACCAACCGCCGCAACGGCGACCCCGGCCCGAGCAAATGCTGCTGCCCGACCACCTCGTCCAACGACGCAGGCCGCATCCGCACCGCAAGCGGCGCCCCGGAATCACGGCGCACCACATTGTCGATGCTGTGCTCTGCAGGCACACCGTCGCCGGGCACGTCGAACAAGCCATCGGTCACATCCGGCAACGTTACCGAGGTACACCGACAAGACCGAACGCGCTGCACCGCCACCCGCACGCTGCCGCGGGACACGGTGGCGAAGACGTGTCGCGATCTGCTCGACGCTGCGTCCTATGCGTGCGGGCACGCCACCACGATGTCTCGCTCGACAGCACAGTCGTCGCTGAAAGGGACATGGCGGCGACGACGCACCGCATCGGCCGCCACGACGTCCCGCTCGGCAGCAAGACCGTTGTCGGTGGGGACACGCCGCGTGGGCCGCCTCAATGTTCCGTTCGGCGATCTGGGCGGTGTGCGGCGAGCCGATTTGCGTGTCGACCGCACATCGGATGTGATCAATACTCGTGGCTGAAAACACGGTCGTTTCAGATTCTCCGTTCGGGCCCTTCGCGCGGCGCACCCTGCTGAAAGGTGGCGCGGCTGCTACCGCGGCGGCGGTGCTGAGCGCGGCTCCGGCGCGAGCGGCGAGTGCGGTTTTCCGGCACGGGGTCGCCTCTGGCGATCCGTTGCCGAACGGGGTGATCCTGTGGACCCGCGTCACCGTGTCCGACGAGGCGACGCCCGGCTCAGGTGTGGGCGAATCGGCAAGTGTGCGTTGGGAAATCGCTGAGGACGAGGGGTTCGGTAGCGTCGCGGCGTCCGGGAACGTCACGGCCGCAGCGACTTCCGATCACACCGTGAAGATCGATGCCGCGGGCCTCGCGCCGGGTCGCGAGTACTTCTACCGGTTCACCGCCCTCGGCGAAACCTCGCCGATCGGCCGAACCCGGACCGCCCCGGCGCTCGGCGATTCGCCGGAGCGCCTCCGCTTCGGGATCGTCTCCTGCGCGAACTGGGAGGCCGGATACTTCGGGGCCTACCGGCATCTCGCCGCCCGCACCGATCTCGACGCCATCGTGCACCTCGGCGATTACATCTACGAGTACGGCCGCGGCGTGTATGGCGGACGCAATGGCACTGTGCGGCCGCATGATCCGGCGAACGAGATCGTCAGCCTGGCCGACTATCGAATCCGGCACGCGCAGTACAAGACCGACCCCGACCTGCTCGAGCTGCACGCCCGCCAGCCGTTCATCTGCACTTGGGACGACCACGAATCCGCCGACAACTCGTGGTCCGGCGGTGCCAACAACCACAACCCGGCAACCCAGGGCAACTGGCAGGACCGCCGCGCCGCGTCCGCGCAGGCCTATCTGGAGTGGATGCCGGTGCGCGCGCAGGGTTCCGGCGCGGAGGTGCAGATCTACCGCAGGCTCCGTTTCGGCACGCTCGCCGAGCTGTCCATGCTGGACCTGCGCAGCTATCGCGACCAAGAGGCGAAGCCCGGCGCGGGCTGGCGCGAGGCGGACAACCCCGCACGCACCATCACCGGAAAAGCCCAAATGGACTGGCTCACTGCCGGTTTGGCGTCCGCGCCGGTGCGCTGGAAGCTGGTCGGCAATTCGGTGATGATCGCCCCACTCGTCTTCCCGCCGCTCGAACCGGCCACCACCGCCGCCATCACCAGCACCCTCGGCCTCCCGCAGTCCGGCCTCACCATCAACGGCGACCAGTGGGACGGCTACACCGCCGACCGCCAGCACCTGTTTCGCACGATCACCGACCAGCAGATCTCCGACGTCGTGTTCCTGACCGGCGACATCCACACCTCCTGGGCCGCCGACCTCCCCGTCGACGCCGCCAACTACCCCGCAGGCGCCACCGCAGGCACCGAATTCGTCATCCCCTCGGTCACCTCCACCAGCATCGGCGACCTACTGAAGCTCAACTCGGCCCCCATCGCGGACTCGATCCGAAGCGTCAACCGCCACCTGCAGTACACCGAACTGGACTCCCACGGCTACGGCGTACTAGAGGTAACTTCCGAACAGACCCAAATGGACTGGTTCTACCTCATCGACGTCACCGACCCGAACTCCGCTGTACGCCACGGAACTTCGCTCGCCGTCCGATCCGGCGGACGCCTCGAACCGCGCTCCACACCGGCAAGCTGACAGTCCGCGCGGTGCGGCCACCACACTGACAGTCCGCGCGGCTAGCCCCGGCACACGGACAGTCCACTCGGCAAGCCCCGCCACGCCGACTGGCTGCGCGGCGCGGCCGACTGGCTGCGACAGAACTTCGCTGGCCTGTTCAGACAGGTGGGCGCCTCGATCCTCGTTCCACGCCGGCAGGCTGAAAGTTTGTCCGGCAAGCCCTAAGTCGATGGCCGCAGTCTGACAAAGCGACACCGGCGCGCTGACTTGTGGCAAGCCGACACCGCGAAGCCACCACATTGCCAACCACCGGCATCGAACGAGGCGGGTTCGCTTTCTGTCCAAGGACAGATCAAAGGACGAGGGCTGGGTCTTTGGTAGGACGACACCGTGTTGACGGATGCGCGCATTCGCGAGACGTTCCCCGGGTCCTGAGCTGTCACTGCTGACCTGGCTTCCGTCGGATCAACCAGAGGCCTTGCGTGGCAGGTCGATCGGACGGTTTCCGCTCGGAAACGCGAGCCGTGCCGGAGGAAGCTCAACGGACACCACAGCCCCGAGGTTCGCACCGAGGCGGGGTTGACGATCGGTACGCTCATCCGGCTTTCGAACAGTCGATGAAAGGAATCAAGGTGCCTATCGCACGCAGCAACGGACACAAGATCGCCTTCGACGTGGTCGGGGACGGGCCGCCGCTGGTGCTGCACCCCGGCATGTTCCAGGTCGGCGCGCACTGGACCGACGCCGGATACACCGCGGTCTTGGCGGCGACCCACACGGTGATTACCGTGGACCCACTCGGTCTCGGCGGCAGTGACAGCCCGCGGGATCCGATCGACTACGCACTGGAGCGGCGAACCGATTACGTGACCGCGGTGCTCGACGAGGCCGGCGCGGATCGGGCCGCGTACTGGGGCTATTCGCTCGGCGCGCTGACCGGATTCGCTGTCGCCGTGCACGCACCCGAGCGTCTCACCAGGCTCGTCGCGGGCGCCTTCGACCCGATCGATGGATTCGGTTCGGCCCTAGCCCTGATGCGCGGCCAACTGGGCTTGCCCGACGACGCCGATGTGTACCCGCTGATCGAGCAGGGATCCACCGCCGATCCCGCGCTCGCCGCCGTGATCGAAGCCGCAGACCCGGCGGCGCTGCGCGCGAACTACGCGGCGTTCTCCGCCGAGCCCGGCCTGCATGACCGGTTGGCCGAGTCGCCCGTCCCGATGCTCCTCTACGCAGGCACCGGCGACATCTGGTACCAGCCGATGCGGACATTCGCCGAACGGACCAGCACGACGTTCCTGTCGATACCCGACC
This sequence comes from Nocardia ninae NBRC 108245, assembly GCF_007990755.1. Lineage (GTDB taxonomy): Bacteria > Actinomycetota > Actinomycetes > Mycobacteriales > Mycobacteriaceae > Nocardia > Nocardia ninae. The sequence goes on along the minus strand of NZ_BJXA01000062.1, from coordinate 10,799 downwards.
ACGACCACATCACCGCGTGGAGTAATGCAACGGAGGTGCTGCCGCGCGTTTCACCGTTCCTCGCCGGCGATCTGAGCTGACCGTGCGGCGTTACTCGCCGCCGCCGCCCCCTCCACCGCCGCCTCCGCAGCCACCACCACCGCTGTCGCCACCGCCACCGCAGCCACCACCGATGCCGATGCCCGCGCCGCCGGCGGCCCAGCCGCGGGAACCTTTCTTGCGGCGCCGACGGTTTCGACCACCACCGGGAAACTGTCCGCTCAGCTGGGTGCCTGCCTGTTGGGCGCGGGTCAGGGGGTTTCCAGGTTCGTGGCGGTCCGCGTTGCGGCGGCGGATGACCAGGATTGTGAATGCGGCGGCAAGGATGGCCAGCACGGCAATCGCTGATAGCAGGTAACCCATGATGGCCCCCTCGATCAATTCCGACGCTTGAAGTCGGACTCTTACGCATTGTGCCATTTATTATCGGCCCGTCGCTAGCGCAACTTTCGGGGGCGACCCGCGTGATTCGCCGCAGCGCCAATCCAATTCAGCGACGCTGCCACTCCTGGCAACGCCTAGAGGTCACCAACCGCCGAGCGGGACTGGCGGCACTAGACCGCGAGTGGACCCCCGGGCTGTCCCGTTCGGCGACTACTCGTCCAACAAAGCCGTTGCCACCGCGGACTGAAAGGTGTCGGCCTGGCGCTGGTGGCAGCACACGTGACGAGCCGACCGTCACGTGCCACTCACCCGACAACCACAGCGCAAACCACCAAAGGCTTCAACACCGAACCCAAGTCATCTCACTTGACGTAAGTTCCGCACTCTTGACGCACGCTGCAACCTCAGTCAAGAGCGCGGAATCTACGTCAAGTCGGCGGTACGGAACGGTGGTGCGTTCCAGCTACTCCGACCAGCGTTCTTCCAGCATCGCTGAGACGTCTTCGGCGAAGTCGCCGATGATGTCGTCGCCGGTGCAGCGGGCGTCTTCGGCCAACGCGGCCCAGCGGTTGATCAGCGCTTCCGAGCGTGGCACGGACATGCCGTGTTCGCGCGCGGCTGCGATGCGGGCGTGGTCTGCGGGGAGGAACCAGTATGTGGACAACCAGACCCAGATGAGGCGAGCTTCGAGGATGCGCTCGGACATCAGCTCGTCGTCGGCCAGCGCGGGCCACACGCCGACCACTTCGGAACGCCAAGCTTCGACCATCTGCCTGGCGCGTTCCCTGGACAGTTCGAAGTCGCACAGGCAACCGGGGAACGACACCAGTGCGTAGGCGATGTCGAGGGTGGCGTCGCGGAACCCGCCCCACTCGTAGTCGAGGAAGCGTGCGCCTTCCTCGTTGAGAATCACGTTGTCGGGGCACAGATCCGACGGACTGAACGCGCGGAATCGCCCGGCGGAGAACAGTCGGTTGCCGCGCACGATCCGTTCGGCGATCTCGCCGGGCACCTCGATGCCGAGTTCACGCTGCAGCAGTCCGGGCACCTCGGCGATCGCGGATTCGGCCTGCTGGGCAATGCCGTCCACGCGATGCACCACGTCGACGCGGCGCAGCAGGGCGACGAAATCGGCTTCGCGGCCGACGGTGGCGGCGTGCATACGGCCGAGCGCCTGCGCGAACGCCATCATCCCGTTCCTGGTCGCCGGTTCGGCGCCGGACCGCAACATCTGAGTGAGCAGCGAATTCTCGCCGAGGTCACTGAGGATCAGCAAACGCTCAGGCAAACTGTGCGCGATCAGGTACGCGCCCGGTCGCTGTTCGCGGCTCAGGGCGGTGGTGAACTGGTACGAGACCGCTTCACGGAGGAACGCGGAATCGATGCTGGCGACTCCGGGCGCGAGACCACCCGTGGTGCGGTCCTGCGAGTGTCCGCGAACTTGTTTGACGATGAGCGTTCGCGGCAGCGAGTAGGGGTTTTCCGCTACACGCACACGGAGAACCGTCGTTCTACCACTACCGCTGAGTTCGATCGGATCGCTCAGCTTTACCGGAGCACCCATTCGCTTTGTGAGCAACTGTTGCGCTGCGGACACGACTTCGGCGGCGCGTTCGGCCAATAGTGCGGTCATCGCCCTTCAAGTTACTCGCATCAGGTCACTTCTAGCGAGCGGATACACAACCTTTCCGCGTCGTTCGGCGTGTCTCTCTCGAGGTTACGGGACGGACGCCCGTTGCTTGACACGATTGCACCCGTCAGGTTTTCTCATCGTCAACTGCTCTGCGCCACACCGCAAACCAGTTGAGTGGAAAGGTCTATGGCATGACCGGCACACCGCCTCCCCCGCCCCACGCATCAGCTGGCGACCCTCCCGAGCACGGAGACGACGAACGCCGCGCGGCGCAACAGGGCCAGCACGAAAGTCACCCACCGCAGCCGCCGGGCACGAGCACCGAGCACGGCAAGCACGAGATGGCGGGGTCGGCCGGGTACCCGCAGTTCGAAGGTCCGGGTGCCGCGCAGTACGGCAGCGAACCCGTCGAGCCACCGCCGCCGGTAGCGCCGCCGCAGCAATCAGCACATCCTGAGCAAACGGCGCAGCCGAGTTACGGTGCGCCAGGGACCGGACCCGCAGCGGAACCCGCGGGTATGCCTCCGGGGCCAGGGTCCGGGGCCGGTGCGGCATCCGCGGGTATGCCTCCAGGCGCTACGCCACCATCAGGCGCTGGGCCGCAGGGAGCGATGCCCTCGCAGGGGAACGTGCCGCCGGGATCGCTGCCGCCACAAGGAAATATGCCGACCGGCTCGCCACAACAAGGAAACATGCCGTCGGGTTCCATGCCATCGCAAGGAAACGTACCGCCGGGTTCCATGCCGCAAGAGGGGACATCGCCAGCCGGATCGCTGCCGCCACACGGCAACATGCCGTCGGGATCACCACACCAAGGAAACGTGCCAACTGGATCACCACCGCATGGCACCATGCCACCCGGATCCACGCCGCAACAGGGCATGCCACCCGGATCCACGCCGCAACAGGGCATGCCACCCGGACCCATGCCGCAACAAGGCATGCCACCCGGCTCGATGCCGCAGCAAGGCACCATGCCACCGGGATCGATGCCGCCACAAGGGAACGTGCCGTCCTACGGTGCGCCACCACAAGGCGGCATGCAACAACCGGGCATGCTGCCCCCGCAGGGAACACCACCCACCTACGGCTACCAGCAAGCCGCCGCTTCCGCCCCCGGCACCCTCGATGTGGGCCAGGCGCTCAGCTACGGCTGGGAACGGTTCCGCTCGAATCCAGGGCCGTGGATGGGAGTGATCGCATGCGGGTTGGTCATCTACCTCGGCTTCGTGCTCGTCGTGCAACTCACCGACCCCACGACGTTGCTGCCGGTACTACTGATCTTCCTCGCGGTACTCGCCGCCGTCTGGCTGCTGCAAGCCGCCATGGTGCGCGGCGCACTCTATGAAACCGACGGCTACAAACCGCATTTCGGTTCGTACTTCCGTTTCGTGAACGCCGGCAATGTGCTGATCACCGCCCTGCTGGCGTTCCTCCTGACCGTCATCGGTGCAGCGCTCTGCCTCGTGCCCGGACTGATCGCCGGCATCCTGTGCATGTTCTCCCTGCACTTCGTCGTCGACCAGAACGAGGGGCCATTCGAGGCGATCAAGTCCAGCGCCACGCTGGTGGTCACCAACATCTGGCCGGTGCTACTGCTTGCCCTTTCCGTCCTGTTCGTCACCTTCGTCGGTGTTCTACTGTGCGGCCTCGGTTTACTCGTTGCAGGACCCGTGGCAGTCATGGCAGTCACCTACGCCTACCGCACCCTCACCGGAGGCACCGTCTCCCCTCTCTAATCCGCCACATGTCGGCGTAAGCCGCACGCACAACCCGGCAGCCGCACAACTTTTGATGTGGCGCACACGAAATTGCATGCGATTCCATGTGCGTCACATCAGAAAGTGTGCGGCTGTGCTCCTGCGGTCGGGGTAACCGCTTGGTGCGCGGCAGATCGACCGATGACGGAACGCGCCGCTTTGACATCCAGCCCCTGCCCCACTGCAGATTGACCGGTGCGGTTACGGGGCCGTGGTGCTACTTCTCAACCAACGAGCGCATACCGATCCACCGCTTGAAACGTTCCATGGGACCGGACTCGTTTCCCGCCCGAGGCCGCAGCGCAAGCACTATCACACCGGCCGTAACGATGCCCGCCAGGTTCACCGCGAGCTGACCCGCGGACATGAACGCCGCGTTCCACTCCCCCAAAGTGGCTGCGACGACGGCGAATCCGGCAGCGGGCACAGTGGTCACCGAGATGAACACACCGACCAGCGCCGCCGATTTCGAGGTAACCAGCGACAGCATGCCCGCCGCCCCGGCCAGCAACGCGACGACCAGCGAGAACGGCCCTACCTCATAGATGAAGTCGACGTTGGGCAGGCTCTCCACGCCGTTCAGCTTGATCCAGCCGAACTGTTCCCACATCAACGTTGCGAACAGCGTGATCACCATCGCTATCGGGAACCCGACAGCCAACGCGATCGCGGATCGGCGCGCGAGCCGAAAATCCCTGCGCACCATGCCGACCGCGAACGCGGCGAGCGGACCGAACTCCGGCCCGACCACCATCGCTCCCACGATGGTCACCGGAGAATCGGTGGCCACACCTACCGCGGCAAGCAGGCAGGCGATGGTGAGGAAGGCGATGAACGTCGAGTTGAGTGTCGACTCCTCTTTCGTCTGCGCGAGCAGTTCTTCCCACACCACCGCGTCGGTCGGATCGCCCGGCGCCGCCTTGACCGCCCGGTCTCCCGCTTCGGACAACACGGTCTCGACCGGGCCGAGGGTAATGCCGCCGGATTCGCAGATCCCGAGCGCGGTCACCTCGGCCAGCACCTCGTTGGCGGCCTCGCGCGCGACGTCGGCCTGGATCAGGTCGCCGACGGGTTCCACCGCGACGCCGCGAGCCAGGGTCACATGGGTGGCCCCTGGATTCGCGGCGAGCACGGCCAGCACCTTGTCGGTGGTGTCCGACGGGCTGATCATGCGCAGATGCAGCAACGGATCCCCTCGTGGTCAGCGTCGCCCGGCGGGTCGACGGATCGAAACTGTCCAGAAGGTACCGTTCCCACCGTTATTCGGCGGGCTTGTCCGCCTTCGCGTCGGCCTTGTCGCCCTTGGACGCGGGCTTGGCGTCCAGCCCCGCCTCCTTGCGCTGCTGCTCGGTGATCGGTGCGGGCGCGTCGGTGAGCGGGTCGACGCCGCCGCCGGTCTTCGGGAACGCGATCACCTCACGGATCGAGTCGAGCCCGGCGAGCAGCGCGACGATGCGGTCCCAGCCGAACGCGATGCCGCCGTGCGGCGGTGCGCCGAAGGCGAAGGCGTCCAACAGGAATCCGAACTTCTCCTGCGCCTCCTCCTGGCTGATGCCCATCACCTTGAAGACGCGCTCCTGCACATCGCGGCGGTGGATACGGATGCTTCCGCCGCCGATCTCGTTGCCGTTGCAGACGATGTCGTAGGCGTAGGCGAGCGCGGAACCGGGGTCGGTGTCGAAGGTGTCGACGGACTCCGGCTTCGGCGAGGTGAACGCGTGGTGCACCGCCGTCCAGGCCGAATGTCCAAGTGCCACATCGCCACTCGCGGTGGCCTCGGCGGCGGGCTCGAACATCGGCGCGTCCACGATCCACACGAACGCCCACGCGTTCTCGTCGATCAGCCCGACCTTGCGGGCGATCTCGCCACGCGCCGCACCGAGCAGCGCGCGCTGCGCCTTGGCCGGGCCTGCCGCGAAGAACACGCAGTCGCCGGGCACCGCGCCGACGTGCTTGGCCAGCCCGTCGCGCTCCGCGTCGCTCAGGTTCTTGGCGACCGGGCCGCCGAGCGTGCCGTCCTCGTTGATCAGCACATACGCCAGACCCTTGGCGCCGCGCTGCTTGGCCCACTCCTGCCAGGCGTCGAGCTGACGCCGCGGCTGGCTCGCGCCGCCCGGCATGACGACCGCGCCGACGTACGGCGCCTGGAACACCCGGAACGGCGTGTCCTTGAAGTACTCGGCGCACTCGGTGATCTCGATGCCGAACCGCAGGTCCGGCTTGTCGGAACCGAAGCGCCGCATGGCTTCCGCGTAGGTCATGTGCGGAATCGGGGTGGGGATGTCGTAGCCGATCAGCTTCCACAGCCCGACCAGGATCTGCTCGGCGAGCAGGATCACATCGTCCTGGCGCACGAAGCTCATCTCGATGTCGAGCTGAGTGAACTCGGGCTGGCGGTCGGCGCGGAAGTCTTCGTCGCGGTAGCAGCGCGCGATCTGGTAGTAGCGCTCGATGCCGCCGACCATGAGCAGCTGCTTGAACAGCTGCGGGCTCTGCGGCAGCGCGTAGAAGCTGCCGGGCTGCAGGCGCGCGGGCACCAGGAAGTCGCGGGCACCCTCGGGGGTGGAGCGAGTCAGCGTCGGCGTCTCGACCTCGACGAACTCGTGGTTCGCCAGCACCGCGCGGGCGGCGGCGTTCGCCTTGGACCGCAGCCGGATCGCGTGCGCCGGGCCTTCGCGGCGCAGGTCCAGGTAGCGGTACTTCAGCCGGGCTTCTTCGCCGGGCTGCTCGTCCAGCTGGAACGGCAGCGGCGCGCTCTCGTTGAGCACCTCGAGCTCGGTGACGTTCACCTCGATGGTGCCGGTCGGCAGCTCCGGGTTCTCGTTGCCGTCCGGGCGCAGCTCTACCACGCCGGTGACGCGCACGCAGTATTCGGCGCGGAGCCGGTGGGCCTGCTCGGCCGGTTCGCCCTCACGGAACACCGCCTGCGACACACCCGACGCGTCGCGCAGATCGATGAAGATCACGCCACCGTGGTCACGCCGCCTGGCCACCCATCCGGTGAGGGTCACGGTCTGACCGGCATGCTCGCTTCGCAGCGAACCAGCCAAGTGGGTGCGCAGCACAAGGTTCCTTTCGACGACTTCGCACCGGCAGGCAATGGCCAGGTGCGGTAGTCATCGTAGCCAGCCCGGCCGCTGAGCCGGAAACCGATATCCATGCTGTTCACCTCAGTCGCGACGGCGTGGGTCCGCCGTTCCCGCTCGATCCGTCCGCCACGTCGATTCCGCTGCGCCGCTCACCGGTTGAATCGCCCGGAACGTGGCATCCCGTCCTCGTAGCGAAACACGTCCGCCGGGTGGAAACAGACCTCGCCCCGCCTGTGTCAAGCTTTAGACCACGCGGCGCCCGTGCAGGCGACAACACAGAGAGCGACGACGATGACCTTCAACGAGGGCATGCAGATCGACCCCGACCGGGTTTCGGTAGGTGGCGGACCGGGCAGGGGCGGCAAAATCGCGCTGGGGGGTGGTGCGGGCGGACTGATCGTGCTGGTGCTGGCACTGCTGCTCGGCGGCGATCCGGGTTCGTTGATCGGCGATCTCACCGGCGCCCAGGACTCCCAGGTGGCACAGGCGCCCGGTGGTGGCTTGCCGGAACACTGCACAGACGGAGCGAGCGCCAACAAATACGTCGACTGCCGGGTCGCGCTCACCATCCAGAGTCTGGACTCGGTGTGGGCACCCGAACTGCCGAAGCAGACCGGCCAGCGTTATGTGGAGCCGAAGGTCCGGATGTTCTCCGGCGCCATCAGCACCGGATGCGGCAATGCGACCAGCGCGGTCGGCCCGTTCTATTGCCCGGCAGACCAGTCCGCCTACTTCGACGTCAGCTTCTTCCAGGAGCTCGTCGACCGCTTCGGCGCCAGCGGTGGACCGCTCGCCCAGGAGTACGTGGTGGCGCACGAGATCGGCCACCACATCCAGAACCAGCTCGGCGATATCGACCGCGCCCAACGGGATCCGCAGGGCGCGAACTCCGCCGCCGTGCGCACCGAACTGCAGGCCGACTGCTACGCCGGTCTCTGGGCGCACTTCGCGGACAAGACCCCGGCGCCGGGCAGCAACCAGCCATTCTTGAAGCCGCTGTCGGACAACGACATCCGCGACGCGCTCTCGGCCGCGTCGGCCGTCGGCGACGACCGGATCCAGCAGGCGTCCCGGGGACGGGTGAATCCGGAGGCTTGGACGCACGGGTCGTCGGAGCAGCGGCAGAAGTGGTTCCTCACCGGGTACAAGACCGGTCAGGTCAAAGCTTGCGACACCTACTCTGCGCCGAGTGTGGACAACCCGCCGGCACTGCGCTGACCGGTCGGATTGCCCAACACGCCAACGGTATTCGCCACGCGCGGATTTGACGCTCCGCTGACATCCCTGTGCGATGTCAGCGGAGCGTTTTCATCGATACGGAGGTTGCGAACTATGCGACAAACGAAAGCCGCACTGCTGGTCGCCATGCTGACGCTCGCGATCAGCACCGGAACCGCGGCAGCCGACCCGCCCGATCAGCCGGCGGCGCACGGTCCCGTCTCCGCTCCGCTGGCGCTGCTCACCCTCACCACCATCCCGAACGGCTGGCAGACCCGCATCGACCTCCGCCCCCAACTCGAGGTATCCGGTGACGGCCGCGCCGTCAAGATCCCCGATGCCGTTGCCGCGGAACGACATCCGGACAGCCCACCGCAGAAGGTCAACGGCCACATCCCACCCGAGGTCCTCACCGCCGCCCTGGCCGAAACCCGAGCCCTCGCCGCCGTCGACTTCGGCATGCCGACCATCACCGACCAGGGCAGCCAGATCATCGACCTGATGCCACAGGCCCCCGAGGAAGACGCCCACCTCATCGTCTACGCCCCCGACTCCACCGAAGGGCTGTCCCCGGACCAACAATCCGCCCGCAAGCGCTTCGCCGACCTCTACCGCAAGCTACTCGACGCCTTCATCCCCGTCCCCTGACCCGCGCCCGGCTCCGCCGAGCGGAACATGGCGACACCACTCGACTTCCCCACCATGTCCCGCTCGGAGAACCACGACCTCGTCAACTCCGCCGAACGGGACATAGCGAAGTCGCCACTCGACATTCCCCGCCACCGTGTCCCATTCGACCTCGCCAGCTTCACCGGGCGGGACATGACGGCAGCGCCACTCGACATCTCACGCCTCCACGTCCCGTTCGACCTCGCCAGCTCCACCCAGCGGGACATGACGGCCCCCGCCACTCGACACCTCGCGCCACAGCCCAGCTTTCGCACGCAGTCGGCGGCCCGCTCGACTTACCTGCGCCGAGCGGACATAGCGCTGGCCTCACTTACCCCTCCCCGCCACCACGCCCCATTCGACCTCGCCAGCTCCACCGAGCGGGACGTGACGGCACCGCCACTGGACATTTGCCGCCATCATTTCCCATTCGACTTCGCGAGCTTCACCGGGCGGGACACGACGGCGGCACCACTCGACATCCCACGCCGCCATGTCCCGCACGGCGAACCACGACCTCGCCAGCTCCGCCGAAAGGGTAATAGCGGCGGCGCCACTCGACATTCCTCGCCACCACGTCCGTTCGGTGAAGCACGGAACACCGGTTCGGCTTAACCTCCGCAGCACCGTATGGATGACGCTGCTGCGGAGCAGCTTCCCTACGCCGGCCGAGTATCCGGGTGCGGCCCAGCGATTCCGCGCAGCACAGCAACTTCTCGGGCCAACCACCCATAACGGCAAAGAGCCCGACCCGAGCAAACTTCCACTGCTCGAGCCGGGCTACCCCGAACGATGCGTTCCTAGAACTGATCCTGCTCGTAGTCGGAGCCGATGATCTCATCCGAGTGCGTCGCACCGATCACATCCGGCGTGGATTCACCGAGCGGACCGGTGAGATCGTCGTTCCCGGTGGCACTTTGGTAAGGCTGCACATTCCGCGAGTGCTCGTCCTCGTTGCGCTGACCGCCTGCAGCGCCGGGCGCACCCATGAAACCGCTGCCCGCGCCTGCCGCGGTCGTGCTCGGCGTGCCGGTCGAGGTCGGGCCGAAACCGGTGGTGCCGGGGACACCGCTGATCGATCGGAGCGGCGACATGCTGGTGCCGGGCAAGGCGGTGGTCTTGGGCATCGACGGGGTACCGGTGCTGGGCCGACTGCTCGGACTGCCCGTGCCGGTACGGCTCGACGGGCTGCCTGGCACACCGACCGGGGTGCCGTGGTTGGTCGTGCTCGGGCTGCCGGTGCTGTTCACCGAGGCGGGCGACGTCGAAGTCGGGGCGCCGGTGGACGAATTCAGGCCCGCGGCCTGCGTCGCCGTGTCCGACGCGGTCGACTGCGCCTGCTCCAGGATCGGCTGGCCGACGTTCTGGGCCAGCGCCTGCGCGATCTCCTGCGGTGCCGGACCGCCGCCGGGGGCGACCAGCTGCTGCACCATGCCGCTCAGCTCGCCGGTCTTGCCTGCGAGGTCACCGCGGGTGGCGTTGACGATGCCGACGGCTTGACCGAGGTGCTCGGTCGCCGACGCCATCAGCGTGGCCTGGGCGGGCGGGGTCAGGATGACCGGCGCCATGGCGGTCGCCTGCGTGGCGAACGACGAAGCGACGGTGAGCAATTGCGCGTTCCCCTGCTGTACCACCGCGGCGGCCCGCTGGGTGAGTTCGGAGATGTCGATGCCGCGCTTGCTGGTCTCCTGGCCTTCGACGTTGGCCTGCTGGCTGGTGGCCTGTGCGTTGCGGGCGGCCTGGCTCTGCCACAGCTGCTCGACGGTGGTCATGCTGCCCTTGCCGACCTGCATGGCCATATCGATGACCTTGGAGGACTGGCTCAGGATGGCGGTCGGGTCGAGCGCGCCGATGACGCCGGTGCCGAAGCTGCTGAGCAGGTCGAGGATCGGCTTCATCAACAGGTCGACGCCGGGCAGCGCGGGCACCGCGACGCCCTGCATGAGCGCGGAGACCGGGTCGGCGGGCAGTGCGGGCAGCGCGGTCGGGACGGCGGCGGCCGCCTGG
>NZ_BJXA01000061.1 GCF_007990755.1 Nocardia ninae NBRC 108245 | reverse complement strand
TCCGATGTGACCGTTGTGCGCGTAAGGCCGGGTCGCGGCGAGGAGAAGTTCCCATGCTCGCTCCGCGTAGTCCCGCGCGGTACTGCCCCGCGGCAGCGGCTTCGGCGTGATCCGGTCGTACTGGACGACCTCGGCCGCCACACCGTCGAACACCAGCAGGTGGCCGGGGCGGAGCAAGCCCAACTCGGGATAGGCGAAGATGCTGTCGCCGCGGCAGATTCGCCAGATGGTTTCCCGGTCCAGCCGGTCGAGGGTGTCGGGGACGAGGTCGGCGGGATCGCTGGACCATGCCAGCGTGTGGCCGGACTGCTTGTAGAACAGAGTGTCTCGGGTGAACAGGCTGCGGAACAGGAAGACTCGATCGTCGGTGACCAGGCAACCGACCAGGTCGCCCGGTAGCTCGGCCAGATCCGCATACCGTCCGCTTATGAGCGTGGCGGTGATCCGTTCGGCGAGGGCATCGTCGAAGACTCCGGTGAGGGTGCCGCCCAGCGCGAGGTGGGCTCGATCGCTCGGGTGCGCGGGCCGGACAGTCGGGTGCGTTCCCGCTCTTGTCCACTGCCGCAAGTAATTCGGGCTCTCCGGGACACTGCGCGCGGGGAAGGCGGTGAAGGGCGCACTGGTGAAGTCGACGGGAGCCCCAGCTCGGGGCAGGGTCGCTCGGCCGGCGCAACCGAGGTAGTCCACGGTAAGTGGGGAATGGTCCATGATGGCGGAACCTCTCATTCGCCGATAAATGTGGCCCCCTCCCCGTCACGTGCCGAAAGGAGGGGACCACGGGTCGATCATTGCGTGCGGCTAGATCAGGTTGCCGTGGCTGACCAGATCAGGCACGCCGCGGAAGAGGATCGTGGTGTGGTCCTCGACCGCGCCCAGGCAAATCACCAGGGGCTCGATGTAGGGCATCTTCGTCATTTTTGTCACCTCCTTTCTTCCATATCGTTCTCATGGACCCAGGCAGCGCAATACGCGCGCCAGGGACAGCTCGAATTCTTCGGGAATTATCATTGCGACAAGGCCGTGCGCAACAATGTTTCAGCGGCGGTGGGAAATCACACCGAATACATACCGACCGCTCGAATCCGTAAGGGGCGCAATGCGATGCGGCGATCCGAATATTCGGCATATGAGGACATAACTCCACCTAAAATGCACAGAGGTGGTCGACTGCTGGGACCAGGCAGCGGACTTCGGTGTCCCACAATACATCTCGGCATCGAGACAGATTCGGGACGAGGGCTGGTAGGTCACAACCATAGTCCCCCATGGCCTTTGCGTCGACCCCTACTGCGCACCTGAATAGTGTCGAATTCGTAAGCACGCCGAATGGATTTCTCCGGTGGACGATGCCGACTGGTCGGCGGGTATGGCCTGGACTCAATTACCCACGGATGAAAATATTCACAATGGAAGTTCGACGCACCCGGCCATTCGAGCGCAATGACCCGCGGTGTCGTAGTCACGCGGGGCCGGACCGCCTGCCGGAGCGCGGGCACGGCGCCACGCGCTCATCGGCAAGTCGGTGTCTTACACACTGCTCAGCGAAGCTGTCCTGACGAGATCCATTCCGTCGCACGCTGAATCGTCGACAAGAAGAGAACTACCGAGTCAGTTCGTCGGCTGCGGGCTGATGGTGACGCTGAATTTGTTCTCCACCGTCTGCTGCCAATCCCGTTCGCACTGATCGATTTTCGCACGGTCGTTACCGGCGTCGCTCACACAGTCGGTGAACTCGTCACCACCGGTGTAACTGAAAAGCGCGAAGCCGACGGCGATGGCGATCGCTGTCACGATCAACGCGATTATGCTCAACACCAAGCCCGTTATCGCCATAGCGGAACCCTCGGCGGCGCCTTTACGGGCCCGCGCCGCGGCGATGATGCCGATGACGAGGCCGGCGAGGCCGAACAGGATGCCGCCGATCACCGTCCAGAAGGTGAGCAGCGCGAGGATACCCAGCACCAACGCCGCGATGGCCAGGCCCTTGCCGCCGGGCCGCCGATGAGACCCCGGGACCGGCGGCGGATACTGGCCCGGCGCCGTATAACCGGGGGGAAATTCCTCCGTCATGGCTGTCCTTTCTTTGCGTCGGTTCCACTGCGCCCGTTCGATGACCTCTCGAATGCTAATGAAATTCGAGCCGAGCGCACGCGTGCCACACGCAGCCTTATCGAAAGAATGGTAAATGACGCGTGCTGGAGCGCCGGATAATCGACCACGGCTCGGCGCGGGAGTCGAGCCGCTGCCCGAGCGCGGCGTGGGCGCATAAAGCGCCCTGTTCGCGCAATGATTGCGCGACGGTGGTGATGTCGAGCCGCGCGGCTACCGCGGCATCGTCCCACCCGGTTACGGCCAGTTCGCCGGGGATGGCGCGACCGAGCGCACGTGCGGCGCGGACAACACCTGCCGCGAGTTCGTCGCTCATCGCGGCGATCGCGTCGGGCGGTTCGGCGGAGGTCAGCAGGGTGGTCGCGACGCCTTCTGCCTCGGCCGCGTCATTACGTGCACACACCGCGACGGTCACCTCGGCCCAGGCAATTCCGGCCTGCTCGGCGGCCTGTCGATACCCCCCGAGCCGCTGCCGGGTTACCGAGAACGAGACGTCCGCGATGCCTGTACCCGGCGTGATCGCGCCGACTCGCTGCCTGGACAGCGGAAAGCTCAGCACCGCCGGACGCTGTGCGTCCGCGAACGCGACGGCGCCCACCGCCCGCGCCGCCGCCTGGTTGTCGATGGTGACCAGACCCAATCCAGGCACCGCCGGTCCGCCGTGCACAACTGCGGGACGCTTGGTCGCCTGCACGGCGGGCAGGATCGGATCGTCGTCGGCGGTGGTCCACACGATGAACCCGTCGACCGCCGCGCGCTGGATCCGCTGTGGATCGTCGGCGGCGCCCGTGATCGGCAGAATCGTTATGCCGCAACCACGTTCGGCACACACCTCGGCGATCCCAGCCAGGAACAACACCGCCTGCGGATCGTCGAACGCGTAGCTCAGCTGCTCGCCGAGCACAACGCCGACCGTGCCGGTGCTGCCGCGGCGCAGCGAGCGGGCGCTCGGGTCGGGTCCGGCGTAGCCGAGCTCGGCCGCCGCCGCCAGCACCTTCGCACGAGCCTGCTCGGAGACTCGGCTCGGCCGGTTGTAGGCATAGGAGGCGGTCATGACCGACACTCCGGCCCGCTCGGCAACATGCGCGAGCGTCACCCGCTTCGAACCGGCAGAGGAAACCATCGGCTCAGCATAGTTGTGTATCGTTACACATATGTCTCGACCACCCGCCGACTCGCCGCGCCCGCTGATCACCTCGGCTTATGTGGCATTCGCGGCCTTCGGCTCGTTCTGGGGAATCTGGGGTGCGTCCGTGCCACGGGTGGCCCAGCAGTCCGGCCTCGGCGCGGGCCGGCTCGGGTTCGCCTTGTTGTTCGTCGGCGCGGGCGCGCTGCCCGCGATGCTGCTGGTCGGTCGGGCGTTGGATCGGTGGGGGTTGCGGGTCGCGTCGGTGGCCATCGGCGCACTGGGTGGCGTGGGCGCCGGATTGGCGCTGACCGCCCGGGATCTGGCGAGCCTGTGCATCGGGCTGGCGTTCGTCGGGGCGACCAGCGGAGCTGCCGACGTGGCCATCAACGCGGTGGCCGGACGGGCGGAGCGGCGCGCGGGTCGCCCCGTCATCACCCGGGCCCATGGCGCGTTCTCCGGCCTGGTGGTGCTCGGCAGTCTTGCCGCCGGACTGGCTGCGGCCGTGGAACTTCCGCTCGCAGTCCCCTTTGTCGCGGTCGCTGTCGCCTCGATGGTGGCCGGTGCCGCCATGTTCCGGATGCTGCCGGACAGCGGCATACCGGATGGCCACAAATACTGCACTACAACAGCTTTCGCCGACTCCGACCGATGGCGGATCGCTCCGTTCCTCCTCATCGGGATACTCGGCGCACTAGCCTTCGCCAGCGAGAACGCGCATCAGAGTTGGAGCGCGGTCTTCGCCGAGGCCGAACTGCGTACCGGGGCGGGACCGAGCGCGGTCGCGCCCGCCGTGTTCGCGGGCGCGGTCGCGCTCACCCGGTTCGCCGTCGGCGGTGTGCGGGCCGATAGGTCGCGCACCTTACTCCTCGCCGGAGCGGCGGCCACCGCTGCCGGCACCGTTATCATCGCCTCGGCGCCAACGCTTTTCGTCGCCGTAGCCGGTCTCTCGGTCGCCGCGGCCGGGACCGCGGTACTGTTCCCCACGCTGCTGGCCGTGGTCTCACGCAACGTCGACGAGGCCCACCGCGGCCGCGCGACGTCGATCGTCACGACGGTGTCCTATCTCGGGTTCCTGCTCGGGCCCGTCTATGTCGGGCTCTGGGCCGCCGCCGTCGGGCTGCGCGGTGCCATGCTGGCCGTCGCGGCCCTGGCGATCGCACTGTTCCTGCTGACACCGACATTGCTGCGCCGCAGTGGATTCGGTGAACGCGATGCGGCCGATCAGGTCGGCTCGGCAATGAGGTGGAGGTAGGCGGTGTCGAGCGGGATGTCGACCGCGTACCAGGCTGCGGGTCGATCGTCGTCGCGGGGACACCAGGCGCACGCGATGCAAAGTCTGGCCACTTCCCCGGCGGCCAGGCCGGGCAGATGCCACGCGATTCGGGCCGGATCCGTGTAGCGCACGCCATATTCGGAAGTGTTGTCGTCCGCGCCGGCCGGCAGCAGGTGCGCCCAACCGGCAGGCATCAGCCGACCGTCCGCGGCCTGCAGACCGAGCAGCTCCGAATCCGGGCCGCCGATCGACACCATGAAGTGCTCGTTCTCGACACTCACCGCGGCGAGGCATTCGGCGGAGTCCTGGCCGCCGCTCGTTCCGGCGGGCAGGTCGGTCAGTTCGGCCGAGACGACCAGTCCGGACACCTCGGCGCGCGCCTGCACCTGCCAGATCCCGGCCCACACCGGGACCGGTGCGCCGCCGTCCCATGGCTTGACGTCGATGCCGCCGAGCAACAGATCGACCGTTGCGGTCCGGTGCCGCCACCGATGTAGATGCGTACCATTCGCCAAGCGCCACAGGGTATTCGACGCGGCCGGTAGCACGTCCGACGCGAGCGTGACGGAGAACTCGACGGTGCCGAGGGGCGTGTCGATCACCGCTGGGCGACGGTCTGCCTGGACCAGGTGGTCGGTGGGGAGCATCCGCCCATCATCCAGGGTTGCCGACCCGTGTATCCCGGATATTCGAACGTACAGCGATCCGGCTGGTGGTGGGCCTTCGGAATAGCAGACGGTATGGTCTGAATCCGGCGTAGGGAACACCGGTGCGAATCCGGGGCTGTCCCGCAACTGTCACCGAGGAGCGATCCGCCGATTCATGGTCACGGCCTACCCAGGCTGGAAGACCGGCGGGGAGTGTTGATCCGGGAGCCAGGATACCTGCGCCGTGGTATCGGGATCTCACCCACGAGGATGGCAATGGACAAGTACACAGCGGTGCGGCCCGGGCTCGGTCGCCGTTCCTTTCTGCTCGGGAGTGCGGGTGCGCTCGCGCTGGGCGGGCTGCTCGCGGGTTGTGGCACCGAGGGCGGCCCGGCAGCTCCGGACGGACCACCGCGAGCGGGCGGACGCCTGCGGTCGGTGATCGCGGGGCGGTCGGCGAGCGCGGACGTGCTCGATCCGCACGAGGCCGGTAGCTCGGCGGGTGGCGCGGTGTCGAAGAACGTGTGGGACAAGCTTGTCGCCTACAACAACGATCTGACGTTGCGCTATCGGCTCGCGGAGTCGTTGGAGCCCAATGCCGACGGCAGCCAGTGGCGGATCAATCTGCGCCGGGGCGTGGTGTTCAGCGACGGCGCGCCGCTGACGGCGCGGGACGTGCTGTGGAGTTTCGAGCGGATGCTCGACCCGGCCAAGAAGTCGTCCGGCGATCTCGCCAACATCGATATGTCGCGCACTCGCGCCGACGGCGATCTCAGTGTGCTGGTGACGATGAAATCGCCGCTGGCCGACTTCGGTTCGGTGCTGGCGGGCTGGTACTGCTACATCGTGAAGGACGGCACCGGCACCATCGATGGGTCGTCGTTGCCGGTGGGCACCGGTCCTTTCGCCTTGCAGCGATGGTCGCCCGGCGACCGAACCCTGTTGCGGCGCAACGATCGCTACTGGGACGGACGCCCCCTGCTCGACGAGGTGGAGATCATCCAGATCGCGGAGACCGAGGCCAGGGTCAACGCCTTCCTGTCCGGCGAAGCCGATGTGGTGCACGAGATCTCGTACCTGCAAGCGCGCACCCTGGAGCGCGATCCCGGTACGACCGTGGTGGTCCCGCCCGCCGGCCTGATGGGCGCGTTCCAGATGCGCGTGGACACACCGCCGTTCGACGACGTGCGGGTCCGGCAGGCCATGCGCCTCGCCGTGAACCGCCAGGCCATGGTCGATTCGGTGTATTACGGCTACGCCGAGGTCGGCAACGACGTCTACGGCAAGGGTGCGCCCTTCTACAACGACGGTCTACCCCAGCGGACCTATGACCCGCAGCGCGCACGAGAGCTGTTGCGGGCGGCGGGGAAAGAGAATCTGACGGTCACGCTGCCGACCGCCGACGGATCACCGGGCATGCTCGACTCCGCGACATTGTTCGCCGAGCACGCGAAGGCGGCCGGGATCGACATCCGGCTCGAATCGGTGCCGGCGGACACCTACTTCTCCCAGGTCAGCGGTAAAGCACCGCTGTCGCACATCGGTTGGTGGAACTACAGTCTCGACTACTTCTACGGCCAGACCATGACCAGCACCTCCCCCAGCAACGGCACCGGCTGGCGGCGGCCGGGATGGGACGCGAAGTTCGCCGAGGCGCGCGCCGCGATGGACCCGCAACGCCGCCGAACGCTGTATCACGAACTGCAAGAGGAACTCTGGAACGAGGGCGGGTACATCCTGCACAGCTTCGCCAAACGTCCCGACGCGGCGAAAAACCAGGTTCGCGGTGTGCGCAACGGGGTGCCCGGCACCGACGACTGGGCCAACTACGCCACCACCTGGCTGGCGACGTAGCACCGCCGTGATCGCCTATATCGCACGGCGGGTCGGCGGTGGGATCGGCGTGCTGTTCGCCGTCGCGCTCGTGGTTTTCTGCTTGTTCGAAGCACTGGACTCGGACGCGGCAACGGTGCTGCTGTCGCGCGACGGCGGCGGCGACCCCACGCCGGAGCAGTTGACCACACTGCGCGCCGAACTCGGACTGGACCGGCCCGCACCGGTGCGCTTCGCCGAGTGGCTGTTCGCTTTCCTCCAGGGCGATTTCGGCCATTCGCTGATCTCGGGCCGGCCGGTGAGTGATGTCCTGCTCGGCCGCGCGACCAACAGTGTCACCCTCGCGCTGCTCACCGCCGCACTGTTGCTCCCGCTGGCACTCGCACTCGGACTCGTGGCCGGAGCCCGCGCGGGAACCCGGACCGATCGGGTGATCAGTGCGGTCGCGCTCGCGGCGGAATCGGTGCCGTCCTTCGTGTTCGGTGTGCTGCTGGTGGCGACGGTGTCGCTGACGCTGCACCTCCTGCCCGCCGTCTCGCTGCTGCCGAGCGGCATGAACGCGTGGCAGCGGCCGGAGATCCTGGTGTTGCCGGTGACCTGTCTGTTGATCGGGCTGGCACCGCATCCGGTGCGCATGGTGCGGGCGCAGACCGCGGAAGTCATGGCAGGCAACTACATTCGGACCGCACGGCTCAACGGCATCGGTGGGCTGCGGCTGCTGCTGCGGCATGTCGCACCCAATGCGGTGTCGGCGTCCGTCTATCCGCTCGCCGGTTCGGTCGTCGGGTTGATCGGCGGTGTCGCGGTGGTGGAGACCTTGTTCAACTATCCGGGTCTATCGCAGGAACTGTTGCGCGCCATCTCGGCTCGCGACTTTCCCTTCGTCCAGTCGGCCGCGGTGCTGATGGCGGCGGTCGGGATAGCGATCTACCTGATCGCCGATCTGCTGACCCTGCTGGTGAGTCCGCGGGCCCGGCAGCTGGCGCTGACGGAGCGAGCATGACGGCGCGACGCCGGATTCGCTCCGGCTGGCTGCTGGTCACCGTGTTGGTGCTGCTTCTCGTGGTGCTCGGCCCGGTCTTCGCGCCGTACGCGCCGACCGCGGTGGTCGCGCCTCCGTTCCAGCCCCCGACTGGCCGCCATCTCTTCGGCACCGATGTGGTCGGCCGCGATGTGCTGTCGCGGGTCCTGCACGGCGGGCTGCCGCTGCTGTCGCTCGCCGGGCTGGTGCTGATCGTCGCGTACGCGCTCGGGCTGGGGCTCGGCTTGCTCGCGGGTCTGCGCCGCGGCCTGGACCGCTGGATCATGCTCCCGGTCGACGCGATAGTCGTCGTGCCCTGGTTCCTGTTGCTCGCGGTGATCGCAACCGCGCTGGGGGCCGGTCCGGTCGCGCTCGTGGTGACCGCGGCGCTGGCCTCGGTGCCCTGGATCATCCGGATCGTCCGCACCTGCGTACTGGAACTCGCCACCACCGGATACGTGGAATCGGCTCGGGCCAGGGGTGAACCGCTGTGGCGCCTCGCGGTGGTCGAGGTGCTGCCGAATCTGCGATCGGTGGTGCTGGCCGATGCGGGCGTGCGGATGTCGGCGAGCATTTCGATGGTCGCGGTCAGCGGCTTCCTCGGACTCGGACTTCGCCCGCCCTCCCCCGACTGGGCGCTCATGATCACCGAGAATCGGCCGGGTTTCGGCGTGCAGCCGTGGGCGGTGCTCGCACCGGCGCTGTTGATCATGGTGCTGGTGGTGTCGGTCAATATGGTCACCGACCGGGCCTTCGAGGTGAATCGACCGGCGGCGTCGGGTCTTTCGGCAGTTTCTACGGCGGATGGTCTGACGGTCGACGGACTCTCGGTCCGCGATGCCTCGGGAACTGTTGTACTGGAAGGCATTTCGCTACGCTTGCCGCCGGGGCACGGTCTGGCCGTGGTCGGTCCTTCCGGCGCGGGCAAGACCACATTCGCGTTGGCGGTGCTCGGCGCGCTACCCGCCGGGCTGACAGCCTCGGGCACGGTCGGTCTCGGCGGAGCGGTTGGCTATGTGCCGCAGGACCCCTCGACCGGTTTGAATCCGGCCATGCGCATCGGCACCGCCCTGCGCGAAATCGCCCGCCTGCGGGGCACATTCGGTGTCGACCCGGTCGCCCAGGCCCTACGTGAAGTGGATCTGCCCGATGATCGTGAGTTCCGGCGCCGCTTCCCCCACGAGCTCTCCGGCGGTCAGCAGCAGCGGGTGCTGCTCGCGATGGCACTGCTCGGCAAGCCCGCACTCGTGGTGCTGGACGAGCCGACCACCGGATTGGATGCACAGACCCGCGACCAACTGCTGCGGACGCTGCGCAGAATCAAGGACAGCACCACACTGCTCGTCATCACCCACGATCTGCCCACGATCGCGCCGCTGATCGACGAGGTACTGGAGCTGGACCGGGGCAAGGTCGTCGCGAGCGCACCGTGCCGCGACCAGAAGCCCATGGCCGCAACACCTTCGCGCGCATTCCGCCCGAAGGCTGCACCGATGCTTCGGGTCGAAGGCCTCGCCGTGACCCACCGCAACCCCCGGCCGGTCGTGGCTGGTGTCTCCTTCACGCTGCATCCCGGCGAGTGCCTCGCCATCACGGGCCGCTCCGGTGCGGGCAAGACCACGGTCGCCCGAGCGCTGGCCGGCCTGCACGCACCCGCTCGCGGTCTGGTCGAACTCGACGGCGCCCCACTGCATTCCAGCGTCGATCGCCGAACCATCGACCACCGTCGCGCCATTCAACTCGTGTTCCAGAACCCCGCGACTTCCCTCAACCCGTCCTATCGCATCGGCAGCCAGATCGGCCGCCCGCTGCGCCTACTCCACGGCATGGACTCCCCCGCCGCACGCGACCAGACCCACCGCCTGCTCCAGTCGGTCGGCCTGGACGACCACCTGACGCTGCGCCGCCCCGGTCACCTGTCCGGCGGCCAGCAACAACGCGTCGCCATTGCCCGTGCCCTCGCCGCCGAACCGCGCATCCTGATCTGTGACGAGATCACGTCGTCACTGGACCCGAGCACGCAAGACCTCGTGCTCGATCTGCTCGACGAGCTGCGCCGGAAAGGCGTGGCCCTCATAGTGATCAGTCACCAGGACGCCGTCATCGACCGCCTCGCCGATTCGATCCTGCCGCTCGGCGAGAGCGCTACTACCGTGCCGCGCGAGGCCCTCAGGTCCGCAGGACTTCAGGCTCGCAACGAAGTTCGAAGTTGACCGAATTGGCGATGAAACACAGCTCGTGGGCGCGTTCATGCAGGGCGAGGGCGCGCTCGCGGTGCTGAAGATCGGTGATCCGTGCCCGCGGACGCAGCACCACTTCGGAGAATTGGCCGCCGCCGTCGGGGTTTTCGACCATGGTGCCCGACGGATGGTCGGTGTAGTCGGTGACCACGATGCCCGCCCTGGCACACAACACGAGGTACCACAGCATGTGGCACTGCGACAGCGAAGCCACCAACAGCTCCTCCGGGTTCCAGCGCTCCGGCACACCGCGGAAGGCCGGGTCCGCAGTGCCGGGGATCACCGGCTTGCCGTCCGCGCTGATGGTGTGCGATCGCTCGAAGTCCCGGTAACCGCTGGTCCCCGTGCCCGTATTACCGGTCCAGGTGACACCCAGTTCGTAGGCGTGCGTCTTGGACACCCTTCCGACCATAGTCGAATGTCGTTTACGCTCCCGGCAATCGACGCACGAAGTCCACGTCATCCTTCGCGACGGCTGTGGTCAGACCGAGCCTGGTGCGCACCGCACCACCCGCGCAGGCGATGACCACCAACCCACCCGCGAATGTGAGCCAGCCGATTCGTTCCCCGAGCAGCAGCGCCGCCCAGCAGATACTCATGACCGGCTGAACGAGCTGCACCTGACTGACCCGCGCCATCGGCCCGATCGCCAACCCGCGGTACCAGGCGAAGAAGCCGAGATACATGCTGACGACCGAAAGGTAAGCGAAGCAAGCCCATTCGCCCGCAGTGGCCGCGGGCGCCTGATCGGCGAGGGCGACACCGGCAAGCGTGAGCATCAGTGGCGCAGATAGCACCAGCGCCCACGACACGGTCTGCCAGGATCCGATCTCGCGGGCGAGCAGGCCACCCTCGGCGTAGCCCACGGCAGCCGCGACCACCGCGCCGAACAGCAGCAGATCGGCCCCGTGGACTTCGCCGAAACCGCCGCCCTCCACCAGGGCGAACACGACCGCGGCGATCGCGCCCGCGAGGGAGAACAGCCAGAAGGCGCGCGCCGGACGTTCACCGGTGCGCAGCACGGCCATGACCGCGGTGGCCGCGGGCAGCAGGCCGACCACGACGGCGCCGTGGCTGGCGGGTGTCACCGTCAGGGCGTACGAGGTGAGAACCGGGAAGCCGACGACCACGCCCGCCGCAACGACCGCGAGCCGCACCCGCTGCGTACCCGAGGGAAATGCTTGACGCGTGACCGCCAGGGCCACACCAGCCAGCACGGCAGCGACCACCGCGCGACCGGATCCGATGAACAGCGGCGAGAGTCCGCCGACCGCGATGCGAGTGAGCGGCATCGTGAAGGAGAAGGCTGCGACACCGATCAGTCCCCAGCCGGCGCCGGACAACGTGGACGGTAGCGGTGTGCGCACTTCGATAGTAGCGCTACTCTGTACTGACATGTTCAACGATAGCAGCAGTCGAATCGCCGCCGGAATCCGTGCGTGGATCGCTACCGCCGCCCCGGGCGCGCAGCTTCCGTCCACCCGTCAGCTGGTGACGGAGTACGCCGCCAGCCCGGTCACCGTGCAGAAGGCCGTCCGCGCACTCGCCGCCGAGGGCCTCATCGAGAGCCGCCCCGGCGTCGGCAGCTTCGTTCGCGCGCCGCGGCCCATGCGGCCGCAGGATTTCGGTTGGCAGACAGCGGCTTTGGGCACTCCGCGCCGCACGCTGCCGAGCGTCGGCGGCACCATGCGCACCCCGCCGCCCGACGCGCAAGCGCTCCATTCCGGCTACCCCGAGGCAGACCTGTTGCCCGAGCGGCTGGTTCGGGCGGCCCTGACGCGCGCGGCGCGCGGATCCATGGCCACGACCCGACCGGACTCCGCCGGGCTCAACGACCTTCGGACTTGGTTCGCGACCGAGTTGGCCGACCAGACACCCGCCGGTCTCGCCGCCCCCACGGCGAACGACGTGGTGATCGTCCCCGGCAGCCAAAGCGGACTCACCTCGACGTTTCGCGCACTGGTCGCCCCGGGACAACCGCTACTGATCGAGTCGCCCACGTACTGGGGCGCGATCCGCGCGGCGCACCAGTCCGGCGTCCGGCTGGTTCCGGTGCCGAGCGACGCAGAAGGACCCGACCCAGCGGGGCTGGACCGGTCCTTGCGAGAGACCGGAGCCAGAGCCTTCTACGTCCAACCGAACTACGCGAATCCCACTGGGGCGCAATGGTCCCCGGACCGCGCCGAGGCCGTCCTCGAGGTCGTCCGGTCGCACGGCGCGTTCCTCGTCGAGGACGACTGGGCGCACGACTTCGGGATCGATACCGAACCCCGGCCGGTAGCAACCCGAGACACCGCGGGCCACGTCGTTTACGTCCGGTCGCTGACCAAGAGCTTGTCACCGACCATCCGGGTCGGCGCCGTCATCGCCCGCGGTCCGGCCCGCGATCGCATCCTGGCCGACCAGTCCGCCGAGTCCATGTACGTGAGCGGTCTCCTCCAGCAAGCCGCCCTGGAAGTCCTCACCGATCCCGGCTGGCAGACCCACCTGCGCAGGCTGCGCGGTCAACTTCGCGAACGCCGGGCGTTGCTCGTCGACAGCCTCATCGAACACGCCCCTCGCCTGCGAGTCGACCACGTTCCCCGAGGCGGACTCCATCTCTGGGCGCGCCTGCCGGACAACACCGACACGGACCGACTCGTCCGCGACTGCGAGGCGCGAGGCGTGTACGTCGCCTCCGGTCATGAGTGGTTCCCAGCCGAACCATCCGGTCCTTACCTGCGCCTCAACTTCACCGGCCCGAACCCGAACGGGTTCCCGGCGGCCGCGCGGACCATCGCCGCGACCCTCGCCACCCAGGACTGAGCCGCGGCGCGAGGACGCCGAAGATTTCAGCGAGCGATACGGCCCGATGTGGTCTCGGTAGCCCGGACTCGCGACCGATCCGTGGTGGTGTCTCCCTCGGCACGGACAGTCAGCGGAACAGGCGGAAGAACCCGCGCACCTGCTCGACCAGCGACTCCGGTTGTTCCAGCGCGGCGAAGTGGCCACCATGCGGCAGTTCCTCGAACCAGCGCAGGTCGGTGAACCGCAGCTCGGCCTCCCGCCGCGACGGGCGGGTGATGTCGCGCCGGTAGACCGACAGCCCGGATGGCACGGTCACCTTGTCCCGGAAGTCGGCGAAGCTCTCCCAGTACAGGCGCGCCGACGACGTGGCCGACGCGGTGAACCAATAGACCGAGATCTCGTCGAGGATCGTCTGCCGCGACAACGCGTCCTCGGGATGGCCGTCGTTGTCGGTCCACGCCCAGAACTTCTCCGCGATCCAGGCGGCCTGCCCCGCCGGGGAGTCGGTGAGGCCGTAGCCGAGCGTCTGCGGCCGGGTCGCCTGGATCGCCGAGTACCCCCGGCCGGTGCGCCGGAACTCCTTCTCGGCCAAGAGATTCGCCCGCTCCGCGGGCGTCGGGTCGTCGAACGTGCCCGCCGCCACGGATCCCAGGTTCAGGTGCACGCCGGCGACCCGCTCGGGCGCCACCTCGCCCAGCGCGCCGGACACTGCCGAACCCCAGTCACCGCCTTGCGCGCCGTACCGCTGGTAACCCAGCGACACCATCAACGTGTCCCAGGCGCGCGCGATGCGAGTGATGCCCCACCCGGTCGTCGACGGCTTGTCACTCCAGCCGTACCCGGGCAACGACGGCGCGACCACGTGGAACGCGTCCGCCGGGTCACCGCCGTGCGCGCGCGGGTCGGTCAGCGGGCCGAGGACCTCCAGGAACTCGAGCACCGAACCCGGCCACCCGTGCGTGAGCACGAGCGGGAACGCGTCCGGCTCCGGCGAGCGGACATGCAGGAAGTGGATGCCGAGCCCGTCGATCGTGTCGCGGTATTGCGGGAACACGTTCAGCCGCTCGGCGAACCCGAAGTCGTAGTCCTCGGCCCAGCTGCGGCACAGCTCCTGCGCATACGCCAGCGGCAAACCCTGTGACCAGTCGTCCACCGGCTCGGGCTCGGGCCACCGCGTCCGTCGCAATCGTGCACGCAGGTCCGCGATCTCGGCTTCGGTGATGCTGACCTCGAATGGCTCGGCGGACATGGCGAGGCTCCTTACTGGTCAAGGCGATATCGGATCAGATGGAAGTGGACCGTCATCGCGGGCTCCCACGCGTGGCGTCGAGACTTCCGGCCGGCGTCACCATGAATGTTAACCGGGCAAGACTCTGATACGTTCAGCTTGTGGACGATGGACTCGGAGACCTGCTGCATCGTGTGGTGTACCTGCTCGGCGAGGCCGCGCGGCGACGCGTGGACGACTCGGAGGCGCTGACATACAGCCAGATACGCCTGCTGGGGACGTTGGAAGAAATCGAGCCGGTGACTCAGCATCAGCTGGCGCAGGCGCTGGCGGTGTCGGACCCGGCGGTCAGCCGGGCCCTGCGCCCGCTGGAAACAGCCGGATTCGTCGCGGTCGAGCCCGACCCCGAGCACGGACGGCGACGACTGGTCAGCACCACCGAAGCCGGCCGCAACGCCTTTCACAGCAGCGACAGACCGCTGCAGAACGAGCTGCGCGACGCGCTGCTCGCAGCGGGCTTTCCGTACGAGCGCTACCTACGCGACACTGCCGCGCTGGCCAAACTTCTCGAGCCACGCCGATAGCCCGGTCCGACACCCGTAACCGATAACCCTGAGTCTTGACTGGTTAATATTAACCATGCAACACTCAACTTCATGAACGAGATGCCTTACCTCGCCCAGTCGGCCTTCCCCCTGATCTGGATAGTGATCGCGGTGGTCGGCGCACTGATCCGAACCCAGCACAGCCCCTCCCGTGCCGCCGCCCTGGAAACCTGGCAGCGATGGTGGGCCGTGGCCGCACTCGGCTGCGGCAGCCTGTGGATGACGATCGCCTTCCTGACCGTCCCGGACGCGATGGCCACCGCAATCGGCTTCAACCAGAGCCCGTTCCAATTCGAGATCGCCTTTGCCAACCTTGGACTCGCCGTCATGGGATTCCGCGCCGCCTCGGCCACCGCCCGCGAGCGCATCACCATCGGCCTCGGCGCCGGAATGTTCCTGTGGGGCGCGGCGATCGGCCACCTCTACCAGTGGTTCGCCAACGGCGACCACGCGCCCGGCAACACCGGCGGAGTGCTGGTCTACGACCTGCTCCTCCCCGCGGTCATGATCATCCTCGCGCTCCGGTCGCAACAGCTCGCCATTACCGAGCGGCCCACGTTCGCGCCCGCCTGAAAGCCCACCGGCGCCGTAACCTGAGGAGCTCCCATGCACCATGACGCGACCGGCCAGAGTGCAGGCCTATCACCGCAGCGAATCGGCGCGTTCGCCGACGCCGTTCTCGCCATTGCGATAACCCTGCTCGCCGTCGAGATCAAGCGGCCCCAGGACGAGGATCTCATCGATGCCGGCGCCCTGGCCGCGTTCCTCTGGCACGAACGGGCTTCTTTTGTGGCGTTCCTGCTCGCGTTCTGCCTGCTGTGGGCGGTGTGGCGCCGCCATCACACGTTGATCGAGGGGGTGGCGCTGCTGGATCGGCGCACTCTCGCATGGCATGCGCCGCTGCTGCTTTTGGTCGCGATCCTGCCGTATTCGACGGCGGTGTTCGGGCACGCTCCGGACAACAAGCTTGCCGTCTGCCTCTTCGCTGTGACGTCGGCGCTGCTCTTCGCCAGTGAGGGTGTGGTGCGAGATCTGGCCGCACGACGATCCACACTGGCCGAACACATCGTTGCCGCTGATCTGCGTACCAGCGCCGATGCCTCGTCCGCCGTCGCCGCACTCTTCTTCGCCACGGCCGCACTCGCCTGGGTCACTCCGTACGTGTGGTACGCCTGGTTTCTCGCACCGTTGTCGGCCGCTTTCGGGGGACGGCTGATCGATCGCGTGCGCGGAGCCATTTCGGCCAACTGAGTCACTGGATGCCCCAGGGACCTGCAGCGCAACGGCGAATTCTGCGCGATGCCGGGACGGGTGCGGGGCTCGATCAAGCCACCAACCGCGCGAGCTCGTTAAGGATCTTGAAAGGTCCCGTGCCTATGCTTTGCGTCGTATCAACCGAAAGATACTCGGCAACAACAGAATTTGTTGCCAATCCACATCACGGTTGGCGGCGGGGAGTCGCCTTGGAGGGGAACAAAACTATGTTCACACGTATTGCCTTCGGCGCCGCGATCGCGGTCTGTGCCGCCGGTCTCGGTCTCGGAATGAGCGAGGCATCAGCAGCCCCAGCGACTGATGGAGTGCACAGCGCATCGACGTATTTCGCCGCCTCCTGCGCCGGCAGGGACATTCCCGGTTACCGGTGCCTGAGCTGTCCCCCGAATGCGGGAGGAGCCTGCACGTACGAGCGGATACCCCCGACGCCGAAGAGTGGGCCTCCCAAGTCCGGACGCGGCAACTAGTCAGGTGTAGCGGCAGCCGCTGCGGACGGTGGCCTTCGGTGACCCGGGCGTGCACGCGGTCGTACGCGCCCGGGCGCATCGTGCGCGCGGTCGCTCCCGGGCACTGGTCGACGAAGAGAAAGTGCCGAAACCGTTGTGCCGCAACGGGGTTGCCGGATGGTCATCCGCCACGCCGGAACAGACTCGTGCCGCAGTCACATGCGCGCGCTGCCCGCGCCGAATCGGCGGGCAAACCTGTACTGCGCAACAGCTTCCACTGTTCGTCGAGCGCTGATTTCGAGTAGTCCGACGCGGATGCGACATGAGCCCGACTCGCGCATACCCAGCATTCCCGAAGTATCGAACATATGTTCTATCTTGCGGTAGGCTGCCTCGCGTGAACATACATTCGACCGCGCTGGCGCCGGATGCCCGGACACCGGGATGGGCGGAGCTGACCGATGCCGACCTGCTGCGCACCCTCGTCGAAACCGAACGCCGCCGGAGGCGACTGGATGCCGCCATGCGCGCGGCCGTCGCCGAAGCCGAGCGTCGCGGCCTCGCCGCGGACACCGGCTATCCGGACACCGTGGAGCTATTGACCGACCTGCTGCGGATCAGCGTCAACGAAGCGCGGCGGCGCATCGAACACGCGACTCCGCAGGTCCGCTCGCGCCCCAGAAAGATGTGGAGAGTGCTGGCGGCCGCAAGCTGAGGTCGAACGCCGGTTCCGCGAGCCCTACTCGGAGGGCCGCGAGTACCGACTGTCCGATCACCGCGCAAGCGCGGCGACGCCTATCGGAACCCGGTGGGTTCCGTGAGGGCGAGGTCGAGCAGGCCGGGGAACCGTGCGTCCAGGTCGGCGCGGCGCAGGGTGAGGTAGAACTTGCGGCCGACGCGGCGCTGATGGATTATCCCGGCTTCGCGCAGCGCTCGCCAATGGTGCGTCAGGCTGGATTTGGGTTCGCTGGGCAAGATTTCGCCGCAGAAACGTTCCTCACCGTCGGCCAGGGCGTGGACGGCCTCCATGCGCACCGGGTGACCGAGCGCGGCGAGCACGTCGACAAGACGGATCGCGGTTGTCTCGGGGTGATACAGGTCGACCACTCCCCCACTGTACGTGATCTTCGTACGATGGATTGACTTCCCGCTCCGATTGTACGAACATCTCGTACTATCAACGGTACGAGAAATTCGTACTATCGAACGATGTGTGAGGAAGTCACCATGCCCAGCAGCACCGCGCCCGAGATGTTGTCCGACGCCGCCCTGGCCGCGTCGCTGGCGGGCGGGTTCACCAGCCACGTCGCCGAGGTCAACGGTGTCCGGCTGCACTACGTCGACGGAGGAGCGGGCACTCCACTGCTGTTGCTGGGCGGCTGGCCACAGACGTGGTGGCAGTGGAACAAGGTGATGCTCGCGTTGGCACGCCGCTACCGCGTGATCGCAGTCGACCTGCGCGGCATGGGCGGTTCGGACAAGCCGGTCGACGGCTACGACAAGAAGACGATGGCCGCCGACCTCCGCAGCCTGGTCGCGCACCTGGGATTGGCGTCGGTGAGTATCGCCGGACACGACATCGGCGCGATGGTGGCCTATGCCTACGCGGCCAACCATCCCGATGCCACCGACAAGATCGCGCTGCTCGACGTGCCGCACCCCGACGCGGGCTGGTCACAGTTCGGGCTACTTCCAGAACCGGATCAGCACCTCGATTCGGTGATCGAGGCCGGGAACCGTTCGTATCTCTGGTGGTTCGCGTTCAACCAGGTCCAGGGCCTACCCGAACTGCTGCTCGGTGACGGCCGCGTCCGGCTGCTGATCGACTGGCTGTTCGGCCGCCAGGCCAAGGATCCGGCCACCATCGACGAGCACTCACGCCAGGTCTACACCCACGCCTACGCCACCGCCGACGCCATCCGCGCCGGGAACGGTTGGTACCGCACCTTCAACCAGGACATCGCCGACGAACGCGGCTACGGCCCGATCACGGCGCCGATCCTCGCGCTCGGCGGCGACGAGAGCAACTACGAGTACCTGCGAAACCTGATGCCCACCAAGGGAACCGACGTCACCGTGGTAGAGATCGCCGACTGCGGCCACTATGTCCCCGAAGAACAACCCGACGCCGTGATCGAGGCCCTGGTCGCCTTCCTCGGCTGACCACCCTAATGCGCGCAGGTCGCGCATTCGCCGACCCGATGCTCACTTGTCCTTGCCGATCTCGACGTCGACAACCACCCCGTAGTGGTCACTCGGCCAGACTCCATCGGTGGGCCGGTCGAAAGCGAGCTGCGCGGCACGAATCTCGCAGCGCGCCTTCGGATGTGCATGCCATGAGCCGGTGAATACGTAGTCCAGCCGACGTCGATGTCCGGGCTGCCGCACGATCTGATCGAATAGTGCCGCAGCAGTGGCGTTGTCGACGCTCCAGGTATGGCCCGGTCCGTCACCGGCCACCTCCCATGCATCGTGGTAGTGCACGCTGCGCCCGGAAATCGATTGGCGGCCGGTGAGATAGCGGATGCTTGCCGCGTCGGGATCGGCGTTGAAATCACCGGCGATGATCGTGGGCAGGTCGGTGCGGTGCCGGGCATCGAGATCGCTGAGGGCTACGGCTTGCTGCTCGCGGACGGCCCCGGCATCCAATCGCCAAGCGGCCGTGGTGGATACGAACAGCACCTCGCCTTCGCCCGGCAATGGAACTTTGGCCGCCACCGTGCACCAGGGGACATCCCCGGCACCCCCCAGGCGCAGATCGAGCACTTCCACGACCTGGTGGGGCCAGCGGCTGGCCACCGCAGTCCCGCCGTAGCGGTCGACGAACGGCGGTGTGTACGCCATCACCTCGGCTTGGTGGGTGCCGTGCAGCTCGGTGCCGTCCAGCAGCACGTCGAGCTGCTCGGTATCGACGACTTCCGACAGTGCGACGAGGTCGGGGGCCAGACGACGCAACTCCTGGTTGAGCAGGGCCGGTCGGCGGGGGTCACCCTCCTTGTTCTGAACGTTGATCGTGACGATGCGTAAATGCATTGTTGCTCAGGCTTTCTGAACTCGCGGCCGGTCAGCCGACGATCGTGGCCAGGTCGACTGCGGGATCGGTGAGGCGGTCGACCTCGGTGTAGGGATGGTCGCGGATGATCCGTTGCCACTGCTCGAATTCGCGGCTCCGGCCGACGCACGCCGCCGCTACCAGGCGGTCGTCCTTCCAGAACAGGGCGGAGAAATCCAAGTCCCCCGGTTCACCGCGGACCGTGCAGCCGCGCTCGCCGTAGACGTCGGCGGCGTCGGGCCACCCGCAGATTTCCAGTCGTGTGCCGAACTGCTCGGACGTCGCCGAGGGGACGGGAGCGTAGGAAGTCTTGTTGCCCAGCATGTTCCGTGCCGCAGCGGTCGCCTGCTCCATGGCATTGCCGTAGTGCTCGATGCGGTGGAGCCCGCCGAGCAGCGGATGGGTGATGGTGGTGACGTCACCGGCCGCGAAAACTCCCGGCGCGGAGGTACGGCACCATTCGTCGACGACGATGCCGTCGCTGACGGCGATGCCCGCGCGTTCGGCCAGCCGGGTCGCCGGCACCATCCCGACCGCGGCGACGGCGAGGTCGGCGGACCAGTTGGTGCGCCCGTCCTCCGCTACCGCGACGACACCGTCTTCGGTTCGGCTCACCCGGCCCAGCCGCACACCCAGTCCGAACCGCACACCGTTGCGACGATGCAGCGCAGCGAACAAACCACCGAGCCACGGCGGGACTATACGGCCCAGTGGTGCGCCGGCGACTTCCAGGACGGTGACCTCACAGCCGAGCGAGCGGGCCGTGGCCGCCACTTCCAATCCGATCAGTCCCGCTCCGACGACCAGCAGCGAGCGCCGTTCGGTCAGTTCCGCGCGCAGCGCGAGCGCCTCGGGCAGGGTGCGCAACGTGCGCGCACCGTACATTCCCGGAAGCTGCCGGGCTCGGCCACCGGTGGCCAGTAGCAGCTGGTCGTAGCGCACGGACGAACCGTCATCGAGAGTCAGCGTC
The DNA here is from genome assembly GCF_007990755.1 of Nocardia ninae NBRC 108245. Lineage (GTDB taxonomy): Bacteria > Actinomycetota > Actinomycetes > Mycobacteriales > Mycobacteriaceae > Nocardia > Nocardia ninae. The sequence goes on along the minus strand of NZ_BJXA01000061.1, from coordinate 34,364 downwards.
CGTGCGGCGGGATCCAGCTCGTGCACACAGATTCCGGTGCGCAGGTCGATGTCGTTGTCCGCCCACTCCTGGGGTGGCGCCACGGCGATGTGCTCCGGCTCGGCGTATCCGGCCAGCAAGCCCTTGGACAGCGGCGGCCGCCAGTACGGTTGGCGCGGCTCGTCGCCGATCACGACGAGCGGGCCCGCGTAGCCTTCCGCGCGCAGCGTCTGGGCGGCAGTGGCGCCGGCCAGACCAGCTCCGACGATGACGAGGGGATCCGAGGAGTTCATGGTTCGAACGCTAAGCCTGGATGCCTCATGCCTGCCAAGACCAGTTCTGCCATAAACTCATGCTCCTGAAGGCATCAGCTGGGCGGCACACGGAGGAACCGGATGGACCTACTGCAACTGCGCTACTTCCAAGCGGTCGCCCGGCGCGAGCACATCAGTCAGGCCGCCGCGGAGTTGATGGTGGCGCAGCCGTCGGTGAGCCGAACGATCGCGCGGCTGGAGAAGGAACTCGGCGTCCCGCTGTTCGACCGCGTGGGACGGCAGGTGCGGCTCAACGCCTTCGGCGTGACCTTCCTGCACCGGGTCGACCGTGCACTGTCCGAACTCGATGACGCACGTAGCGAATTGGCTGACGCGGCCGGGCTCGACCACGGCCGCGTCACGGTCGCCGCGGAGACCCTGCTGACCATCACCGGCTTGCTCGCCCGGTTCCGCGCCGAGCATCCGGGCGTCGATGTCCGCCTGTTCCAGTCGAATGCCGAAACCATGCAGCGGCAGCTCGCCGATCGCGAGGTCGACCTGTGCTTCGCTTCGCAACCGCTGGACGGCCCCGCGCTGCGATCCGTCGAATTGTGGCGCGAGAAGGTGCTGTTGGCCGTGCCGCTCGCGCATCCGCTGGCCGCACGCGACCGAGTCACCATCGCGGAGTTGGCCGATGAGCACTTCGTCACCTGCCGCCCCGGCTACTGGCCACGGACCTTGCTCGACCGTCTGTTCACCGAAGCCGGACTGCACCCGTCGATCTCGTGCGAGGGTGACGAGCCCGGCGCGACCGGCGATCTGATCAGTGCCGGGCTCGGAATCGGGCTTGTCCCAGCGGGTTCGAGGCAGGCGGCGCCCCGCTACCCGGTGGGCTGGCTGGAAGTCGACAACCCCGGCTGCGAGCGCGTCTTGAACCTGGTGTGGCGGACGGACACCTACTTGTCGGCGGCCGCCCGGCAACTGCGTGACCGCGCGCCCATCTTGCAGTAGGCCGACGACACGTGACCGCACTCCCCTCCCCCGAATTCACCTGTCGCCCATCATTATTCGCGAGAAGGAAGCAAGAGCTCCCAATCCGGTATTGCGCCTTCAGCAGGGGCGCACGTAGGGAAGCGACGGGAGCAGGTCATGCCAGGTTCGCTCGTCGACGTGTACCGCGGCGGAGTCGCACAGTTCCGCGGCGACCGCTTCCGGTGCCGAGTACCACAGGGCGGACAGTTGGTCGCCGATGCCGAGCAGGCGGGACTCGTCGCGCGGGTCGAAGCGCAGAAACCACGTCGAGCCGATTCTCGCCTCGATCGGGTCACCGAGTGGCTCGATATCGGACGGGTCGGCGATGTTCCACAGCCGGGCGACACCGTCGTCACCGCCGGAGGCCAGGCGGCTGCCGGATTGATCGATGGTCAGGGTCCGCACCGCGTCGGTGTGGGCGCGGATCGCGTCGAGTTCGCGGATCCGGGCCGGGTCGGTGATGTCCCAGGAGCGGATCATGCCGTCACCGTCGGCACCGAAGAGGGTCTTGCCGTCCGGGGCGAAGGCCAGTGCTCGCACGATCGCCGCGCGGCTGCCCGGCAGGGTCACGACCGGCCTGCCCGGTTCGGCCGTGTCCCACAGGTGAATTCGCGCGTCCTCGTCGGCCGCCGCGACGAGTCGACCATCGGGCGCGAAGGCCGCGAGTTCGATCGCACTGTCGTATCCGGTCGACAGTTGCCCGAGCGGGCGTCGGTCGGTCACGTCCCACAGCTGCAACGATCGGCGGTCGACTCCGGTGAGCAGACGGTCCCCGCTCGGGTTGAACGCGATCGGGCCGCCGAGACCGGCGCCGGGCAGCGCACCGATCGGGGCCGGCCGCGCCGGATCGGCGAGATCCCACAGCCGCACCTCACCGCTGCCCGCGGTGGCCAGCAGCGAACCATCCGGCCGCAGCGCGACTCTGGCCCCACGCCGGTCCGGCGGTGCGCCCGCGGGCAGCTCGCTCAGCAACCGGGTGTCGAACGGGGTGCTGACATCCCACAGGGCGATCTGTCCGTCGTGCAGCCCGCTGGCCAGCACCTTGTTCGCCCGATCGAAGCTGACCGAACTGAGTGAGCCCGCGAACGCGAGGGCGAGATTCCCGCGCGCATGGCGCCACGTCCGGATCCGTCCGTCCCAGCCCGCGGTGACCATCTGGGTGTCCGAAACGATCACGAACGACCGGTTCGTGCCGCTGTTGCCACTCTGCTCCCGCCCGATCGGAGACACTCCATCGGGGCGGCTGGTATCCAAATTCCGCACGGCGCCGTCGGCGTCCGTCGTGACGAGCAGTCGCCCGTCCTGCCAGAATTGCAGCGAGGCGATCGCGACCGGACGGGTCTGTTTCCGGCCGACCAGCCGTGGCAGCGCTGGATCGGACACATTCCACACCTGCACCACCCCGTTGCCGGTACCTACCGCGAGCCGACCACCCGGGCCGAAGGCGATGGCCTGCACGGCGCCTTCGCTGTCGAGCGGTGCACCCAGCGGGATCGGCTGTTCGGGGTTATCGATCGACCAGAGCCGGACGGTGCGGTCTTCACCCGCGGTGGCGAGGACCGGGGCGTCCGGGGCGAGCATCAGGGATCGTATTCCGTTGGCGTGCGCGGCAACCGGCGCTTCCAGCCGCCGAATAGCTTGTGGTGTCTCGACATTCAGGAAGTTCAGTGTTCCGTCGACGGCTCCGGCGACAACGGTGCGACCGTCCGGCAGGAAGGTGACCGAGGTGGTGGCCGTTCCCACGTCGAACTCACCGAGCCTGCCCGCCTCGGCCGGATTGTGGATGTCCCAAAGCCGCACTGTGCCATCGCTACCCGCGCTGACCAGCACCCGCCCGTCCGGACCGAACGCCACAGACTCGACATGACCGCGATGACCGGTCAGCGCCGGTCCGGCCGCGGTGATCGCCTGCGGATCCGACAGATCCCACAACCGGATGAGGCCATCGCTGCCCGCACTGGCCAGCCACTTCCGGTTCGGGCTCACCGCGAGCCCGCGGACGAGTCCGTCGTGCGCCGCCACCGATGCGATGTTCAACGGCAGCAACTGCATCGCGAGCAGGCGTGCCCGCGCGGCCGGATCATCGGGACTCAGCCGATATGCGGCCAGTGCGAGCTGGGTCGATAGCCCGGGGTCCACCCCATCGATGCGCTGCGATTCCTCGATCAGCTGGCCGAGCACGACGTCCTTGTGCTCCTGCGCGACGGATGCGCGCTGGGTGATCACGACCACCGAAAGCACCAGTGCCACAACGGTCAACGCCGTAACGGCGGCGAAGATCAACCGCCGCCGCACGGCGCGGGTGCGCTGCTGTTCCGACGCCGCCGCGACGAACTCCTTCGCGAGCCGGTTCGCGGAATCCGTGCGCCGCATCCACGCGGCCGCGTCCTCGAGCCTGGTCCGCGAATAGAGCAGCGACACCGGCCGACCCTGGCGGGCCCACTCGCGTGCGTCCGCTTCGATGCGCTGGCGGACGGGTGCGAGTTCCTTCTCCTCGGACAACCATTCGACCATGCGCGGCCATCCGGTCAGCAGCAGATCGTGGACCACTTCGACTTCGTCGTTGCGCTGCACGATTATTCGCGCGCGAATCAGCCGGGCGATGACCGCGCGCGTCGCCTCCGGATCGGCGGACTCGGCGATGAGCAGTTCGACCGGCATCCGGTCGCGCACCGCCGCGGTCGGCCCGATGATCGTCAGCGCGACCAACACATGCCGGGCGGCGGCGCGTTGCCGATCGGTCAGCCGGGACCAGAACTTCTCGGCGCCGACCGCGCTCACGCGGGCCAACCCGCCCGCTTCGCGATAGGCCTCCAGCGTCAGCGTTTTGCCGCGCCGGTTGGCCCACGTCGCGGCCAGCGCGAAGGACAGCAGCGCGAGGCGCACCGAACTGTGCGGTTCGATGGCGTCGAGATCCTGCAGCAGCGTGTCGACCAGGCTGTCCTCGATACGCAACCCGGTGACCTCGACAGGCCGGACGATCGCCTCGCGGAGTTCGGCCGGTGTCATCGGGTCGAGCACCATCGCGTGGGCCCGCAGCACCGTCATCAGCAGCGGATATCGCAGCAGTTCGGGGAGATGCGCGGCATCGAACGCGACGACCACGGTGGTAGGCGGCTCGATGCCGGGCGCGGCGAGTGCCGCCAGTACGGCCAGGAACTGTTGCCGCAGAGCGTCATTGCCGCATCGGGTGAAGAGCTCCTCGCCCCGGTCCACCACCAACAGGCAGTGACCGGGTGGCCGCGCGTCGAGTGCGGCGGCGAGTGCGGCCATCGGATCGTCGCCCGGTGTCATGGTGATCGGTGTCCGTGGACCCGAGGTGGCCTGTAGCCCGGCGGCGAGTAGCGAGGACTTGCCGACACCCGAAAGGCCCAGCAGGACAGCCATTGCCGGGCCGCCGCCCGATTCCGCATCGGAAATCAGTTGGAGCAGCCGCTGTTTCGCTTGTTCCCGACCGAAGAACAGGTCACTGTCCTCGGTTCGGTACTCCAGTAGCCCGCGGAAGGGCTCGCGACCGATATCGATACTCGGCGGCTCGACCTTCGCCGCCTCCCAATCCGCACGCCAACGCGCCAGATCCAACAAGGTCGCGTCGATGGACGGATTGGCAGCGGCACGCCGCTTCGCTTCCCCGATCAACACCTCGAGCACCGACTGGATCGAGCCGAACGTGGCGGGCGTGCGGTTGCCGCGCCGCCAGTCGCTGATCCGCTGGGCGGTGACCCGGCCGCCGTCGCGGGCCTGTTCGTTCGCGGCGCGGACCACCGATTTCACCGGTGGCGCGCCGGCCGCGGCGAAAAGCCGGCCGAGGCGGGCGGCGAAGACGCGGCGGCCTTCGGCTCGGCTCGGCCCGCTCGGTGCTGAACCGCCCTGGGAGTGCGCGGTGCGCTCGTCCACCGGTGGGCTATCGCCGCGGGGGCGGGGTTGTGAATTGTGGGCAGATCAGCGAACAAGACAATCGCATGTGCTCCACCGAGGTGTCGGGTTGTGGAACCGAGCCGAGGTCGTGCTGCGGCCGAGTGGAGTGTCCTCGGGCTGCTTGCCATCGAGCACGCTTTCGGCGCCACCGGGCGCACCCGGTCGAGCGGCACCCAGATCGTACCAGCCGGTTTGCTCCGCGCCGGTGGACACGACGAGGCACACCGCGGATGCAGTCACGGTGTGCCTCGCGCGCCCATCATGGGACTGTCTACAGCCCCATGAGGATTGCGTTCTGCACCGCGGGGACGAAGCCCAGCGTGCCTGCCAGCATCAGGCCGACGCCCAATCCGACGTGCCGGTGCCGGTTCCACCAGCCGACCGGGCCGACACGGGGCTCGTGACAGTGGGCGATGGTGTCGTCGTCGGTGGCGTTCTGCTCGTAGTAGCCGAAGCAGACCGGTGCGGCGGCGGCGTCGAGCAGTCCGGCGAAGGGGGCGGTGCTGCTCGGCGCGGATCTCGTCTCGAACATGATCGAATCTCCTATGCTGGTCGGGATCAGCTGATGGCGTCGGTCCAGGGATCCATCAGGGCGTTGTAGACGTCCTTGGTGAAATCACCGCGGCCGACCAGGTCGCCGAGCACCGCCGCGGTGACCGCTCGGTTGATCGTGCTGAGCGCCCCTACCCCACCGAGCGAGGCGAGCAGCCCGCCGAAACCTTCGGCGCCGCCCGAGATGGCCGGGGTAATCGACTGTCCGGCAATCAGTCCCGCGATCTGTACGGCGCGGGTGCGGCCGAACTCCTTTGCCGTCACGGCCGCGATCGCCGCGGTCTGGGTGTCGGCGGTCGAGGTACGGAAGCTCGCCAGCAGCCGCTCGATGCTTTCGTTGGCGGACGGCCCTGCCGTGAACCCGGCGTCCTTATTGGCGTTGAGTTTCGCCATTTCGTCGGGGGTGAGCTGGGCGGCGCGTTCGACGATCCGCACGACATCACGCCACTGCGGGCCGTAGAGATACTCCAGGTGCAGGGCTGGGTCGGAGGTATCGAAGCCGGCTTCGGCATTGTTCGTCTCAGGGTTCATCTTTGACTCCGAGTTCGTTGTAGGAGAGAGGGTTTCGGTTCGGTGCGTGCTCATACGGACACCGTGACCAGACGACGGTCGTCCTGGTTGGTGGTGCGCCCGTCCGCCGCACCGATGCCGACCAGCGGGAGCTCGGCCTCAGCTGCCGCGGGCTGCGGGGCCAACGCCTTCTGCAACGAGGCGATCAGATCCTCGAGGCTCGCGGTGTCCTGGATGTCGTCGAGGAACTGGGTTCCGGTCGGGGTCATGCCGCTGTCGGAATCCCCGCGCTCGGTGTTCTGGTCGCGCCAGGCCCGGATCGCGGAGATGAGGTAGGACTTCACATCCGGGATCGACAGCCCGACCAGCGGCACCACCACGATGACCGCCAGCACGAGCAGCGGCAGCACGACCACCAGCGGCAGGAAACCACCGGCCAGCAGCAGCGTCGCCGTCGCGGCCAGCAGCAACGGAGCGCCGAACAGTGCCGCCCCGCCGACCAGCGCCGCGCCACCCACCGCCGCCGCCAACGCAGCCGCGCCGAGTGCGGCAGCAGCACCGACCGGCACCGCTATCGTCAACAGCGTCGCCAGCAGTGCCAGCGTCAGCAGAACCGCCAGTGCTGCAGGCACTCCCAAGGCGACCAGCGGCAGCCCGATCACCGCCACCGCCACGGCACCGGCCGCGAACACCGAAGCCGCCACAGCGGCGATCGCCAGCAACGGCAGGGCCGCAAGCGCCAGCGCAAGCAAGCCGCCCGCACCGAGCAACGCGACAACCGCGCCGAACGCAATGGCGCCAACCACGAGAGGCGCGATAGTGAGCGCCGCCAATGCGACCGCACCCGCGGTCAGCAGCGCGACCGTCGTCAGCACCGCACCAACCGCCAACGCCCCCAACACCAGCGGCGTCGCCACCGCCAGCGCGGCAATCGTGACAGCCACCGCCAGCGCAAACGCACCGAACGCGATCAACCCGGGCGCGGCCAGCGCGGCAGCCACAGCCGCTGCGATTGCACCCAGAGCACCGAGTGCCACGAGGCCCGGCAGAGCCAGTGCCGCAGCCACGGCAACCGCACCGAAAGCTAAGGCTCCCAACACAATGGCTGCCGGAATACCGAGCGCGGCGGCCGCGGCGGTGGCAAGCAACGCGAGTGTTCCGATTACCGCCCCCATGCCCAACGCGATCAGCACAGGCAGGGCCAGCGCAGCGAGCCCGATCAGTACCGGCGACGATAGGGCCGCCAGCGCGACCGCGCCGACCGCCAGCAGTGCGCCCGTCCCGATAACAACACCCACCGCGAGCACACCGAGCACAACCGGTGCCGCTAGCAGAGCTAGCACCGACAGAACGGCAGCGCCCGTAGCAAGCAGTGCGCCCGTCCCGATGACCGCACCAATACCCAACGCGCCCAGCACAGGCAGCGCCAGCGCAGCCAGCCCGATCAGCACCGGCAACGCCACGGCCGCCAGCGCGATCGCCCCGACCGCCAGCAGCGCGCCCGTCCCGATAACAGCACCTACCGCGAGCAACACCGGCACCGCAACCACAGCCAGCGCGGCGAGAGCGAGCGCACCCGTGGCGAGCAACGCGCCCGTTCCGATTACTGCGCCGATTGCCGACGCGCCCAACACAACCAGCACAGGCAAAGCCAGCGCGGCGAGGGCAAGACCGCCGAGCACGATCGGCACCGCGAGCGCGGCGAGGGCGACCGCGGTGACCAGACCGCCGAGCGCGGCCAGGACGGGTGAGCCCAGTACAGCGGTGATGACGAGCGCAGCGAAGGCCAGGCCGGCCAGGATGACCAGCGTGCCGACGGCGAGTCCGGCGAGGGCGACCACCGAGGCAGTCACCGCGGCGGCGACCACGATTGCCGCGACCACTGCGATGGCGGCGAGAGCGACCAGCGCGGGAATTCCGGTCCAGCCCGCCAGCAGCACTACTGCTACCGCACCGAGGGCCAGTACGCCGAGGGTGACGGCGGTGCCGAGGGCGATCGCGCCGAGCGCGGCCAATCCGGTGAGGGTCGCCGCGACGACTGTGACCACGGCGGCCAAGGCCAAGGCGGCCAGGCCGATCGCATTCGCAATACCGAAGACGGTCAACGCGATCACCGCGGCGAGGGCGAGCGCACCGAGTACAACCGCCCCGACCACCCCGATGGCCGCGAGCGCGATCAGTGCGGGCACGCCCGTCCAACCGAGCAGCAGCACCACGGCCACCGCGGCGAAGGCCAGCACCAAGGTGGTCACCACACCGGCCAGCGCCAGCGCACCGAGGGTCACCGTCCCTGCCAGACCCAACCCGAGCGCGCCGAGCACGACCACCGCGACCACAGCCAGCGTCGCCAGCGCGACGGCCCCGAGGCCGAGGAGAACCGGTGCCGCCACCAACGCCAGCGCGACCGCGCCGAGCGCCAACGCCGTAAGCGCAACCGCGCCCGCGGCAACCAGCGCCCCGATCCCGACAACAGCAGCCACCGCAAGCACCGCGAGCAGTACCGGTGCCGCAACCACAGCCAGCACAGCCGCACCGGTAGCAAGCAACGCCACCGTCCCGATAACAGCACCTATTGCCAACGCGCCCAACACAATCAACGCAGGCAGCGCCAGCGCGGCGATCGCAAGCGCACCAAGCACAAATGGCGCGGCGATCACGGCAAGCACCGCCGCCGCAATGGCGAGCCCCACCACCGCCGCAACCGCAAGCGCGCCCAGTACGAACGGCGCGGCAAGCAGAGCAAGTACTCCGGCGCCGACAACCAGCGCCGCAATCACCGGCAGCGCCACCACAGCGATCGCGACCACCGCGGCGATCGCCAGGGCGGCAAGTACGAACGGTGCCGAGACGACAGCGAGCGCGACCAGTGCCGCGATCGCGGCCAAGGTGACAACGGCGGCGACTGCGCCGAATGCGAGCAGCGCGGGTCCGCCGAAGACCGCGATCACGACCAGCGCAGCGAAAGCCAGTGCCGCAAGGGCGATCACACCACCGACAGCGAGGGCAGCGAGTCCAACGACTGCCGCGACAACGAACGCGGCCACCACGGTCAGCGCGGCCACCACACCCGCCGCGACAACGATCGCCGCGACCGCAGCGATGGCGCCGATGATGAGCAGCGCGGGCAACCCCGTCCAGCCCAGCACCACGAATACGATCACCGCGGCAAGCGCCAGCACCCCGAGCGTGGCGGCCACCCCGAGCGCGATGGCACCGAGCGCGAGCGCCGCAGGCAATCCCAGCGCGAAGAGCGCAGCCAACGCAGTAAAGGTGACCGCACCGATCACGATCAACGCGGCCAACGCAAGCGCGGACAACGCGATCGTCTCCACCACAGCGAACACCGTCAGCGCGACGACCGCCGCAAGGATCAACGCACCGAGGGTCACAACGCCGACGAGCGCGAGCGCGGCGAGTGCGACCAACGCGATCGGCCCGGTCCACCACAGCGTCAGCACGACCACGAGCGCGGCGAAGCCGAGCACAGCCACCGTTGCCACCGCGGCAAGACCCAGTGCGCCCAGCGTCACGATTCCGGCAAGACCGAGCCCGACCAGACCGAGCACGACCAGCGCAGGCAACGCCACGGCCGCGAGCGCGATCCCGCCGAGCACCACCAGAACCGGCAGCGCGACAACAGCCAGCACGACTCCGAGGACGATCAACGCGGGCAGCGCCACCGCGGCCAGCACGATGCCGCCGACCAGCAGCACACCGATAATCAACGGCGCGGCCAGCAGCGCGACGGCACCGATCGCCAGCGCGGCAACAACACCGACGATCACCACTGCGGCGAGCACCGGCAGTGCCAGCAACGGCAAGGCCGCCTCACGGCGACTGTTGATCAACCCACTGTCCAGCACCAGGTTGCGGATTTCGGTCAGCACCGGTGCGAGCGCGGTATTCAGCGAGCCGACCGGATCCGCGATGAGCTGCCTGATCCCTTCGGCCAAGCCCTGCAACGGATCTGCGCCACCTACGGTCTGCCCGAGCATCGGCGTGAGCAGATCGCGCAACGCCTGGGTGGGGTTCGGCCCGTCCTTCGGGAAGTCGAACAGGGTCTGCGCCTGGTTGATCAGGTCCTCGATCGGCGAGCTGATCGGGTCGCGCCGCGTGCCCGCCTGTTCGATCGCCTGGTTGACGAAGGCGAGCATGTCTTCGACGGGCCCGCGCAGCGGCCCACTCGGGAAGGTCTTGTCGGCCCAACCGGCCAGCTGCTGTAGATCGACACCGGTGCTGATCACCTGTTCCGCAACGGCCGCCATTTCGGTGACCTGCGAGGGAACGAAGCCGAGCGGGCCGGCCGCAGGAGCAGCGCCGGGTACCGAAGCAACAGGTTCCGCCGCCGCCGCGGCGAGCGGCGCCGCCGGTGTGGTGAACCCGCGAATCATGCTCCCCGCGTTTTCGGCCGGGGTGCCCGCGGTGACGTTGTCCAGCGCGTTAAGCGCCTGATCCACCATGTTCTGCCCGGCGGGACCGAAATTGGTTGCGACGTTGCCGAGTTCGGGCACGGCCGCACCGATGTCCGGAACGGATTCGCCGAACTCGGTGATCGCCCCGCCGACCGCGTCCCCGAGACCGGGCACGGCGGAGTTCAAGCCGGGGACGAGCTCACCCGGATTAGTCGGGATCGGCGGAAACGCGGGCGCTTCCGCCGACGCCCGGCCGGTCGACACCATCACGGTGGCCAGCGAGGCAAACGCGGCCGCCGCATAAAGGCCGCGACGATTCCGTTTCACTGCCTTGCGATGTTTTGCACCTTGTTTGGTGGTCCTGGAACGCTCGTGAGTTACCGACATGAGGAACCTTTCGATCGAACAGGAATGCAGCGAGGACCCAGCCGAGAGGGACTGGGCATGCCGAGCTCGGAGCGAGCTCGCTGAACGAAAAGGAGTTGGCGGGTCAGACCGGGCCGTATTCACCGGTCGCGCACACTGCCCGGGACCACCCGCCGTCAGCACCCACGGTGGTCCCGATTCGGGTGTGCAGTACGCCGCCGATATCGCGGCACCTGATGTACGCGTGCTGCCCGACCCCCGCCCCCGGTTCACAGGTGATCGTGAGCTGGTTCGGCACCGCGTAGTCGGAACTACATCCGGCGGGCGGCGGGTCGGCCGCCGCGATGCCCGAGACGAACGCGGAGCAGACGATGGTCGGCAACCACACCACAGCTAATACCTTGCAACTGCTGGCGATGTTCATGCGACCAGAGTCGGACCGCCGAGCAAACCGCGTCAACCAGCAAACCAGGCAGATTTCATATCCTCGCAGCTCAAGGCACATGGACAACTAATCCCACGCGGATTTTCGTAACCAAAAACTGACACAGAAACCCTTGACATTCACCGCCAACAGGGTGAATGCGACTGCAGTGTGACTGCATCAGCGATCTTCCAGCAACATCAACCGAAGTCGGCAATCGACAATCACCGAGAGGTCCGAACCACGTATCGAAGCCCGTTCGCCACTCCCCCGCGCAATGCGATCCGGCGTGCCCGTCGCGACTCCGCGCTCTACCGCAACGACCCGGCTCTCAGCCCCACTGAAGTGTCAAATTTTCACTGCTACGCTCGCGCAAACCGGGTTGGCGACACGAGGGTCCCGACCGCGACAACAGACGCGCCAGCAGGCCGAGCGAGGAGACCGATGGACCTCCAGGAGCAGTTCGATCAGGCCGACCCGGAGGTCCGCTCCCGGATCCAAGCCAGCTTCGACCGCCAGGGTCTGATGCGGCATCTCGGCGCGCAACTCGGGCATATCGGGCCGGGGCGCGTGCATATCCTGCTCCCCCACCGTCCAGAAGTGACCCAGCAGCACGGATACATCCACGCCGGTGCGACCAGCGCGATCGCCGACAGCGCGGGCGGCTACGCGGCCTTCACCCTCTTCCCGGATGACACCTCGGTGCTCACCGTCGAATACAAAATCAACCTCCTCGCACCTGCGTCCGGCGATCACCTCGAAGCCGTCGGCACGGTCCTCAAACCCGGACGCACCCTGACCGTCTGCCAACTCGAGGTATTCGCCGTACGAGGGGACGAGCGATCACTCATCGCAACGGGACAACAGACCCTGATCTGTCTCCCCGCGCGCCCCGAACAGTGACCACAGGGAAAAACCCGCACCCGACGTGAATCAGGTGCGGGCCACCCCTCGACCTATGCGGCGCTTCGTCGAAATCCGACTACAACGCCCTGTCTTTGGTCTCCACCAACGCCTTGGTGCAGAAGAAACTCACCAGCGCGAGTCCGGCCATCATGTAACCGATCGCATTGCTGCCGTAGGCCGACGCGAGCGGTGTGGCGATCAGCGGCGGAATCGCACCGCCGAGCACACCGGCCAAGTTGTAGCCGAGCCCGGCTCCGGTGTACCGATAGCGGGTCTGGAACATCTCCGGCAACAGCGCCCCGCACGGCCCGTACGCGACACCGAAGATCGCGAGGGTGGTCAGCACACTGATCACGAAGGCGGGGCGAGAACCGCTGTCGAGCAGCGGGAACAGCGCCAGTGACCAGACCACCGCGAGCCCGGACGAGACCATGATGACCAACCGGCGACCGAGCCGGTCCGAGTACAGGGCCGAAACGACGATCGCCGCACCGAATACCGCCGCGGCCGCGATACCGACGGTCAGCACGAACGGCCGACTGAAGCCGAGGGTCTTGGTGCCGTAACTGGTCAGGAATGCGGTGCCCATATAGAAGAAGGCGAACAGAATGGCCAGCGCGCCTGCGGAAAGCAGGATTTCCTTGGTCTGGAACCGCCAGGCTTCGAGGAACGGCAAGCGCGCGGGCGTGGGGTCGAGGGCGCGTTGGGTCGCGTTCGCCCGAAACACGGGGGTCTCGTCGATCGCCAGCCGCACATACAACCCGATACCGACCAGGACGATGGAGAAGACGAACGGGATCCGCCAGCCCCAGTTCAGGAAATCGTCGTTCGTGTCACCGAACAGCGTGCCGGTGATCAGGAAGGTAGCGCTGGAAAGCGCGAAGGCGAAAGCAGGCCCGACTTGCGGGAACATGGCATAGAGGCCGCGTTTTCCGGGCGGTGCGTACTCGGCTGTCAGCAAAGTGGCACCGGCCCACTCGCCGCCGACGGCGAAGCCTTGACCGAAGCGCAGTAGCACCAGGATCAGCGGTGCCGCGACGCCGATGGTGGCCGCCCCGGGGAGCAGGCCGATCAGCAAGGTGGAGATACCCATCAGCAGAAGCGTGGAGACGAGGGTCTTCTTGCGGCCGATCCGGTCCCCGAAATGCCCGAAGACCATGGCGCCCACCGGCCGGGCGACGAAGGCCACGGCGAAAGTCGCGAACGAGGCGACGGTGCCCGCCGTCGATCCGAGCGCCGGAAAGAACACCTTCGGAAATACCAGCGCTGCCGCGGTCCCGTAGATGAAGAAGTCATAGAACTCGATGGTGGTGCCGATACAGCTGGCGATGGCCACCCGCCGCACACTGGTGCGGCTCGTCGTCACCGTTGTCCGTTCTGGCGACAGTCTTTTCATACGTTCCTCATCTCGTGCACCCTGCGCCGTCCAGGCGGGACGCGGGGTGAGTGGGACCATAGTGATGCAGGTCACTCGTCGACTACCCCTCAACGGGGGTGGTCCCGCTGCCGGTGGACGCATTCGCAATCGTTTGCAAATTGTCTTCAATAATGCCCAAGCGATGTGAAAGCCCTTTGATCTTTTGAACTCCGAACAACAAGCGCGACAGTGGAGAATCACGAGAAATGAGACATGCATCCCGTTGCGCGGAGCCATATTTCATGGCCTGCGCAATGGCGATCAAGTCCCGTCAGATAGCCCTGACCTGCGTCAACAAGCTATCGGTGGTGCCACGGACCTGCGGCTTTGCCAATCGCAATGCGACCCGGCCAGAATTCCCGGTGAATGTCAACGACTTACGCGAGCCAGCCATCCGAAAAAGGCCGGTATGGTCGAATCCATGGAGTGGAACTTTATTGCGGCAGAACAGCTTTTGGCGGCGTTGCGTGCGGGTGAGGTGACGTCGGTGGAACTCACCGACGAGGCGATCGCTCGTATCGAACGCGACGACAAGCTGATCAACGCCATCTGCGTGCCGGACTTCGATCAGGCGCGAAAAGCCGCCCGCGCCGCCGACCAGGCGCGCGCTCGCGGCGAAGATCGGCCCTTGCTGGGTATTCCGGTGACGGTCAAAGAGTCGTACAACATGGCCGGCCTGCCCACCACCTGGGGCATACCTGAGCACCGGAACTATCGGCCGACCGAAGACGCGGTACAGGTGTCACGGCTCAGGACCGCGGGCGCGGTGATTCTCGGCAAAACCAATGTGCCGCACACGTTGCGAGATATCCAAAGCTTCAACGAGATCTACGGCACCACCAACAACCCGTGGGATCACGCGCGCACAGCGGGTGGCTCCTCCGGCGGCTCCGCGGCGGCCTTGGCGTCCGACTTCGGCGCGCTGTCCATCGGCTCGGATATCGCCGGTTCACTGCGCACGCCCGCGCATTTCTGCGGCATCTACGCACACAAGCCGACCCTCGGGCTGGCCGCTGCCCGCGGCATGGTCGCGCCGCCCGCCTCCGCATTGCCGGTCGAGCTGGACCTCGCGGTTGTCGGCCCGATGGCGCGCACCGCCCGCGACCTCACGCTGCTGCTCGACGTGATGGCCGGACCGGACCCGCTGACGCTCGGTGTGGCCTACGGCTTGACGCTGCCGCCGGCGCGCCACGACCGGCTCCGCGACTTCCGGGTGTTGGTCCTGGACGACCATCCGGCCATTCCCACCAGCTCCGCTGTGCGAGCGGGCGTGCGAAGAGTCGCCGACGCGCTGGTCGAGGCGGGCGCCCGCGTCGAACGGCACAGTCCGCTGCTACCCGATCTGACCGAGGCCGCGACGCTCTACATGCAGTTGCTGATGTCGAACGTCGCTGCGAGCCATACCGCCGAGGCGTACGAGCAGCTGGTGCGCCACGCAGCCGGATTGAGCGCCCAGGACGAGAGTCTCGATGCGGCGCGATTCCGCGCCATGGTGTTCAGCCACCGCGAGTGGATCGAGGCGAACAACCGTCGCGAACTGCACCGCCAGGGCTGGCGTCAGCTGTTCGGCGAGTTCGATGCGGTGGTGTGTCCGATCACGCCCACTCCCGCCTTCCCCCACAACCACGGCACGGGTATAGAGGAACGGCAGATCGATATCGACGGCGTCGACTACCCGTACTTCGACCAGCTCGTGTGGGCCGGGGTGGCCACCATGCCCGGCCTGCCCGCCACCGCCATCCCCGCGGGCCGGTCCCCCGAGGGTCTGCCGGTGGGCGTGCAGCTCATCGGCCCGATGTTCGAGGACCGCACGCCGCTGCGGCTGGCCGAACTGCTCGAGCAGCAGATCGGCGGCTTCCAGGCACCGACGGGCGGCCACATCTAGGCCGTGTCCGCGCACGGATGGCGCGGTGCCGCCGGTAGCGTTGGCGTCCATGTCGAGCGGTGGCAGCAGTACCACAGCAATCCTGGCCGCGCTGGGCGCCAACGCCGGTATCACGCTCGCGAAGTTCGTCGGCGCGGTGCTGACGGGTTCGTCGTCGATGCTGGCCGAGGCGATGCATTCGCTGGCCGATACCGCCAACGAAGCCCTGTTGCTCCTGGGTAAGCGGCGGGCCGCCCATCCGCCGGATGCGGTGCACCAGTTCGGTTACGGCCGCAATCGCTACTTCTACTCGTTCGTGGTCGCGCTGGTGCTGTTCACCATGGGTTCCCTGTTCGCCATCGATGAGGGCATCACCAAGATCCGCCGTCCCGAGGAGCTCAGCTCGCCGGCGGTCGCGATCGCCATCCTGCTCATCGCGATGGTGTTGGAGACCTTCAGTCTGCTCACCGCGCGGCGCGAGTCCCAGCCGCTCAAAGGGCGTGGCAGTTGGTGGCAGTTCATCCGCACGTCGCGCAATCCCGAGCTGCCGGTGGTGCTGCTGGAGGACAGCGGGGCGCTGGTCGGGCTCGCCTTCGCGTTCACCGGTGTCGGATTGACCGTGCTCACCGGCGACGCCCGCTGGGACGGCGTCGGCACCCTCGCCATCGGCATCCTGCTCGGTGTCATCGCCGTGGTGCTGATCGTGGAGATGAAGAGTCTGCTCATCGGCGAGGGTGCCACGCCCGATGAAGATCGCGCCATCCGCAGCAATCTCGTCGACGAAACCCACTTCGACCGCGTAATCCACCTGCGCACCGAGTATCTCGCGCCCGATGAATTGCTCATCGCCGCGAAGATTGCCGTCCGACCAGGTCTGACCATCGATGACGTCGCCACCGCCATCGATGCCGCCGAGGCCCGCGTCCGCGCCGCCGTCCCCGCGGCCGGCGTCATGTACCTCGAACCCGACCTCTACCGTCCCGAACGTCCCTGAACGCACTGCGGCACAACCGGTTCCTATATTCCAGCACGAAATGTGTCGGTCCCCTGTGTCAGGCTTCCTTCTGGAACAACCTGGCCGGAGGAGATCGATATGGCCGCGACCGACGACAAGCCCGAAGTACGCCTCGTGGCGCACTGCCGCCGATGCCATGGCTGGCTGGTGTCGCCGGAATCGGTGTCGCAAGGGATCGGTCCGACGTGCGCGGTGCGCGAGCGGGCGGATCAGCGCGCCGCGGCGGCACGTGAGTTGACGCTGTTCGATATCACGGCGTCGGCGGCGTAGCTCCGGCGATCCGCCGGTTCACGACAGGAAGATCGGTCGGTCCACCTCGGGAATCCAGCAGTCGGCGGCCATATCTCGGTTGTAACTACTGCGGAAGTGGGCGATGAAAGGTGCGAGGCCCGGGTGCGTATTGGTGGTTTCCCAGAGCAATGCGTGGGGGTACGCCGGTGTCGGGTCGGTGATCGGGAGTCGTCGAATATTGGGGTTCCAGGGAGCGATGAACCCATCCCCGCTGAACGTCGCCAGTGTGTCCGAGCCGGCGATGCGATCGAGCATGGCATCGAAGCCCGCCAGTTTCTTCGCGTCGGAACCTGATTTGCTGCCGGGGTCGGGATCGGTGATCACCGTAATCCCGCTGAACTCAGCCAACTCTCGATAGAAGTCCGCCCACTCCGAGGGCACCGATGCGCCGGGCACCCAGATCGGATGCGGCACGACATCGGCCAGTGACACCGTCGAACGCCCGGCCAGCGGATGTCCCCTGCCCACCAGCATGTGCAGCGGCTCCACATACGCCGGTACGACACCGATGCCGGACGGCAACGGACGCGGCCCACCGTGCGGCCGAGCGAAAGCCCCGTCGGCGCGACCGCTCACCAGGGCGTCCCGCGAGGTGACGAACGCGTTGGACAGCACGATCTCGACATCCGATTCCGGATGCCGATCGAGGTAGTACTGGATCGACCGCGACGCCACCTGCCGCTCCCCCAGAATCGCGACACGCAACGGCCGCGGTTCCTGCCGCACCGAGGCGACCATCTCGTCCGCGGCAACCAGCAGCGACCGAGCGAACGGCAGCATCACCATCCCCGCAGCAGTCGCCTTGCCCGCCCGGCCCCGATCGAACAGCCGCACCCCGACCTGACGCTCCAGCTTGGCGATTCGCTTGGACACCGCCTGCTGGGTAATGCCGAGCATCGTCGCCGCATGACTGAACTGCCCCTCGTCGACGACGGTCACGAACGCCCGCACGGCCGCCAGATCGAGATCCGCCACGAAGTCTCCTTGTACGCCAGTTGGTTGCGGAATCGTAGCGTTGCCGTTGTCCGTCTATCAAGCGATCGGCCAGTGCCCGGTTTGCCAACTTCCCTGCAAGCCTGCGGGTTTACGGCCATGGACCCCAGTCAAACGCCCAACCCTGACTCTGCAGACGCCCCCAATGCCACAACCAAAAGTTGTGTCGGCGCGACAAGCGGTTGTTCGACCGTCCTGCCGTCAGTTCGCTTCGACGGTCTACGCGCGAGCGGAACTCGTACCCTCCAGGAATGGCCGAAACATATTCCGAC
This sequence comes from Nocardia ninae NBRC 108245, assembly GCF_007990755.1. GTDB lineage: Bacteria > Actinomycetota > Actinomycetes > Mycobacteriales > Mycobacteriaceae > Nocardia > Nocardia ninae. Next base: position 16,159 of record NZ_BJXA01000061.1, on the reverse strand, counting down.
ACACCGGTGTCAGCCGAGACGAGGACCGTCATGATGGACTACGGCCAGTTTTATCTGACCGGCACCGCGGACACCAGCGAGGAGCTGCCCGAGGTAGTGGATCGCGCGAGCGACCACGGGCTGTACGCGATTACCGCAGGCGGCAACATCGTTGTCCTGAGCCCACATCAGTACAACTTCGCGATGCGGGTCGATCTCGAACTGTTCGACCGGCCACAGCATCCGGATCGGACGGACTGGCAGGTGGTCCTCGATGAGACCACCACCATCGATGACCGAGCACAGTTGTGGATCACCTCCGCCACCAGCACCTCCGACGTCCCGATCGCGATCGCTCCCGGTACCTATCACATCGAAATCAGCGGGCGTGGGCTACGTTTCGTCGGTCAGCCCGACTCGACCATGCCCGGCGATGTGTGGCGCGTGCGGATGTGGCCCGCCGACGAGCACGCCGAATATCCGCCGCCGCAGCGTTGGCCATGATCCGCCCGCCGCGTACTTCCGGCTGGCAGCGGTGAAATGGAACCAGTGCAGGTGGCCTCTCGACCGATGCCGACACCAGTTCCTCCTGATCGCCCGACCACCGGCCATTTGCGCCGAGAGGGATCCAGCGGGGTCGGCGCGCGACCCGACCCCGCGGTCGGCTCAGCGCTGGCGCCAGCTCAATGGGCCTGGCAGGTCGACGTTGTTCTTCTTGGTGCGTGAGTTCCATGACCACGGGCCGATTTTGATGCCCCACGAGGACAGGCCCGACTGAGTGAAGTTGAATTTCAACGGCCCGAAGGACTTACGTTGACGATATTTGAAGGGCATGGGAAACCTCTCTAGCTCTCCCCCAGGATAACCGACCCGTGTTGTCCCCTATGGCTTTCGCTGGTCATGGACGCGCGATGGCGGCGTGAGTGGTCTGATCAGCGCACCGGATTCAGCACGTCTTCCTGACGTAGTCGGGCTCACCCGGAGTGGACACCTCGACGTCCCGAAGCACGATGCTCAGCTTGCTTCCGTACTCCGCGCATGCTGCTGCCAGTCCGGGTTCGGTGTACTCGATATCGATGACGTTGTTGTTGTACGCCCTGGCATAGTCACCGCATTCCTCGGTGTCGCCGCATTCCTCGGCCACCGCGAAATCCAGTCCGGCAGCGGCCCTTTGGTCGAGGAGTTCGGCGGCGTTCTTCTGGCCGATGGCGAGGCCGCGGTCGTGGGAGTACTTGGCGAGCAAGGCGATGAAGGCGACCGCCTGGTCGGGGGCCAGCAGTCCCTTGGAGCGGTCGTAGCTGTCGTAGTTGTCGACTTCGACCGCGTTGAAACGCTTGTCGGCGCAGCCGCCGATCCACTGGTTGACCTTGTCGGCGATGCGGGCGCGCTTGTCAGCGGTGCGGATGTCCAGCAGCGCCTCTTTCCACCGCGTGTCGTAGACGATCTTGCCGTCCTTGTCGCGCAGCAGCAGGTCGGCCGACCACTCGCTTTCCGCGCCGGGCTGCACCTGAAAGCCGTTGACGTAGCAGATGTTGTAGAGCCCGTTGGCCGGTTCGACGCTGTGGTCACGACTGACCACGGTCACCCCGGGCGGCGGCGCGTACGGGCTGGTGATCTGGTAATCGAACCCCGCGTTGACCGGCGGCAGGGTGATCACCGGCGCGGCGCCGGCGGTACCGGCCTGCTGCCCGGCGAGGCAGGAGGCCGCGGCGACGAGCACCGCGACGGTGGTCGCCCAGCGGCGGCGGATGCGTGCGATGGAAGTGGTGCTCACGAGACCCTCGTTCCCTGGTGACGGCTACCACCCGAAGGGCATCGCCCGGTCACCGCCCCACCCACGCACCGTGCCGAAAGCCCTTCAGGCACAGCCAGATACAACCACTCCCGGCCGGTCCCGTCAACGCCCGAGATCGGGGATAGTGGGATGGACTGCACGACAGCGGCTTACCGAATCAGGTTTCGGCCGGTTCGGCGAACGCGCCCAGGGACTTACGAAGTCAGTCCGCGGCGCGCATGGATTCCATGGCGGCGTCCAGGATCTGCCGCGTGTTGTCGCCGCTGAGCACACTGAAGTGGTTACCGGGCACGTACCGCAGATCGAGGTGCGGCGTACGGCTTTCCAGGCCGTCGATCAATACCGGTGTCTCCAGGAAGTCGTCGGTCGGATAGAAGACCTGTAGGACCGGAATGTCGATGTAGTCGTACTGCGGTTCGGTCAGATGCGGCCACATCGCCTGCCGGTATCGCTCGAGCCCGTCGGCGTCGTCGTCGACGTTAGTGTGCAGACCCCCGCCCGGCATCTCAGGAGCCATCAGCGAAGCCACCACACTCAGCATTTGAACCGGAATACCGGTACGTACCGCGGCGTCCGGCAGCACCGGTATCTCGATGCCCGCCAGATAACTCAACACCGCAACCTGCGCGGCCCACTGACCGGTCAGCTCCGGCTTCTCCCGCGGCACCCGTCGCAACGCGTTTCCCGCCAGATCCGCCGAGGGGAATCCGATCACCGACATCGACGCGATCCGGCCGGGATACATGGTGTTGTACTGACTTCCGATGAACGGCCCCCACCCGTCACCGAAGATGTGCACGCGACGCCCGGGAGCGGTCTGATCCATCACCGCGCCGAGCTCCCCCGCCAGATTCTCCATCGAGTAGGCGCCCGGCCTGCGGTCGTGACTCGTGCGACCCGCCCCGTGCATATCCCAGCGGACGACGTGAAAACCGTTCGCGGCCAACTGTTCTGCTATCGGCACCATGAGGCTGGAGTCGCCCGGCCAGTCCCCGGTCATCATGACCGTCGGGGCGTCGCCGTCGGGTCCGTATTCGAAGTACGACACCGGGAAGCCCTGGTATTCGACGAATCCCGGGCGACCCGAATCCTCCTGGTCTGCCTGTGCGGCGCCGGCCGGGCCGACCACTGCCAGTGCCACGACAGCGAGCAATGCCGCACTCCTGAACAGCCGCATCGTGCAGCCACCTCTCCATCATCGTCGAGAAGAATGGATGACCCACCGAGATCACAGCGCTGACAAGCCCCAGGAGCGTGCCCGATGAGGATATTACGACCTTCCCACTCTTTGGCAAGCATCCAGCTACCGATGGGCGTGGCGCACAACGCCCCATCGAGCGCCGTGTTCCTACCCGATATCGACGACTCGGGCCCATGCGGGCGGTGCGTCCGGAACGTAGTCGGGATCGCTTTCGCTCCACGTGTCGGCACTCGAGCGGCGAAACAGACCGACCACCGTCCGGCACGGTGGCCGCCTGGTCGGCCAGGGTGTCTGACCGTCGGTCAACACCACGAGTACATCCGGACCTGGTTGGGCACGAACCGCTTTGGCGATACCAGTGCGCAGATCTGTTCCCCCGCCGCCCACCAGAGGTATCCGCTCGGCACGGCACAGGGGATGCACGATTCTGGCCGCCGCGTCGCATGGCAGCACGGTGATCAGGTCGCGCCGCCCGCCCACGGCACGCGCGATGGCCGCCACTTCGAGCAGTGCGCTGCCCAGTTCGACGTCACTGACCGACCCCGAGGTGTCGATGAGCACCGAAACCCGTGGCGGCGTGCGCCGCAGGCTCGGCAGCACCACGCCCGGCACCCCGGCCGAGCGCCGAGCGGGCCGACCATAGGTGTAGTCCTCGCCCGCACCGGAACCGCCGACCGCCGAGCGGAGCGCGGCCCCCAGCAGATCACGCCACGGCTGTGGCGGATGGAACGCCTCCTCGGCCCAGCGCTGCCACCCTTTGGACGCGTCCCCCGGACGGCCGATGATGCCCTGCGCGACCCGGAATCGGACCGCGTCGCGTTCCTGCTCGCTCAGTCCGTCGGCGCCGTCCGGCCCCAACTCCCACTCCCGATCCAATCCGTCTGCGCCACTGCCACAGTCGAGCCAGGCCATGCCCTGCGTGAGCGGCCCGAGCCGGAACTCGAGCAGATAATCCTCCATGAGCTTTCCCGCGGGCAACTCCAGCGACGCGGGCGTGACAGCCCCCTCCGGCTGGACGAGCCCGTCGCCGAACACGTCGTCGTTGATCTCACAGTCCGCGGCGATGTTCATGCGCAATCGTTCTGCCGGGCCGGACAATTCGTGGCGCCGCGCGAATCGGTCACTGCGGCCGTGATGGTCGCGCAGCAGGTGCGACACCTCGTGCACCCACACTCCGGCGAGCTCCTCGACCGGCGTCCGGTCCACGAACCCCGGTGACACGTAACACCGCCAGTGCCGGTCGACGGACATCGTCAATACGCCGCGCGACTCGACGACGGACAGGGCGAACAGCGCGGTCGCCAGATAGGGCCGGACGCGGGCGGCGTGCAGCCGGGCGGCAAAGAGCTTGTCACGGTCCAACATTCGCGGCGCTCCTGCGGTCATCAGTTCGCTTTCGTGACGAGGCGGGCAACGACCTGATCCGCGCCACGGGACACCGAGACCACCCCGGCGAGCTGCTCGATGGCCACCGGCACATCCCAGTCGCCCTGGCGCAGCGTGGCGAGAGTTGTTGCGGGAACCACGATCAGGTCCGGCGCTCCGGTCTCCAAGGCATGGACCAGTAGCGCCCAGGCCGCGTCCCAGCGAGCCTTCTCCGGGCGCTTACGAACCGCCGCCACCACGCCGTCGAGCACGGCCTGACGCAGGTCGCCGCGCTCGGGCAGGACGGCGGCCGCCGGGTCGGCCAGCAGCATCTCCGGGTCCGGGAGGTCCATCCGGTCCAGGCTGGCCAGCAATTCGAAGCCCGGCCCGTCGCCCACCGTGCCACGGACCAGCAGGGAGAGCACGTCGCGGGACGAGCCTGCCGCGGTGGCGAAGGCGATCAGCGACACTGCCATCTGCCAGCTGCGCGGCGACGGCCAAGCGCCGCCCCGGCGCGTGTCGCTGGTGGGTATCTGATGGACCAGCGCGGGCCGGGCCGCGAGCAGCACACATACCGCACGTCGCGCGAAAGCCACTGCGTCAGTGAGTTTTTCCGTGGCCAAGCGGGGCAGTGTCGCGTGCGGCCAGACTCCGCCTAGACCGCGGACCACCACGTCGTGATCGTGGGTCCAGCGCAGGTGCACGAACCGGTTGGCCAACGGCGGGCTCAGCTCCCAGCCATCGGCCGCCGACGATCGCGGGTTGGCCGCCGCCACGATCCGGACATTCGGCGGCAGCTGGAGATTGCCGATCCGCCGCTCCAGCACCAGCCGCAGCAAGGCCGCTTGCACCGCGGGCGGTGCGGTGGACAACTCGTCCAAGAACAGCAGCCCGCGACCGGCCCGGACGAGGCGCACCGCCCAGTCCGGCGGGGCCATCGGGACGCCCTGGGCCGCGGGGTCGTCGCCGATGATGGGCAGGCCCGAAAAGTCCGATGGCTCATGCACGCTCGCGATCACCGTGGTCAGTGGTAGGTCGAGATCGTCGGCCAGCTGGGTGATGGCAGCGGTCTTGCCGATCCCTGGTTCGCCCCACAGGAGCACCGGCAGGTCGGCGGCCACGGCGAGCGCCAGGGCCTCCAGCTGGTTGTCGGGACGTGGTTCGGTGGTTACGTCATGGAGCAGAGCCAGCAACTGATCGGCAACGTCGAGTTGGGCGGATGCGCGGGTGGCAGTAAGCATGTGAATCACCTTGTGGTTGGCAGAGTTGGGTGTGGGGCGACGGTCAGTGAGATGCCGGGTTGTGCAGATGCGTACGACGGTGCTGGATGGGGACGAAAGTTTGTTCTCTGGGCCGGAAGCCGAGCTGGTGCGAGTTTCTGGATACGAGCGAAAGTCGTTCTCTCAGTAAGACACTGCGTCGCGCAGACCTGCACGACTCCGATAGAGGCGGGACGAAAGTGGCCCGGTCAGTGGGAAGCCGCGTTGCGCGGATGCGCGCGACGGTCGCGGGAACGGCGGCTCTGCGCCGGAACTCGGTTCATCCCTGGTTCGGAGAGACCAGCTCTGAACAGCCCGTGAGTAATCCGTCGACGCGCGGCCGCCTCGAGTTCGTCGCGCAAAGCGCCGTCGCGCAGCAATGCCTCGGGACCGAGCAGTCCCTCGACGATGGCCAGCGCGCCCGCGATATCGCCATGGTCCAGGCGTTCACGGACGCCGACAAGCCAGTCCGGTTGTCGATGCGCGGTGTCGATGGCCTGGAGGCAAGGCAGCGGCGTGCCGGACAGCGCGGCCAGCAGTTCCTCCCGCCGAATCTCGGCCGGGTCGTGATCCAGTGCCGCCAAAACCCCGTCGACCAGCCCTATTCGGTGCTGCTCTCCCCGGCACTCCACGATCCGTTGACCCGTGTGTTCGGGAGCCCGCGGCGCATCGGCCGACGAATAGCCGGGCACGAGCGCCGAAGCCACCAACGGATGCAATCGATCGGCCGTTATCGCACCGGCACGGAGCAGTGCCAGGTCGGGCAGCACCCAGGTCGCCGCGTCGGGTAGCACCGGCAGCACGGAGATGCCGCCGACCGGGTACTCCGACGCGATCCGCAGCGTGCGCGTTCCGTCGGCGGCGGCTAGATCCACCACCAACCGCTGTTTGGCTCCGAACCGGACAATGAACGTAGTGGTCGGCCGACTTTCCGCCTGGCACAGGATCTCTCCCTCGGGGGCCCATCGGTCGACCGCACAGTGGTCGAGTTCCGTTACCGCAGTGCGTAACTCGGGTGCCAGCGGCGGGCTGCATCTCTCGACTCCGGACCGCATGCGCAGCTCACCCACCCTGCGCGCATCCCACAGGTGGCGGTGCAGATCCAAGCGGAACCGCCGGTTGGGACGTGGATGCGGATGCTGTCCTGCGGTGGACCCGTCCCACAACGCCAGGCTGATCCGTTGACCCGCGTCCGCCCAGGCCGGCGCGGTACGAACCACGAGATACAGGAAACCTGCACTGCCGCAGCATATCTCGGTGTCATACCGGGCGAGCGCAATGGTCAGCCCCGGCCGCAACAGCCCGTCCGGAGCGATCCTCGGCATATGCCAGCGCAACAGATCAGGAGCCAGCGACCGCAGATCGGCTCGAATCCGACTCGCGAGTTCGGACCCATGACGCCGCGCCACCGACCGCATATCGATATCGACATCGAAACCCGCTGCGGCACAAGCCCCCGCCCAGTCCCGAACCAGTCGCCGGGCGGTAGCAGTCTCGATCATGGAGGGCGGCACGGCAAATTCACGCACGCGCGGCCAGAAGGACAAGCGGGAAAAGTTCTCATTCGTACTGTGAGTGAGCATCAGCACTCACCTGAGACGAATGGAACCCCCGATCTTTGAACAGAGTGAATCATCATCACGCTGATCATATCGCCCGGCTTCGAACCTCGCCAGCCGAGGGTGCACCGGACTGCTTCGCGTCAGGGCGGGTGGAAGCGATTATCGTATGAGTCCGTTGACGCCAGTAGTCAAGCCGCTCAGGAGGTCTCGCTGTGCCGATCACAATCCGCACCGCCACGACTGCCGATATCGATGCGTGCACACGCGTGCTTGCCGAAGGCTTCGCCGACGATCCGGTCATGGCGGCCATCTGGCCCGACCAGGGCAGACGGCATCGCGCGGTACCGCGCTACTTCACAACGTCCTTGCGGCACTTCCATCTGCGCGGCGGCGGTGTACAGATCGCTACCGACCAGCACGGTGAGGTCGGCGGTGTCGCGGTGTGGGATCCGCCTGGGCGGTGGGATCAACCCTTCTCGCGCACGCTGCGCGCGCTGCCCGAGTTGCTGCCTGCGCTGCGTACCAGAACAACGGCTGCGCTGGCTGTACGGCGTGCGCTGGACGAGCATCATCCGCGCACGCCACTGCACTGGTATCTGGCCAACATCGCGACGCCGGTCGACCGCCGCGGGCAGGGTTACGCGGCTCGGCTCATCGCTGATCGTCTCGCGGGCGCGCCGGACACGGCCGCTTATCTTGTGTGCACGCGTGAAGCGAACATCCGGTTCTACGAGAAGTTCGGGTTCGTGGTGCGTGCCACCTTTGTGCTGCCCGTAGGAGCCGAACCTCCTATGTGGGCGATGATTCGAGAGCCTTAGCCGGCCTCGTCCGGTACCACGCGACAGCGGCGACGACCGCAGGCGGGGTGAAATTGACGAGGAGGAACGGAATCTCCTCCAGGACACCGTAGCCCGCGTCGATGACGCCCACTGCCATGTTGCCGACGGTCAGGGCGAACCAGACCAGGAGGAAATCTTCGGCCGCACGGTGCAGTCCTTTTCTGCCGAAGCAGGATCCGATCAGCAGGAATACTGCGAGCAGGACGAAACCAACGATGATGATGACCGATGTACGGCTCACTTTTACTCCATCTCTGATGTTCGAGTCGTGGTGTGAATTACGTACGGTAATTCGCGATGACCTGCTCGGAGCACCATACAAGCAGGATTTGTGGACTCACCAATAATCACTGTTTCCGATGCGCCGATATTCGCCATAGCGTGGCCGGTGTCCGCTGAAAGTTTGAACAGATCGGAGCATGATCGTGGTACAGAGTTTGCAGGGTAAGTCGGCTGTGGTGGCGGCAGGTGCCAAGAATCTGGGCGGGCTGATCAGCCGTACGCTGGGCGAACGCGGCGCCAATGTCGCCGTGCACTTCAACAGCGACAGTACCGAACCCGAGGCCGACAAGACTGTCGCCGCGATCGAGGCGGCCGGTGCCAAAGCGGTGAAATTCCAGGCGGATCTGACGATTCCGGGGAATGTCGAGCAGCTGTTCGCGGTGGCGGTGGACGCGTTCGGCGGCGTGGATATCGCGGTGAACACCGTCGGAAAGGTGTTGCGCAAGCCGATCATCGAGACGACCGAGGAAGAATACGACTCGATGTTCGCGATCAACGCCAAGTCCGCCTATTTCTTCTTGAAGGAAGCGGGCAAGCGGCTCAACGACAACGGCCGCATCGTCACCGTGGTCACCTCGTTGCTCGCCGCGTTCACCGACGGCTACTCCACCTACGCGGGCGGCAAGGCGCCGGTGGAGCACTTCACCCGCGCGGCGGCCAAGGAATTCGCGCCGCGGCTGATCTCGGTCAACACCGTCGCCCCCGGCCCGATGGATACCCCCTTCTTCTACGGCCAGGAAACGCCGGAGCGGGTCGAGTTCCACAAGTCGCAGGCGCTCGGCAACAGCCTGACCAAGATCGAGGACATCGCCCCGCTGGTGGAGTTCCTGGTCGGCGACGGCTGGTGGATCACCGGCCAGACCATCCTCGCCAACGGCGGGTACACCACCCGCTGAGGCAACACCTGGCCAAGTGACGGCTGACTGTCCGACAACCGGGCGGTCAGCCGTCGGCGCGCGTACTGAACAGCAGGTCACGCAGGTCGGAGGTGGTGTGCGGCAACCACAGCGCCTGTGTCGCGGCCACCGGCCCCTCCTTCAGATCGACGACCTGCACGCGACCACCCAGCGCCTGCCCCGCGGGCGCCGTGACGATGGCGACGTGATCCGTGCCGACCACCGCGGTCACCGGCGGCGTGCCCTGGATGTGGTTGACGACGAACCGTGGTTCGAAACCCGCACGCCGACAGGTACTCAGGATGAAGTCGGTGTAATACGACGCCCCCGGCGGCGCCCAGATGACGATCTGCTCGTCCTGGAGGTCGCGCACCGTGACGGCCGTGCGATCGGCCAGCCGGTGCGTCCGCGCGACCGCGACGCGAACCGGGTGGTAGGCGATGACCGCCGACGCCAGGTCGGCCGGACTCGCGACACCGCGCCGCAATGCCACGTCGACCGAGCCCTGGTGCAGGGCGGCCGCGATGGCATCCGGAAACAGCTGCCGCACCGTGACCGACACATCGGGCCGCGCCGCCCGCACCGGCTCGATCAGGTCGTACACCTCGTCCGCGGTGATCGCGGGCGTATGACCGACAACGAAGGCGGGCGGTGCCGCGATACCCGCCTCATATGTCCGGCGATACAGCGCATCCGACGCCGCCAACAGCGCCCGCGCGCCGTCGCGCAACACTTCGCCCGCGTCGGTGAGAACCAGTTGACGACCGCTGCGATCGAACAGCTCCACCCGCAACTGCTTCTCCAGCTGACGAACCGAACTGCTCAACGCCTGCTGGGTGATGTGCAGCGCCGCCGCCGCGGACGTGAAACTCGACAGCTCCGCCACGGCCAGGAACTGCTGCAACCGATGCAGGTCCAGCACTCTGCCACCGGAGGCGAGATCACCTGGAACCATGCCGCCCATCGTAAGCCGACCGCAAAAGGGAACTGCTCTCCCCATGCGGAACGCAATGCCGGCTCCGAAATTATCCGGTAGCTGATTCAGCGCTGAAAGCCCGCGCCGCACGACAGCCGAGCCACCCCCCTTCCCCACTCTCAACTGGGGTTTTACCGAACCGACAGACAGGCTTAATCTCCGGCCATCGGGATTTATCCGTCCGTTTGGAGGAATTCGAAATGTCCCACACCTTTCGCAGAGTCAGAGCCGGTCAAGTTATCGCAGTAGCCGCCGCGGTGCCGCTCGCGCTATCGCTCGCGATGGCCGGGTCGGTGTATGCCGAGCCGGGCGCGCCGCCCGAACGGCAAATAGCCGATGAGATCAAAGCGGCCGCCGTCAACCAGCACCTGGAGAAGTTCCAGAGCATCGCCAACGCCAACGGCCGCACGCGCGCCGCGGGCACCGCGGGTTACGACGCCTCCCGCGACTACGTGGCCGGCGAACTCCGCCGCGCGGGCTACACGGTGACCTTGCAGCCGTTCACCTTCCAAGCCTTCCAGGAACGGACGACGGCGGTGCTGGCGAAGGAAGCACCGGCCGCCCCGACGACGTACAAGGCGACCCCGCCGAACCGCAGCGAGATCGGCGACTTCGCCACGGCGACCTATTCGGGTTCGGGTGATACGAAGGCGCCGGTCCAGGGTGTCGATCTGGTGCTGACGCCCGGTCCGCAGCCGGACACCTCGACCTCCGGTTGCGAGGCCGCGGACTTCGCCAAATTCACCCGCGGCAATATCGCCCTGCTGCAACGCGGTACCTGCACCTTCGCCGACAAGGCCCGAAATGCCCAGGCCGCAGGCGCTTCCGGCGTGATCATCTTCAATGAGGGTCAGGCGGGCCGGACCGACACCTTCACCGAGCCCCTCGACGAGAAAGGCATCAAAGTGCCGGTGGTCGGCGCGAGCTACACCGTCGGCAAAGACCTCGCCACCGCGGCGAAGCCGGTCGTGCGCTTGAAGACCGACACCGAGAGCCTGCCCGCCACCACGCACAATGTGCTGGCGGAGAGCAAGGGCGGCGACGCGAACAAGGTCGTGATGGCGGGTGCGCATCTCGATTCCGTGCGTGCGGGTGCCGGCATCAACGACAACGGTTCCGGCAGCGCGGGACTGCTCGAGGTGGCGCTGCAAATGGCCACACTCCAGCCGAAGAACAAGGTCCGCTTCGCCTGGTGGGGCGCTGAGGAACTCGGCCTGATCGGCTCGAAGTACTACGTGTCGAACCTGCCCGCAGCCGAGCGCAGCAAGCTCCGGCTCTACCTGAACTTCGACATGATCGGCTCGACGAACTTCGCCTACAAGATCTACAACGGCAGCGGCGGGCCGGCCGGATCCGCGCAGATCGAGCAGAACTTCAACCGCTACTTCGATTCCCGTGGTCTGTCCCACGTCCGCACGCCCCTCGACGGGCGCTCGGATTACGGGCCGTTCCTGCGGGCCGGGATCGCGGTCGGTGGCCTGTTCACCGGCGCGGAGGGCATCAAGACACGTCAGGAGCAGCAGATGTTCGGCGGCACCGCGGGCCGTCCGTACGACCCCTGCTACCACCGGTCTTGTGACACCACCGCCAACATCAACAACACGGCGCTGACCGTGAACACCGGTGCGATCGCTGATTCGATGCAGACCTACGCCAACGCCGACAACCCGCCCGGCACCGCCGCGACGCCGCGTCCCGCAGCAGAGCGCTGACATCGATCGATGACTACGTCCCGAGTGGGGGTGGGCAGCTGCCCGCCCCCACTTTCCGTTGAAAGACGTTCCGCTGCAAGCTTTTCTGAAGGGTTGATGCGATGACTTCGGTGACTGCGCTCCTGGTGGCCGCGTTCCTCGGGGCGGTGCCGCTGCCTGCGGCGCAAGCCGAGGCGGTCTGGCTGCACGACGACATCTACGTGTCCGCGGGTAAGGCCAATGCCTATATCGACGTGCGGTGTCCCAAAGGACAACAGCGGTGGACATTGACTGTGCGCCTCACTGCGGTCGAGCCGGGCCGACCGACGGCTACCGGCTCGCTGACCACCTCGGCGGTGATCTGCGACGGTGAAACCCGGTGGCGCCAGCACCCGATCACCGTCCGGCCCGACAGCGCCCCGTTCTTCGCCGGCCGGGACGAGCGCAACGTGGGCGTGGCCGAACTCCGCGACCCGAGCGGCACCCTGGTCGAGACCATCACCCGGCGGATGTACTTCTACGCCTGGAACTAACGACATAGCGCATCGCTTGTGCATCATTTTGGGTAGAGTGGCGGTGCGCCGTTCCGGTAATGCCCGGCGGCAGCAATCGAAAACCGCCTCATCGAACCTCGGATCGCCGCGCCCCGGACGAATCTCCCCGGCCCGGCGGTCAGCACAGGAGAGCACCATGAATATCTCGTCCTCGATCCGCCGGACCGGCCTCGCGCTCCTCGGCGCGGGCCCTGTCGTTGCCGCGTTAGCGCTCACCGCTCCCACTGCCGCGGCGGCCGAAACAGCCTGCCCCGCACCGGGTGCCAGCGCTACCTCCGCAGCACAGTCGAACGCGCGCTGCTCGGCAACCAGCGAGGCGGGCGGCGCGGCGGCCGCGTACGGCTTCGACGGCACCGCCGCCGCCGACGCGGATGCCACGAGTTTGTCGCTCGCCATCGCCCAGAACGGCGGGCGCGCGACCTCGTCGTCCATGGCACTGTCCGGTCCCGCGGCCATCGCCATCGGCCCCGGCGCAACCGTCGATACCTCCGGTGTGCGCCCGGGCCTTTCGATCGGTATCGCCGGTCCGGGCGCGACCGTGACGGTCACCGGCGTTACCGGGCCGACGTGCAGCGGTGGTGTCGGATTCGCCGGAGACTTCCAGACCTTCCAGGGCTGCCTGTCCCTCAGCTGATACCAATGCCGCAGGCGCAGTGGTGGTTTCGTAATCGCCACCACTGCGCCGCATGCGGCTACCGGACTACCGCTCAGGCGTCCGGCCGGGCAACATCCCCACGCCAAGCACCGGTTTCCTGGCCGCGCTGTTCGATGAACCTCTTGAACCGCTGCATGTCGCCCTTGATCCGGTGATTCAGCAGGCCGAGTTTGTCGGCGGCATGCTCGACGAAGCCGTCGGGGTCGATGTCCATCTGCGCGGTGACCCGCGTGGTGTTGTCGTCGAGCCGGTGGAAGGTGATCACCCCGGAATGCTCGGGGCCACTGTCGGACTTCCAGGCCACCCGCTCATCCGGATGCTGCTCGGTGATGGTGGCGTCGAATTCCCGTGTCACACCGGCGATCTCGGTCACCCAGTGGGTGTGGGTGTCGTCGATCTGCCGAATCTCCTCCACGCCCTGCATGAAAGCGGGGAACGACTCGAACTGCGTCCATTGGTTGTACGCACGAGTGATGGGGACATGGACGTCGACCGACTCGGTGATGGTGCTCATCGCTACCTCCTGGTTTTCCGGCTCACAGACTGCACGAGCACAGGTGTAATGCATCATTCGTGCATCGCACTTACCTTCGGGCAGTACCCGGACCGCGACGACCTACACATCGACGGCATGCCCCGTTGCCGCCGACCGACTCAGTTCTGACGAGTGCGCAGCTGGTAGCGACGTTCCGCGTAGTCCATGTCGTCGCGCCACAGCCGCGTCGCGGCGCGGTTCATCAACGGGCGTAACACCGGCAGCGCTCGATGGGCGTGCCGAAAGCCGGGACGGTCGGAGTTCGCGATCACCGTCTCGATCACTGCCGTGCGTGCCCGGCCGTCGGGGCCAGAACCCATCGGGGTGGCGTGCGTTTCGACCACGCTACCGGCGCCTTCTCCGTCGAGGATCCGCATCGTGATGGTGCGCGGGTCGGGACAGCGGAACTCGGCCGCCACCGGCACGCCGAGACTGCGGGTCACGCGGAAGGTCACCGTCAGCAGGAATGCGTGGTTCTCCTCGGTGATGCCGTCGCGTGGCGGTGTCCGCGTCACGTCGAGGCGCGCGAACGAATACGGGTGGAACCATGCGCCGTGCCAGGGGTCGAGCCGATTGGCGATGATGTCGCGCGGCTCGCACACCCCGACCAGCCGGGTCACCGCGTGCACGGTGGTGTCGGCGGGGCGCGCACCGAGCACCGGCGCGTCGGTCGGCTCCTCACCGCCGACCGCATCCAGACGCACCCAGGCCAGCACCCCGTCGTCGTAGCCGGGGTACGGGCACCAGCGCGAGGCGCTGTCGCCGGCACCGACCCGCAGACCATGCCAGCGGCAGATCAGCGCGTCGTTCTCGACCTCGGCGGAAGCCAGGGGCGCACCCAGATGCGGGCACGCACCAGGACCGATGTGCAGCGCGCCGGAATCAGCACGCCAGGCGACGATCTCGCGGCCGCCCACCGTGGTGGCGAAGGGGCGATCACGACGGATCGCCCGGCTCGCGGCGATGACATACCAGTTGCCGGAGGGACGCTGTTGCGACCAACGCAGCGCCGCCGAGATCAGGCCGGGGTCCGCGTCCTGGTAGGTCGGCCGCTGCCGCGACCACTTCTCCGGCGCGAATCGCTGCAAGGGTGAGATTTTCACCGAGTCTGCCTTTCGCGAGTAGCCAGGGCGCGCAACAGCGCCGAACGACCCTGAGCGGGCACCGATTCCAGCCGGTGCCCCGCCGCATTCCATTGGCGCAGGAGGGAATTGGCGGCCAGCCAGCCGGTGGTCGCGGCGCGTTCCATCAGGGCGACCGGTAGATCGACGCGTATTCCGTCGCCCGCCAGCACCAACCGCGGATGCGGCGTGACAACGCCTGGGCGGGTAGCGAAGTCGCCGGGCGAGAAGCGCGGGCAATCCTGCCGCCACAGCATCGTCTCCCCCACGATGTTCGCGGCGGCGGTCTCCGGGTACATGGCATGCAGTCGCGCCAGCAGCTCTTTGCGCACCTTGGCCTGCGCCGCGGGTGTCGTCTCGGGCACCGCGTATGCGTGTAGTTCGACGACGCTGCCGCCGGTTTTCCCGGCCCAGTCCGCCGCTTGTCGTTCGTAGCGATCCAGCACGCTGATGTTGTCGAGCGGGTCCATGTCGCCGGTGCCGAGGAAGCAGGTCCGATCGGCGCGCACCGGCTGATCCAGCCAGAGCCGCAGTACTGCGAAGGCCGGGGCCAGTGCCAATCCGGCTATCTGCGAACGCCATTCGTCGTCACCGAGCTCTGGGGACGCGGCGACGACACGTTGCAGGCCGCCTGCGTCGGTGGCCAGCACGACAGCATCGGCGGTCAAGACCGCACCGGTGTCGTCGACCACCCGGAATCCGTCGCCGTCGCTGTCGATCCGCTCGACGGACACGCCTGTGTGGAATCGGACGGTGCCGGGCCGCTCCGGCGCGGTTAGATATTCCGCGAGCGGCGTCCACAGGCTGACATCGAAATTGTCCTGTGCCACATCGAAGACCAGCCCTTCGCTGGAGCCGAGGAAGTAGATGTGGAACATGGCGGCCAGCTCGGCTGCGGACATGCGCCGCGGTTCGATGAAGAAGCTGCGCGAGAACACCTCGAACGCCAAATGCCGGGCCGCTTCCGGAAAGTTGATGCGGCGCAAGAAC
This sequence comes from Nocardia ninae NBRC 108245, assembly GCF_007990755.1. Lineage (GTDB taxonomy): Bacteria > Actinomycetota > Actinomycetes > Mycobacteriales > Mycobacteriaceae > Nocardia > Nocardia ninae. The sequence goes on along the minus strand of NZ_BJXA01000061.1, from coordinate 459 downwards.
GTTTCCGCGTCCAGGTGATCGAGCCGATGATAGATGTCGGGCACCGATACCGCGGCCAACGGCGCGGCGGCACGCGGGTCCATCCGGACGAGGTCGCGCAGCCGGAAGGTGGGGCTGCGCAGCGCGAACGCCAGCGCGTTCCAGGGTGGCGTGCGGGGCAGGCCACGGAAGGTGTCGCGGCGACCGTGGGCGTCGACCAGTGGATAGTCTTCCAGCCCGCGCAGCTGTCGCAGCTGGGGATCGCTGCGCGCCAGCAACTTTCGCAGGTTGTAGTACTGCGCGAAGAAGGCGTGGAAGCCGCGGTTCATCCCCACCGGCGTGCCGTCGGGGAGCTGTTCGGTCCAGCCGCCGACGCGTCCACCGAGGTAGCGCTCACGCTCGACCACCGCTACCCGGCAGCCGCGCTCGACCAGGCCGGTCGCGGCCGCCAGGCCCGCGATGCCGGCGCCGACCACGACC
>NZ_BJXA01000060.1 GCF_007990755.1 Nocardia ninae NBRC 108245 | reverse complement strand
GGATTATGAGTCCAAGGGAGTTCGTCCATACCAAACCCTCTCTGACCAGTCAATACAAGGAAAGGAAACCATCCACTAGCAGCGACGATGCCGTACCCGATTGGTGCGGATTGATGCGGGGTGTGGCCTAGTGTGCACACCCCGCGTCCCATGTCCAAACCCACGTGGGACATCGCGATCCCACGCGAGATCAGGGGTAACGTGCTAGCGGCCCAACACGATTGACGGGCGACACTCACCACCCAGGGGGAACTCATGACCATCCGCCGCGCCGCCATCGCTGCCGCACTCCTGATTGCCCTCGCGGGTTGCTCCACCGACCAGAGCAGCAGTCCGGCGCCCGCGTCGGCCACGACCGCGCCCAGTGACAGCAACGCAAAATCCGAGATGGTTGCCACCGCGCGAGGAGTGATCACGGGGCAGGTCAGCCGAAGTGGATATACCGCAGTGAACTTCGGTACCCCCAAGTTCCCGACCGCGTTGGAAGTCATCATGCCCGCCGACGTGGTGACCACGGACGGCACACGGTCAACGATGTGGTTCCGGGTCGGATTCGCCAGCGCAGGCGGAAGCCTGACCCCGTTGGGCACCGCCGAGGTTGGCATCACAGAAGCGGACGTGTCGTAGGGGCGACCAGAGATGACGAAAGCCCCAGACCTGTAAAGAGTCTGGGGCTTTTCTTTGTCACATCAAGCTGGAGGGTTGAACTCACCCTCGACCACGCCAGCGGTGAACGCGGCCCACTCGCTTGGAGTGAAGACCAGCGCCGGGCCGGTCGGGTTCTTCGAGTCACGGACTCCAACAATCCCACCATGGAACGCGACCTCGACGCAGTCTTGACCCCCGCCGCTGTGGCTACTCGTGAACCATTTCGCCCCGGATAGGTCAGCGTTCACGCGCGTGCTCCTTCGCTACTTCTCGCAACAGATCCCTACTTCGTTGGACATCCAGCGCGGCACGCTGAAGGACCATGTACGCCTCACGGTACCTGCTGACGTCGTGCACCTTCTCGAGGAAGATGCCGCCCGTGAAGCTCTCCACGTAAACGATGCTTGGTTCATCCGGCCGACCCTTCCTGTCCTTCTCGAAGTCGAGTATCAGAAACGGTCCGGTCGACAAGCCCACCGGCAGCCCCGCCCAGAACGGCAGTACACGGATGTCCACGTTCGTGTTGGAACCCAGGTCCGCGAGATGTCGCAGCTGAGCGGCCATTACATCCCGCGACCCGATAACGGTTCGCAACACACCTTCGTGCAGGACTGCCGTGTAGGTCGCTGCCTTGGTCCTTCGAGTGATCAGACCTTGACGACGGCTACGAATCTCAACACGTCGGTTGATCTCCTCGGGAAGGTCGTTGGGGAAGTACAGGACATCGAGCGACCGGGCATAGTCCGCAGTCTGGAGCAGACCCGGAACGGCTGACGGCTGGAACTGAGCGAGCGAGCGCGCAGAGGACTCCAGCCCCATGTACACGTCGAACGCTGGCGTGATGAGTGCTCCGTATTCGTGCCACCACGACTTCAACGCAGTCTGTTCGGCGAGCCTTAGAAGGTCCGCCGTCTTCTCTTCGTCCAATTGGTACACCTCGCACATCAGGCGAATGTCGTGGACACGGACGCGCTCGGTTTGTCCCTTCTCCAACCGTTGCAGGGTGCTCTTACCCCACTCCATCAGTTCTGCTGCTTCAACCAAGGTCATGCCGATCGCTTCGCGTGCCTCCCGTAGGTGTCGACCGAGCCATCGACGCGGGAGTGTGCTGCCGCCTTCATCATCTGCCGACAAGGATTCCCTCTCTGGGTCGTTGAAATTCCCACTCCGGGAAATCGTGGCATGCCGAGCGGGAACTGTGCTGGGAAAACAGGCAAATTCTGGGATTCCCAAGTTCTTGTCCCAAAACGGGCACTTCGGCGTGTCTTCTAGACACGTGCCCGGTAGGTGCCTCGCTTCGGACCGAGTCACCCTAACCCTTCCAATCGCTAGGGCCGGGCGCACCTAACTGCCCGCCACTGCGATCAGAGGTCTAACCCTATGTCCCGCACACCCTTTGGCGACACACCAACGAGCAGGTGTCAGTACTACCGGTCGGTATGCGGACTGCCCGCCAGCGTCGAACCTCCGGCGGGCCGAATCCTGGTGCCCGCTTGGCGCGTTGGAGCGCTCACAATGCCTGCCCATCTCGGCGACAGAGTGAGAACGCACCTGTTGCGGCGGAAAACTCCGGAAGTCCCGATCACGTTGCATCCGCAATCACGGCGGTGGATGTTCCTTGTTCAGCCAGACATAGCTCCCGACGACACGCAACTGTTCTACGACCTGTTCCACCTGAACGTGAGCCTTGTTCCGCCCGGCGCGGCCATTACCTTGCCATCTCCCATAGAAGCGACCAGGGACCTGCCGCATTGGGTGACGGCACCATGCAACGACTTCCGGCCCTCCGGCGTCCTGGTACTTGACGCGCTCAGCGCGTGCACCGGGGCCAAGCTCGGCAGGTCCTTCGACACCGTGGCGGCGAGATGACCGCCCGCACCTAACCCTCAAACACAGAGAAAGAATCGGAAGGCAATGACGCTGCATATCACATCGACAAAGAGCGGCGAAGCCGTTTGGTGGATTGAACACAACCGCATCTGGATGGAATCGCTAGCCGTTCTGCGGAATCCTGGTCCCGCCTACCGTATCGAAATCGACGGTTCGATAGCCGATATCGGGAGGGGCGCGCGAGGCGTCGTGTATTTCTGGCAGGGAGAAGACCGGCCGCAACTTCCATGGGTGGAAGAAAGATTTCCTGATCATAAAGACCTCTGGGTAGCGGTTGAAGCCGCGTTCTTTGATGTGACTCAGCCACTCGAAGAGTCGCGGCTCAACAGTCTCCGGCCGGTAGTGGACGCACTCGACTACACGACCGGTCAATGGACCGTCGAAGAGATTCGCGATGCCGCCTGCACGTTGAAGCGATCGGCTTAACCCTGCCCGCTACTACAATTACCGAAAGGTCTCCTGACATGGGTTTGGAAGACGACGACGATTGCCAGGGGGCATGTCCTCTAACGTCCTGTCACCTCGATCCATTCGAGATGCAAGACATTCGAGCGGTCTGGAGTGTATTCCGCAGTCACGAAACACACCCCGAGTGTTGCCGACACCGCAAAGCGTCTATGACCGAGCTGGCGCGGCTCGGCCTGGTGGACTCCGCCACTATCAGGCGCACTCGCGCCGAACAGCATGCCCCGATAGCGTATGAGGCGCGCGCGGCTGCACTGCGCAAGTTCAACCCCGTGAAAATGGCTCGCGCTCGCGGACACGTCCCCGAGTACGTGATCTCCGCGCCGGACGAACCCCGCGAGAACATCAAGACCACACGCCTCAGGACGCAGAAGTTTCGCCACACAGTCCGCCAGCGTTTCCCCTACACCCTTGCTGAAGTGAGCTTCGATGATCACGACGTAATGCCATGGCAAGCGCTCATCACTGCCCCGCCGCTGCCCACGGTCGGAATCTCGCTAACCAACAACGGATTTCACGCGTATATCGACCCCGCCACCGACACGACGGCCGCTTTCATTACGGCTTGGTACGCGAGAACATTTCCAGCGCCCGGAATGACGTTGTATCACCTCGACACCGACACCACCATTCCCCTTACCCCCAACATCGCGGGTATGTCGATCCTTGCCGAACTGACCACCGCTCGCGAGCGCGCGACAGACAGGTGCAACCAGTGAGCCGCGATCCAGACCCGAATTCGAATGCGGCTAGCAGTGCGCGGGTTTCGGACTACGTTGACTTCGGCCCTGGTCGCCAGCGCGCCGCGTCAGACGACAACCGAACGCCGCAACCGTTCGAGCATGGTCGGCTGAACTCTGCCCGAATTTATGACTATCTGTTGGACGGAAAAGATAATCGCGAGATCGACCGCGACATGGGCGATGAATTGCTCTCTGGCGCACCCGAACTCAAGACCCTGGCTTGGTTCACCCGGAGTTTCGGGCTCAAAGCGGTACAGATGGCCGCAGATGCCGGTATCCGGCAATTTGTCGATCTGGGCTCCGGGTACCCCAACTCGCCCAACGTGCATGAGGCAGCTCAGGAGATCGAGCCGTCGGCGCGTGTGGTGTATGTCGACTACGACCCGGTGGTGCATGCGCATTGTGATGCGCTGCTGGCCAAGGCAGACGGTGTCACAGCACTATTGGGCGACATCCGCCATCCGCGCAACATCCTCGATCTGCTGGAAAATCACACCCTGATCGACTTCAACGAGCCAGTAGCTATCACGCTCATCGGTGTGCTGCATTACGTGATGGACGCCGAGGACCCGGCCGGGATCATCGCAGCCTTCCGCGATCAGATGGCACCAGGTAGTTACCTCGCGATCGCTCACGGTTCTCTTGATTCCTCCCCCGAGGTACTCCAGGTGCTCACCGGCACCAACGGCACGTCAGCACAAGTCGAGTTTCGGACCGCAGCACAGACAGAGGCTTTATTCAGTGGCTTCGAGTTGTTCGAACCTGGGGTGGTGCCAGTACAGGAATGGCTTCGCCCCGACTTGCCTGAGACTCGATTGGTCATGCTTGGTGGGATAGGGATAAAAGGCAAATGACGGTTGTGGAAACCATAGTTCGCGAAAAGATCGCGCTGTGGCGAGTGCGGGCCGTGGCTCAGACGTGAACGACGGCTATACATTCGAGATGGTTCCGGCCGTGCCCAGCAGCCCGTACGAAGGCCACATCCTCACTCGCGGCCCTCTAGATGTCTGCTGGGCCTGCCTGGTAGCGGCAGTGCTGGTGTGGAAGCACTGCGGCATGCCTTTCGAGTGGGTCAACCAGTGGGGGTTTCAGGTCCAGACGCCCACCGGTCGATTCATCCTCCGCGTCACCCAGATTCCAGACGGCAAGCCGAGCCGCCAGCAGTGAGGGCAGGCACGGTGATGCTTGTATCTTGACCCGTGCAGGCGAGACACTGAGCTGTTCGGGACGTGACGAGAGGGGCAAACGTGGGTGACGACGAGCAACTGACCATGGATCTCGGTGTGGAGCGGACCGAGTGGGGTAAGTGGTCCGACACGGATCGACACGCGGCGCAGGTGCGGAAGTTCCTTGACTATGCGGGATTGGATCGGCTGCCAGCTGACCTGTGGCCGGAGGATTCCCCGGAACTGCAACGCTTGAACGATCTGTGCCGGGAGTTGTTCCCAGATTCGGAAGCGCCGTACCGGCCCGAAAACCAGGACATGACCGACGCTTTTATTTGCTTCCTCGGAGCGTGTTTCATGCAATATGTGGGTGGCGAATGGGTAGATCATACCGAATATGGTCCCGACAAATCATTCTATAGTGGCGGTGTCAATCCGGCGTTGCGGTACGTGGATTACGACGGCGACGAGGATGAGTCTTCGGTGTTCGATTACATCGATTCCATGATCGATCACAATATCGAGTACGGTGACGGCTTCATTCATATTACCGCCGACCTGCGCCGAAAATACTATAACCTGATGTAACTCCTAGGCGCCCTGATGAGTGATGGCTACAGCCAGGATCGCGACCAGGTCCCGAACCATGAGCGCGGCAAGATATTCGAGCGCGGCACCGACAGGTTTTTTCACGACCGCGAACACGGATATACACAGGGATCTCGCAAATACGAATTCCGAGACGATAAGGGTCGCACGGAACGGATCGAGTTCGACAAAATCAAAGATGAGCGCGACCGCAGTCGCACCGATTCGATCGAAGAAAAATCTGGTCGGATCGAAGGACGAAAAGACGAAAAGCAGCTCCGAGGAGTTCGCGAACTCCTCGAAAGAGGCGAGATCAACCACCACACCTTGCGTTCGGTTGAGGGCGAGCTGATCTCAAAAGAATGCCAAAAGCTGATCGACGGATTGCGAAGGGACTTCCCCGACCAGTTCACGCATAGAATCATCTCACGCACGGAAGCCCGCGCCATTTGGGCAATAGGCCAAGATTTGGAGCGGACCAGGCAAGTTGAATTGTCCAAGCAAGGCAAGCAGCTTGAATTGCCGGGCGTTGGCGAGAAAGCGCGCGAGGAGAAGGCGCAGGAGTTACAGAAGCGGCGTGACAGGATCGCGGCGCTAGCGAAGATACGTGACCGCAAAGAGCGCGCCCGTGCCCGGCTTGTGAAGATCAGGGCGATCGTGAAGGCACGGGAGGAAGCCGACCGCGCCAGAGCCGCCGCCGAGCTCGCGGCTAGGCGGGTGGCGTTGGAGTTCCCTGCACCCGATCAGCTCCGACGAGTTGAAGCGCCTACGGCTGACCGGGCTAGAGCGCCGGAGTCCGAGCGTGATCGGGTTACCCGTGAGGCTGCCGAAAAGGCCGTGCGGGAGTTCCCGTTTCCGGTACCTAACCTGCCGCGAGAGCAACCGGTTGTTGAGATCGGGGAACGGCCTACTCCGGAGGTTGCCGACGCTGCCGATAAGGCCAAGACACAAGAAGCCCATGCCCAACAGATCGAGGCCAACCGGAAGGAGATGGACGCGCGCAACGTCCCCGACCAAGTCCAGAAGATCATGGGATTAGGTCAGACCCCGGTGAGTCCGGCCGAGGTCGAGCGACGGCGCCAGCAGGACCCCCCTCAAGTCGTGCGCGGGGGACGCGCGGCGGGACTCGGAACGGAACGAGGCCAGGACCGCATCCGTTGAAGGGCACGCGATACGCACCGACAATCACAGCGCCGGACGGCGCACTCGAACATCCGTTCGACGCGCGGTATCGTCGGTACATGTCTCCTCTCTCCCCTCGCCAATGGGCAACCATGAACCTCGAAAACGTCCGTGATCAGCTACTCGACGCCGCTGCGTTCGGGAAGTACCTGCCCCCGGAACAGCTCGAGCACGCAGCCGGGAAGATCGCTGAGGCGCTTCGAGTCTTCCGGATGCTCACCCCGGAACAACCAGCGACGCCGAGTGCCAGCGGAGCGCCCCGCCACACCCCGTCATGCCAGCGAGGCAACCCGACGCCCTAGAGACGCCAAAAATGCCCCCCAGAACGAATCTGGAGGGCATTTTGCACTCGTCTAGGACACACGCACCCAACCGGGAGCCGTGGCGTCCAAACCGGCCGACGCGACCGCTTGCAGGCGCACCACATCACCAACCGCGACGTTCACCCCCGTAACGGTCAGCTCCGCCGTGCCCGTGCCGTTGAACCCCGGCAGTGACACAGCCGTACCAGCGGCGCCGACCACGGCATTGTTGACAGTCGCGCGCAGCTGCAACGTGGCCGCATTGAAACCGGGATTCGTGCCGAACAGGCTGGCAGTGATCTTCGCGCCCGATTTCCCCTGCTGCACAACAAGTCCCGTGGTTCCGGACAGAGCAGAACCGGGGCGCTCAGGGTCGACTACCCATCCGGCCACATCGGCGAACGAGGTTGTGACCGTATGTGTCCCGGACTTGTTCATGCCCACCGCTGGGTAGATCGGCCACACCAATAGGTCACCGCAATACACAGCGGACGGAATCGCGTCTCCCACATAGTATTTCGCGGGGTTGGTATCACCTGCGCGTACCGGCATCGCTCACCCCACAATCACATACAGCTGGTTCGGATCGCGGGCACCGTTCAGCGCGTCGTATTGGGCCTGCGTCATCACCACCCACGGGCTAGCCGGTGGTGCGGCAACAGCGGTCGCAATCGACATGGCTAGCTTGGACACCATCGCGTCGACACCGGCATAGCTCGGATGGATGTTGTCGACAGTCTTGACCGGATCGAGTGTGGTTGTCGAACTGCCCTGACGCATCACAACATCGAAATCAATGCACCCCTTCGCACCAAACGGCAGCGTCGCGAGCCACGCGTTAGCTTGCAGCCGGACAGTGTTTTTCGCAGAACTGTCGTTACGAGGAATGATGTTGCCGAAGTAGATCGGCTTATCGTAACCAATCAGCTGTTTGACCTTGGTGACGATTTTCTGAATGTCAGCCTGATACTGCGCCAGCGTGCGACCACCCGGAAAGACATCGTTGGAGCCTACCGAGATGATCGCCCCGTCAAGGTTCGCGGCAACAATATTCTGTCGAGACCAGAACTCCGGAAAGCTCGCGGGGTCTGCGAACACCGCCGCAGTAACGCCAGCCATCGAAAGATTCTGGACAAGAGTGTTGTTCGCGGCAGCCCACCGTTGCGGCTGGCACTGATGGATCGGAATCGGCACGATCGAACTCGCCGACGTTCCCTGCGGACCGGTAACAACCTCCTCGATGCTGTCACCGATGAACAACCACGCTGACGCATTGGACGCTACCGGTACCTCGTACTCGATGAGGAAATCCAACGGGATGCCAGCGGGCACAGTCCCACCCGTCGTTGCGGGGTTCAACGCTGCCGCCGACGTGTTCCAGATAAAGCATTGCCCGATCGTGGTTTTCATCGCAGTCGACGCCATCATGTAGCCGATCGCGAACAACAGATCAGTATTGCCCGCCATGTTGAACCAGGGAGACGTGTAGTAGCTGCCGTCACCCGGAATCGTGAAATCACCGGCAACGATCGTTGTCGCAGTTGCACCCGCGAAGTTGCCCGTACCGTTTCCGGAACCGTCAAGGGTGTGAGTCCCCATGATGATGCCTTTACCGGTCAGATTCACGCTCGCGACGTTGGTCATGCCGTAGTTGCGCAGCCGCAGCCGCGCACGGGTCGGTGTGACAGGAAGACGAACAGGGATACGGATACCCCATTGCGTTGCGGCGGAAAGGTTCCCGGCCACGGTTTGATCCATCCCGCCGTTGCCGAAGGTCATCAGCCGCGTAGTCGGTCGGGTCGGCCCGCCAGGGTCACCCTTGTCACCCTTGTCGCCCTTCGGTCCCGTCGCGCCGGTTGCACCATCTGCCCCAGCAGCTCCCGGCGTACCCGGAATACCCTGCGCGCCTTGACTACCGGTATCGCCCTTGTCGCCCTTGTCGCCTTTCGGGCCGGTCGCACCGGGTGCACCGTCAGCGCCCGCCGCGCCGGGTGCACCCGCGCTACCCGTGTCACCCTTATCGCCTTCATCGCCCTTGTCGCCCTTCGCGCCCTGCACGGGGGTTCCGGCAGCCTCCGCAGGCCACGCACCAGCCCAGCGGTACAGCTTGCCGCCAGCAAGCCACACATCGCCCGTCGCGAGTCCGGAGGTCGGCAACTCGGCGTAGGTGGTGACTTGCCCATCTATCCGGAGGCCATCCCCCTTCGGGCCGACATCCCCGGTATCGCCCTTGTCACCCTTATCGCCCTTCGGTCCCTGGGCACCTGGTGCACCGACGTTTCCGGCGTCGCCCTTGTCACCCTTGTCGCCTTTCGCGCCTTGCGGACCAGCCGGGCCGATAACCGGAAGCAGCAAATCACCCTCGCGTTGCTGCACGTCGCCGAGCTCCAAAACGTCAGGCTCGATAGCCTCCAAACTCATTTACCCACCCTCCTCACAACCCCAATGCAAATGTGCTTCTCCCGCGTCGGACTGACGTTGGTTTCTTTTGCGGTGAGCCGAAAGTCCATCCCGTCTGGTATCAGGTCGGCTATCTCGGATTGAACGACAATGGTTGCCGTGTTCCCCGCCAAGGCGTACGGCCACTTATCAGCCCATGCACCGTCTGCACCGTTTCGTAGATGAATGAACATCTCCATACCGGGCGGAAACGTGCCGTTGGTCAGTACTAAAGTCCACTCGAAATCTTCGCCTGTGTTAAGTATCAATTTGCGGCGTGGCGCCGTACGCCCGATATCGCTGTTCCCCATGTCCTACGCCCCTATACTGCGCAAGCTCGGTACGCAGGGCTGCGATTTCCGCCCGCGCTTCTGCAAGCTGGCGCGTCAACTCCGCCATTTCCAATTCATGCCTGGTGCGATCTTCTCGCCGTTGCCGTTCATGCCGTTCAGCGTCCTCAGAACGCGCACGCGCGAGGTTTTCCACCTGCGCCGAAACGGCCGTCAGTTGCGCCGACAACGCCCCTGCCCGATAGTCGCTCAAAAGATCCCGTGCCGTGTCCAGTCGTAGTTGCCTCTCGATGCGCCTGATATCCCGCTCAACCCAAAATGTGTAGATCGGGCGGAACATTTCGCGCACCTTGGGCAAAGCGGTGGCCGCTATCGCAATGACAGCGGCCACCACACCCGCCCACAACACCCAGGGGTGCTGTTCCACGGGTTACTCTGCGTGTCGGCCGGTCGGTGCACCCGGCGCCGCAGCAAGCCACGGCAGCCACACCTGAATGAACTGGTTCACCACTGGCATAGCCAGCACGCGGGTTACCGCAGCCGCTACCGCGAGCACCTGAGCGCCGTACACGGTGGTATCCAGTCCGGTAGTGGCAAGCACGACCGGAAGTACCGACAGCAAGCCGATGAGCACCGCGAACGCCGTTCGTGCGGTGGCACGCCAACCATGGTTTACCTGAGTAGGTGTCATTCCTTTTCCCCCTTCACCAGTGCAGCCAGCGCAGCGACTTCCGCCCGCAGAGCTGCAACGTCTTGTTCAACCGTCGCGGCGCGCGCACGCGAATCCGCCAGAGAATCAACAACGGTCATTGCGGAGCCGTCCGCGTTGACACCGAGTTGTTTCCATCCGCTGTAGTCGCCTGCGTCGCGACCGCCGGTCAGTTGTTGCCGGATGTCCTTCACATCGCTTCCGATCGGCCCGCAGAACGCGGCCACGAAAGCTTTGATGTCCTCAACAGCAGTCATGTCTATTCCCTCCCCGCCGAAGAACTCGGCCAACTCGTCATCTGTCCCCCGGAATGCGTTCACGTCCAACGACATTCCCGCTACAGCGCCCTTCTCCGCGAACTGGAACACGCGAACCGTGTTGCCTCCGTAACTGTTCCAGCCGACATCGGAATCACCCGGATAGATGACCGATGCGATACCGGCGCGGCCGTTGCCCGGCCCGTAACTACTCGACATGAGCGGCGGCAACCCGCCAAGGTCGGGGCGCCCGATCTTGGACCAGTACCAGGCGGGCAGATACACCAGCGCCACCCGGTAGTCGCGTGAGGTGAACGCGTCGTGCACAGCCCACACGTTGCCGATATCGCCGGAACCGTTCTCAACGTCGAGCATGACCGGCGTCTTCCGATCGGGCTCGACGCTTTCGTACCGGTCTGCCTGCGCGTCCGCAGGGTCGGTCGTCACGTAGTGGTACGCCGCGAAGTGCAACCCGTGGGCGCGTGCGCCGTCGCGCTGCGCCCAGTAGTGCGGATTCGTGTACCAAGAACCCTCCGTCGCCTTGGCAATCACGTAGGCGAAACCCTCGGATTTCACGCAGCCCATATCGAGCCCCGCTTGCCAGCTCGCGATGTCGATTCCGAAGTGGGTCCGGATGCCGGGGTGCGCCGGTTCCGGCCCCCGCGTCGGCGCGTCCGGCTGCGCGGCACCCTCAAGCCATACAGCCGGGTCGATCTGGCTGCCTTGTCGCCATACGGTCGGATGGACCTCGAAGTGCAGGTGTGGCCCGGTGGAGCCGCCGTTGCTGCCGACATAGCCGATCAGCTGCCCTGCCTCCACCCATGAACCGACCTGCAAACCGGTCGCGAACGCAAACCACATGTGGCCGTACACCGTGGTTCCGGCACCCGCTTCGGTCGGATGGTCGATCACGATCCATTGCCCGAAACCCTCTGCGGCACCGATGTATTGGACTCGACCGGCTTGGGCGGCATAGAACGGCGTGCCGTCCTGCGCGGCGAAGTCCAGCCCGCGATGCATTGCCCCCCAACGCATTCCGAATCCGCTGCTGATTGTGTATGTGCCGTCTTTCATCGGCATTACGCGCGTCATCTATTCCAACCTCCCCCCGTCCGGCACAGTTGGTGCGTAGACGTTGTTCTGAACATCTCTGGACCAGCGTGTTGCTGTCAGAGACGAAAACTTTGTTCCCCCGGACAGTTTGCATTGCGCGACTGTCGAGAATTGGCCCGACGTGTTGATCGGTTCGTATTGCATCGAGAGACGCACATACACCCAGCGGTCCGGCGCAGTCGGATCGTTTTCGGGTGGCATGTTTTCCACTACGAACGTGTGTTGAAAGTGGGTGGAAATCGGGGATGCGACTTGCCCGAACACGTCGGCCGAATACACCGCATAGTTTCCTAGCGCGTCGAATTGGCGCACGGTAAGCAAGTCACCTGCGGCATTGAATGCTTCGATCCAAAAGCGCGGTGCGATCGGGTCATAGGTGTAGACGTAGATCACGTATGGCGGGTACGAAACCGGGATGATCGTAACGTTCTGCGTGTACCCCGACGTTGTGATGTGAGCGTCTACCCGCCACAGCCCGCCAGCTTTGAGCACCAACCAGCCCGACTTGTCCCCCGATGGTGCTATGACCGACGCGCGTTTGGTCGGGCCGACCGTACGGTCAAAGGGAACAACAACTTTCGTGCTCGTCGCCACGCTCCAGTTGTGGCCCATGAACGACGAGCAATACCCCGACACATCACGCAGCAGTTCAAGTCGGTTCGAAATTCCGTCTTGCCCGTCCAGCACCGAAGCGAAAGCACCCTCATTGCTGGCCCATTGCGCCCGCCACGCGTCCTGCGCACCCTGCCACGCATCTTTAACCGGCCCGCCGACCGCAGCAACCACGGAGGCTTGGTTTTCGTTCTCGCGCCAGTTCCCACCCTCAACGATGGTGCCATCCGGCCGTGTCTGCCCCGGCATAGTCACGACAAAGTACCTCCGTCCGGCACAGTCGGCGCGAGCACGTTGTTGTTGGTGCCCGAGTCCCACTTGTTCACGCTCAGAGCAGATTTCACCGTTCCGCCGTAGACGCGGTGAACGTCCTTCGGGTGCCCGGCGTGCAGCTGAACGACGAACCGCCCATCTTCCGGAATTACCAGCGTGTGTGAGAACGCCGATGTTTCCGCGCCGTACGGGGTGATCACTCCATCGTGTTCCTTCTCGCTGTACACAGAACCGGTATCGGCGTAGGCAACAACAATTTTCGTCGCGCCGGGCGTATTGCTCTGTCCCCACCCGGACGGCGCCGGATACCAGGTCAAGTGCGCATCGATTCGCCACAGTCCCTTGTCCAGCAATTTGATTCCGTCATGGGCAAGTTCAGTGCCTTTGCGCGGTCCCAGCTGCGAATCAAACGGCAACCGCCGGAACGCTCCCCCGGTTAGTTCCCAGTTCTTCGACATCCACAGCGAGCAGTACCCCACTACACCCTCGAGCAGGTCTAGCCGGTCGATCATGTCCAGCTGCGAGTCCCGGAACCGATCGAGTCGATTGCCGAACTCGTCGTGCACGGTGCGGATGCCGGTTTGCGCGTCCTTCCAGCCTGGTAGCACGGTGCCGCGCAGTTGTGCCCTGATATATGCCTCGTTGATGTCGCGTCCGAGTTGGGTGCCCTGCACTAGGGCACCGGACGGGGGCGACTGCCCCGGCATAGTCATTGCTGCCCCCTAGATGCCCTTGTACCGGCGCATGATCCCGTCGCGGCGCTTCCCGGTCATCTCCGCCGCGATCACGCGTCGACGCTCGAAGTCGGTGGCGTGATGGAGGTAGCCCAGGACGTAGGAAACGCTGTGGTCGGCGGGATTGAACTGGTCGGCCACCACCGATGCTGTCTCGTCCACGTCCGGCCGGTCGCCCTGGTTCTGCAAGTGCCGCAGCTGTTCGGCCACAATCGCTTGCTCATGCACGGTGTACGCCGACATGTCCGGACCCTTGAATTCTTCGGGGTCGGGGTCATTCACGTCGACAACCGTCACGGACGGATTCAACGTATGCGTACCCCCGCGAATCGGTGGCCGGACCTTCCGGGTTTGCAGCTCTGGAAAGTGCCGAAAACCCAAGTCCCAGAACAGCTGCGACCACTCTTTCCGCGCCTCCGGTTGGATCATGAACGGAGTGGAACCCTCGAACGGCAACGCGACAAAAGCCCACTGAAACGCGTCCTCCGGCTTCCCCTGATCGCAGTTGGACAGGGTCGGAAATCTATGCACTACAACACCCCCAGATCACGCAACAATCCTAGAATTTCCATCATCTCTTGAAACGCTTTCACTAGCGGGTCTTCCGGTTCCCGCTCACCGACAACGATTTCCCACACTGGCGACCGGTCCCGCGACCACGACAAAGTCAATTCCGTGACTCGGTCGACAAAGATGCGCCCGCGTCTACCCTTGCGGATATTCGAGCCCACTCGATCACCGATAAAGAAATGCCCGAATCCGCGCTGTCCGACACGCCACCCGGACGCACCGTCCTCCACGGTTATCAGGTGGCTCGTTTTTTCCCGAGTTTCCCACTGGCCCGTGCGCATAGCGAGTAGCCACGCAATCGTGTACGCCTTATCGCTGCCCTGCTGGAATCGCTCGTGCAGATGGCTCCATCCGAGCCGTGCACGGCGTTGCTGATCTATCCACTTACCGAATGCCAGAAAAACATTACTGTATATCGGCGCCAATAGCGCGTCCGCCACTGAGCCAAGGTCCGGGACTCCCGGAATAAGGCTCGCGAGGCTCCCCGCCAATCTTATGGATGCCGACAGGCCCTCATTCACGCCGGGCATGCTGGAACCACCGGCAACAATTCCCACTGGACCGGCAGGTTCCCAGGACCATTCAGCGGTTTTGATGCCGCCGTGTTCCGAGTCATAGAATATGACTCCGGGCACTATGGGTACGGTTCCACGAAATCCCGGCTGATAGTACTCGGACGGCATGTTCGGGTCGGGAATTTCGTCTACGGTCTGCGTCCAGCCGTCCGAACCGATATTGGTTGTTTCGTACTTGAGACCCGCGTAAACGTCACCGCCGAAACTCGTTCCAGTGTTCCACGCAGAATTCTCTATTACGTCCACAACGAGCGTCCCGGACCTGAGTACTGCGCCGGGCCAGGGAGGTTCGTCCCCCTCCAGATACCGGCGCAGATCCCATGCGAGCTGGGCATCTGCCATGACCTTTTGCGTCGCGTCATCGAGCGTTTTGAACCGCGAGTACACAAGTCCACTTACGGACGTGTCGGGAGTCAGATCAGGCTTGACGACGATAGACCAATTCCGCATGTCCAAATCCAGATAGGACGCGGGGTCCATAGGATTCGGCGGGATCGTCCAGATATTAGACTTCAGGCGGAATATATTCGCCCACGCGGTCGTCTTAACGCACCAACGACTTTTCCCCCACAGCAACCAGAGCTTCGGAAATTGCAGTTCCGGCATCAGCCACGGGTTTGCGTAACACAAAATATGGCGCAACTCGTCAAAATCGTGAGTAAAGGTACAACGTACGATGTAGTTGTCGTCTTCCTCCTCGATCAATTGCAGCTTGGTAAGCCGCCCTGCCCACCTAGCCCCGTCCTTATCGACTGTCACGAAAACGGACGTCGTCGGTCGCGAGTCGATATCGATAAGCCATTCGGATACGAAATAGTCGGCCGGTAGATCGAGCTGCCCGATACCCGCATCGTTCAAGAGAAACGGAAACTTGCCTACGCGCTCGTTCTTCACGACCGCGCGCAAGTTCCAATCGCCATCCCACACCCTGATAAGTGGCGGGACAAGACGGTGCGTCTTTTCCTCTTCCAACCGTCCCGCGATGTCCGCGAAAACAGCGTCGAAATCGATAGTCTCAACCGCAGATGCGGCCATAGTCGTTCACCCCCCGCACATCCGCCTACACCATGGCTAGCGGACTCGACCAATAGCGCCTACAGCGCAGCTGAACACCGACTCCCGCAGGCGCGCCGGAAACACCGACAACGATCTTTTGCTTATAGGTGTCCGCTTGGATCGGATACAGGAAACGAACACCCTTCATCCGCTGATAGATTTGCGTGTCGAGCGAGGAAACAACCTGCTCGGCTTCCTGGTCGGTGTCGACGCGCACATGTTCGCCCGCGATCAGCGCGGGCATCTGAATCACCCGCGTCGCATCCTCGACCGCGCGCCGTTCTTTGTTGTTCCCGCGCGAATAGTCCGCGATCCGGTACTTGACCCCCGGATAGGCTTGCAGCGTGTATTGCGGCCACAGGTCATAGTCACAGGGGTTGTCCACGGTGAACTCATGGAAGGTCCAAGACCCATCGGTGGTATCGACTGTCGACACCCATTTCTGTGTGGTGTCCGGTTGCCGCCACCGGGGGTCACCCGCCACCAAGAACGTGTCGACGTGCCCGTGTTGACGAACGAACGGGTCTGTCTCCGGGTTGAATCCGGCCGTCCTTCGGGGGCGCAACGGCAGATATCCGCGCGCCCCGTCCGGAGTTTCGAGCCACAACCGAGAGTCAGCAGTCCGCGACCACGCGCGTTTCCAGCCCTTGAAGTTCTCCCCAAGGGTCGCATCCGGCGTCGCCAAAACTTCAACGCCGAGCTTGACGTCTTTCTCATCAATGACGATTCCGCCGAACGTCGCACCGATCTGGTTCGCGTACTTGTTCCACCGCGATTCCCATGTCTCATCATTCAAGAGACCTTCCGGGCCAATCCCAAGGGTTACCCCCCGATCGCCCTGGCCCGGCCCGTAGAGGGTGAACCAGTCACCCCGCCACGTCTCCAACTCCACCGTCAAACCCACATCAACCCCCCGGTTGGTTTATCGCCGGTATCCGGCCGTCGAGCGTTGCTGTTCGGCTCGCATCTCCCGCATAGCGCGTTGCATGTCGTAGCCGTTGAACGTGATGTTCGGCCGGTCTCCGAGCACACGCGCCAAGTCATCGAGCGAGATGCCCGATTGCTGCATGGGTTGCAATCCGCCCGCGAACTGCTGCAACTGCGCCGGAGAGTTGAAAATCGGCTCCGGCTTGTTCGACAGGTTCAACGCCATTTCGCCCGGCTTCAACCAACCGCCCGAATCGTGAATACCCACCTTCGGGAACATCTTCCACATTTGCGCGACCCAATCAGGGATCACACCACCGGGTTTCGGCGTGTAGCCGAGTTGCCCCGACAAGTCGTCATCGGTGAACGACCCGGCACCCGCCAGCGCGGCTTGCGCGTCATCGCTGGCGCCGGATTCCTTGTCCGGTACCAGCGAGCCCCAATCGGTTGTCAGCCAACGCGATTGACTGATCGGTTCCGGAAGTTGCTCCGTGACCGCGTCGAACGCGATGCCCGCGAAATTGGTGACCGCGTCCCGCAAGGTACCCTTCAAGCCCTTTGCGGTCTCATCCTTGCCGGTGGTCGCTTTCTGCCGCTCCATCAACGCCCGCTGATATTCCGCGTCCGCCTTCAACCGGTCTAGCTCGGTCGCGTCCTCATCCGCGTACACCTCGTCGCGACGTTCTTTCGCGTCCTCGACCGCAGCATCCTTATCGATGAGGTTGAGTTCACGTTCGCTGTACGCTTTCGCCAACGGAGGCGCTTCGGACGGCAGATCACCAACCTTTTCCCCGGTCGCATCCGCCTTCTCTTTTTCCTTGTCTTTCAAATCGAGTTCGGCCCGGCGCACTCTGTTTTCAGCGCGTTTGCGCTCGTTCGGAGTCTTCTCCTCGTCGGCATAGACCTTGTCTCGGTCCTCTATCGCGTCCTGTAGGTCGAGCCGCTGTTGCTCGAGGTCGAGTTCATCTTTTTCGGTCCACTCCTTCTCATCCCCCTTGCGCTTGCCTGCCTTGTATCCGGCAATCAGCTTGTTCGGAAGATGAAATACGTTGGTGAACTGAGGATCGTTGTACCCGGCCTTGTCGCCGTCGATTCCGACCGTGCCCCGGTTACCGCCCGCCTCGACCTTGTGACCGTCGATAGTGCCCGCCATATGGTCCGTGTTGACGCCAACCCGGAACAGGGTGCCCGCAGGACCCGCACCAGGCTCTAGGCCCGCACCGTTGCCAGCAAGCACCGCCAGCGTGTCATAGAGACGTTTGGTTGAACCGACGATGCCCATAGCGATTTGTTGAAGCCAGCCGATGAACCCGCTGCAATCGAATCCGGTGGGACCTGTACCGCCCCAGACATATTCGTTGCCGTTCACCCCACGCGCCGACTTCAACGCGTCCTTGATGCCCCGTGGCAGGACAGCGCCACCCTCAGCGAAGCGCAGCATGCCCGATCGCGCCATCTGCCGAATCCGGTACATCGCACCGTGTCCGCCGACCGCGTCCACCTCGTTGGAGGTCCACACGTGTTCGTTGTTGGACAGCAGCGCCGGAATCGAATCCGACGTAGGGCCGCCAGCACCGAAGATGCCACCACCCATAGCCCGGCGCGGAACAGGCACCGGCCCTTGCACATTCGTGTTCCCGAAGTACGCTTCACGCGCCTTGGCGTCCTCGAACGCCGCAGTGACAAGAAACTTCTTATCCGGAATCCGCAGCCGCACAAGTTCATTGAGCTTGCGCAGCACTTCATCTGTCGGGGCCTCGATACGCATGATGCCTGGCTTGTCGGTCAGCTTGTTGACCGTCGCCCCGGCTGCCTCTAGAGCCGTGATCGCGTCCTGTGTGTACGCGCTAACCGGTACCTCGACACCGGCACGGTTCTTGTCCAGCAGCGCAGCGATTGTCGTCAGCTGTTGCGTGGTGTCCCGCGCGCCCGGCAACGACGCAAGAATCTCGATCTTGTCCGGGATGTACCCGGCTTCCGCAGCCATGGCACGCAATTGCTCAACCGTCAGGCCCAGTTTCGGCGCCAGCTCGGTCAGCGCTTGATCGTTACGCGCGAATACCGGCGCCAAATCGCCGCCAGCGGTGCCCACATCGAGGGCCGCAGCCTTCAAATCGAGCAGCATCGTGCGCAGGCGTGCGCCGTTCTCCAGCTCGGTATTGACCGAGCCGTCCCGGTTGATCAGCGACTCACCGAAACCATCTTTCGAGTCCCACGTTTCCGATGCCGCAGACTTGAACTCGCGAAGCTTTTCGTTCAACCGTTGTGTGGCATCTGCCAACGCAATCGGCTTGCCGGTCAGCACATCTAGCGCCGTTTTCATGGCCGACAACCGGTCAGATGCGGACGCGGATTCGTCCGACAGGGTCTTTACCGCCTGCGACAGCGGCACGAATCCACGCGTCGTATTGGCGGCAACCTGCTGTGCCTTCTGGACGTTGTCTCGCAACCACGCAAGATTCTTGGCGGCGAACGCGCCACCGTCGCCCATTCCGCGCAGTTTCGCGTCAAGGTCAGCCCATGCACCATCGTTCGACAGTGCTTCTGCCACTTTACGATCCGACATTCCCAGTTCTTCGAGCGCCTTCTTAGCCTCTGCGTACTGGTCAGCAATGTTGTTCTCTTTGCTGATGTTGTCGTTCCACGGTGCTTGCGTCAGAGCGCGCCACTCATGCCACGCAGTCTTGTTGCCCGCGCTCGACTCGATCGCAGAGTTCAAATCCCTGACTTGCTGGGTGATATTGCCCAACGCGTCATCGTTGATTTCGCCTTGCGAGAGACCGAGAATATCGCCCATCTCATTGCGCGACGCCGCAACCGATTTCCATGCCTCGTTCATGGCGCGGACGCGGTTCTCATGGTCACGGATATCGCCACTGAACTTGATGACCGCAGCCGCACCCGCAGCCAGCGCCAACCCCCACGGGCCGCCGAACAGCGACATTGCCGAGCTGCCCGCAGCCCTCAACCGCGCCAGAGCAACTGCGCCCGTGGCTTGCACGCGCGCACCCAGCATTGCCGCGCCCGCCGCAGTCCGTTGCAGTCCGCCGACCAGCAGGCCCGAGGATGCCGCAGCAGCGCGTTGCGCCATCGCGAAGTGTGCGAGCGCACTGGTGGCCGCACGCACCGACACCGCAACCCGAGCCGACGCCACGGCCGCCGCGAACCGTTGCCGGATGCTGGCTTGCTGGACCGGAATCTCACCGCCGAGCGCCACAATATGAGCGCGCATCACCGCCGTTTGAGTGATGATTGCCCGCGTCAGAGCCCACCGCGACGCGATGTCAGCCGGAGTCAACGCGGTCTGCACAATGCGCGACGCCTCGAATGCCGTGTGCACGACTTTCTGTGCGACTATCGCTGCCCCGTAGGCCACCATTGCACCGGCTGCCAACGTGGTGTGCTCAGCGAGATACCCCATAGCCGAGCCAACGAGCCGAATTCCAGTAGCTACCACCGTGCCCGTGTCGCCGGTCAAACCCAGCAGCGATGTACCGATGTCACGGCCCGCGCTCGCCAACTTCCCCAGAGCCGATTGCAGACCTTCACCCGCGCTCTGAGCGCTGCGCATTCCGTCTGCTGCCTTGCTGCCCGAACCGCTCAACGTATGCCAGAACTCACGGAACTTGTCCGCCGCTGGATTTTTCAACGCGGCCCACAGCGCAATAGCAGACTCTCGGACACGGAACAGGAACCGGACCACGCCCGAATCCTCTTGCAACCCAAAGGTGCTATCCGCGCCCCGGTACTGTCCGCCACGCAGGATAGACCAGATTCCGGAGATGCCGTCAGCGACCTTGCGAGCACGAACGCCAGCGCGTTCCCAATTGCTGATCGGTCCCTCGACAGAGGCACCCGAGGATTGGAACGCGCGCCCCATTTCGGTAAGCCCGCTGGCGATTGCGGTTGCACCAGCTTTGACTTTCGGTGCGATAGCGTCGGCCCATTCGGTTGCCTTCTTGAGCCCGTCTTTCATCATCGGCAGGAACGGTGTTAGCGCCCCTTCGCCGACTCGGCCAAGTGCCGCTTGGGTATTCGCCCAAGCACCGCGCAGGGTCTTACCCGATTGCAGCGCCGCACCGCCGATGTTCTCTTCAATGACCTTGCGGAAGGTCGCGGCATCAACCTTGCCGGTCTGGACCATTTTCGCCAGTCCGTCAGCAGATTTGCCGTATTCCTTTTGGAGCCACTGAAAGATCGGGAGACCACGGTCACTCAGCTGGTTCAGATCATCGGTGTACGCCCGTCCCGATGTCGTGACCTTGTTCAGGATGCTGCCCATGTCACCCAACGACGTACCAGCGATCGTTGCCGCGTCGGCAGTCAATCGGAGGTACTTCGTCAGTGCCTCACCAGGTTTCACCCCGGCTGCCACAGCGCTAGCCGCGATCGTCGCGGCATCACCGAGCCCAAAAGCGGTGCCGCGCACCGACGCAAGCGCAGACTCCATGATCGTCGCGACACCGGCCGCGTCGTGGCCGAGTCCAGCCAGCTTGCCCTTAGCGTCATCGATCGCAGTCAACCGGCGCATGCCCTGACTGAGCGCCGAACCGATCACCAACCCAGCTGCGAGCCCGGCAGTTCGCGCACCAACCCGCAGCGTCGCACCGATACCGGCAGCGAGCCGTGAGCCAGCGGTCCGGCCCGCGCGTTCAGCAGCGATCGGCGCGTACGCCAGCGACTTGTCCAGTTGCCCCGGAATCTTGTCCGTCGCCAACACAAGCGACACATACGCAGTCGCCAGCTCGACGCCGCGCCCCGTCCCAACAGCCATGCCCGATCACCCCCTGAGCGCGTTGATTTCCGCCTGTCGACGCGCGATCACTTCTCGAATTTCGTGCAGCTCGTACCCGGCTTCTTCGTCCACTGGTTCGACCGGCGACTCTGCGTCTTCTGCCGGGCGTGTGATCAATTCCGGTTGTTCGCCCTTACCCCCGGACCGCTGCCAGTTCGCGCCCTGCACGGCGTACAGGATGAGCGCGAGCAGTTCCATGTCAGAGGTCCAATGCCACGATCGGGGGTACCGCGCTCGGTATAGGGGCGATTCCTTGACCGGTGGGAGTTGTGCGACGAACACCCCGAATTCGTGCCAATCCAAGCGATCTGTGCCGATATCGGACACGTGGTATCCCCGATACAGCAACTCGGCCTCAATCGGCCCCGAATACTCTCTTAAGAGTCGTCGGAGCCGTCCGATTCCCCCATGTCGACCGTGCTCTTTTCAGCCCACGCAACCGACAGGTCCGCAATCTGATCGCCAGCCATGCGGCGAATATCTTGTTCAGCGGCGGGGCACTCCACGATCAGAAGGCGCCGGGTCATGCGGATTTCATCCACCTCGTCAGCAATAGCCTGCTCGATGTAGTCGCTGCCGTCGCCGGACAGGTATTGCAATTTCGGGACGCTGTAGACCTTGCCGCCGTCCTTCGCGCGGAAATAGAAACGGTTCTCGCGCTTCGCGCCCTGCGACTTCGGGACCGTGTAAACGTCAGACATTGACCGAACCTCCAAGAAATGTGTGTAGGTGTGTGAATGGACCTCAGATGCCCGCCCGGCAGGGATTGAGGTCCGGTCAGAGAAAATCACTACCGGGCGAGCATCAGTTACGCGCCGCCGCCGCTCGGCGTGCCGTCATCGTGGTACTCACGAATAAAGAACGAATCGGTACCGTTCGAGAATTCGTATGCCTCGATGGTCACTTCGTACTTGACCACGTCGTTGTTGATCTGCACGACATCACCGACCGTGATTGGCTTGCCGATCGGCACAATCTGACGCTTGATCGACTTACCCTGAACGGTCTCAGTAATCCACACGCTTTCCGGCAGCGCAGCCGCACTATGATCGACGCGAATCACTGCACCCTTGGTCGCGGTAGCAGGTGTGAAAACCACGTTGTCGTCGCCATACACGGACTTGAGCGTATTCAGATTGGTCGACTCGACAAACACGATTTTCAGCGTCTCCGTGTAGTCGTTCTGCGGAGTCGCGATCGTTTTACCGCCGAAATCCTTGATCTTTGTGACTTCGCGTGCCTGCGAATTCACGATGCCCGCGTCGGAAATGCCGCCCTGATCAAGGTACGCGGCGGGCAGTGGCGTAGTCGCGTCCGTGGGCACCGTGGTACCGAGCGGCGCACGATAGATAACGCCGCGAACCTTCGGCGGCTGTGGTGTATAGACCTTGCTGGTATCAGTTGGCATTGAGCCCCCCTCGAAATAGCCGAGGCCCCGTACCTCCCCAGGTGGAGCCTCGAAAACAATTACTGGTTAAATATGGCTTGAAATGCCGAGTTGTGCTGTCAGCGTCCACCGGTCGTATTCCGGCTGCAAATCCTCATCCGGGTTCTGCGCTGGCGCGCCCACCTCCGCGTAACTGGCAATCCATGCCTGTGCCGTGGTCATGTCGTCATTCAGATACGCCACGTACTCACCGGGCGCCGCCTCCAGCAGGTCAGCTACCCGCATCGCGAGTGTTTCCGCGCTGACCGGTGCCACGCACTCACACAACACCCACGGACCGTCAGTCACGGCGTTGATACGCACGCCACCGACGCGGCGGACCAGCACATACGATTCCGGCCGGTCCATCGGCACACGATCGAATACCGGCACCGCCAAATGCGCTGACAGGTAGGCGATTACAACGCTCACGGCTGGTTTGCGCGCGTTACCGGCCACTGTCCACCGCCCGTATCAGCGTGTGGTTACGTGCGTTGGTCCGGCGCGCTTTCCAATCCGCCGTCGTGATGGACACACGGTGTCGTCCAGAGGGAGCCTTTTCACCCTTCGCAGACCGGAACACGTACTTGCCTCCGGAACGCTCAGCGGCCCGCAGGACCCGCCGTCCGCGCGCTTCGAGATCCTTGACCGGTCCTGGTGCTTCACGCAGCTCGTGCAGTCCGTTCGGGCGCCACTGGATACGCGGCTTACCCGCCACTGTCGTGCTCGATCCACGCGCCAACCCAACGTGCGTACACCCCCACGATCCGCCCGTCACTGTCGACAACTTCTAGGTTGTTGAACTCCGGTTCGGTCCTGACGCTCTCACCGGTCGGGAAGTCGAAATTGCCTGCCTCTTCGGTGAATACACGGACGCTCATATCCCCTACCCCTCAACTCTTTTCAGGTTCACCACGCCACCGGGCGCGAATCCCCACGGACCTTTTGTGTAGTCCTCGATCGGACCGATCACCGACCACACAGAACCGTCCGGCAGGGTCTGTTTGTCCTGGTGCCCCGCAACGAATCCGGATGGTACGAACAATTCGAGTTCGACCACAGTGCGGTCGTGTCCCGCAAGTTTCGGCTCCGCTGACTGCGGTGGCCCGAAAGCAATGGCCGGTTGAGCGAACGGCGCAGCCCATTTCTTGATCAGATTTCCGCGTGCGTCCTTCTCCGGCCCCTCACTGAAACGACGCGACTGCACGACGTACGGTGTCGGGAAAATCACTGGATCCTCCGCTCACCACGTGCGGACCGAAAACGCCCAAGGGCGCATGCCCCGCAACGTTTTCCGGTCCGCGCTCGTCAGCCATGGCCCGCCTGTTCGCGACTCCGCCGTGTACCGCTGCGACCATTGGAACGGCCCGGCCGTAGCCTGCGCTGACTCGACGTTCGTACCCTCGCGCGGTGCGTCGAGCACCCGAGCAACCATGCGTGAGGTAACCAACCGCACCGCGTCAGGCACCGGAGTGTATGACCGGTTGCGCCCGCAGTGAGCCACCACCAATTCAGACGCTTCCTCGATCAACCCTGAAAGATATTCGCCCTCAACGGTTGTGACGGCCCTGCGTAGTCGTTGCTCAACGTCGCTTTCATCACAGAGGAGCATTCGGCCCCCGGTTCTTCGGTGGCCTTCCCCGCCTACGCGGTTGCGGCGCAACGCTTTCCGATATCGGTCGTGGGTCTAGCTCACTGGCCGGAACCAGGTCGTCTGCAATCGGCTCCGCGTCGACGGGTGCGGGTTCGGTCACCTGGTCGGCAAGAACGTGGTTGCCCACGCTCACACCGTCCGGCACAACGTCACCCGCCGCCAACGTCAGCAAACCCGCGTCCGTCTGCACCAAGACAACCCCGATCAGGTCCCCTCGAATCTTCACGTGTTGTCCCCTCCGACCGCTCTTAGGCGAGAACGCTTGCCACGATCGACAGATCCGAATTCGCCAGCACCGGAAGGCCAATCGCCGCACTGTGGGTCCACACCGCGATCGGGTCACGCGTCTTCCACGCACCCACGACAATGCCCGGCTGTTCCTCCGCGCTCAGCCCGTAGTCGGCTTCCTCGGATTCCAGCGTCAGACCAAGGAACGTCGCCCCAAGGTCGGTGCCCTCCCAATCGTCCGGGTCGACCGGCGCAGGCAGCGCGAACACCTTGGAATCGGTCAGCACCTTTTTCTGTACCGCACCGACCTTGATCTGTCGGTCGTACAGGTGAATCGGGGGCAGCGAATGAGCCGCGAGAACCGCTTGCACACTATCGAGAGTCACCCGCGACGGGGTACCGGCGAGAGTGGCAGACAGAGAACGCATTTCAGCGGTGCGAGTCAGCGCGATGGACGCCTTGGTCGACATCAGGAAAGCGCCCGGCGCTTCGCCGGTGTCGGCAATCGCGAGCTCTTTCCACGCCAACATGTCATCCAACGGCTTAGCGTTGGCCGCGTCGGACCACAGCGTTCCCACTGTCACGGTGTGGCTCGGGTTCCGCGACCACGACCCGGTCTGCCGGAAACCGTTCTCGTCAATCGACAGTGCGCCGGTCTCGAGAGCTTGTCCGCGCGCAACCTCCAAACGGTCGGAGATAGCACGCGCATTCACCGCCGCAGCACGCTCGATGATGTTCTTGACCGCTTCGGGTGCATCCTTGCCCCGGCGCCGCAGCTGGTCATACTCCGAAACCCGGATCTTTTGACCCAGCGGAGGCAGCTCGACAGTGACGCGCTCGCCACCCGGCAGGCCACCGGTCGGGGTTTCCGCGTCATAACCTCGGTACTCGGCCGCAGGCAGCAAACCCGACTGGCCGATGATGAACCGCGCCACGATATCGGCAACAAACCGATTCGGGAGCCAACGTGCAAGCGAGCCCTTTTTAGCCTCGTAGTCCTCGACCGCAGCGCGAGCGTAGCCCGTCAGCTCAGCCGGAGTAACAATGTCAGTCCACAGCATTAAAGCCCCCTTAGACGAAAACGAATTGACCGCTAGTAGTCGCGTCAGCAGCGACAGTCGACGGCAAGCGCGACAACCGGATACGACCGTGGTCGAGCCCAGCGGCAACGACGTTCCCAGCGCCCGCCGTGACCGGAATATCGGTCAGCAAGAAGACGGCCAGAATGTTTGTGCCAGCGGACCCGCTTGCGTTGTACGGCACACCGAGCCCGTTAACGATCGCGAACGGTTCACCGGATTTGATGCGCCCCTGCGAAATCTTCGCCGCCGACGCGGTCACGTCGATCGTGAAGGTGCGTGCGTTTCCGGTTCCGTGCGAACTGCCAAGCCAAGCTTGGTCACCACTTGTGAAACTCTCCCTACGTGGCGAAAGCTGCATGGTCTACCCCCCAAAGTTGTTGTGTTGCTTTATTTCTTGCGCCGAGACTCGAAACGCTCGCGTCCACTCGACAGCGTCTGCGCTTTCGTGGTTTCGGACGGTTGGCCCTGTTGCGGGTTGGGTCGCATACCGGGTTTCGTGTCGCGCCAGGCGATGACTCGCGCCGCGTACGCCTGCAATGCCGCGTCATCGGCACCGGCCGGACCGGCGAGAATGTCAGCGGGAACGCTCGTAGCCTCCGCGACCGCGTGACGTGCGTTCTGACTGCGCAACTCGGCCGCAGCCCGCTCGGCCTGGTCAGCCCTTTGCCGCTCACGCTCCAACTCCGGCAGCTTCTCGGCTTCCGCCTGGTCGAACGCGGCTGCACGGGTCTTCACCTCGGCATAGTCGGCGAACGGCGCGACAGCAGCATCTACAGCCGCCTGAATCGCGGCGTCAAGGTCAGCTTTCGAGGTGATCGGCGCGAACGAGTCACCCTCAGCGCCCGCCACCTTGCCGCCTGCGTTGCCCTCAGCCGCGTCTGAGGCGTCGCCGGTACCCGAAGGGTCACCTTCACCGCTTCCGCCCATCACGGGCCAGATTGGACCGCGTTTACCAACACCCAGCGCGCGCACACCCGACACCGGATGCACTGGCAGAGAAATAGTCATGTGTGAATCACTCCGAATCTGAATCAGGAACTCTCTTTGTCCATTTGCCGATACGCGGCCATGATCGACTTCACGTCACGCGCGCCACCGGCCAGTTGCGCAGCCCGTTCGTAATCCGCCGTCCATTCCTCGACGTGCGGCGGTGGCTCATAGGTGCGACCGGGACGAACCGGTACGGCCATGCATTTGCAATGCTTGTGGTAATCCTGTTTCAACCCAAGCAATCCCGCGCTGTCACCATCTTTCGACGCAGTCTTTTTCGACCCGTAAACCGGCCCGCGCGTCGACAGCATCTGACACCACCGGCACGCCGACGCGGACGCATGCCGCGCCCACCGTGCCCCGACTTCACGTTCAGCGTTGGACGCCACGGTGCGCCGGAACTCAGCCCACATGTCGCGCTGCGCCGCCGCCAACAGCGCATGCCTGATCGCATGCTGTCCGAACGCCCAAACCACCTGTCCCGCAAGCGTTTGTGGTGTCGGCAGCAGCAAACGTACTGCGCTGTAGGCGATTTCCGGCGCCGCTGACTGATACCAGTCCACCGCAAGATCAGACGCCACGGCCGCGTGAGGTGTCCATACCTCCGGATACGCCGATGTCATCCACCGCTGTTGCTGGTCCTGGTCGAGATGACCGACGCGGCGGAACTCCGCGTTGACATCGCGCATCATCACCGATGTCAGATCGAGCATGAGACCCCGGAAGGTGTCGGCCTCATCGAGAAGCGCCACGCTCATTCAGCGTCCGCCGTCCCCTGTGCCGACACCGCCGAAGCAACGTCAGGATCTCGCCGAGCCGCAGCTCCCGCAGCGGGCAGATTGCGGATGACCGCGTCGACGCGAGCCCGGCGCTTCTCCTCCTCCAACCGCTCTTGGTCTTGCGGAGCCAACCCGATGCGGTCATAGGTGACCCGCGAATCCGGCAGCAGCACACCGGAAGTCACCAATTTCAGCGCCTCATCGGCCGTCGCGCTACGCGTTGGCGTACTCGCATCACGCCAGTTCACATAGATGCGCCGGAACGCCTCCGGGTCCACCTTCTTGTCTCGCACCAACAGCGCCAGGTACCCAACCTCGCGCCACGCCACGCCGAATGCTGCTTGCCTGCGCTCCGCGCGCTTCACCAATCGGAATTCGGCTTGCCTGATCGCATCCGCAGACGGGGGATTGTCCGTGACAAACCCGAGGTATGGGGACGGGATACCGCTTTCGCTCGAAACGAACTGGGAATAGACGCGCAGTTGCTCAATGTATGGCGTTGGCGGATTGCTTGGGAATTGGCCCATTTCGGGAAGCTCGCCGTCATCATCGCGCGGAACGATGTTGAGCCGACCCATAGCGGCATGCCAGCCAGCCATGATCTTTTCGTACGGACTCGCGTCAGCGTCCACACCGAACTGTTCCGGGTCGGCGCCGAGCGCGTATCTCTGTGGAGCCGTATAGAACTCCCTGTTGATTTCCATTCCGAGCAACGTCCGGCACGCCGCGTCGGTGTAGTACTGCACTGCGCGCGTGATCTCCGAGCGGCCCTCTAGATCGGAGGCGCGGTCACGGTTCCGCATGCGCGCCACCGGAACCCGCCCCAATCCATGATCGTCGCGATCAACCACAACGAGTTTCTTCCCCGGACCACGCTCGAACCGAACCGTTGCGTTCGGCACATACAGCGATTCGAGAACAACATGCCCGTGCTCATCCCGCGTTTGGGACAGAGCAGCGTCGTTGCGCCGTGTCCGGTAATTCCATATCGCCGTACACGACGATGGAGACTCGACAGTAACCAGCACTTCCGGTTCCCCCGCCGATTCGTCACCCTTACCCACCGCTACAAAATCGGTACCTACAATGAGCGTATCCGTATGCGCCCGTGACGATTCGAGTTGTAGATAGTTGTCCCGATAGATATCGTCCAACCCCAACGCATCGTCGTTGTTGGTTGCCCACCCCAACCAATCAAGCCGTTCTTCCAGAACATCAACCACCGTGCCCGGCCAACCACACGCAACAGCCAAGTCCCGCAGTTGCGGAGGCACAGCGATATCAAGGTGCGTGATCTTCTGTTTTGCTTCGTAGAAGTCTTGCTTGCGTTGGTTCTTCTTCGCGTATCGACCTATACGGGAACGCATTTGACCAACTAGGCGTTGCTCATCATCGTTCAATCCCAATTTCGGTAGCGAGAGCGCTACAGCCAATTACCCCACCCCCCACGCGGATTCACAATGTGACCGCTTTACGTTTCGTCTTGCGCACCACAACCGGCCTGCCTTGGACGAACCCGTACAGCGCCAAGGTGGCCGCTACGACGGGCGTGATATCGCTTGTCGCGCTCCGGCGCCCCCACACCCACAGATCACCGACCAGGCGCTTACGCGCGGCCTCTACAGCAGTCGTGAACGCCGGTTGATCGGGGTGACGCACGCTCCGCCCCATCACCGAGTCGAAGAACAACCCACACGCCGCCGCGAACTCAGCTAGACCGAGCTTGTGTACCGGTACCCGCAGCCCGGACAGCTCCGGAACCATCGACGCCGCTGGACCATCCACCACCACCGCGACGGCCGACCACTGCGCGACCAGCATTGCCAGCGCGGGCACTACCCAGTCGGTTCCGCGCCGTGACGCGATGATCTCCACGTGGTACGTGCCGTCAGCGCGTGCCCCGGCAATCGCGATCGACGCCATGTTGCGATCGGGTGCGACATCCACCGCGAAAGCAACCGGGTCGGTCACCAGCGACCCAGAATCTTTGATCAGCGACCAGCTAGCGGCATCAATGACCGCAGCCGATACAGCCGCCGACCACATCCCGCCACGCTCGCGGGCAAAGCCCTCATCGCTGTAATCCGCGCGGGACTCCGCCAGTTCTTCCCAATCGAGCCGATAGCCCAACGCGGGGTTGGCTTGCGCCCACTGTTGCGGATCATCGAGCCCGGCCCCCTCAGACATGGACCATTCGAGCCATGACGCACGCAGCGCGTTCCCGGCGAGTATTTCGGCACGGACGCGGGTAAACACCTCGCTGTTCGCTACCTCGTTCGGAGGTGTGCCGCAGTAGATGTGTTGTCGGTTGCCCAACGGCGCCGCCGCAGTGGTCGGCCCCAACGCTTCCATGGATTCGGCGCTGAGTTCTTGCGCTTCATCCATCAAAATAACGTCGACTGTCAGGCCACGGCCCGAGGACTTCGACCGTGCGATGACTTGCAGGCTTCCGCCCGGTTCCCATTCTCCGTCAGCGTTTCGGCGCCGCAGGAAAATGTAGTTCCGGCCGGTCACACGCCCGATCTTCGCGACGCGTTCAGCTAGGTCGGGGTAACGTTCCCGATCTTCAAAGAAACCACTCAGCCGACGAAAGAACGCCTCTGCCGTCCGCGTGTTCTGTGCGGTAAACAGTATGCGCTCACCCAGCAACACCATGCCAATCAGGGCACGCGCCTCGAGCAAAGCCGATTTTCCGTTTTGGCGCGGCACAGATAAACCGCAACGGCTATGGGAGTACTTCCCTCGCTGGTCGAACGACAGCCACGAACGAAGTACGAGTTTCTGCCACGGGTCGAGTTCTAAGCCGTACTTGGCGACGAACGCAATACCCATTTCAGCGGGGTGAAGATTGCCCAGCTGTTCAACCCGAATGTACGGGAGTTGAGCACCTTTGATCCCGTCAGTCTTCAGCCTCGACAGAATCGCTGCTACCGCGTCCGATGGCCGCTTGGATTCCTGATTGGAATTCGTCAATTGCAGACTCCTCCCGGACAGGTGGCTCAAGCTCTGCTATCTGCGCCAGAAGGTCAGTGAATTGCTTTGTAAGTTGGGGCAGGACTCCCGCCGATGTGACTTTGAAAGAGAGGGCTATGTGATCCCGCAGCAGTTTCAGCGTCGCCAGTCGGTCACCTGTAGCCGCAATGGCCGCTAGTTGCTCCGCTGAGCGCTGAATTGCAGTGTCGTCATCTTCCATAGACCCCCCTCCCCCTGTCTGCTTGCTTTTCGGCCCGTATGACTGAGGGGTGGGCCTGCCGAGCATGGGGAGGGAGGTACCCCCACCCATCACCCAATCCCGTGCACTTCCCCCGACGTAGTAGCTACGCCTTGCCCTCTAGCTGCCCCGTGCCGAACCAATCTCGCGTTGTCGGTAGTGCGTCGTGCACTTGCCGAGTTCCGTTGCCTCTGGAGCTGTTACAGCTGCGATGAGCTGCCCGCATCTCTCCGAGGATGTGACCGCCGAGTGATCGGGGGTTGATGTGGTCTGCTGTCCATGACTGAGCGTCGGTGTGCGGCAACGTCAAGTCGATTGGGTTGCCGCAGAGATGACAGATTTGTGATTGCTTGCGGAGCCTGTCCCGCGCTTTGCGGTATGCGCGACTGTCGAGACCTCCGCTTGGTTTACGTTTGCGTCTGCTCATTGCGCATTCCGTTCTATGGAACGCTGCTCACAAGTTCACCAGTGGACGCACGCGCTTCTACCGTGTCGGTTGCTGTGTGCGTCGCTTGTTCGGTGAGGCTTCCGAGTTCTTCCATGTCTATTGCGTTGTCGTCATCCAGCGACTTGGTTTCGTGCTCAAGGAAGCGGCTCGCTTTTGCTTTGTAGATGCGTGGTGTGAGTCCGTCTATGCGGACGATTACGCCTTCATCTACGGTGTCGCCTGGTTCGAGTGGTACGGCTCGATATCCCTGATCTGCGTAGCGTTTGTTCATCCACGCGTCAGCGTCGAAGTTCTCTGCGTATCCAGCCCACAGCAGCGGTACTGTCGCAAGCCCATGGTTTGTGCAGAACTCTTCGACTTGCGGCCATGACAGGTCAGTCATGAACCCTTGCGGGTTGATGGTGGCGACGCGGTACACGTACAGGTCGGATCGGCCCGGAGGTACCCCGTAGGTGTAGCCCGTCTGTAGTGGCGTGCCGTCTGGTGTCCATCCGATGAGTTCGCCGTACACCAGGTATCCGGAGGGTATGACCTCGTCGTATTTGCGTCCGGCGATAGTCCAAATGTCGGTGGTGTAGTAGTGCGCCTGGTCGGGGTTTGATGCGTCCTTGATGGCGCGTCGGCTGCCGTACACGTTCGCGTATTCGGTGGTTTGTACCGAGACGCCGAAGCGTCGTGCGAGACGTTCCCGGAGGGTGAGCTTGCGTTGCACAACGGTGCGCCCGAACCGCACGCTTGTTCCGTGCAATTTCTGGCTGACCCACAGGAAGTCGCTCGGTTCGATCCTGTTGGACATGCGGAAGTAGTTCGACGTGTCGAGATGTTCCGGAAAGTGCAACTTGTCGATACGTGAGGACTTCGGGGCCTGGTTTCCGCTTGTGCTCATGCCGTTGCTCTTGCGGGGACGCTCGTACTTGCGGACGATTTCAACTCCGTTCAGTACGTCGAATGTGTCACCTTCACGGAGCTCGCTCACGTCGACACCGGTGAACGCTAGAGATTCGAGTGGCATGAACAATGCGTTCGATGGATGCCCGCCGAGACGAATAGCTTTGACTCTCCGGTTGTCTTCGAGGTATCCGGTTACTTCGGGGTTCTCGTTCAGATCGGAGTGCCGGTACATGTTGTTTGCGGTGGCGTAGTCGTGCGACAGCTGACATTCCGCCGGGATGAACACGCCGAGTTCGCCCGGCTGCCATGCCTTGGGCACGATCGCTTCGTATCCGTACAAGGGAACAGAGACAATCTTGTCGCGTCCGGGAAGCGGTTTGATCACCCTGACTGCCGTGACTGTGGCTGCGTAGTTCGGGTTCTTGGGTGCGTCGAATTTCACTGTTAGAAGTCACCTTCGGCTACTTGGAAGCATTTGAGTCCGAGTTGTCGCCACATCGCTACGACACTGTTCCTGTCGTCAAAAACGCCGAGCACGTTGAACTGATGCCGGATGTGGGTGTTGAAGATTTCGAGCTTGACAATGTCGTCTCGGCGTACGTCGCCATGTCGGCGCATGTGCAGCGCGTCCGGTTCCGCCCAATAGCGGCGAATCCATTCGAGAGTCTCCGGACGGCAAATATCGGATCTGCCGGATACGACAATGAATTGAGCGTTCGGGTTGCCGAGTTTCAGCGTGAGCAGTAGGTCTACGACCTCGAAATCTAGGGAGTCCTCACCTACGCGCGTCCAGTCGAACGGGCCGCGCCCGTGCATGTGCGCGATGGTGCCGTCTACGTCAACGATGTACGCGTCCGGTTTGGTCGCGTCGTTCACGTACGGTTCCACCTCAAGCGCGGGCCGTGCTGTGATCGGCTGCCACTGGGTTATCGGGAACCGCTGTGCGATTCCTTCGATGGCGCGAGGGTCTGTGTACCGTCCGCCAGCTGCGCGCCGCGCTTCGTTGTGCGCCAGGCAGGTTGCAAGGTCGGATTCCATGTCGATCACGTGGAATCCGGCGCCGAGCTTGTCCGCCAGGGTCGCCCAGCGCTGCGCATAGCTCGTACGCAAGTTTGTGTCATCAACGACGGTTGAGTGCCCGGCCCTGATCAGGGTCCGTACGGCTTGTTCTTGCACTTCGGTGATGAGGTCTTCTTGTGGGTAGGCGAGTACGCCAGCGCCGTTGTAGAGGGTGGCGCGTAAGTCGTCGCGGGAGGGCGCTTTTACTCGGCGTGGTGCTTCAGTGACCCATTGCCGGGCGTAGGTTGTTTTGCCGCTGCCGGGCCACCCTCGCGTGATCACCAGATCAGGCATTCGTGGTTACCTCGATTTAGAACGCGCCGCAATCCCCTGCGCTGAACGAAGTGTCACAGCTGGGTGCACTGGGCGCGGTGTGAGTGGCCTCGACGGAACCGCCACCGAAGTAGGTGACCGGCGCGGCCTGGTCGTTGGCGCTACGGGGGGTCGAGCTGGTACGGGTCGGCTTGCGCTTGTTGCGGTTGAGCATGTTTGGCGTCCTCACGGTTGGTGTGCAGGTGTGATCGTTGCGAAACCTGTTAGTGCTCAGCCTGTTTCGTCACGCTGTGTAGTGCTCAATGGCTTAGCCACCCTTCGGTGTTTTTCGTCTGTCGCGTATCCGCGTCTTCGAACCGCTCATGCCGGATGTGGTCCCGAACCTTGTTGCGTTCTTGCCGACGCGTGTTGCGTCGCGAGAAGCCGCTTTCGTGTCGGTGTTCGCGGTAGTTGTCTCGGTCTCTGTAGGTGCGGCTCAACCCGCGTGCCTCCGGTCTCGATCGGGGTTAACTGCAAGTGACCCCGCAGTCCCAGCCGGCCGCGGCCGGCTGGCATATAACCGCAGGTCAGACGGGTTTTGCGACATCAGAATCGGGGTACCCACGCAATAACTCATGGCATGGGCGGATCGCGGACAACGCGGCTTCTAGCGCTCGAATGCGCGACACGTAATAGGTGCGCGCCAACATCTCTGCGACGTTCGACGCTTGCGTAACCGGCTGTAGGTGATCAGGATTCACGCAACGGGCGACGCTGCAACGGTGGTGTGCGGCCATGTCCCCGAGCGGATAACCTAGGCGCGCTTCCAGAACGGCCCTGTGAACGTCGATTGTGCGGCGCCCGACAGTGACCCTCGGATACGGGTCCTTGGGACGTAGCGGCCAAATGTGGCAGCCGGAAACGGGGTCGACATGAGCTCTCGCCCGAACCGTTTTGATGATGGCTTTACGGTCGCCTGATTCGAGGGCAAGGCGTAGGGGTGAGCGTGTGAACATCTCACCCCCGCGACTGTCACCACTGGCTAGACGGAAGGTGTGGAGTAGGCGCGTAGCGGCGCCTCGTTCTTAAGTTCCAAGCAAGCGAACGTCCGCCCGGCGGATGCCTCCATATGCCGGGTGACCCTTCGACGTACCTAGTCGCGCAACGGGACATGCCCTTGTACCGACTTGGAACCTCCACAACGCGGCGGGGAGTGCATGCCCCTGTTGCCCCGTGAACTCCCTGTTCACGGACCGCTAAGCACGGTAGGTCGGATTCGAACCGACGTTGCCCCCTCAGCGGGAGAGTCCTAGGCCACTAGACGACTACCGTTATTTGTCCCCCTGGTTAGCTACTTCCAGAGTTTTCAGCTCGTATGCATCCGAACTGATGGACTAGCACGAATGGCAGGAATCGAACCCGCGCCAACGGTTTTGGAGACCGCCGCTCTACCACTGAGCTACATCCGCTTACCCTCACGACGAGAACCCTCTACGCCGCAGCAGCTTTCAACGCTCCCCCGCCAGGTTTCGAACCTGAACTATCGGAACCAAAATCCGATGTGCTGCCGTTACACCACGGGGGAAACGAGTGGGCGCGCAGGGACTCGAACCCCGAACCCGACGATTAAAAGTCGCCTGCTCTACCAGTTGAGCTACGCGCCCGGCTTGCCGTGACCCCTCCGCACGGCAAAACGCTCCGGATATTCACCCACTACCGGATTGGGTTGCTTGTGTCCTCTAGCGGACCGGAGTTGAACCGGTATCCCGTGCCACACTCGCTAGAGGTTGGGTACCCGTGGCTTCGTTGGCATGGGTGGGCTCGAACCACCGCGTTCCGGCTTATGAGACCGGCGCTCTACCCGTTGAGCTACACGCCTGTATGGCCCGGTGTCGGCCGGAGGTTGCCGAAGCTCCCCCGGCCGACACCGGGACGCCCCGAAGGGCTAGAGGGCGCTCAGAATCGCCCCCAGGATGGGAAGAACGAGCTTGCCGATAGCGACGGCAGCCTTACCGATCTCCACCCACTGATCAAAGCTCATGCCTGCACTCATGATTTCCTCCAAACGTTGATTGCTGACCACGCCTCAATCGCACGCCGATGCCACACCCCAACATCGGGGGGAAGCTGCCAGCTCTCCACTGGGGAGCGGTATAGAAACAGCAAGACCCCCGGTGCCGCGCTGGCGTCCGGGGGTCTGCGATGCATGTATTTAGTTGTCGTTCAGCACCTTTGCTTGGTGCTGCGAGGCGCTTACGGCCTGCGGTCTGTCCCGCTGTCTACAAATCTACCAACTCAGCCGTAGCGCGACTAAACGGGTTGTTGACCTCGAAGAACCGAACATACTGTTCACCATCACAAAGGATGTTCACAACAGCAATGCTCTCGTGCGCCGCACTGGGCTTCCCCTCGCCATCGGGCGTGTACGTGAAGTGCACGGAATCAGCAGTTCTGAATTTGCGTGCCCATCCTTCCAGAGCGGAAACCATGGTGTCCACACTGACTTGCCCGTGGTTATGGTCGTACTCGCGCGTCCCGTCACTAAAAAGCTCGGATTCCCGGATAACCGCCCCATTCGGAAGCGTCTTGGCCGCTGCGATCGCGTCGGTTCCGTAAAGCGTTACTGTGCGCATAATGTTTGCTCCTTGTCGGAATATGGAACGAGCGTAACAGCTACGCCCTATCCTGTATAGGGTCTATTCAGTTGCTCGACTGTGTGGTCTCTTCATCGTTGGGGAACCAGTAGGCGAACAGCGTCTCTTCGCTCAAATCCTGCACCTGAACCAGCACACCGGCGCGCGTCACTTCGAACCTTCCGGGGTCCGACTCGCAATGCGCTATCGACTTTCGCGCGTCGTCAACCGATACGGAACCGGACCCGCTGTAGACATCCTTCCGAAATACGCGGATCTGAACCTGTTCCGTTTGTTCGTCCAGCTTCAGCGTCTTACCGAGGGCGGTGAGCTTGGTTTCCCACATCCGCCGACGTGTGCCGGTTCGCGTAAGCCAATCGTCGTAGTCTGACCACACTTTGACTTCTGTACAGAGCCCGAGACGCGCGAACGCTTTAACCGTTGAAAGATGGATGCCGCTTGAGTCGCCAATGGTCCCAGATTCATGTATCGCAACCTCGGTATCCGCTAATGTGCCGTTCTCATTGAACGGTCGCACTTTGCGGCTCGTCCCTGCTTCGATGTTGCGCATGCGTCGAAGGATCTGAATTTGTTGCGGTGTCAGCTTCAATTCGGCCATGGCGTACGCCTTCTGTTGCTCCTCACAGCGTTTCGCTCTTCTCGGCATCTATCGCCGCAGCAGCAAGGTAGCGCTTGAAGTCGTTTCGCACTATCACTTCGGCTTCCTCCTCCGACAGACCTTGCGCGACAGTCAGAGCGTGCGCGGCGGCCAAGCGCAAACCCTCGATCTTCCCTGCCGTGCGCGCCTTAGCGGTTGCCGTTTGCTTCTGTGCAGCCACCCGGACTTGGAAACCACCTGCGACCCCGATGCACCAGGCGTAATGCCGGTTGACTTCGTCTGTCAATTCCTGCGCAAGCCAGTAACGTTCAGTCTTCATGCCGCGTTATCCCGCTTCCGGCGCTTCTCCACGGGCCAGTCGTACACCTTCAGATCCATGTTCGGCTCGTCAAAGTCCCACGCTTCCAACTCGTCGCGCTTACGGGACAAGAAGAGATGAATATCGAGCGAAGACGATTCCGTGCCCATGTCGAGTAGCAACCACGGACTGTTTTCGTCTTCCCTGCGCTCGACAGTCCACGTGTAGGTGTACGTCACGGCTCCGACTCCTTCCGATGTTGAGGCGATTCTAGCAGCATCGCGCCTATCCAATTTCGTATCCCTTTCCTATGAATTCAAGCATGCGTGCACCTACACGCAATGCGTTTTCGAGCTTCCACGCGATGAAATAGCCCGGATGCCGCTTACCGCGCGGAGCATGCGACGGGAACACGTCAATATGGAAGCCGTCGCCATGCTCGGTCACATGAGCTACACCGTTCTCCGTGCTGAGCAACAGCATTGCGCCATCGATGCCGATACGGCCGTCGAGAAACACGTATCCGTTGCGCGCGTCATCCTGAGTGATCATTGGGTGCGTTCTTCCTGTGCGTGGGAAACGTTATGAATGCATGGAGTTGCCAACGCAACCCGCACCATTGCCGGTACGGACCACGTAATCAACTCAAGCGAGTTCGACTGTATAGGGTCTATACAGCCAGCGCAACCGATAGCAGAACTTCAGATCAATTCAGACCGCTGACATACACAAATCCCCTGCGTATAGTCCCTATACATGCCGACAGACCTGATCGAACTACGCCGGGCGGCGATAGAGGCCCTTCTAGCGCGCCGAGACACCCCGGACCACACGCCGTTGCCGGATGTCGAGCACGCAGTTACACAAGCCCTGCTGTCCGGCGTCGACGCGGTCACGATTGCGACGGGCGCGGAGGTTGCCGACCCGCTCGAACTGCTCCCCTTCTTGACACCAAGCGTTGTCGCGGATGACCAGCAACGCGCAGTGATCGAGCTGCGTGCAGCCCTGCTACGAGGCCAGTACGACGCGGCACAAGACCGACTGAGGGACGTACGCGCGGCGCTGAGTGCGGAGATGACCGACCTGAACGCGAACGGCAAGGGCGTACCAGAGACGCAGCTGGCAACGATGTTCCGAATGACCAGGCCCACCATCCGGAACTTCCTCGGAAAGGCCAGCCCGAACTTCAAGTCATCGAGAAAGAACCGTTGACAGTCCTGTATAGGGTCTATACAGTCGCACTGGAACGAACACGCCAGGGAGGAAAATTCATGTCGACCACGATCAAAGCGGCCACAGAGACCGACAGCGAAACCATGATCTTCGGTACCGGATTCCCGGCAAACTGGTCTTGGTGGGTGAGCCTCGATCGAGACTGGGAGTATCCGGCTGAATTCCCGTTCGATGCCCCCGCAGGCTGGATGTGGCGTGTCACCATCGAGGACCCCACGCGGGACGGCGAAACCATCACGAAGGAAATCCGGCACAAGGATCTCATGGCGGCATTCCGGAAGATCAGTGGCAAAGATTTTGAGGCGAGGGCCAGCCTCAAGAAACAGTGCCGGAATATGCTGTTGAACGTGGATGAGGCAGACATGGACGCGGTCGACGCTGACGCGGTGCTTCAAGTCGCGATGCTCGGAGACATCGCTTTCGGATGACCGAACCACGCAGCGGAAGCAACCGGGTCGAGGTGATCGTCAGCGGCACAACCTATGACGCTTGCCTTGACCCAGGTTGCTCCGAATTTCACCGCGAGAATCCAGATATTCCAGAGCCAGAATTCAAGCGTGTCGGCCGAGGATGGAGAGCCCACTACGGCCAGCTCGATACCGAAAAGATAGACAAGCTTCTGTATCACCTCGAGCTGCACGTAGACAATTTTCTAGGGCCTGATGTGGATGAGTTCACCCGTCGACAGGGACGCGCAATCAGAAAAGACTACGATCGAATTACCGCTATGATCAAAACGAACAAGGGGAACTAGCATGGCGCCATTCACGACGACAACGTGGGCAGATTTCCCGCAGGGGCTGAACGCTCGGACCGAAATGCACTGGCCGAACCAATCAGACCTGGCGCACGAACTGCAAGACCTTACGAGCATGGATCTCGACAGGTGCAGCATGCTCATATCTGCGTCGCTCACCGGCAATCCGATCGTGCTTACCTGGAACAGTGGCACTGAGCAGACAACAACAACGGTGATAGTGACCGCCCTGCACGTACATCCGTCTAACGCTTCCGCGAACCGTATACGGGTGCAGTACTGGGGGTTCGGTCACGACATCTGGCTACCTAAGATCATCAGCGCCAGCTTTCCCGAACTCACCCTTACCAACGTGGACACAGAGGCAATCGCATGAGCACCATTGAGCAGCGTCGGCAACAGCTTCGACGGTACATCTACAACAATTTCGAGCAGGTCTATCCGCAGGACTGGACATTGGGCCAGTGCACGGATTTCGTCAAGGCTCATCAGGGGAATCTAGACGAAATCGTCAATCAGAAATTCGACTAGTACCAAAAGAAGAAGGGCCACCCCAGCATCGCGGGGTGGCCCTTCTCGCGTTCTAGACCGCTAGCGCCAGCTGTCCGGCGCACGTCGGCACACGCGGGTGGCGTGGTCGCGTCACTCCGCGCCGGTAGTTCTCGGCCTGAGCGTCCCGCACAGCGATCAACTCGTCTCGCCGGTACATCCGAGCACCGTAGCCGCTCTGGCACGTGAGCAAGCCGCCTAGTCGCCAATCCCTGATAGTCCATCGTGACCGGCCGGTGAGCTCTACCGCTTCGGCCTCTGTGAGCCACGTGCGCGCGATCTTCGGTTGAACGGGAAGGTCTGCGCCGCGAACACTTGTCGGGTTTGGTTGAGCGGCGGACGATTCGGCAATCTCACGCAGTCGCATCAATGCGTCGAGCACTGGTTTACTCCCACAACATAATTAGAAGTTGATTAGTCTCTTTACCCCTTCGGGGCCTGGTGATTCTTCAAATGGCGTGTAGGTGAACCTTCACTC
The DNA here is from genome assembly GCF_007990755.1 of Nocardia ninae NBRC 108245. GTDB lineage: Bacteria > Actinomycetota > Actinomycetes > Mycobacteriales > Mycobacteriaceae > Nocardia > Nocardia ninae. The sequence goes on along the minus strand of NZ_BJXA01000060.1, from coordinate 15,169 downwards.
TTCTACCGCTCTCGCTTCGCTCGTTTGGTGTCTCGCTTCGCTCGACATAAGGAATAGTCGCATGCCCCCTACCGAGTGTTGTAAAGCCGTCGCGGCCACCGACTTACGACATAGCGAGACTAGAACCCGTCTGCCAGCACCAACATGACGTTGTGAGGTCAGTCACAGTGACATGGTAGGGACGCCGCTGTTTGATTCCGTGAACCACGACCACCCCAGATCCACCCCGAACTACCCCACCAACGAGAAAAGCCCCCCAGAGCGAATCTGAGAGGCTTTTCAACGGGGGTAATCACGCCCCCGGCAGTACCTACCACCGGAAGATCGCGCCACCAATACTACGCGAACAGAGCGCCTTGCAACTCCGGACCCGGTTCAGCACGAACCTTCTCCGCCAGCGGCCACCGGCGTTCAGACCGGCGCCGAACCTTCTCGACATCCGCGAACATCTCCACCACCCAACCGCGAGTCTCGAACTTCGGCAGCTCCGCCGACAACCAACGCGCCGCGAACACAACAACACCGGTATCCCCGGCGCGAATCATGCGCGCAACCCCGTGGTTGTCACGATGCACTGGTCCCGGCAGACGCCGCAGCCCCGCATATGCACACCAGCGCGAAAGCATCCTCAGCTCCGCGTCGGCCTGGTCTATCGCGTCTACATCGCACGGCGCTTGCGAACTCGCGCCATTCGGGTTCGATCCTTCCCGATCGATACGCGCGCCTCGTTCAATGTTGGCCCTGATCCACTCGACCATCCGGGGCGTTTGATCAATCAGAAATGCCAGCCGGTCCGTGCAGTCACGGCATAGCCAGCTGCCCGGCCTCCACACCATCACCGGTTCCGCCGACGTGTGCCGAGCACACCGCAGCGACGGCACAACCTGACCGTTCACGCGTCGCCCTCCACCACAAACGTTTTCACTGCCTCATGCATCGATGAGACCTCCTCTCTGATTGCGTGCGGTCACCCACTCACCACGGCTGTTCATGTCTTCATCCACCCGCAGGGAAGTCACCGCATCGTGGTTGTCGGCGGGATGTGCGGAATGTGCCCACCAACCACCAGTAGGAGCTGCGAGCCAGTTGATACGCCCGCCGCAGTCCTCACACTGTGTCCAAATATCAAGTGGCGTACCGTATCCGGCGCGACGCAGCAGTGTCAGGAACTCACGCAACGGCATTACCGCAAGCTGTTCAGCCGGGTCTGTGATGCCTTTCCGCTTCCAGATGAGAAACCCGAGCTCGGCGCGTGAGTTCTTGATCTGGTCGCTCAGGCCATCGAGCCATTCCCGCCAACGCGGGGTGACGACGTTCTTCGCTTGCCCGATCACCCCCGGCGCCGTCCCCACCAGGGGATCTAAGTGGAAGTCTCCGCCGTCACGCTCGTAACCTGCCCTGGTTCGTTCGGCTCCCGGAAATCCGTTCGCCCGTAGGTATTTCAGCAAAGCGCGCTCGTAAACGTCGCCCTTACGTTTCATAGCGTTCGGCATGACTGCCCTTCATCTACACATCCGCATTCGATGGTTTTGTCTGGTCGGATCGGAGCCGTGCGCCCGCACAGCTCCGTCACGATGTCTGCTGCAAGTTGGGTGGCCTGCGCGTCGCTGAGACATGTAGGCCACGTGCACGGACGAGACATCTACGGGGCAGTGGTGGTCACGGATGTGCCATCGCGGTAGGTCCATGTCAGCGTGTCGTTGGCCGCCGAGCATTCATAGATGCCGGACAGCACGGCGTGCGCGAACGTCGCGTACTCCATTTTCTTCGGGTGCGGAAGACTGTCGAACGTCGGAAACTCTGTCGCACCATCGAATTTCGGGTTACGAGCTCGAAGCGCTTCCCATCCTTTGCGTGCCGCAGCGACACCGCCGACGCTGGCTAGCTCGGCTTGCTGTTCACGCTCGATCTGTTCTTTTTCAAACAGCGCGACACGACGCAACATGTCGACACGCAACCTTGCGACGCTGTCCGCCAAGGTGTATTCGCGCTCTAGCCGCAAAACATCAATCGCACCATCGAGCCGTGCGATATCTTCGACGGTTGACGCGATCCGGATATCCATGTTTCCCCAATCTGTTCGTGCCATGTCCCGCAGTTCCGTCAGAAATTCGAAGCTGGCACTCATGATCTCCCGCCGTTCATAGCGTGAATACGGTCCCGGATGTACACGTCCCGGAATTGACGCATGAACGCGGACAACGGCGACGTGATGAACGGGTCATCGTTGTAGGTATCGATCAAGCCGATCACGCGATCGATGATTGCCGCATCACTGAACAAGGTGGCAACGTCGGTCACAGATCCGACCGCGCTGGTATCGGGTGCGATCTGCACGCGCAGAGCCGCAGCCTGTACTTCAAACAATCTTTCCCTCAGCTTTCAAACGACGAATGACTTCTGATGTCGCCGGTTCCAGCATTCGACCGGACCGCAACCATTGATCAAGGCCACGATTAGGAGTCGCGACCAACGGTGCGCCGGTTGGTTCCGGCGTCACCTTCTCCCCCGCTCTTTTCGGCAACGCGCCCCCCGTTAACCTCAGTCGCCGATGTCGACGTAAGGCACAGGCACACCAGGGTTCTCCCGGACCCACCGCAGCCGTAGCAACCTCAGTGCCTCTGCGAGTTTGGCGTGCGCCTCGAGTACTTCCGTGGCGGCAATCGTCGCGTCCAGATTCGCGGTGATCTCCGCTTGCAGGGGTCCGTACAGCGCGCGAAACTCTCCCTCCGTTATCCGGTCCTTCGGTTCCGGGTACGCAAGAGGAGACATCAGACGGTCACCTTCGGAATCGGCACGTCGGGGTTCTCTTCTCTCCACTGTTCACGCAGCACCCGCATTTCAGAAACGGCGCGGTCCATGCGCCCGCGAGCCTCCTGGAAGACCGGTCGGGCTTCATCAAAGACCGCGATTTGCTCAAGAACACGCGTCGTGTATTCGTCCTCGGTCATTGCCCACGCTCCAACGCCTTCACCATCTCAGTGGGAACCAGGCGGAACGGGCCACGCTCCGCGACCGCCAACTGTCGAGCATGTTGCCAACCGTGCACACTCAGATTGCCGAAAGACCTTGCCTCAACGGCACGGCCGCCAGTCGGCGTGAATCGGTAGATAGTCCACGGCCCTACACCCTCAGCCCAGAAATAGCGATCGGACGGAAGATCTGCCACCGCATCGAACTTCTCATGATCGATGAAATCGCGAGCTACCCCGGCCAAGTACGGCCACACGCCACTTTCACACATCTGCTCAACGTTGCCGCTGTGGGTTTCTTGCAGCGCAGTCGCCAACGATGCATTGAACTCGTCGCTAGTCATGCGCTTCGACACGAAGTCAATCGTGCGCGCGGGTTCGGGATAACCGGCGTGGCGCAGCTCGGCAGCAAGCCGCCCAAGTTCGCTGGAGCTCCACGACAAATCAGCCAATCTCATTGTCTTACCTCCCTTAGATATAGAAAAGGTGGGGCACCCTCGACGGATGCCCCACCTACAGAACTGTCACATGACGGTTAGATGCCGCCCGAATCTTCCGAATCCCACGGGCTAGCCGCGCCGCCGCTCGACTTCCGGCCGGACTTGCCGCCGCTGCCGTTGGAGCCCTTGCGTGGCGCCGGGCCGAACGAATGAATCTTCATCTCAACGCTTTTGCGCTTCGCGCCCTCACCATCGGTCCATTCTCGTTCGTACACCACGCCGGAAACGAACACCTCGGTCTTGGTCTGGACGTTGTCGGCAGCCCACTCAGCGAGCGGACCGAACAGCGCAGCCCGGACAACGATTTCGTTCGTCTTCTTCCAATCACCGGACTGCTCATCCTTGTAGGACTGCGAGAATGCAAGCGGCATGTTCAGCACCGCTTGCCCATTCGGCATCATCCGCAAGTCGATATCGCCGATGATGAAACCGGTACCCGAGGAAATCAAAGCTGTTGCCATTTACTTGTTACTCCATTCGCTTGCTCTGTCGAAATATTCGTCGTCAGGCCACCACGGGAGCAATTCGCCCCATCGAAACGATGTGGGCCAACACCGTTCCTCGCGTGCACCACGCCACGCCACAACATCCACGTGTTGAGCGCGACCATTCACTAGCGCTTTTCCCTCACTTGGCGCGAGACCGAACCCGTACTCACTCCACCTACGCCACAGAGACGAACCGATGGGGCGCATATTCCGGCGTCCCGCTACGTCCGTCCCGTTGCCGCTGTGCGCTTCGGTGAACAGCGTGAACCCGTGCCGTTCCCTGAGCCCGTCTATGCGCCAGGCGATTTCACGCGCGGCAGTCTCAGAGCTTGGGTCTTGGTGATGGAGCTTGTACAACGGCCCGAGCACCAAAACGTCAGGCTCCCAAGCGGATACATGATTCTCCAGCCATGCCGCGTCAGCGGCGTTGCACAGATCGATTCCAGCCGGGCGCATGTCGATAGCGATCCGATCCGACCAGCGAACCGGGTCGGCTCCCGCCTGCTCTCTGACCTGGTCGACTTTGCGAGTGATCCACCTGTACCGGCGCCGTGACTGTGCCGCCGAGTTCTCGCAATCGATCACCAATACGCGGTGCGCCGGTTGATTCGGCATCACGTCCGCCGTGAACGGGTGCACCCCGCCAGCGATCGTTGCCGCCATCTGCGAAATGAGCACAGACTTGCCGCCGCCCTCACCGCCCGTGAGCACCAACCGTTCGCCATGCTCGAGCACTCCGGGAACCAGCCAGTTGTACCGGTCCTCGACCGCCAGAAATTCACCCAGCGGTGTCGGGCCGATCGCGTTGGCCGATGGGGTCACAGTGGATTCGGCTCGGTCGAGCCCGCCGCGCAGCTGCGCTGTGATCGCTCGCACGTCCGCAGCCGCATCCGGTGATTCCAGCGCCCCTAGAGCGTCCCTGAGCGATCGAATCAGGGTCCGGCTGCCCGCGTGCCGTTTGATGGTCTCCGCGAGCCTAGGAGCCGTTTCCGGCTGCCATGCCTCTTGCGCTACCTCGGTTAGCCACTGGTCCGTGACAACAGCCTTGCCACGCCGCGCCAACTCACCATGAACAGTGACCGCGCTGACCGGAATGTCATCACGGAACATGTCCCCGATCACGGCTGCCACGTCCGCGTGTGCAGCTTGGAACCAGTCGCCAGCACGCAACGTCAGGAACGTGTCACGCGTTTGCGGGTGGGTGAGCGCTAGCCCGATCAGCGAGCGCTCGGCCCAGACATCACTAGGCGCTATCAAGGTGCACGCTGCGCCGGACCTCGATCGCACGCCCCGGCTTAGGAATCAACATCAACCGGTCAGCCGCCCGCACCGAATCGCCCCACGAATGCCTGTGGTCCTGGTGCTGCTGCACGATGTCACCCCAGTCAGCCATTTCGGGACTAATCCCGTAGTGCCGCAGGACGATTCGCGCGCTCGGCGCCAGTTCCCATTCGTCGTCTGTGGTGTACTCCGCCGCGTCGATCGCGTGCAGCTCGTTCGCTGGAACACCGCACGCGATGAGCGCGCCGCCGATCAGGCAGTCACCACACCACTCGCCGTCACGGCCGTAGCGGACGTACGTGCACCCCTGAGTGGTGCGATACACGTAGTCCGGACTTTCCGCCGCCAGTCGGCGCACATGCTTTTCGAATGTTTCGCTCTCGACCTTCATCTACCCTCGTCCCCGTATTTCTCACGGAACCCGGCTAAGAATTTTTCGGATTCCTTGTCTCGCTCGGCCCGCTTGTGACACGTGGCGCACATCCCGCCAGCGCGATGCAACGCGCCGGTCTCGCCGTTGAGTTGTTGCTTTCGTGTCACCAAAGGTCGTTGACACTCAATGCATTTGGCTGGACGCGACCCTTTCGGCGCTACCGTCGTGAGCCTTCCGCTAGTGCGTTCGCGGATGTAGCACGCGTTGCAAAACCCTTGCCCCCGGTGTCTTTTCAGGTCTTGCGGCAACTGTTTCGACCGCGATTGCGTCAGCGTTGCGGCGCACCCTCTACAGCGACGGTCGTACTTCGCCGCGCGCTCGTATTCCGCCGCGTCCGATGACGCGGCCACGCCAGCGATAGCCGCCAGCCGGGCAACTGGTGATTGCCGGACCGGTTCGGCTGCCCGCGCAGCCGCCCGCGAGCTGCGCCGGACGCGTGACGAGCACCGCGCACACAAACCCCGGTGGTCGTGCACTTTGCCGGGCGCACCGTCACGCTTCTGCCGACGGGTGATCAACGGTTCACAGCATCCCCGGCAATGCGAGGGCGGCGCCCCAGCCTTACGCGGCGCCGCCCTCGCGGCTGCCGAATAGCAACTGTCACAGAGACCGCGTCCACGATGCCTGCGCACCCACTGCGGTAGTTCGCTCACGCGCGCCACCGGCAGCAACGGGACCTCACACGACAGGCAGCTACGGCCGTACTGACGTACGCGCTCGATGATGTCGGCATTACAGCCCGGTTGTGCGCCCGCGATGGACGCCAGCGCCCGAATCGCGTTCATCGGCTTAGGTGGGCACTCCGGCGCGAACCACGCCGGACACCTCGATAACGTCGGGTGGTTCGTCGGTGCCCAACAGAGCCGTCATGTCTATCGGTTCGATTGCGTCAGAAGCGCATTCGACAGGCACAGGGCAACCGGCACACAAGCGGGCAGCAGCGGCGTCCCGGTTGTTCGCTGGCAGATTCTCGACGTACCACGCGGACGGATTTGCGCCGGGCTGAGTGCACAGCCCCCGCGTCCGCCAATCGGCTACAGCCATCCGTCAACCACCCCGCACAACACGATCACGCACGCAGTCATAAAGACCCATGCAAGGAACTCCCACAGGCCCATCACGCGGGAACCTCAGCCGTACGGGTCGTCATCTCCTGCAACAGTTTCGACAGCGCTTCCGTGTCGTTGGACGCGGTCGGTTTGCCTGCTCCGCCGCATTCCACGAACAGCGCAATCAACTCCTCGGGGTTCATTCCGGAAGCCTTGAAAGCCTCAACCACCTTGCCCCGCAGTTCATTCAGTGCAGCCGCTTCGGCCTCCTGTTCAGCCTTGCGGTTGCGGACTTCCACCGCAGATGCGATCCCCCGCTTGGTGTCGACAGCCATTGCAGCCACCATCGCCCGACCCCACGCGCTTGTTTCGGCGTTCTGAATCTCCGACCCCTTGGTGTATGGAGTCCGGCCCGGAAACGGTTCCTGAGCGACGCCGATTCCTGGTCGAGGATCGTGCGGGGTTCGATACGCGGCAGCCGCGTACGTGATCACCGTTTGCCCGTCAATGTTCTCGACCTTGTACGGCTCGGCCGGATTGACAGGCTGCAAAGAGCCCTCCGGGTACTTCGTTCGGAACTCGACAATGCGCTCCGGAACTTCCACATACTCATCGTTCTTTTCAAAGCCCATCTAACTAACGCACCTTCCACAACAGCGCGATGAACGCGGCAGCCGTAGCCGTCCACGCAACCGCGCACATGATCAGAGATATATGCAAAATCGTTGCCAGCATCAATGTGGGCTCTCACGCGGTCCGGGTGCTACTTATCCGGAAATCGCCACAGCCACAGGAGAACACGCGATGTCCGTCACGCCAGTTCACCGCGACCGTGAAGCACGCACAGTCGGGCTTGTCTTCAAACGAGGGCAACGCCAGTACTTCGGAAAAATGAGTCAAGCTCATGAGATTCGCTCCAACTTTGGAATCTTGCGGATTTCCCGCACGTCGAGTGCCGTTTGCGCGGCTTCCCATCCGCGCGTCAAGTCCAGCCAGTAGAGGTCACAGCGGTACTCGGTCCCAATGGGATTGAGCGGCAGATGAATCAGTACACCGCGTTCCTGGTCGACTCCGCCCGGCCACAGGTCGGACCGCTCATCAGCACGCAGGTTGTAGCGTTTACCCCGCGAATAGATCGCGGTCTGAGTGGTCACGCCAAGCGGATAGTCGGGTTCGTTCGCGCCCGTCTTGATGTCCGCGACATGCACGCGTCCGTCGATTTCTACCAAACGGTCAAGCGACCCAGCGGTTTTCAGCTCGTCCACCGCAACGAACACTTCCGTATCAACAACCTTGACACTCAGGTCAAGCATCACTTTCCGGTACGCGTGCAGCGGGTGCACTAGTTTCGCTGGAACGAATTCCGGCCACCGGCCGTCATCGATTACTTCCGTGAACTCATGAACGCTGGTGCCCTTGTTGGCCTTCTGCCCCGCTCCAACCGCCGACATTGCTTGGTCGGCAATCTCACGCAGTGCGGTCCTGTTCTTCTCATACGCTCGGTCGCCATCTCGCGACAGCAGGGAAGCCACACGCGCGTAGAGAGATTCGTCTTTGACCAATCCCAACATGGTCATGGACCGCTGCCAACGCGCCAGCGTCGAACCATCATCCAATGCTTTCGCCAAGGTGGATGCACGCATATAGGCTGCGCGTTCCCCACCGCCCGGAGGGATCAATAGTGGGCGCCCCCACCGGTCACGTTTAGCCGTGTAGTCCGTCACAAATACCCCTCATTCGGCATTGCCGCTCGCATCATGCGATCGTTTTCGATTGCCGTTCGCGCGAACAGCGCATAGCGGAGCTGAAATTGCGCGGGCAGCTCATCGAATGCCAGCTTTCGCAACGAACCGGCCAATCCCGCGTCACGGCACGTCAACCACGCGAGCGCGGCAACACCCCGGAACGGCTCGACCGCGTCGGAGAGCGCAGTAATTTGCGCCTGCTCATCGATTGCTTGTCGCACGTGATCACGGATCACCAGCAGCGCGGACGCTGCATCTGGCCGCATGTTCCGTGCGATGTCTGTTGCCCGGTCGATTGCCTCGATGTCGTCCTCTGTGTACGTCATCGCTGCCACGTCACCCCGTAGCCTTCGATCAGCGCACGCACACCCGAATCCCTCACCCTCACAACGGCGTTGCGCCCGGTGTCCGGGTTCGCAGGCTCAGCGATTACCAGGTGCGGCGCACCTTCACGTGTCGGCAGATTCAACCCGTCAGTCCAGCCGATCGCGTACAGGCGGGCCTTCAATCGGCGCTGACCTGATTTGATGCCGTGCGCCTTCAAGACCTCCGCCGCGTCGGCAAGCGAGTACTCGGCAGGCTCGGCAGACGCCGTTGCCGTGTCCGGCTTCACTGCGTAGAGGGGGCCGAACGCTGTTGCTTCGGTGAGCAGTTGCGCCCATGTCTTGGCAGGCACGCCCCACCGTTCGCCCTGCACGTCATTGACATACAGCTGCCAGCCGTCCGCCCGTCGCTCGTAGGTATCACCCGACCCTGTGGCGACGAAACGCACGTCGTTTGGCTCAGGGTCGCCATCGGTGAATTCCCAAGAGTTATTGCCTGTTTCCGCCTGCGCCGCAACGGCAGCATCCGACGTGTCCGACTCCAACAGATTCAGCGCGGGCAGGTTGAACGGGAAGAGTATTGCGTCCGCGTAGAACTCGCCTTGTTGCTTCAATTCTCCTAGCAGATGGTCAATCACCTTGGCCTGCGTGTACGCGACGTACACCAACTTGTCGTCCGTGCTTGTCATGGGTGTGTTCCTTTCTTACCGGCGCCGTTCCGCCGATTGCATGGTGCGAGTGATTTCGGTGTCGGATAGTCCGATCGAACGTGCCGCGTCCACGATTGCGGCGAGAGCTTCCGGGCTGGCGCCCTCTTCGAATGCGCATGCGAACGCCCAGAACAGGATGTTGTTCCGTTCGCCCGGTTGAGCTTCCGAGACGCGCTTAGCGAGCCCGGTACTGTCGCTTGACTTCGCGTGTTCCGTTGTCCGCGTGAGACGTTCGTCCGGTATGCGGATGCGGTCGCGTAGGTGATGGGGCAACTGCTGTATTGGTGCCTGGTTGATCCATTGGTACTTGCGTTTGGTTTCGGGGTGAATGGATGGAGGCGCGACGACGTAGCCCGTGTGTGTCTTCACGTCGACGCCGGGCGCGTCGATTACTTTGCCGCGTACCGGATGTGGGTAGCGCAGCCACATATGCCAGCCGCCCGAACCTGTGCGCGCTGTCCGGGTTGGCGGTATATGCCCCAAGGATTCGACTGTTCCCCCATTACGAGGGTCGATGTCGAGAATGACGATGCCGCGCGGGGGCCGTAGCCCGATGTTCGCGAACGGCCATCGCTGCCACCACTCTTCGATGACGGATGCGTCGGTGGTGGCATCATCTTTGCCGTGCTCAGTGAGTGGGATCTTCCCGCGAAGGGGGATGACGTGAATGTTGGCCCGCGCATAGGCCAACGCATGAGCGAGCATATATCCCTCATCTAGTGAGATTGTTACTCCGTGAACGTGAGCGCCATGTCTCGCGCCAACCGTTCGAGCTGTGTCGGCAGCCCGCTGAAACGTGGGTCGCTCACTGCGTCGAGATAGTCAGCTACGGCCCGCTGGGCATCTTCGATAACCGTGATGTCATCGCGTGTGAACGCGGGCACCGCGATCACTGCGCCAACCGGAATGTCATGGTCGGCACGCGTGTGTGCTCGTCATAGGGTTCGTTGAACGCTCCGGCTATCCCATCGAGGACACCGACCGCGTATGACGGCAACGGCAGCTCGATACGGTTCGTCGCGTGGCAGCCAACCAAGCTCAGCGCATAAAGGGCGACACCGTGGCCCTGTAGTGAGTGGGACAGGATCGCTTGCTCAGCGTCGGCCCGCGCTACCTCCGGCGTGTCAGCTACACCGTTCCCGACTGCCAGCCCCGCATGCTGGACAACCCAGAACGAATCGAATGCGAGTGTCCACGCGTCCGCCACATAGCCGCCGACCTGCAACCGGTAGTCACTGCCGGGCCGACGTTCCCACTCCCCCGACACCGTTTGAAGAAGGTTCACGACTGGACCGGCTTCCAGCCGGAAACGCGGACACGGCACAGGGATTCAAGTGCGGCGTATTCGGCCTTCCATCGCGCATGCTCGTGCGCATTGCCGTGATACCAACCATCAGTGCGCTTGCTTACCTCTGCGGCGAGCTCGTCAATCGTGCCTGTCCAGCACCCGACGTGAAGAACGTGGCCGGTCCTGGTGCGAAACAAGGTGACCCCAGCGCATTCGCTTCCGATAGGGCCTACCTCGAAAAGGTCCTGCGGGTCCACGATGTAAGCGTCGTGGTCGATTTTCATTCGGCCGTAGATCCGAGCTGCCCCGCTGACGTACGCAAGACCGGCCACTAGTGCGTGACCACTCACCATTGCGTCATAGTCGATTTCGGCTTGTCCGCCGACGCGAGCGCTATCCGTGATGACAACATCACCACGAATGCGTGCAGCACCGAACACGCGTGCGTCACCCTCGATGCGGGCATACTGGTCTACTTCTGCGCTTTCGCCAACAGCGGCCCGTCCACTGACCGACGCGTAGCCTCCGATTCGCGCCTGTCCGGAGACCTTCGCGCCTTCCGAGACTGTTGCGTTGTCCAATACTGTTGCGCTGTCTGTAACTACGGCTTCACCGAACACGGTGGCGTCGCCGCCGACCCACGCGGCGCCGGTTACGTTGTTGATGTGTTCTACCCATCCGCCGAGAGTTCCAGCGGCTACACCGTGGCGGGGCAGGTCTTCTGTTGCGCGGATGCGCCGCAGCGCTTTACCGGCCGAGTAGCCGCGCCGCGATTCTTCTGTGAGCTCGAAATATGTCATTGTTGTTCCTTCCTCCATGCCTTTTCGGCCGTGTCTATGACCCGACTTCGCACGGGTCGCACCCCGAATGGGTGGCATAGACTCTCGGTCTTTCCCGAGTGTCAAGAGAATTCCGCTCGACCAACGAGCCTTGCCATTGGCGAGCTAACGTCGTACGTCGGTCTTTCCCTCCACCGCCCGGACATGTCGACGGGCAGCAGGTCTAGCCGCTCAATCGCGGCCATACTCAACCGATTTCACACGGGACGCACATGCGTATTCGCAGTGGTGCGCCACTTCGGCTATCTCTATGAATTTTTCAAACGACACGTTCACCCGGTTTTCGGCATGGGTGTAGCCACAGCGAAATGCGTTGGGGAACAAAGGAATGACGAACCGATCAGTGAATCAGGTTCGGTCGCGCCCTGACCGGGAGTCGAACCCGGTCATGCACCGTGCAGGGCTATCTACCTTTCAGCCACACGTCTAGTTCCCAGTCACGGAACCGCCAGCACGCGCCGGGCGTGCGCTGGTGTCCGCGTAGTTCACCCGCACGGGCTGCGCTGCGAATCGTCCACGGGCTACGTCGTGTGTAGTGCGCCGCCTCAACAACAGTCATCCAACGTTCGGCCACTACGCGGCCGTCCCGCACGCCCGGCGCCGTGGCACCACGCGGACAATTTTGTCCATGCTCAGCCCCGTCGCCAGCGCAAGACTCGCGATCAAAACGCCGCTGGGCTCAGCGCCTCGACGTACCCGGCTGAGGGTCATGTGACTGACACCCAACGCCGCAGCTAACGCCGTGTCACTGGTGAAACCCCGTGCCACCCGCACGCCGTCAAGCAAGCCCGGCGTGATCTGCAATGTTGAAGTTCCGATCTTCAAACCCACCCGAAAAACCCTCTCTCACCTGGTCTTTCAACCAACCGCCTCGATCTGGTGATGAGTCAACCACCGGCTGAACAGTTTTGCAAGCGATCTTGAACAGATGTGTTCAACAGATTCGTTCAGCCCGGAAGCAAAAGCCCAGTTCACCCAGGTTGTAGGTTGCACAAATTTGTTGCAGACTTGCTGGTTATGGATACACCGGAGCAACCAACAGAGCAGTCCGCCTGGCTCGATTGGTACGACTCGATCACCGGCGGCAGTGCTCAGACCCAGGTAGGCGCCACGATCGGACGCAACCACTCCTATGTGCGACGCAACCTCGAGGTTCCTGCGCCGGGATGCGAGCCGGTGCTATTGTTCGCACACACGTTCGAACAAAATCCTGTGCTCGCTCTGATCTACGCCGGGCACGTGACCGCAGGGGAGGTCATAGCGGCAGCTCTCACGCTCGACCCGGACGCGTCCTCGACGCCGGACCTGATCAAGGTCATACAGGCAGCTACCGCCGAGTTATCGAAACGTCTTGGTAACGAAGAGGATTCGAGCGTAACAATTGCGACGGAAAATACGACACCCGGCAGCAACGGGGCACAAAGATCATCAAGCGACCAGAAAGAGCAAGACACGGCCGCAGCAAAGCGCCAGGATCGGCGTGCACAGCTAAGAAGGGGATTACTGGAGTGATCGACACAATGGCCGCTCTCGCGGCCTGCGTCGTTGCAGCGGCGGGGGCACTCATGCGTCACGGATCATGGACACGCCCGCGCAGTCGGCCAATGACCATCGGACTTGCATCTCTCAGCCTTTATTCGGGCATACAAGCCTTACCTAACCAGATACCGACCATGCTCGAATGGGTCGGCGAAGCAACCGGAATCGTCGGACTATGCGGTCTATGCGTACACGTGGCGCTGGCCTGGTCAGCGCGGCGTACCGCTGTCGGAACCCTGCTAGCAACGGCGCTTCTGATCGCCATGTCGGTAGCCGCCTACGCGGGCCTCAACCGGACAGGCATGCTCATCTACGGAGCATTGATCAGTAGCGCCATCTTCGCGACCGGTTTTATCACCATGGCCTCTACCTTCGCGGTTCTTCCGACACCGGGGTTCGGTCGAATCACTTTGGCACTCATGGGACTATCCGGATTCCTGGTGTCCCTCATCGGCGTATACGGCTTCTTTTCATCCCCGGTCGGCTACCCCGCATCTGATCCAATCGCGTTCAAGGGCACCGCGATTGCGATTTGCCTGTACGGGCTCGCGCCGATCGCTTCACGCGTTCTCAACCGCCGAGCCGCATCAACCGGTGCGGCCAGAGTATAAGAAAAGGAGATATTCAGTGCCCTCAACCGAGCAACTGCCATCCGGCAAACACAGGGGCATCTATCGCGACGGCGCCGGGAAGCGCGCATACGTACCCGGAACCTTCCCGACACAGCAGGAGGCTTACCGCAAGGCCATAGCAGCGGAAGAGAAGGCCAAGACCGAAGGGCCGCGCCGCGAATCGGAATACGCGAAAGCCGTCAAATGGGGTGACATCCGGGATGATTGGCGCAAGGCACGTCGAGTCAGCGCGGGAACTGCCCGACGCGACGACAGCCGCATCAGCAACCATCTCGAACCCCGATGGAACGAGGAGAACGTCAGGAAGATCAGTACCCCGGACATTCAGCGGTGGGTTGATGACGACTTGATCATCAAGGCGGGGCTATCAGCGTCGTCGGTCGCCAAGTGCGTTCACAACCTCAGTTCCTCCATGGCCTACTGCGTGGAGAAAGGCATTCGCGACGACAACCCGTGCAAGGGCGTGATCCTGCCTGACATACACCCTCTGCTGCCGAAGTTCATCGAGGATGACGCGCACCATGCCGTTCGACGGACCCTGCCGCAGGAGTACCAAGACGTAGTCGACGTGCTTGATGACACGGGCATGCGACCAGGCGAAGCGGCTGCACTGCACGCGGAGGACATCGACCGTAAGAACCGAATCGTCTATATCAACTGGTCCTATGACCCCAGCACGCAAACCATTCAAGAGTTGAAGGACGACGAGTGCCGAGCGGTACCGTACGGCAACCGCGCCGCTGCCGTCTTCGATCGGCGCCTTAGTGAGAACGGGTATGGGGAACCGCCGACGATGGTTACCTATATTCAAAGGTCCCGGAGGGTCGAAACCGGGCTGATTTTGCGTCAGCCGAACGGCCGCCCCTACTCCGATTCCGAGCTTCGGAAGTCGCTCCGCGCCTCGGCGAGGATCGCTTACGTCGGCAAGGGTCGGGAACGTCGGAACGTCGGCAGGATGACCCCGTACATGTGGCGACATCGCTACGCCAAGCGCATGTTGCTCGGCGGGCTGTCCATCGATGAGCTGTCGAAGTTGATGGGACACAGCAGTATCGACACCACTAAGAAGTGGTACGGGCATTTGGCCGAGAAATCGTGGTCGCTCGTGCGTGCCATCCTGAACGACCGGCAAGACACGACCGGGCATTGCCCTAGCTGTACTTGCGCTGAGCGCTCAGCGGCAGCATGAGGGGTGTTTGTGCGCGGGGCGGGGCTCGAACCCGCGACCTACCGATTATGAGTCGGCGGCTCTAACCGACTGAGCTACCCGCGCATGGGGATGAACCTACCAGGATCATCATTTGGGGGACGAATCTAGTGCACGGTCCCATATCTGTCCCACGGACATAGGTTGACCTGCACTTTCTCGC
>NZ_BJXA01000059.1 GCF_007990755.1 Nocardia ninae NBRC 108245 | reverse complement strand
CGGATGGCCGCGCCGCTGGTGCCGCCGGTGCGGCCCATCGCGCCGCGCGCCAGCACCAGTAACTTGTTGTCCTCGGGATCCAATTCGGTCATTCGGTGTCTCCGTCCTCGTGTCGACCGGCCGGGACTTCCCGATCCGATCCATTGCCCTTGTGTGTGCCGTTCGGCTGTTCGCCGTCGGCGTTCTGTGCCTTGTCCGTCACCTTGCGCACCACCACGGTGTGCACCCGCACCCGCCCTCGGGTGTCCGCGCCGCCCTCGCCACGCAACATCAACCCGTGCACCACGACCTTCGACCCGGGCAGCGGCACCCGGCCGAGTTCGTGCGCCATCAACCCGCCGACCGTGTCGACGTCTTCTTCCTCGATGTCGAGTCCGTACAGATCGCCGAGGTCTTCGATCGGCAGCCGCGCCGAAACGCGATAGCGGCCGTCGCCGAGGTCTTCGATGGGCGGCGTCTCGTCGGTGTCGTATTCGTCGGCGATCTCGCCGACGATCTCCTCGAGCACGTCTTCGATGGTCACCAGCCCGGCGATGCCGCCGTACTCGTCGACCAGCAGCGCCATGTGGTTGCGCCTGCGCTGCATCTCGTCGAGCAGGCTGTCCAGCGGTTTGGAGTCGGGCATGAACACGGCCGGGCGCATCACTTCGCGCACCAGCACCTTGCGACTCCGTTCCGCATAGGGCACAAGGTCTTTCAGGTACACCACGCCGAGGATGTCGTCGACGTTCTCGCCGATCACCGGGATACGCGAGTGCCCGGATCGCACCGCGAGCGACATCGCCTGTGCCGCAGTCTTATCCGCTTCGATCCAGACCATCTCGGTGCGCGGCACCATCACCGCGCGGGCGGCGGTGTCGCCGAGTTCGAAGACGGACTGGATCATTCGGCGTTCGTCGTCGGCCACCACGCCGCGCTCGCTGGCCATCTCGACCACTTCGCGCAGCTCGATCTCGGAGGCGAAGGGGCCGTTGCGGAAGCCCTTACCCGGCGTGATCGCGTTACCGAGCAGGATGAGCACCCGGCTGAGCGGGCCGAGCAGCGCGCCGATGAACTGCAACGGCAGCGCGGCGGCCAAGGCGATCGAGTAGGCGTGCTGGCGGCCGAGGGTACGGGGGCCGACCCCGATCACCACATAGGACACCAGCACCATCACCGCGGCGGTGACCAGCAGCGCCCAATTGTCGTCCCAGACCGCGATCAACGCCGCGGCGAGCAGGACGGTGGCGCCGATTTCGCACAGAATGCGCAGCAGCACCATGAGGTTCACGTAGCGGGCGCGGTCGGCGACGATCTTGCTGAGCCGTACGGCGCCGGGCCGATCGGCGCGCACCATATCGTCGACCCGAGCCGGCGAGATGGTGTTCAACGCCGAATCGACGCCCGCGAATACGCCGCCGACCGGGACGAGCAGGACGGCAAAAGTTATCAGGGTCAGCGAACTCACGCGGGTCCTAATGCGTCACCAGGTGTGGTGAAGCCCGCCTTCCCCAGCAGCCTGGCGTCGCGGGCGGCTAGTTCGGCCCGCCGCTGTGCTTCGCGCAGGCTCTCGTACCACTCTTCGAGCAGTCGGGCCTGCAGCGCGAACATTTCCTTCTCCTCCTCCGGCTCGGCATGGTCGTAGCCGAGCAGGTGGAGCACGCCGTGCACGGTGAGCAGCGCGAGTTCGTGGTCCAGCGAGTGACCGGCCTTGCGGGCCTGCCCGGCGGCGAACTCGGGGCACAGCACGATGTCGCCGAGCATGGACGGGCCGGGTTCGGGGCTGTCGGGGCGCCCGCCCGGCTCGAGTTCGTCCATCGGGAAGGACATCACGTCGGTCGGGCCGGGTAGGTCCATCCAGCGCATGTGCAGGTCTGCCATGGTGTCGAGATCGACGAGCACCATCGACAGTTCCGCGGCGGGGTGCACATCCATCCGGGTGATCACGAAGCGCGCGACACTGACCAGATCTTCTTCGGGTACGTCGATACCCGACTCGTTGGCGATCTCGATACTCACCCGGTCAGCCTATGTCACGGCATGCTGCCGTCCGGCTGACACCCGGCGTCGCGGGATGTCAGCCGGACGGTGTCCGGCACGCGGCTCAGCGCCGGTCGCCGCGGTTGGCGGCGCGCCGCTGGGCCCGGTTGCCCGGATAGTGCGGGCCGACCTGCGGCCTGGTCTCCGACTCGGCCCGGTCGTAGGCGTCGACGATGTCCGCGACCAGCCGGTGCCGCACGACATCACTGCTGGTCAGGTAGGAGAAGTGGATGTCGTCGATGTCGGTGAGGATCTCGCTGGCCGCGCGCAAGCCGGACCGCGCACCCGTCGGCAGGTCGACCTGGCTGACGTCGCCGGTCACCACGATCTTCGAACCGAACCCGAGGCGGGTGAGGAACATCTTCATCTGCTCGGCCGTGGTGTTCTGCGCCTCGTCGAGCACGATGAACGAGTCGTTCAGCGTGCGGCCACGCATGTACGCCAGCGGCGCGACCTCGATGACGCCGGCTGCCATCAACTTCGGAATGGCCTCGGGATCCATCATGTCGTGCAGCGCGTCGTAGAGCGGGCGCAGGTACGGGTCGATCTTCTCGTTGAGCGTGCCGGGCAGGAAGCCGAGCCGCTCCCCCGCCTCCACCGCGGGACGGGTGAGGATGATCCGGGTGACCTGCTTGGTCTGCAACGCCTGCACGGCCTTGGCCATCGCCAGATACGTCTTGCCGGTGCCGGCGGGGCCGATGCCGAACACGATGGTGTTGGCGTCGATCGCGTCGACGTAGCGCTTCTGGTTCAGCGTCTTGGGCCGCACGGTCTTGCCGCGCCGGGACAGGATGTCCAGGCTGAGCACCTCGGCCGGGGACTCGGAGGAGCCCTCGGTGAGCATCGACACGGTGTGCCGCACCGCTTCCGGGGTCACCACTCGATTCCGGCCGGTGAGCGCGACGAGCTGTTCGATCACCCGCTCGGCGAGGGCGACGTCGGCCGCCTTGCCGGTGAGGGTGACGGAATTGCCGCGGACGTGGATGTCCGCGTCGAGCAGCTGTTCGAGTTCACGCAGGTTCTGGTCGGCCGAACCGAGGAACGGGAACACGGATTCGGGAGCGAGTTCGATACTGGAACGCACGGTGCGTGCTGCGGGACCCGAGCTGGTTTCGTCGGCGCCGATACCTGTTGTGGATGTCGTCGGGTCGCCGATCTCGCCTTGTGTTCTCAAAAGTGGCTACAGCCTGCTTTCCGGTCTCGACGTGCTGCTGTGTTGATGAAAGTTTAACGCGCCCCACCGACACCGCCCAGTGAATAAGCCGCTAACGGGGGGACCGGGTCTTCACGGGATTCCCCCGCGGCGCTCGGCCCAACCCTCGGCGAAATCACGAAAACGTCGCGCCGCCCCCGGCGCGGACGTCGAGGCCGACCACACCAACCCGACGTCCCGGGTGGCACCGGCGTCCGCCAGCGGAATCAGCACCGGCCCGGCCAGCCGCCCGTCCGCCTTCGCACCGGCCACCCGGGCCGAGCTCGCGGGCCCGAGATCTTCCTCCGGCAGCACCCCGACGCCGAGACCTGCGGCGACCAGGCCCGCGACGGTGACAGGATCACTGGCCTCGAAGGCGATGCGCGGGCGAAGATCGGCGGCGGCACACAGTTCGTCGACGATGCGGCGCATGCCGAAGCCCGGATGCATGGCGATGAAGTCCTCGTCGGCGACCTCGACCAGGCGGACCTGCCTGCGGCCGACCAGCCGGTGATCGGCGGGCACGGCCAGCGCGAGCCGCTGCCGCAGCAGGCCGCGCCAGCCGATGCCCGCCACGCTCGGGCGCGGCGAGACGATACCGAGATCGGAGGTTCCGTCGAGCACATCGGTGGCCACCATTTCGGCGGGTCCTTGGCGCAATGCGAAGGTGATTCTGGCCGAGCCGCGGCGGAATTCGCCGACCAGTTGCGGGACGAGCCAGCCGCCGAAGGAATGCAGGAAAGACAGGCGCACAACACCGTTGGCGGGACTGTTCAGATCGGCGATGGACTTGGCGGCGGTGTCGAGTTCGGATTGCGCGCGGCGCGCCTGTTCGTAATAGATGCGGCCGAATTCGTTGAGGATGATGCGTTTGCCGCGGCGGTCGAACAGCTCTACGCCGAGCCTGCGCTCCAGCCTGCCGAGCATGCGGGACAGGGTCGGCTGGGCGAGGTGCAGGCGTTCGGCGGCCGCGCCGACGCGTTCCAGCTCGGCGAGCGTGATGAACCATTCGAGGTCTTCGCTCAGCACGGGGCCCGCCCTTCCGGTGACACGTGTCACAGCACAGCCGAGAGCGGCATGGGCTGCTCTCCCTATATGCGCTCAGCGCATCAACTCGACCATTATTATTCATTTCCCTTCGGAAGGGTTCGCTCGCGATCCTGAAAGCCATGACCTCGACGAAGACCGGGCCCGCCGCCGCAGGCCGCACGGCACACGAGCGCCGGATCACCACCGCGCTGTTCGCGGCGGGCTTGGCCACCTTCGCGACGATGTACAGCACACAGGCCTTGCTGCCCAGCCTGTCCGCCGCCTTCGATGCGACCCCGGCCCATGCGGCGCTTGCGGTTTCGCTCACCACCGGGTTTCTCGCGCTGGCGATCATTCCGGTGAGCGCGCTGTCCTCGCGGATCGGCCGCACCCGCGTGATGATGGTTTCCGCGGTCGGGTCGGCGGTGATCGGCCTGTTGCTGCCGTTCAGCCCGTCGCTGGAGGTGCTGTTGACCGGGCGAGCGCTGCAAGGGCTCACCTTGGCCGGGGTGCCCGCCGTGGCGATGGCCTATCTCGCGGAGGAGATCGGCACGTCGGGGCTCGGGGCCGCGATGGGTGTCTATATCGCGGGCACCAGCATGGGCGGGCTGGTCGGGCGGGTTATTCCGGGGTTCGTCCTCGGTCTCGGCTCCTGGCGCTGGGCCGAGGCGGTCATCTCGGTGGCCGCCGCGGTGTGCACGGTGTGGTTCGTCCGCAGTCTGCCGCCGTCGCGTGGTTTCGTCGCGCGGCCCGCCGGAATCCGTACCATGCTGGGCGATCTCGCCCTTCAGCTACGCCATCGCGGGCTGCTCGCGCTGTTCGGGCTCGCGCTGGTGCTGGTCGGTGGTTTCGTCTCGCTCTACAACTTCCTCGGCTACCGGCTGACGCAGCCGCCGTTCGAATTGCCTGATGCGGTAGCGGGTTTGGTGTTTCTGCTCTATTTCGCGGGCACTGCGGTCGCGACGGTTGCCGGGCGGCTCGCTGATCGGGCCGGCCGTCATCGGGTGCTCGCCGGCACGGTGCTGCTCATGGGTGTGGGATTGGTCTTGACCGTGCCCGACAACCTGGTGACTCTCATCCTGGGCATGGCCCTGTGCACGGCAGGCTTTTTCGGCGCGCATACGGTGGCGAGTGCTTGGGTCGGCGTGCTGGCGTCCGGAAATCGGGGCGCTGCCTCGTCGTTGTATCTGTTCTCGTTCTATGTGGGCAGCGGTGTTGTCGGCGGTGCCGTAGGTATCGCCTATACCCACCACGGGTGGGCAGGACTCGTCGTCTGCGTCGCCGGTCTGCTGACGGTGGCATTGATCCTGGTGTCCACGTTGGCGTTTCGGGCTCAGAATCTCCGCGTAGAGGCCTGAGGTCGTTCGCTACCAGCGAGGCGTCAGGGCGCCGAGCGCACCCAAGGCGACGGCTGCCGCGGTGGAGGTGCGAAGCACGGTGGGGCCGAGCAGGACGATGTCGGCACCGGCCTCGGACAGCGCGGACAGCTCGGAGTTGTCGAGGCCGCCTTCGGGTCCGACGATCAGCACTACTTCGGGCACGTCCGCGAAAGAGAGCTCGGTGAAACGGCCCGCGCCGGATTCGTGCAGCGCCGCCACGATTGCGCCGCCCGCCTTGGCTTTACGGATCAACTCGAGGAGATCGCGAGTGCGATGCAGATCGGCGACCTCGGGGATATAGGCGCGGCGGGATTGGCGGGCGGCCGAGCGTGCGGCGGCACGCCACTTGTCAACGGCCTTGCCCGCCTTGCCTTCCCAGTTCGCGATGCAGCGAGCAGCCTGCCACGGGACGATGCTGTCGGCGCCCGCCTCCGTCATCAGCTCAACGGCCAGCTCCGAGCGGTCCGATTTCGGCAGCGCTTGAACGACGGTCACGCGTGGCGAGACAGCTTGCGCCACAGTGCGGTTCAAGATCCGCAACTCCAGCCGATCACGCTGCGCCGCAACGACTTCCGATTCGGCGAGCACGCCGCGCCCGTCCGACAGGGTGATCGGCTCCCCGACCCGGATGCGGCGCACCGTGGCGGCGTGCCTGCCCTCCGGGCCGTCGAGCACGGCGACGGCGCCCGGTTCGGGCACCTCGTCGAGGTAGAAGACCGTCGCGGCCAATTAGCGTCCGCTGAACGAGGCCCGCAGCCTGGCGAACAGGCCGCTGTTGTGCTCGGACTGGGTGGACATGACCTCGGCGCGCTCGCTCGGGCGCATGCCCTTGTACTTGCGCAGCAGGTCGGTCTGCTTGCTGTCCAGCTTGGCGGGGATCACGATGTCCAGGTGCGCGAGCAGGTCGCCGCGCGCGCCGGACCGCAGCCGCGGCATGCCGTGGCCGCGCAGCACCGAGACCTCGCCCGGCTGGGTGCCCGGCGCGATGGTCAGCTCGGTGGGACCGTCCAGGATGGTGTCGATCACCACGGTGGTGCCCAGCGCGGCGTCGACCATCGGCACGCGGATGGTGCAGTGCAGGTCGTCGCCGTCGCGGACGAAGACGTCGTGCGGCTGCTCGACGATCTCGACGTACAGGTCACCGGCGTGGCCGCCGCCCGGGCCGACTTCGCCCTGCGCGGCGAGCCGCACCCGCATGCCGTTCGCGACACCGGCCGGAATCGGCGCGGCGATCTCGCGACGGGCGCGCACCCGGCCGTCGCCACCACACTTGTGGCACGGATCGGGAATGGTCTCGCCGGCGCCGCGGCAGGTCGGGCAGGGACGCGAGGTCAGCACCTGGCCGAGGAAGGAGCGCTGCACGGATTGCACTTCGCCTGCGCCGCCACAGGTTTCACAGCGCACCGGCTTGGATTTGCCGTTGGTGCCCGCGCCGGTGCACACGTCGCAGAGGATCGCGGTGTCCACGGTGAGATGCTTGGTCACGCCGACGGCGCATTCGGCCAGGCTGAGCCGGGTCCGCAGCAGCGAGTCCGCGCCGGGCTGCACCCGGCCACGCGGCTTGCGCGCGCCACCCGAGGCATTCATGCCACCGAAGAACGCCTCGAACACATCCCCGAGTCCGCCGAAACCGGCGCCCGAGAACCCGCCACCGCCGCCACCGGACTCCAGCGGGTCGCCGCCGAGGTCGACGATGCGTCGCTTCTCCGGATCCGACAGCACCTCGTAGGCGGCAGACACTTCCTTGAACCTGGCCTGCGCCGTCTCATCGGGGTTGATGTCGGGATGGAGCTCCCGCGCCAGCTTGCGATAGGCGCGCTTGATCTCCTGGTCGGTCGCGTTCTTCGCGACGCCGAGCAGTCCGTAGTAGTCCCGTGCCACTTGAGTTCTCTAGTCCTTGGTCGTTCTCGACAGTGCCGACGGTGCTTCACCGCTCCAACCGCATGCTGATCGACAGCATTAGTCGGATGCACTCAACTTTATCCGGCCGGAACTACGAGCGTATCAGCGGCATCGGAGCCGTCAGCGTTCGGCGAGGACCTCACCGATGTAGCGGGCAACCGCCGCCACCGAGGCGATGGTGCCCGGATAGTCCATCCGAGTGGGGCCGAGCACACCCATGCCGCCGAGGATCGCCCCCGACGTGCCGTAACCGGTCGATACCACCGAGGTTCCGCGCATCTGCTCGACCTGGGTCTCCTCGCCGATGCGCACCGTCACGGTGCCTGGCTGTTGCGCGGCGGCCAGCAGCTTGAGCACGATGACCTGCTCCTCCAGCGCCTCCAGCACGTCACGCAGCGAGCCGGGGAACCCGAAGTCGGCAGCGTTGCGGGTCAGGTTGGCGGTGCCGCCGAGCACCAGTCGTTCCTCCGGATGCTCCACCAGCGTCTCCACCAGCACCGTCGACACCCGGATCAGCACATCGCGCAACCGCGGCGGCGCCTGCTCGGGCAGTTCGGCCACCGCCGCCGACGCCGCGGCCAGCCGCTTGCCGTCCATCGCGCCGCCGAGCATGCCGCGCAGTGCGGCTAAATCGTCGTCGTTGATCAGCGCGCCGAGCTCGACGAGTCGCTGGTCGACGCGGCCGGTGTCGGTGATCACCACGAGCAGCAGGCGCGCGGGATTCAACGCGACCACCTCGATGTGCCGCACCGTCGACGCGGACACCGACGGATACTGGACGACCGCAACCTGCCTGGTCAGCTGGGCCAGCAGTCGCACACCGCGACGGAGCACGTCGTCGAGATCTACCCCCGACTCCAGGAACTCCATGATCGCCCGCCGCTCCGCCCCCGACAGCGGCTTCACCTCGGCGATCCGATCCACGAACTGCCGGTAGCCCTTGTCGGTGGGGATGCGCCCGGAACTGGTGTGCGGCTGCGTGATGTAGCCCTCGGCCTCCAACACCGCCATGTCGTTGCGCACTGTTGCACTGGAGACACCCAGATTGTGCCGTTCCACCAGGCTCTTCGACCCGATCGGCTCCTTGGTCGCGACATAATCCGCGACGATCGCGCGCAGGACCTCGAACCGCCTGTCCTCGGTGCTCGACATCGGCCCCACCTCCTCGCTTCCGTCCTCGGGTACGCCGCCGTAGGCCGTCGGCGAACCCGCCACATCGCACAACTTCCTGCGAATCCCGGTCCGTCTGGTTAACCAGTCTAATTGCCTATACCCGAATCGCCGCTTGCGCGCCACGGGTGGAGGGGCTGGACTGCGGTCGATGCAGGTGAAGCCGACGTGCGTTCGGGTCAGGGGATCGCGCGCAGGACCGTGGGCGCGACCTGGACGACTTGGGTACAGGCGTCGAACGGGAAGGGTGGAGTGGC
Organism: Nocardia ninae NBRC 108245; assembly: GCF_007990755.1. Taxonomy (GTDB): domain Bacteria; phylum Actinomycetota; class Actinomycetes; order Mycobacteriales; family Mycobacteriaceae; genus Nocardia; species Nocardia ninae. Next base: position 47,773 of record NZ_BJXA01000059.1, on the reverse strand, counting down.
CGGGGCGAGGTTGACCGAGACGCGCAAGAGGTGGGCGTTGCTTGCGGTCGGTGGGTCGGCGCGGCGGTAGTTCAGGGTGATTGCGCAGGTGGAGTTTTCCCGAGTGGGGTCGGTGGATTGGACCGTGCGGAGTTCGGTGCCGGTCAGACCCTCGACGTTCGTGTGGCGCGCATATTGGATGGCCTGTCCGCCGTCTAGGCCGGAGGGCAGGCGGTTGACCTCGCCGGTCTTGACCATCTGCTCGTTGCTCTGGTCGAAGGAGACCTCGACCGTGGCACGGTGCGCGCCGCCGGTCTGGACGAGGGTGATGGCGCATTTGTAGGCCTTGGTCCAGCCGACGGAGGTCAGCTGCCAGCCGGTGAACTGGGCAGCGATCTGCGAGGTGGCGCCGCATGGGTTGCGCTGTCGCAGTGAGCGTCCGGCAGGTTCCTCGATGACATGGGGTGGCAAGGCGGTGAGGCCGTCGATTGTCGCGGTGAGGTATTCCCTGACGAATCGGCAGGGCTGGGACCACGGGACCGGTGTTTTCGCCGGGCCGGTCATCTTGGCGACGCTCAAGTGGTGCGCGAATCCGGTGTCCCCGGCCGGGATTCGGTAGTCGCAGCCGTACGCCTCGGGCCTGTCGTCGCTGCTCGTGCTGCGGTACACGGTGCGGCCGTTGACCTGCTCGGTCCGGTCCGCAGCCCGCTGGGACGAGGTGTAGAGCTTGTCCAGTTCCAGATTGAACGAATAGTAAGCATCATCGGGGGCATTGAGTATCAATCCGCAACCGGTCCAACCGCCGCCGCGTTCCAATCCGGGACTGCGGTCGTAACGTTGGAAAAGACCTAAGCGCTCGGCGAATTCGCGATTCAGCAGTGCGCACGGGTCGGTGGCGCGGATCCGCGCCATGAGGTCGGCCGTGCCGGGCGCGATAGCGGCCAGCTCTTGCGAACCCGGCGTGCCCGCCTGCGCTTTCGCCGCTTTCGGGGCGGTGGATTCGGCGCTCGGGCGCACCTTCGCCTCGGTGGAGATGGTGCCGCACGCGCACATCATGAGGACGACCGTGGCCAGTGCTGCCATGGCCGCCCAGCCCCGTCTGCCGCCTGAGATCAACGGCAACTCCCTCGGCTTATCGAACGATCCACGGCAGGTTAACCCAATAGCGGCGGCTCCCTTATCGGTTCTCGAATACCCGGTGAATCGTGACCTAATCAGTGTCGGAAACCACGTCACACGAACAAAACTCATGATCAGCACCCACTCGGCAGACGGCGGCGGCCTGCGTTCAGTTCGGTGATCAGGTCCTCGTAGCCGACCGCTAGTTCGGCGAGGCGTTCCCAGGCGAACCAGAGCTCCCAGTCCGATTCGCCGGCCAGGGATGCATAGGCGTTCGCGGTGAGCCGAGCGAGGCGATCGAGGATCGCGCCGAGGGTTTCGGTGTGCACATAGGCACCGCCGTGTGCGACGGGGAGGTGCACGGTGACCCAGCGATCGATGTCACGGACCTCCCGAGCACGATATTCGTCTATATGGCAGACGGATTCGTGCGGAGTGGACAGCCGGTGTTCGTGCAGTGCGGTCAACTCCCGAACCGCGCGTAACAACGGATGGTCGTCAGTGTCCTCGCCGCGGCACGCGCGCAGCACTTGGCTTCTCGTCGGCAACGAACCATTCACGCGATTACCTCCCCCGGTGCGTGGGCTGTATTGCACACCCTTTGTAGGAGCTGCACACACCGCGTAATGGGTGCGCGGCTCACAGAAGGGGTGTGAGGATCCAACAATGTCTGCGGTGTTCGCACGCAGTGTGTCTGGGGCGCTTGGATTTTCGTGGGCTGTGGGGTCAACGGGCAGGCCTCTTGGTGCAGGCGCGCAGGTAGTCGATGATGACCGCGCAAGAGGGGCGGAAAGTGTCCCGTGGCAGGACGACCCAGGCGCGGGACGGGGTGTGCGAATCCGCTGGGGACGGAAGGGCGATCTCACCGCCGAACGGCACGACGGCGACGTCGAGACGGAATAGTTCGGTGAAGAGACGGGGGTCATCGGGCACATCCGGCCGACACAGGAAAGTCCAACGGCGGGAACGGATATGGGCCATTATCGGGCCGACCGGGCAGCCACGGAACAGCATGTCGTCCCGGACGCGCTGGCCGAGCCGGGCGGGCATGGTGATCGCGCCGACCAGGCCGACCTTGACGATGATTCGGCCTGCTTCCGGTTGGATGCCGGCCGGTAGCCCGCAGGTGCGGCGGTAATAGGCACAGCGCGAAAAAGGGGTGTCTCTGAACGTTGGGTCATGCATATCGAACCTCGACTCACCTCGATCGATCGGTTGGTGCCCCCGGTTCCGAGTGGACCTGAACCCGCTCTCGCCGATAGGGTTTCAAGTCTTCGATGACACGGACCGGGGCGCGCGTTCAGTAGAGCACCGGAAATGATCGGCGGGAACGTTCCCAGTAGTGGAACCAGGGGAAAATTCGCAAGGTTCCAAGGATTCCCGTCCATGCGGTTCCAGTTGCATACCTGGCCAATAGTGAGGCTACGAAAGGGAATTGCCGTGACCCCCACCGGATCCACCCTCCCCCGGCGCATGCTGGCACGTCAGCTGCGTGAACTCCGGGAGAATTCAGGCGTCAGCGCGGAAATCGCGCGACTGGCGATAGGCGTTGGCAAACAAACACTGTGGCGGATGGAGACCGGGCAACCCGTGCGGTTGAATCCGTTGTTCATCCGGCGGTTGTGCGAGGTGTACGGTGCGCCCGAGGACGTGACGACGATGCTGCTCGGACTGGCGGAAGAATCGCATCGCACCGGATGGTGGCATGCGTACGGGGATGCCGTGCCGAAGCATTTCGATTTGTTCATCGGGTTGGAAGAGGCTGCGAAGAGGGTTGTTTCGTATCAGACGGTGCTGCTGCCGGGGTTGTTGCAGACCGATGAATATCGGCGGGCGATGATCGGGGTGGACTCACCCACAATGCCCATCGAGGAAGTCGAACAGCGGATCGAACTGATCACTCGGCGGAAGGTTCGGTTGACCGAAGCCGACAGTCCGTTGACCGTCGACGCCATCGTGGACGAATGCATCCTGCGCCGGGCCATCGGTGGTTCGGAGGTGATGATTGATCAGCTCCACCATCTCGCCCGAGTCGGCGAGCTACCGAACGTCTGCGTGCGGGTGGTTCCGCTCAGTGCGGAGGCGTACGGAGGCCTGGCGGTAGGGCCGTTCGCGCTGCTCGAATTCCCAAGGCACCCAACGGCACATCTGACTGAGCCGCCTGTTGTCTACCTGCAGGGCCACACCGGAGCGCTGTACCTCGAGAAGACCGACGAGGTGCAGCAGTATCAGCAGGCATGTATCGACTTGCGACGTTCTGCATTGGACGAGTCCCGCAGTCGCACGCTCATCCACAAGATCGCGAAGGAGTACGCAAGGTGAGAACAGATCTATCGACAGCCTCCTGGTTCAAGAGCAGCTACAGCAGCCCCAGTCAGGACTGCGTAGAGGTCGCCTTTCTCGGCGGCGACGGGGTCGGCGTTCGTGACTCGAAGAACCCGAACGGGGCTGCGCTTGTTTTCAGCTCCAGTGAGTGGGAGGTCTTCATCGCCGGTGTTGCCAGTGGGGGGTTCGAGCTGCGGTAAGGCTGTGCTGAGGATGTGAGCCGGGGCCGGGACTTCGTTCTGTGTGAAGTCCCGGGCCCGACCTCGGACAGCTTTGACCGACCCGCCACCAACGGCCGCCGACCTGCGACGCGACTCGCTTGCACGCAGGTAGACGCATCGGTAGCGTCAGCGTGAGCTGAAGCGGGGGGCGGAGAAGCCGGTCCGGTCCCGCGCGATCGATTCGAGCACCGGCGGGCGAAGGATCCGATGACGAGCAGGTCTCTGTCGTGGAAGGTGTCCGGTCTCGTTCTTGGTGCCGTGTTTGTGTTGGCGGGGTGTGGGCCTTCGGACGATGGGAACGGGAAGCCCACGGGAAGCACGAATAGCCCAGCCACTTCCAAGGCAGGTCTCGCTGCGGATGTTCCGTCGGGCTTCAATCCATGCAACGACGTCCCGCAGGCCGTGCTCGATTCAGAGAAACTGCGCCAGAAGATCCCGAATGACTCCAATGCAAACGGTGGCGTCAAGTGGCGAGGCTGCATGTGGGTCCAGCCGGACGGATACGCAGCAAGCATCCAAACAACGAACATCACCGTCGACCTGGTCCGCGAGAAGAAGTTCCCAGACAGCCGTGAGTTCACGATCGGTACTCGTCACGCGATCTCGACCCGTCAGGTCGATGATCACCCAGAGGCGGCATGCACCGTCAATGTGGAGATGAAGGGTGGCAGCCTCGAGTTCAATCTCACCAACCCGGCATCGAACAAGGCCACAGGGCAGCTCAACACTTGCGACTTGGCTCGGGGTCTGGCTGAGAAGGTTGCACCGGCGATGCCTGCTTCGACGTAACCCACTGTAAGCGAATGGATTCACAGGGAGGGATGGACCGAAATGGGTGACGACACGACGCCAATGCCCCGCCCCATGGCGAACATGATCAGTGCGGTGCGGGACGGGCAAGCGACAGTCGAAATGAAGCCTGAGGACTTCGTCTATATAGACCGCGACTGCGAATACTTCAAAGGCGTAATCCGGCAGATCCAAGGACTCGCAGAGCAAGTGTCGCGACAGCCGAGCTGGGGACTCGGCGAGGAAAACGACGAAATGGTGTCAGGACGGACTGTCGTCGAGCGGTTCAAACAGAAGGCCAAGCTCGCGGGCGAGGGCAACGATGTCTACTCGATCATGAATCAGCACTACAAGATCGTCGAAGACCTCCAGGAAGTCCATCGAGCCGCCCGAGAGCGAATGATGCAGGCGGACAGCAACTTTGCCAGCGAGTTCACGCATTTGAACGCGACACTCCCCGAGCGCCCACCCGCGCAACTCCCCGCCGGCCCGTACCTCCTCCCGGATGGAACCGCCCGATGACCGGATACGAATCCCCACGGATTCCGGGCGGCGGCGAGCACACCGACAGCTGGGATCACCCGGAAATCAAAAGTGCATTCGACCCGCTCGATACCACCAACGCGATCGGTCAGGCCGAAAAGTACTGGCAGATGCACCAACTCTGGGAGCAGGGCGTGGCGACCTTCGCTCGCTCGATCCAGAACTCGATCTCCCAAGCGTGGTCCGGGCCTGCCGCCGAGGCTTCGAAGAACTCGATCCAGGCCTACACGACCGACGCCCACACGCTGACGCCCGCGCTGGCCGAACTGCACACCCGGGTGCGCGACGCGGCGACCGCGATCGTCAACACCAAGAAGGCGATTCCCGATCCCGTCGAGGTCACCTGGACGTCCTGGGCGTGGCCGCCGCGCCGGTGGGACTTGCAGCGCGACCAGACCGAGGAGACGCAGAAGGCGCGCGTCGCGATGAACGAGCACTACGTGCAGCCGTTCAGCCAGATCGACGGCAAGATCCCCGTCCTGCCCACCCCGACGAGTCCCACCAAGGCTGTCGACATCACACCTCCGCCAGGCGGATACAACACCGACACCGGCGGCCAGCCGAACCAACCCACGTCGACTACCACCGACCCGGCTTCGAACAACTCCACTGTTCCCGGCGGCAAAGACGGCGATGGCAAGCCGGACGAACCGTCGACGCAGGACCCGAAGTTGGCTGACAACCGGAAGCCCGAGCAGACCACACCGGCCTCGACGAACCCGGCAGGCACTCAGACCACACCGGCCGGCACCAACCCGACGACCACCCCGACACCGAGCAACCCCACCTCCACCGATCCGGCGAAGACCGCGCCGACGGGCACCGGGACGCCGTACTCCCCGAGCAGTCCCGGCAGCCCCAGCAGATCGGGCAGCCCCAGTAGTCCGGGTTCGCCTAGTTCGAAGACCCCGCAACCCGGCCGCAGTATCTCCGGCAGTCCCGCCGTTCCGAGCACCACGTCCACCCCGGCGGCAGCAGCCTCGGCGGCTACTCGTGGCGCGAGCGGGGCCCCCGGCATGGGCGCCCCGGGCATGGGCGCGCGCGGTGGTCAGTCCGAGGACGACTCCGAACACAAGATCCCCGACTACCTGATCACCCAGGAAAACACCGACGAACTGCTCGGTGAGCTCCCGAGGACGATCCCCGGCGGCGTAATCGGCGGCGACAACACCACTTAGACCGCACGACACCGCACCGAACGGGACCGCACGGCGGAACCTCGCGTTTCGCCGCCGCCATGTTCCGTTCGCGGTGGCGGTGCTCGCCGGGCGCAGTTCGGTGGTGCGAGCGCGGCCGTCGAGGGCACTCACGAACAGAAAGAACACGGAGAAGATCGGACCGAGATGACTGAATGGACTTGGGAACCAGATGATTTCGCTGCACTCTGGTATTCCGATGCCCATGATCGGTTCCCCGGTCCGTTGCGCTACACGAGCCGATTCGCATTGCGCGACGAGTTCGCGGCACATCGCCGCGCAGTCCGCGACCGCTATACCGCCGATGAGCTGGAGGAGATCCAGCTAGCGCTGCACACCTTGGGCACGTCCGGCATACGGATCGAAATCCTCGGCGGCACAAGCAAACACAAGAAAAGCACCGGCCGAGATGACCTACGCGAATACCGAATCATCGGTGCCCGCAACGCCTATCACGCCGTCACCCTGATGCAGGCGGGCACCGCCACCGAGCACGGCCCGATCCGCGTCCGCATGTTCCGCCCGGAAAGCCTTGCCGCACGCACCGTCCAGTCCCTCCCCGCCTGCCCGCCAGGCACCGCCGCGCCGGCCACCTTCCACCCAGACGACATCGCACCGCGCCGCGACGGCTACTTCGAAGACGTCGCCCGCCAAACCCCTCGTGAGCAATACCAACGCCTCGTCGGCCGCCCCGCCGACGGTGGCGGCACCGCCGTCCTCATCGCCGCCCCGCTGCACGCCCTCGCTCAACCCCGGAACGTCCTGCAGTGGCACGACATCACCGACGACGGCCGCTACACCGAAATCCGCGGCCCGCACATCACCATCCGCCCCACCACCCCCACCGACCTGACCAGTCACTTCACCACCTGGATAACCCAGGCCTTGAATCGCCTAGAAGAAGCCACCTGGTAACCAACTACTTGACGTAACAATTGCGAGCGCCTGCACATTGATGCCTGTCGCTTCAAATCGCATTACGGCGTTCGGAATAATGCGTTCACAGGTGCCGCAAATTATGAGCGCACAATTAACAGTCACGGATTAACCTATTTCCGAAGAGAAATATTGCTGACGCTAAATAACTCCGTCGCCAGTGAAAGCGAATTGTGTCGACGCCCTCGAAAAGCCTGCGGCCTGCGACGCAACAAACTCCCGATAATCGTGCCCAGACAGCCCGGAGCGACGCTGTGCGCGGATCCTCCTCAACTGGCCACAGACCGCTGCCCTTGACCACTCGCCGGGTCCCACGTCCCGATCCAGGAGTGGCTCGCGGCCAGCTCTTCCGCACGCTCCGTGCGCGGCTGATCGCGTCCCTCCGGCAGATACATCCGGAGCACCGGCGGCGCCTGCTCGGCCGCGGCCAGCGCGAGCTCCGGTTGCTGCGCGGTCACCGGATCGTCGCCATCGGGCTCGGTGACGGTCTCGGTGCCGCGCCCATCGAGCATGTTCAGCGCCAGCGCGCACAACACGATCAGCCCCCCGCCGATGATCCCGCTCCACGTGGGCACCTGACCGAAGAAGATCAGCCCGAACAGCAGCCCCCACACGCACTCGACGGTCAGCATGTTGCCGCTGAGCACGGGGTCCACTCGTTCGAACGAATAGTTGATGAGGAAGACGTTCAGTACGCTGAGCACTCCGCCGATACCGATTGCGGCCCAAAGCATTACCGCTGACGCGTTCGCCTGGACATGCGGCAGGCCATCTCTTTGCAGCAGCGAGGTCAGCGCGACCCCCACGGCACCGACACCGAGGGTCAGCGCGGTGAGTTCGTGATTGTTCAGCGTCCCGTCGTGCAGATCCCGGCCGAGGTAACTCAGCGAGATCGCCACCATGGCGACCAGCGCGAGCAGGTTGCCATAGTTCAGCGAGCTCGACGCGTTGCCGCCGAATCCCGACAGGATCGCGACACCCACGGCGGATCCACCGACGAACACGATCCGCACGGCAGACACGCGCACGCTGCGCAGCAGCATCCCGAGGGCCGCGACCAGCGGCAAGGCGGCGATGAACGAAATGTCGCTCACCGCCGTCATCCCGGCGGCCTTCGCGAACAGGGTGGTGCCGACTACGTACAGCAGCACGGTACGTCCGATCACCACGCACCATTCCCGCGCGCTGATCCGCAGCACGGTGCGCCAGCGGATACATCGGCTGAATGCGATTATCGCGATGAAGAACGCCAGACCCGTACGGAGATAGACCTGTTCGGGCGCGGTGAAGCCGCCACCGAGATAGCGCGACACCACGGTGAGCATGGCAAATGACGCGGTTAGCAGAACCAGCGCTCCGATACCGCGCAGGTCAGTGAAATGTCTGCTTTGTACGATCTCGGACCCGTTGATATCGCTCACATTACCGATTTGAGCGACACCCAGGTTCCGTACTCCCGGGTATTTTTTCGCGACTTGCCGCAGCTACAACGGTACGGGCTGAACGACTCCCGCTACGGCGTCGCGTATCCGGTGTGTGCCTCGGTCAGGCGGGATTCGACTAGGCGGTACCCCCTGCCGCATTATGCAGCCGGGCGTGCTTTCGATCATCACGACAGTGACAGCGGCGGCCGCGAGCCAGCCAACCTGCCACCACCCAGGCTCCCGCCAGGGCCGTCACGGCCAGGGTGTTCATTTCCGAGGCCGCGGTCACGAAGGTGGCCAGAGCGGTCACCACAGTCGCGATAGGCGTCATTACGTGCACCATTTTGTGGGCGAATGACACGTGGTCATCCTCGTCGGCGGCACACTCCGGGTTTGCCAGGACCCTGCCGACGATGACGATTTTTTTCATACCCCCAGCGTGCCGCTGACCGGGGCCTGCGGCCAGGGATTGCCCCGCTCTTGCACGCCTTACGCGCAGAACCACGACTTTTATGGACGAAGTCGTAGGGCAGGGATACCGTCGAAAGCGCGGACGTCGCAGATACCTACGCGTGTCCCGACTATCAGAAACACCAATGATCTGGAGATGTTGTGGGTGGGCAGCACAGCATTGCGTGCGGAAGACGAGTCGTACGCGAATACGAGGCCGCGGGTGGGTCGACGTGGGAGCAGGTACACGCGGTGCGATCGCATTGCGGGGTTTCCTTGTTGCGCGCTCATCGCATCGCGCATGGGTTCACACTCGTCGATGTCGCGCAGCGACTACAGCAGATTGTCAGCGCCGACGGATCGTCGTGCCGGGGGTTGTCCCATCAGAGCGTGTCCCGCTGGGAGACCGGCCTCGACATGCCGACCTATCAGTTCCTCGACGCCCTGTGCCGGTTGTACCGCACGCGACCGGACCGGCTCGGTTTCGGACACGACTACACCGACGACGAAACCCCTTCTCCCGCTTTACCCGGCCGCTTGGTCGTCGCTCCGGCTTCACATGTCGGCTCCACCGCGCGGGATACCGTTCGCGCACTGGAGGAAAGCCTCGAACTCAGCGGCTATCTCGTATATGTCCTTCCCCCTTCGGAATACATTCCCGCGCGGATGCGCGACCTGGCTCAGGTCCAGCATGTGAAGCTGACCGATCACTCCGCCGATCTGCACCGGCGGCTGCACCGCATCGAGGCAATTCTGGCGGGCCTCATCGCTTTTCGACTGAACGACGTCGCCGATCTGCACGACACATTCATGTGGTTCGCCAAAGCGCGCCGGGCCGCCCGCCATGCCGGCGACCCTTCGCTCGAGGCCTGGCTGGCCGGGCACATGGCGCACACCCACGAGTGCTATCGGCACGCCCTCGATCAAGGATTGGCCGCAGCGCGTTCGGCGCAGGCGGCCAGCGGACGGACGCCGACCGCGGCGGGTGTGTTCGGGTTGCTGGCCGAGGCGGGGATTCAGGCGAGAATCGGGCGGCGCCGGGACGCGCTGGAGGCGGTGAACGCGGCGGAGCGGATGTTCGACGCCCTGCCGGAGACCGCGACGACCGACGACAACCTCGGCACCTCCGAATACATCCTGCGGTGGCATCAATCGCATGCGCTGAGTTCGATCGGGGATTGGCGGGCGGCCGAGGCGATCCGCGACCGCATGCTCGAGTTACCGATGGCGGAGAAGGACCAGGTCGGTCGTGCGCTGCTCGACCTCGACATGGCCTCGTTATGGACGCGCCAAGGGGAACTCGACCATGCGCGCGAGCAGATCCGTCAGGTGTGGCAGTCGCTGCCGCCGGAACTGCGGGTGGGTCAGGTGCGCAGGAATGTCTCGCAGCTCGTGGTCGGACTACCACCGGCGGTGCGGGACAACATCATCGAGCGGTGATGGTGGGACATGTTGCGCGCGCAGGCAATTGGTGGGGTCAGGTTTCAGGTAGATGGGTGCGCTCGTCGTAGGTCAGCAGCTGATAGCCGTCGGCGGTGCGCTGCCAGCCGGTGATCGAGCCGTTGCCCGCGAGCCCCTCTTCGGCGAGCGCCAAAACTGCTGTGTCGGTGAGGTTCTCGAGAATTTGACGGAGAAAGAGTACGACGGCGTCGTGCGCCACGATCAGCACGCGGCGATGCCGGTGCTCGGATCGGAGATCGGACACTACGCCGCGGAGGCGCTCGGCGACATCCTTGAACGACTCGCCGCCGGGCGGGCGGTAGCCGAGTGGGTCGCGAGCTTCTTTCCCGGGTTCGTCAGGGAAGCGCTCGCGCACAGCGGCCCGCGGTAGGTGTTTCAACTGGCCACGGGATCGGTCGTACAACCGCTGATCGATGCGATGGCACGGGAGTGTCCGGTTCGCCGCGCGCAATTCCTGTTCGGCGAGTTGCCAGGTTTGCACTGCCCGCAGGTACGGCGAGCAAAGCACCAGGTCAGGCAGCTGATCAGGGTCCAGGGAAACCAGCCATCGGCCGACCGCCACGGCCTGCCGCTCCCCCAACTCGGTCAGTTCGATGGTCATGTCGTCGGATTCGATGAGTTCGCCGGCGGCAAGAGCAACATTCGCAGTGCTCTGCCCGTGCCGGACCGCGTACAGCAGGTCGACAGATCCCGAATTGTCCGTATGCGAACAGGTCATCTCGAATTCACTCCGCCCCCAACCACTTACATCATCAGTTCCCACGCCAGCCCCTTCGTGATCACCCCAATTATGCGCCCCTCCCGCCGCTTACTCAGCAGTGCCGCGCCGAACGCCCCGCTGAGCCGGGGTTTCGCACTTCGAGCGTGGCGGCAGACTTGCGCCGCCGAATATCGGGGCCGCGGCCGCAACCCGACGCCGAAGCCGAGCCCGAGGCCAGAGCAGGAGTAGGAGGGAGGGCCCGCGCCGAGCCGCCGGTCCACAGCCGACCTGAGCCCAGGGCCGGTCCGGGGCGGGGTGGTCAGAACCGGAGCTACGGCAGGCGCCGCAGTCAGTGCCGGCCCGAACCATCTGGACGTCCGATCGATCTTTCGGGCAGCACGGCATATCAGGGCGGCCGCAAACCAGGCGGAGTCCGCCCCCGTGCCGACTGCGGTTCAGCTAACCGGAGCGATGCCTACGGCTGGGCGAGCGTTGCCCTGATGCCCGCCGCACAGGTCGGTTCCGCTTGCACGGCGACACAGCTGCAAGCGATCACCTGCACGGTGACACGCCAGCACAGCAGCGGAGTCCGTCCGACCTACCGCGCACACAGACGCCAGACACCGCACGATCGCAATGATCGCGCGGCGCTGTGTTTTTCGATGACCCGTCGCGTGTCGTCCAGCGCTTCCGCGCCGCGTACGGGTGACACCCCGCGAATGGCTTTCGCCGGCGGGAGGTTTGGTTAGTCGCAGACCCTGGCTTGTTTGCCGGCGAGTGCGTCCAGGCCGAGCATCGCCAATAGGGATTGGCAATCATCGGCGTTCTGTGAATAGCTGGCAACGGTGCGTGCGGCTACCGCGCTCTGTCGCGCAGTTTCGGCCTTTTCATTTGCCCGCGCCTCGGCGAATTCGCCCGGTTCGTGGATGAGAGTGATGTGTCGTGCCGGGGACATGAATCTCCTTGGGGTTGATCGAAGCCTACAAGGCGCGCTCGCTCCGCGACAGCCGAACCGACCCGGCAGTTCGCTGACCGGGGTCTGTCGGGCGGCACGATACGGACAATTCGACAGGTGGCGGGGCGCGTCGAAGGGGAACAAATTCCGCCGCCTTCCGAGGTGGTCGGACGCTTGCGAGCGCCCCGGAGCGGGCAGGGCCGCCGAGGCTACGGAACGCCGCCGAAGGTGGATTTGTCGGCGCGGATGGGGCCTGCGGCCGCACACTCGATCCAGATCGAGGCACGATGAGTGTTACGTCACATAACTGCCGGGACGAGTCGCGCGGCACTTCCAGCTGGCAACGCCGGACAAGCTAGCCGAGTGCGAAATCTTGGTGTCGACCCCTCTCGACACCGCTGGACCCTGACTACGGGACAAGTAGCTGACGGACCACTCCGTCGGCCAACAACCTGCCTCCATCGGTGAGGACGAGATGGTCTCCCGCGCGAGTGGCGAGACCGTCCGCGATGACGCGGTCGGCAGCCGCGGCACCAGCGGTGTCCAGTTCGGCGAGGGGCAACCCGGTGCGGAGGCGGACGGCGAGCATGACGCGTTCGGTGTAGCGCTCGTCGGGAGTGAGGGTTTCCCACCCCGCGGCGGGCAGGCCGCCGCCGGCGACGCGGTCGGCGTACCGGGCGGGGTGTTTGATGTTCCACCAGCGCACGCCGCCGACGTGGCTGTGCGCGCCGGGACCGGCACCGAGCCAGTCACCGCCGTCCCAGTAGCCGAGGTTGTGTCGGCAGGCCGCGGCTTCGCTTGCGGCCCAATTGGACACCTCGTACCAGCTCAATCCCGCGGCGGTGAGGCGAGCGTCGATGCGTTCGTAGCGGGCGGCGAGTACGTCGTCGTCGGGTGCGGGGAGTTCGCCGCGGCGCACGCGGCGGGCCAGCGCGGTGCCGTCTTCGACGATCAGCGAGTAGGCGGAGACGTGGTCGACGCCTGCGTCGAGAACCGCGTCGAGGCTCTGGTCCAGGTCGCTGTCGCGTTCGCCGGGGGTGCCGTAGATGAGGTCGAGGTTGACGTGGTCGAAACCGGCGGCGCGGGCTTCTCGCGCGGCGGCGACGGCCCGGCCCGGGGTGTGGGTGCGGTCCAGAACTTTCAGCACGTGCGCGGCGGCGGACTGCATGCCGAGCGAGATCCGGGTGAAGCCGGCGGCGCGGATCCTGTCGAAGAACTCCGGCGAGGTGGATTCGGGGTTGGACTCGGTGGTCACCTCGACGGACACGGCGAGGGTGAAGTTGTCGCGCACGGCATCGAGGACCGCGGCCAGTCCCTCGCCACCCAGCAGGGACGGGGTGCCACCGCCGACGAAGATCGTCGCCACCTCGGGCGTGGCCGTCGGCAGTGCCGCGAACTGCTCTGCCGCCGTGGCCAACTCACCGCGCAGCGCCGCCAGCCAGGACTGCGGCGACGCGGAGGTCCCGAGTTCGCCCGCGGTGTAGGTGTTGAAATCGCAGTATCCGCAGCGTGTCGCGCAGAACGGCACATGCACGTATATCCCGAACGGCCCGCCCCCGAAGTCGCCGAGCACCGGGCCGGACGTCTCGGTGCCGACAGGGATAGCCGCAGGTGAACTCACCCCTCCAGTGTGCAGGTCGCCCCACAACCGACACTCGACGCCTCCCCCGCTACCCAATTGGACTTGGACGAATGCTCATGGGGAACTGATGCTGTTCGCTACTCGGGCGATGCCGGCATCAGTTCCCCCTCACCGATCTCAGGATTCGGCTATGACGGTGTTCTGGTTGGCGGTTAGTAGCCAGTGGCCGTTCTCTTTGGACATGACGTACATCGGGGAACCTTCGCCGGTGACCTGGCCGTCGTTGGTCAGGTAGCGCTGGTGGACCTTGACGGCGGCGACGTCGGGCCGGATGAACAGGACGTGCTCGATCTCGTAGGTGGCGGTGCCGTCGCGCATGGCGCCGGGCAGGACCTCGGCGGTGAACTCGGCGATCGCCGCGCGGCCGAACAGTCGCTTGCCGCCGCCGGTGGTCCAGATGGCGTCCTCGCGGAACAGTCCGACGAACTCGTCGACCAGTTCGTTCTGCTGGGAGTGCTGGATGGTCGCAACTACCGTGCGAATCGCGTCGAGTTCGGTGTCGACAGGTGTGGTACTCATGCCGCAGAGTCTGATACCTGAAGTGAGCTTCAGGTCAACTGGGCTGGTGGGCAAAGTGAGGCGGCCGGCGGGACAGTGTCCGGCAAGTCGCGCGATTAGCGAGACGAAAGTCGACGTGACGCGAGGCGGGCGCCAACCGAGGTGGACTCAGCCAGAGTGGCGCAGTTCACTTTCGGCGAGCCGAACGCATCACCGGCCGCCAGGGACGGATGATCTATGACCGCCGTCACAAATCCACCGAACGGTCCAGGGGATTCTCCGCACTTTTGCGGAAAATATCGATCTACGGTCGGAAGCCGCCCGTTGAGGTGGCACAATAGGCTGCATGCGCGCATCGGGAGTACGACTTGTGGCACGTCGCCACGTCGACTACAAGCGCGTCTGTAGCGCCAGCTGTCTGCCCGATTCCCCTCGGTAGCTCAGCGACGCCCATCCCCGGGTCCTCCCGGCGATCCCGATATTCGACTTCATCGGTCCGCTGACACCGCAGGTGCGAGTCAGCCCCTCGCGCCTCCAGCACGGATGTAAACCCACCCCGCAGGAGCGACCCTCATGACGTCGAGCACCGACGCCGGTCCGATCGATCAGTCCGGCCCTGAATCCCGGCCAGGTCACCACCCACGCCCTGAACGCCCCGCCACCGAGCGCCGCGTGCGCCCCGACCGCCCGCGGCCGGAAGCTTCGGCAGGCCCGCGCGCCCGCACGGGTAAGCCGGTGCGCCGCAAGGCGGAGGGCCAGTGGGCGCTCGGCTACCGGGAACCGCTGAACCCGAACGAGCAGTCCAAGAAGGACGACAACCCGCTCAACGTCCGCGCCCGGATCGAGAACATCTACGCCAAGCAGGGCTTCGACAGCATCGACAAGGGCGACCTGCGCGGCCGCTTCCGCTGGTGGGGTCTCTACACCCAGCGCGAGCAGGGCTACGACGGCAGCTGGACCGGCGACGAGAACATCGACCTGCTCGAGGCCAAGTACTTCATGATGCGCATCCGCTGCGACGCGGGCGCGTTGAACGTCGAGCAGCTGCGCACGCTCGGCCAGATCTCCACCGAGTTCGGCCGCGACACCGCCGACCTGTCCGACCGCGAGAACGTGCAGTACCACTGGATCGAGGTGGAGAACGTCCCCGAGATCTGGCAGCGGATCGAGGCGGTCGGGCTCAAGACCACCGAGGCGTGTGGCGACTGCCCGCGCGTGGTGCTCGGCTCGCCGCTGGCCGGAGAATCGCTCACCGAGATCATCGACCCGACGCCGGCCATCGATGAAATCGTGCGCCGCTACATCGGCAAGAAGGAGTACTCCAACCTGCCGCGCAAGTTCAAGACCGCGATCTCGGGCCAGCAGGACGTGGTGCACGAGATCAACGACGTCGCGTTCGTCGGGGTGAACCATCCCGAGCACGGGCCCGGCCTGGACCTGTGGGTCGGCGGCGGCCTGTCCACGAATCCGATGCTCGCGCAACGGGTCGGCGCGTGGGTGCCGCTCGACGAGGTGCCCGATGTGTGGGAGGCCGTGGTCTCGCTCTACCGCGACTACGGCTACCGCCGCCTGCGTACCAAGGCGCGGCTGAAGTTCCTGGTCAAGGACTGGGGCATCGAGAAGTTCCGCGAGGTGCTCGAAGAGAAGTACCTCAAGCGCAAGCTGATCGACGGCCCGGCGCCGGAGCAGCCGACCAAGCCGATCGACCACGTCGGCGTGCAAAAGCTGAAGAACGGGCTCAACGCGGTCGGGTTCTCCCCCATCGCGGGCCGGGTCTCGGGCACGATCCTGACCAAGGTCGCCGACGCGGTCGAGCGGATCGGGTCGGACCGGATCCGGTTCACCCCGTACCAGAAGCTGATCGTGCTCGACGTCGCCGACGACAAGGTCGACGCGCTGATCGATGAGCTGGCACCCCTTGGGCTGCAGGCGCGTCCGTCGCTGTGGCGGCGAAACCTGATGGCCTGCTCGGGAATCGAGTTCTGCAAGCTGTCGTTCGCCGAAACCCGCAAGCGGTCCCAGGCGCTGGTGCCCGAACTCGAGGAGCGGCTCGCGGATCTCAATGCGCAGCTGGACGTTCCGGTCACCATCAACATCAACGGCTGCCCCAACTCGTGCGCGCGTTCACAGATCGCCGACATCGGGTTCAAGGGTCAGCTGGTCGACGACGGCACCGGGAATCAGGTGGAGGGCTTCCAGGTTCACCTGGGTGGCAGCCTCGGCTTCGACAGCGCCTTCGGGCGCAAGCTGCGTCAGCACAAGGTGACCAGCGACGAGCTCGGTGACTACATCGAGCGGGTGGTGCGCAACTTCATCAAGCACCGCGAGGATGGCGAACGATTCGCGCAGTGGGTCGTTCGTGCCGACGAGGCGGATTTGAAATGAGCCTCGCTTGCGCAAGAGCACGTGCTCAGGTGACGGGAGATCAACTGTGACAACCGAACTGGTGGCGAAGCTGACCGAGGAAGAGCTCCGGGCCATCGCGGAAAAGGGCGCCGCCGATCTCGGCTCGAACGCTTCGGCGCTCGACCTGCTCCAGTGGACCGAGGACAACTTCGGTACTGCCGCGGCGGACCCGCAAGCACCCGGTGGCTACATCGTCGCCTCGAACATGCAGGACGGCGTGCTGGTGCATCTGGCCGCGCAGGTCCGTCCCGGAGTGGATGTCCTGTTCCTGGACACCGGCTACCACTTCGCCGAGACCATCGGCACCCGGGACGCCGTGGAAGCGGTGTACGGGGTGAACGTGGTCAATGTCCGGCCGGAACAGACTGTCGCCGAACAGGATCAGCTGCTCGGCAAGGATCTGTTCGGGCGCGATCCCGGCGAGTGCTGCAGGCTGCGCAAGGTCGTTCCGCTCAAGAAGTCGTTGAGCGGGTACAACGCGTGGGTCACCGGTATCCGCCGGGTCGAGTCGCCCACCCGCGCCAACGCGCCGCTCATCTCGTTCGACGAGGCGTTCGGACTGGTGAAGATCAATCCGATCGCCGCCTGGTCCGACGACGAGATGCAGGACTACATCGAACAGCACGGCATCCTCGTCAATCCCCTTGTGGAGGAGGGGTATCCGTCCATCGGCTGCGCTCCGTGCACACGGAAGCCGGAGCCGGGATCCGATCCACGAAGCGGGCGTTGGGCCGGCCTCGCCAAGACCGAATGCGGGTTGCACACCGCCTGACCGAGTCAGGCCTGGAGGAGGCAGCGTGCGTAACCACGTAGGGCCCTCGGACAGGCAGATTGGATACAGCATGACGGAGACCATTAACGTGAGCGAACGTGTGAGCGACCAATCCACCGAGCGTGCCTTCGGCATCAGCGATTTCGATACCCTGGCCGCGCTGGAGTCGGAGTCGATCCACATCTTCCGTGAGGTGGCAGGTGAATTCGAGCGGCCGGTGATCCTGTTCTCCGGCGGCAAGGACTCCACCGTGCTGCTACACCTGGCGCTCAAGGCTTTCTGGCCCGCGCCGCTACCGTTCGCGCTGCTGCACGTCGACACCGGGCACAATCTGCCCGAGGTGCTGGAGTTCCGGGACAAGATCGTCGAGCGGTACGGGCTGCGGTTGCATGTCGCCAAGGTCGAGGACTACCTCGCCGACGGCAGGCTCACCGAACGCCCGGACGGCATTCGCAATCCGTTGCAGACCGTCCCGCTGCTGGACGCGATCACCGAGCACCGCTTCGACGCGGTGTTCGGCGGCGGGCGCCGCGACGAGGAGCGGTCCCGGGCCAAGGAGCGAATCTTCTCGCTGCGCAACGCCTTCGGGCAGTGGGACCCGAAGCGGCAGCGGCCCGAGCTGTGGAACCTCTACAACGGGCGGCACGCGCCGGGCGAGCATGTGCGGGTGTTCCCGTTGAGCAACTGGACCGAGCTGGACATCTGGCGCTACATCGCTCGCGAGGACATCGATCTGGCGAGCATCTACTACGCGCATCAGCGTCCGGTATACCAGCGCGACGGTATGTGGATGACGCCCGGCGTATGGGGCGGGCCGCGGGAAGACGAAGTGCTGGAAACGCTTTCGGTGCGATACCGCACCGTAGGCGATGGATCTTCCACCGGCGCGGTGCTTTCCGATGCGGCCGACAACGCGGCGATCCTCGCCGAGGTGGCCGCGTCGCGGTTGACCGAACGTGGCGCTACTCGCGGCGACGACCGAGTGTCGGAAGCCGCGATGGAAGACCGTAAGCGCGAAGGCTATTTCTGATGCCGACGCCGCTGAACCTGGTGCGCGGTATGGGCAACGCCCCGGCGGCCGCCGCGCGGAAAGAACGTAAGCGAGAGGGTAGTTTCTGACATGTCCGACCTATTGAGGCTGGCTACCGCCGGTTCTGTCGACGACGGTAAGTCCACTCTGGTCGGGCGTCTGCTGTACGACACGAAATCCGTGCTCGCCGATCAGATCGACGCCGTGACCCGCGCCTCGGTCGACAAAGGTCTTGCCACACCGGACCTTTCGTTGCTCGTGGACGGGCTGCGCGCGGAGCGGGAGCAGGGCATCACCATCGATGTCGCCTACCGTTACTTCGCTACGCCGCAGCGCTCTTTCGTGCTCGCGGACACTCCCGGGCACGTGCAGTACACGCGGAATACGGTGTCCGGTGCGTCGACGGCGCAGCTGGTGATCCTGCTCGTCGACGCGCGCAAGGGCGTCATCGAGCAGACCCGCAGGCACGCTGCGGTGCTCGCGCTGCTCGGCGTGCCGAAGCTGGTGCTCGCGGTGAACAAGATCGACCTGGTCGATGACGCGGCGACCGTGTTCGCCGAGATCTCGGCCGAATTCAACCAGCTCACCCGCACTCTCGGCTGGTCCGACGACGACGTGCTGGAGATCCCGGTCTCCGCACTGCACGGCGACAATATCGCCACGCGCTCGAACAGCACCCCGTACTACACCGGGCCCTCGCTGATCGAGCACCTCGAATCGGTGCCGGTCGATGCCGACAGCACCGGCAATCACACACTGGGACTTCGCTTTCCGGTGCAGTATGTGATCCGGCCGCGCACCGCCGAGTACCCCGATTACCGCGGCTACGCCGGTCAGATCGCCGCCGGTGCGGTCGCACCGGGCGACGAGGTGGTCGTGCTGCCGTCCGGGATTCGCACCACCGTCGAACGGATCGACACCCCCGACGGTGAACTCGCGGTAGCGCAGACCGGCCGCAGTGTCACGCTGATCCTGGCCGACGACGTCGACATCTCCCGCGGCGACACCATCGCCTCGGTCGCCGACGCCCCCGAACCGATCGACACCTTCGACGCCACCGTCTGCTGGCTCGGCGACAAGCCGCTGCGCCCCGGCGCCCGCCTGCTGCTCAAGCACGGCACCCGCACCACCCAGGCCATCGTCGGCGCCCTGCTGGAACGCTTCGACGAGCAGCGCATGATCGCCGACCCGAACCCGGAATCCTTGGCTCTCAACGACATCGGCCGCGTCGCCCTGCGCGTCGCCGAACCGCTCGCCGTCGACGACTACCGAGTGAACCGGCACACCGGCAGCTTCCTGCTGATCGACCCGTCCGGCGGCAACACCCTCGCCGCCGGCCTCGTCGGCGACGTGCTGTCGGCGGTCGAGGTCGGTACCGGAGTCTGAGATGACGGATCCGTCCGGCATCGAAACTGTGCGGCCGGTCGCCGCAGCCGGGGCGTCCGCGCCCGCGTCTGCGACGAGCGACCTGTCCGGCATCGCGACGACAAGGTCAGTTGCCGCGCCCGCAGTGGTGGGTAGCGCGGTGGAGGCTCGTCCGATCGGGGGGGCAACGACCTCCCGTGCCGGCACCCTGGCCGAGGCTGCACTCTCGCCACTCGCCAGCGCCGCGACGGCGCTGAAGGTAGCCGCCCGCGCGCCGCAGACAGCGCCACTCGGAGCCGCTTCGACCACGCGCGGCATCGGTATCGCGCCTGGTCTCCAGTCGACTGGGATTCCGCATTCGCTGGGGTTGCCGAATTTCACGACCACCTCACCGGGGAGCGAGGCGGCGTCTGTACTCGGCCGCCCCGCGCTGATCGCGGTGGCACATGGGAGCCGGGATCCGCGGTCGGCCGCGACGATGTCGGCGGTTGTTGCCGAGCTGGCGGCCGCGCGGCCGGGATTCGATGTGCGGTTGGCGTTTCTCGATCTCAATGCACCGTCGGTGGAGCAGGTCGTGGATGCTGTTGCGGCCGAGGGGCATACCCATGCGGTGGTCACGCCGCTGTTGCTGGGTAGCGCCTTTCATGCGCGGGTGGATTTGCCGGGGCTACTCGCGGCCTCGCACGCTCGGCATCCTCAGCTGCAACTGACCCAGGCCCGGGTCCTCGGGCCTGACGCCCGGCTGATCGCGGCCCTGCGGGATCGCGTGACGGAGGCGTCCAATTCCGTGACCCTGGGCGCTCGGTCGAATCGCCGCTCGGGGATCGCCGTTGCCGCCGTGGGTTCCTCCTCCTCCGCTGCCAATGCCCGCACGGCCGAGGTGGCCCGCCGCCTTGCCGCACTCACCGGGCACCTCACCGAGATCTGCTTCGCGACCACCGAACCAACACTGCCCCAAGCGATTTCCCGCCTGCGCACGCGTGGCGCCGAGGATATTCTCGTCGCCCCGTGGTTCCTGGCCCCCGGGCTACTCACCGATCGACTCGTCGCTGCCGCACCTGATGTGCTGCACGCCAACGTCATCGGCCCGCACGCAGCGCTGAGCGACATCGTCTGGGACCGCTACGACGCGGCGATCGCCACGACTCTCACCATGTCGGCCTGACAGCGCTCAGCTCAGCAGATTGTCGACGATGGCCCTGGCCGTCGCGACTCCCCACTCGTTGTCCATCTGACGAGCGGTGTGGGCGGCCGATATGACGGCGTCCAGTTCGAAGGCGATGATGTCGGCGTTGCGCTCGCCGAGGTGCCCTTGCTCCTGGGCGAGGCGGATCTCCTTGGACAGGAATGCGAGGAAGTCGCGGTGGTCCGCCGCGATGGCGTCACGGACCGGGCCGGGGCGGCTGTCGAACTCGGCGAGGGTGGCGACGCGGAAGCAGCCGCCGGGGAAGGCGGGTTCGGCGACCTGGCCGAACCAGTGGTTCACGAGCGCGCGCAGCCGGGGCATGCCGCTGGATTCGGCCAGGCTCGGCGTGATCACCTGCTCGATGAAGACCTCGCGGGCCGTCTTGACCGCGGCCAACTGCAGACTCTCCTTGCTGCCGAACAAGGTGGCGATGCCGCTTTTGCTGAGGCCCAGGTCGGCGGCGAGCTTGCCGATGCTCACGCCCGTCAGTCCCTCTACGGAGGCCACGTCGGCGGCGTGTCTGGCGATCGAAGCCCGGGATCGCGCGCCCTTCGCCAAGCGCTGATCAGTGCCTTGCTGCTGGTCGGCAGGGATAGTGGGCTCGGGCATGGCTCTATTCTTCCACGAAAAGTCGCATACAAGAACGTACGGTCGTACTTTGATGAACGAGCGATCGTATGCATTTATGCCTCTTAGAGGAACCTCATCCACGTCACCACGAACAGGAACGCCGTCCTCGCCGCTGAAATCATCCGCGCACTCGGGTACCGCACCCCGTCGAACCACCCAAGTCCGGGGCTGATCATCCATGGTGTGCCACTCGACGACCGCCACAGCCGTAGGAGCGGGAACGGGTGGAAGTTTTCCATGTTCAGGGCTGGTAGCGCTCGAGGAGTTCGGTGCCGATCCGGGCAAGTTCGGTGCGAACTTCCGGCGGATCGAGGACTTCGATGGAGGCTCCCCAACCGGCCAGTTGCTGGGCGAGCATCCAGGCGGTGGGGGCGGTGACCTGGACTCGGATGCGGCCGTCATCGATCGGGCCGTCGACCACGCAGTGCCTGCCCTGCTGATTGCGCAAAATCGGCAGTAGTCGTTCGGCGATGAGGACAGTAGCGGCGGTGGCGGCGCGGCGCTGCTCGAGCTCGTCCACCACCTCGTTCCAGGTCGCAGAGAGGTCGAAATCGGCTGGGCGGTGGGCGGTTTCGTCGGTCACGACGGCCTCGGTGATGCGGTCGATGCGGAAGGTGCGCTGGCCGTTGTCGGTGCCCGCGATGAGGTACCAGATGGCGTCCTTGTCGATCAGGCCCCACGGGTCGACGAGCCGCTCGGTGTGCTCGCCCTTCTTACTGGCGTAGCGCAGGCGAACCTTGTTGCGCTGCACCACCGCTCGCTGGAGCAGCGCGACCACCGGCGGCAGCTCGCGGTCGGTCTGACCCCAGCGGGCCGGATCGATCACCACGGCATCGGCGGCCGCAGCAGCGTCGGTGCGGAACGGCTGCGGTAAGGCGCGAACCAGTTTGCGCAGCGCCGATTTCACCTCCGGCACCGCGTTCGCCGACGGCCCCGCCAGCAGAAACAACGCTCGCGCCTCGCCCGCCGTCAGACCGGTGAGGTCGGTGCGCGCGCCGCCCACCAGTGACCAGCCGCCGCCGCGACCCGGCTGTGGGTAGACCGGAACGCCCGCCATCGACAAGGCCTCCAGGTCGCGGCGCGCGGTGGCGACCGAGGTTTCCAGTTCCTCGGCGACCTCGGCCGCGGTCACCCGTCCGCGCGTCTGCATCATCAGCAGGATCGCCACCAATCTGTCCGCTCGCATGCGCACAATTCTGCCCGAAAAAGTGCTCATTCAGTGAGCACTTTAAGGCGGATGATGGTTTTCAACAGCAAAGAACAAACCGAAGAAGGAGATTGACATGCTGCGAGGAATGGCGACGAGCACGTTCTACGCCGACGATCTGGAGGCCGCGAAGGACTGGTACAGCGAGTTCCTCGGCGTCGAGCCGTACTTCCACGTTCCCGGCGGCTACTACGAGTTCCGCATCGGCGACTACCTGCACGAATTCGGCATCGTCAACCGCGCATACGCTCCGGCGGGCGCCCACAACGCCCCCGGCGGCGCGATCGTCAACTGGCACGTCGACGACCTCCAGGCCACCTTCGACCGGCTGCTCGAACTCGGCGCCAAGGAGTACGACCCGATCACCCCGCGCGGTAACACCGGCTTCGTGACGGCCTCGGTCGTCGACCCCTTCGGCAACGTCCTCGGCCTGATGTCGAACCCGCACTACCTCGAGGTGCTGGCCAAGACCGGACCGGCATAGCCACCCGCCGCGGCGTCGTCGCCGCCGAGCAATCCGACCGAGTGCCCCGCAGTCCGCTGCGGGGCACTCGGTCGTCAGAGGCCCCGCGACGAGATCGTCGCCACGGGTGATCGGAGATGCAATGTCCCGCGCAGTTCAGATGAAGCTCGGGCGATCACTCGGTCCGGACGGATGGGCAGCAACCCGCAGAGCGGACTGAATATCGACCGCAGGCGGGGCGGATCGAACGATGCGACCTGCGCCGTCATATGATCTGGGCCACATCGGGCCGTGCCAATGCGAACGGCTTCAGGCTTGGAAGGACACCTATGGCCATACCCGCTGGAGCGGCAGACGATGCGAACGATGCTGTGGAGGCATCTTCGTCGCGAGATCGAACCCGGAACGAGGCGGGCCAACCGTCGGCGGACACGCTCGGCCGAACCCAAATGATCCCGGCCGTCAGCAAATTGGAGCAGACCGCGATCATGCCACCGCTGGAAGGGTTGTCGGACAACGACTCTCCGGCGCCTCGCAGCCAGGCGGGATGGACCACCCGGGTCACCGGTTTGTGGCGGCGGTTGCGACCGTAGCCGATGCCGGCACCGGCCGGCGCGCTGGTGCCGGCTGCAGATGCTGCCGGCCGCCCTGACGCCTGATTGTCCTGATCAGGGACGGAACCACCGCTCGAGTACCGTGGCGACGCCGTCTTCCAGCACGTCCCCGGTGACCTCATCCGCCAGATCCCGGACCTCCGCGGGGGCATTCGCCATAGCGACGGAATGCGCTGCCCAGCGTAGCATTTCGCGATCGTTGTAGCCGTCGCCGATCGCCAGGGTGGCGGTGCGCGGCACCTGCAAAGCCAGGCGGAGACGTTCGAGGGCCCAGCCTTTGGACACGCCTTGGCGCGAGACAGTGAGCCAGGGGCCGAATTCGCCGTGCACCCAGCTCGCTCCGGGAACCTGAAGTTCCGCCAGTAGGCGCAGCATCTCCGCCAGTGAACCCTGCGGCCACCAACCGTTGAGCCGCGGCGTGCGCTCGCTGCTCAGCGCAGAGTGGTCGACGAGCAGGTACTCGCCGAGCGAGAACTGTCCAGGGCTGACGCCGGTGGCCCAGTAGCCGACGCCGACCTTCTCCACCGCGAAGATCATCTCCGGGATCAGGGCGCGCAACGCGACGACCGCGGGCGCCGGGTCGAAATCCTGCACGGTGAGCGGCTGACCTTTGGCGACGTCGACGTGCACCGCACCGTTGGAGCACAGCGCGTGCCCTTCGACGAGGCCGAGCTCGGCCAGCACCGAACGGGTCGCCAGGACGGTTCGCCCGGTGGTCACGACGACGTGCGCGCCCGCCGCGACGGCCGCGCGCACAGCGGCGGCGACGCGCTCGCTCACCGGGCTGCCGGTGTCGAGCAGCGTGCCGTCCACATCCAGCGCGATCAGCTGGGGTCCCGCGCTTGCCACCAGCCCATTGTGCCCCGCAGTAGCTGCGCTCGTCCCTCGATCAAACGCACAGAGACCGACGGCTATCAGCAACGTCCAGCCCCGTTGAGGAAGATGACTCGGCTGGGGGTCAGCCCCCGCATCCGACCAGACTATCGAGTCGGCTGCGGACCGCTGGTAGCTAGTGGCTGCTCGCGGAGTCGCCGCCGGAAGTAGAACCGCCGGAAGTCGATCCGCCGGAGGTGCTGCCCGAAGAAGTATCCGACGTACTGCCGCTGGTCGATGTGCCGCTGGAGGTTCCGGCTGACGACGTGCCGCCGGATGTGCTTCCGCCCGACGTGGTTCCGTCGGAAGTGCTGCCACCCGTCGAAGTACCGCCGGACGTGGTTCCGGACGATCCACCGGTCCCGGACGTGGTGCCACCCGAGGTACCCCCGGAAGACGTACCGCCGGTGCTGGACTCGCCGGATGTTCCACCGGAGGTGGTTCCGCCGGACGAGGTACTTCCCGAGGTGGTGCCGCTCGTGGTTTCGGAAGATGTTGTGCCGGTGGCGGTACCAGCGCCGGATGTCGGACTGTTCACCGCGCCGCCAGTGGCCGGAGTGGCGACCGGTTCCGGTACCGATGGTGCCGGATTGGTTTGCGGCGCAGCGGGTATCGAGCCCGACGCGGGCGGTGCTACAGGTGCTCCCGCGATGGGCGACACCGGATGGGCAGGGACGCCCGGAACCGAAGGCTGACCCGGCAACAGCACAGGCTTACCAAATGGCAGCGGGTTGATGAAGTGGGCCGGGTCGGAGTAGGTACCGCCGGGTCGCGTTGCGCCGCTGTGGCTTGCGAGTTCGTCGTGCGAGTCGCTCCGGGACTCCGCGATGCTCGGACCGAGTGTGCTGGTGCGCGCCACCGGGGTGATGAACAGCCCGTAAGCGGAGGGGCTCGGCGCACCGAGACCGGCCGCGATGGCTCGCGATGTCTTCCATCCCGCTGGTGTGGCTACCCATGCCTCATGCTGACCGGCCGATTTGTCCGCGCTGGCGTCGTAGAGCAAGGTGTCGGTCGACGGCGAGTCGAGGCCAGGGTAGTGCTCGAGCACCGGTGACGCGGCGGGGCCTGCGGGACTGCCGAATACGGTCACCGCCGACATGGCAACCGCGGAAACGACAGCAGCGCTCGAGAATACGGCAACGCGCGGCGCATGCTCCTTACCACCGGACGCGGCAAGCGCCATGGTGCGCGCGGCCATCAGGGCGGCGCCTGCGGCAACGGTGTGACCCGGGTCGGCCGAAACGACCAGGGGGCGGCCGAGTTCGGCAAGCGTGCGGGCGACCTCAGCGGGCCGAGATGCCCCGCCGATCACCAGGATGCGGCTGATGTCGGAGAGGGTGAGGTCGGCGGATCGGACGGCAGCCCGCACCACCTCGAGGGTGTCGTGCACGTGCGCGGTGCGCAGGCCGTCGATGTCGACCATCGACAGCAGCGACATGGGCGTGGTCGCACCGGGACCGGTGTCGTGGGCGTATCGCGCGATCATCGCGCCCAGCGGCCGACCACCGAAGTCGTAGCAGCGCACCGGCTTTCCGACCATCGGATGGTTGTCCCAGTCAGGGCCGACCCGCACGACGGTGACGTCGAGGCTGGTCCCGCCGAGGTCGTAGACGAGCACGAAACCGGGCTCGAGCGGACCGTGTTCCCGCTCCAGCCATTCGGCGGCGGCGACCGGTTCCGGCACCAGCGCAACGTCACTCGCACCCGACAGATCGAGGGCCTGCCGCAGCAAGGACACTTGCTTGTCGGAATACATTGCGGGATAGGTGGCTACGGCACCCGACTCGGCCGCAGTGGGCTCGGCCGCGCGCAGTCCGTTCACCACCGCCGCCACCAGGTTGGCCGGCGACCAGATGCGCCCGCCGACGATCATCGGTTCCGGATCGCGGCTCAGGTCGGCGAAATCCGTTACCGCCATGCTGAACTGCGGGATGCCGCCGATGCGCAACCCACCGGCGCTGTCGAAGGTCACCGCGGTGCGTCGACTGCGCACGACGGGCCGGGTTCGTACACCGGTCACCGAAGCCGTCACAGAGTTCACTGCGCCGATGCTGAAACCCAGACCTGTGGTCATTTGCTATCCCGTCAACGTACCGAGACCACGTCCATCACACAGAGAACCATGTGGCCGCGGTCGTCTTCCAAACAGCCAGCACAGATTAGCTGTTGGGTTCGCTGGAAGGATGTGGAATTGACATGAACGGGCCGAGAATGGCGTGAAACGTTTAGCTCCCGACGACAATGATCCGCGTCACCTGCGAGTATGTTCACGCATCAGACCGTCCAGCCCTCTCGACAAGGGACAATTAGATACCGGGCGGTGCAATCCCGTTACCTCACAGCGATTCGGACAATGCGCCGATATCCGATCTCCCGCCGACCTCGAGCAAAGAATGACAAGTCACATTATGACACTGACCGGTCGGTAACTAAAGCATTGCCGGTTAACGTATTTCGCGCATCAGCACGCCGTCCACACGAAGTATGACGTATCAACTCAACGTCTGTTTCCCGCCAGCGTCACCACTCGGCTCCGGCTTGACTTGCTTCCACGACCCCACCAGCGCGGTGAGATCGCAAGAAGGAGAAGGGAAATGGAGACCATGGCTACACGGTTCGCAGAGAAGGTCGTGCTGATCACCGGCGCCAGCTCGGGCGTCGGCAAGGCGGTGGCCCTGCGGGTGGCCAGTGAAGGCGCCGCCGTGGTGCTCGGCGCTCGCGGCAAGGACGCGGGCGAGCAGCTGGCCGCGGAGGTCCGCGCGGCCGGCGGGCGGGCAGTGTTCGTGCCGACCGACGTCACCGTGGAGGACGACGTGGCGCGGCTCACCCAGGCGGCCATCACCGAGTACGGGCGACTCGACGCCGCGTTCAACAACGCGGGCGCAGTCAACGCCTTCGGACCCATCGGCGAGATCGATGAGGCGGGCTGGCGGGCCGATCTGGAACTCAACCTGACGAGCGTCTTCTACGGACTCCGCCACCAGGTGCCCGCCCTGGTCGCCTCCGGCGGCGGCGCGATCCTGAACAACGCGTCGAACCTCGGCGTGGTCGGCATGGGGTCGGTCGCGCCGTACGTGGCGGCCAAGCACGGCGTCGTCGGACTGACCAAAGCCGTCGCACTCGAGGCCGCCGCGCAGGGTGTCCGGGTGAACGCGATCGCGTCCGGCGCGGTCGACACCCCGGCATTCCGTAATTCGATGGGTGCGACACCCGAGGGCGAGGCGATGATCGCCGGGCTGCACCCGCTGGGCCGGATCAGTCGGCCCGAGGAGATCGCGGCGTTCTGCGCGTACCTGCTCAGTGACGAAGCCAGCTTCATCACCGGCGCCGCGCTCGCGATCGATGGCGGATTCACCGCTCAGTAGGTGCGTAAAAAGGGCTCGGACGGGTCGCCGCGCGCGACCCGCCCGAGCGGAAGCGGGACCGACCCGACGTGGTCCCGCTAGATCACCAGGCAGGAACTCCCACCGTTGATCCCGGTGCCGACCTGCAGGCCGATGGTCTTGGAGTCCCCGTCCTGGGTGACCAGGATGGTGTGCGGACCCACGGTCTGCGGTGTCCAGTTGGCCGAGTGCGTCTTCGGGTTCGGGCTCCCCTCCGTGGAAGCGAACCAGACTCCGTTGTCATAGAAATCCATGCCCGCACTCGAATTGCCGGTAGCGACCACCTGGTAGGCACAGCCGGTACCGAACCCGTTCGTGAGACCGCCACCCGCGATCACCACGCGAGCCCCGATCTCAGCCGAAGCCTGGGGCGCGCTCAGGACCAACCCGGCGGCGACCGCGACAGCGATCGGAACAGAGTTCCGCAGACTTCCCATCAAGTACCGACTCCTCATGTTGCACCGAGTGACTTTCCAACACGCAGCCGACACAGACCCCCGGCCGCCTACTACCCCTCCATCGTTCGGCCCCATCCGCACCACCACAAGGCCCCGAAACTGGGGTCGCCGCGCACAAACAGTGGGCAATTGCGTACGCCGCGAGCAAGAACGCGCGTGTCGGGGCCACATCGCACAGCCCGGACCGGCGGGAAGCAATAGTCGGCCGCGTCGGCGCAGCAAGGGCGACAGCCAGCAGCAGAATCAGCTTCGCCACCCGTTGGTAAGCCAGCATGTTTGCCCGGGGTGCCCGAGGCGCACGCATTACTGGGCGCCCACACGGTCGAGGCAGTGGATGATGGATGCTGGCACCGGCCCTGGAAGGGCTAGCACCTTTGGGCCGCAAACCAATTCACGCCGCGTGGCCGAGTCGACCGGTTGCAAGTGTGACGCAAGGCCAGCCGCTCGGCCCACGCGGCACAGCACGGCGCGGGCAGCGGGCGGTCATATTCGGCGCAGCATGTACGAGCGCCCTTACGCCGCAGATGATTTCACCTCTGAGGCCTAGTCGGCCGGCAGCCGCACGCGGCGCACAAACATCCGACGCGCGCTCATCCCCGGCGCGCCGATCGACTCTTAACCCCGCACCGATCACGGTCACGCCCTCATCGCGCGACCGGTACGGCAGGGCACCATCGACGGCGGCGTTGACGTCGATGGTGAGGCTCGCGGGACCACCAGGCCCCGCGAGGGACTGTCAGGAGCGGGTCAAGAGACGGCGGACCGGGGTGCGGCGCTTGGTGGCGCCTGCGGTGCGGACCGCAGGTTGGCGTTGCCGGACCAGGCGATCGAATTCCGTTGCGGTGCCTGCGGGTTCGGCCAGGCGCCCGGCGTTGAAATCGTCGGCGAGCTGCTGGACCGTCTGCTGGGCGCAGGACTTGTTGGTGCCGATGAAGCCGGTCGGGCCGCGCTTGATCCAGCCGGTGACATAGGCGCCGGGAAGCACTGCGCCGCCGAGGCTTTCGAGGACCCGGCCGTCCAGGTTCGGGATCACGCTCGATGCGGCGTCGAACGGTAGGCCGGGCAGCGGCACGCCGCGGTAGCCGACCGAGGTGAGCACCAGACCCGCGTCGAGGCGTTCGGTGGCGCCGGTCGCGACCGCACGGGTGCGACCGGCGGCGTCGGTGACGAGCTCGTTGCGGCTCACTTCGATGCCCGCGACCCGGTCGGTACCGAGGATCTCGGTGGGCGAGGCGAGGTAGCGGAAGACGATTCGCTTGCGTTCGCCGAACGGCCGGTTGCGCACGCTGTGCAGCAACCGCAGCTTCTGCTCGACCTGGTAGGGCAGACCCTCGGTCAGCTCGGGCAGGTCACCCTCGATGGCGATGTCCACGTCGGCGCCGAGCAGACCGACGAATTCCGGCACGGTGAAGGCGGATTCGAGCGGACCGCGGCGGCCGAGGATGACCACCTCTTCGATCTTGCTCTCCCGCAACGCCCGCAGCGCGTACGGCGCGATGTCGGTGCCCGCCAACGATTCCGGATCGCTGGTGAGGATGCGCGCGACATCGAGGGCGACGTTGCCGTTGCCGACGATCACGGCGCGCTGCTGGGTCAGGTCGAAGATGCGGTCGACGTGATCGGGGTGCCCGTTGTACCAGGCGACGAAGTCGGTGGCGGAGATATTGCCTGCCAGCCCTTCGCCGGGGATGTCGAGCTTGCGGTCGGCCGAAGCACCGACGGCGTAGATCACCGCGTGGAAGTGATCGAGCAGCTCCTCGTGCGAAACATGCGCGCCCACTTCGACATTCAGGTACGAACCGAATCCGGGCTGGGCCGAGATGATGTCGAACAGGTCGCTGACCTTGCGGGTCTTCTCGTGGTCCGGCGCGACACCGTGCCGGGCCAGCCCGTACGGCACCGGCAGCCGGTCGAACACGGTCACCGACACGTCGGGCTGGGTCAGCAGCTCGTCGGCCGCGTACATCGCCGACGGACCCGACCCGACGATCGCCACCCGCAGGGGTTGGCGCTCGGTGTGGATCGCGGCCGCGGGCACCGGCTTCGCGAGCAGCGGCCGCGGCCGGCTCTGCCGGTAGAAGTTCGCGTTGATCTCGATGAACGGCTTCTGCTCATCGGTCAGCTTCTTCGACGACACGATCGCGTCGACCGGGCACGCGGTGGCGCAGGCGCCGCAGTCGACGCAGGCCTGCGGGTCCACGTACAGCATGTCCGCGGTCAGGAAGTCCGGCTCATCCGGCGTGGGATGGATGCAGTTGACCGGGCAGGCGTACACGCAAGACGCGTCGCTGCAACAGGATTGGGTGACGATGTAGGGCACGTCAGCCGGCCTTGACCGCGCGCAACGGCTCCGAACGGTAGCGAGTGGTGTGGCCGTCGATCTTGAGCAGCTTCCAGACCGCCTTGGAGATCGGGTTCATCAGGCCGATGTCCTTGGCCAGCGTGCGCACGTCACCGAAGAAGTCGCTGAACTCCTGCTTGGACTCCTTCGAGCCGTAGAACAGCTCCTTGCGGACGTAGTCCGGGATGTCGAACTCGCGCCAGAACGACCGCGGCGGGGTGAAGATCGAGCGGCCGAGGATGTACATGACGATCGGCATGGCGATCGACAGCACGAACTTGCTGCCCGGCTTCGCCTCCGGCACATGGATTTTCAGGAACTCGTGGGCGAACGAGATGTGCCGCGCCTCCTCGGCGACGTGAATGGCCATCACACCGCGCATGATCGGGTGCACGTCCTCGCCGGAGCGCAGAATCGCCTTCTGGATGTGGTCGATCGGCTCCTCGCCGGCCAGCACCGCCATGAAGAACAGATTCGGGAACAGCGCGGCCACGGGCGCGCCGAGGTACTTGAACTTCCGGACGAGCGGGCCCATGCCCGGTACGTCCTCACCGATCCGGTTCACCATCTCCTGGAACATCAGGGTGTGGTTGTGCTCCTCGATCATCTCGTGGGAGCAGTACCGGAATTCCGGGGAACCGTTGGGCAGGCCGAAGTTGTGCGTCACCATGCCGCTGATCAGGATCGTCTCGAATTGCAGACCGACCTTGGCGACGTTGGCCTGGCGGTACTTGCCGATCGCGATCTTGCGCTCTTCGGACTGCGCGAGGTACCACGGGTGGCGACCGAGGGGGTCGGCCGAGACCGGCAGGATCCACCGCTCCGGTCCCGCTTCGGGGGCGAAGTCGGGGTTGTCCCAGTCGATGTCCTCGAAGGGATCGAAATGCTTGTTGACCGAACCCTCGGAGAGCAACAGAAGCTTCGAGGCGTACTCCTGCGCCTTCTCCAGATCGGAATCGATCGGGGGCGTCACGGCTGTAGACATCGTCGTCGCTGCCTCTCCTAGTAGAACGTTTACCTGTTTCCCATAGTTACACCTACAGAAGGTCACGTCAACCCACGAAGACACATCTGGACGAACGATCATGGGAACCGGCGACGGAGAAACGCCAAGAGGCCGCGACCGCCAGTCCCCTACATAGGGGAAGCAGGCCGTCGCGGCCGCAACGTTCAGAGGATCCGGTGGCGGCCGCCCTCGTCACCGCCGCCACCGGATCGCCCCGTTTACCGCAGCCCGAGCTGCGCCAACCCCACGATCACCCCGTCGGCGGGCAACGCGAGCGCCAGGCCGACACCCGCGACGGACAACCCCGCGGCCGTCGCGACCTTGGTCAGCCGCTGCTTGGTCCGCTGCGACAGCACCAAGGCCCGGGTAGCCGCCCTGTGCGCGCCGCCACCGCGCCGCTTGCCGTGGTGCTTACCCGCGGCCTCCTCGGCGGCGACGGCGGCCCGGCGGCCGATGATCGCCGCCCCGTCGGCGATCGTGCGCTCCGGATCGGGCGCGGTGATCACCGGCCGCGCCAGCTCGCCCGCCAGCACCTGGGCCACCTCGACCGGCCGAGCCGCGCCGCCGACTACTAAGACGCAGTCGACGTCGGCCATGGTGACGTCCGCGACGCGCAGACATCGGTAGACCAGTTCCAACGACGAGCGCACATGCTTGGTGCGTAACTCGTCCGCGGTCGTGCCGGTGACCGAACCGGAGATCGAGGCCGAGGGCAATCCGTGCCCGGCCCGCGAGGCGACGAGCGCGCCGAAGGCCCGGCCGCCGAACTCGGCGGAACGCATCGGCTCGCCGACTATGGGATTGATCGGACAGCCTGCGCCGACCCGAACCAACGTGACGTCGAGACTCGCGCCGCCTAGGTCGTAGATCAGGGCAAGCCCCGGCATGAGCGGGCCACGATCGGCTTCCAGCCAGGTCGCCGCCGCGATGGGTTCGGCGACCAGCGCGACATGACCGAGACCGATGGCGTCGAGCGAGGCCCGCAGATCGTCGACGTGCGACTCGGCGTAGCGCGCCGGGTAGGTCAGCGCGATACCGACATCGCTGCCGTGCCCGTCACAATGCGGATGCTCCAGCAGGGTTTCGGAGATGAGACTCTCGGCCACCACCGCGACCAGGTCCGCCGGCGACAACGCGCGGTGACCCACCCGCGCCGACATGATCGAACGCTGGGTGAGATCGGCGAACTCGATGATCGCGCGCCCGTGCCGCGGAATCATGCCGACGCGGGCCAGGCCCGTGCTATCGAACGTGAGAGTTGTTCGGCGGGTGATGGATTGGGAGCGCTGGGCCCATCGGCGGCCCGGCGGCGCCTTCGCTGAACCTTCCTCCGCGAGCGCGGAGACCGTGTTCACCGTGCCGATGCTCAAACCCAGACCAACCGCCATCGCAATCCACCTGATCGCCGATCCGATTTGCTTCGAACTCCGTCCACGCAACCACTCCGCGACCCGCCTGCCAACCACCGGACACCCTGTTGTCCGCAGCCCGCCTGTTTTGGAACAGGTTGCATAGCACAAGCATCCATCCTGGTCACCTGCCCTGGACGGCGGCGAATGCGGCGACGGCCGGATCGCACTGCGACACGCCGATATTCGCGGGTGTCCCGTCCGTGTTTGCGGAGACCCACAACAACCGTGTGAACGTCGGGCACCTGGCGCGAATACACGTTCTCACATGCTGTGATAGCCCCTAACAATCTCCCGAAGTCCGGACAGAAGACCGCCGGAGGCGGATACTGTCCCGACCCGCGGGTGCGAGAAACGCGAGACTCTCACCTCAGCCCTCTCAAGCACCCGTCCAGATAAGGCGCCTCGCCCGTTTGCAGGGCTTGACACGATCCACTTCCGACGGCACCAATGACGGGATCTTCTTGCGTCAGCACAAGATCAGCAACGCTCCAGCAGCCGGATGCTCTACCGCGCAAGCACAGCCCGAATCGGACTGCCCACCGATCAGTGCGCAGGCAACTCCGGAATCCGCGTCGCCCGTGCGTAAACCGTCTCGCCGTCGGCCAACCGCAACGCCTCTGCGTCACCACGCGTCACCTGCGCTGCGAACAGATCACCGGTCGCCGCATTGCGCAGTTCGACCCGGACCTCGAAGCCCAGATGCACGACCCGTTCAACGGTCGCCCTGGTAACACCTGCGGATTCGGCAGTCCCCTCGTGCTCGGCCAGCGACATACTCGGCTCCCGCCCGACCCGAATATCGTGCGGCCGCACCAGATGTCCGTTGAGCCGCGCGACCGCACCGAGGAAGGACATCACGAATTCATTGGCAGGCCGGTCGTATACATCCTCCGGCGTGCCGATCTGCTCGATGCGCCCCTTGTTCATCACCGCGATCCGATCGGCCACGTCCAGGGCCTCCTCCTGATCGTGGGTGACCAGCACGGTGGTCACGTGGACCTCCTCGTGCAGCCTGCGCAGCCAAGTACGCAGATCAGCACGAACTTTGGCGTCCAGCGCGCCGAACGGCTCGTCGAGCAGCAGCACCTGCGGGTCGACAGCGAGCGCGCGCGCAAGCGCCATCCGCTGACGCTGACCGCCGGACAGCTGCGCCGGGTACCGGTGCTGGAAGCCGTCGAGGCCGACGATGCCGAGCAATTCGTCTACCCGCTTGGCGATTTCGGCCTTGGGCCGCTTGCGGATCTTCAGACCGAACGCCACATTGTCGCGGACGGTCATGTGCTTGAACGCGGCGTAATGCTGGAAGACGAAACCGATGTCGCGTTTCTGCGGCGGCACCCTGGTCACGTTGTTGCCCGCGATCAGCACGATGCCGGAGTCGAGCGATTCCAGTCCGGCGATCGAGCGCAGCAGCGTCGATTTGCCGGAACCGGAGGGCCCGAGCAGGGCGGTCAGCTCGCCGGAGGGGATATCGATGGTGACGTCGTCGAGCGCGGCGAACGAACCGTAGTTCTTCTTCGCATTGGTCACGGTGATCATTTAGTGCCCCGCTTGCGTTCGAGGAGGGTCATCAACAGGAGTGTCACGAGGGCAAGGCCCATCAGCAGGGTCGCGGCGGAGTAGGCGCCGAAGGTGTTGTGGTCGTTGATGTATCGGCCGTGCACCAGCAGCGTCAGCGTCTGCGACTTGCCGGGCTGCGCGGACGACACCATGATCACCGCGCCGAATTCACCGAGGGCGCGGGCCACGGTGAGCACCACGCCGTAGGTGAGGCCCCAGCGGATGGCGGGCAGCGTGATTCGCCAGAACGTCTGCCACCGGGTGGCGCCGAGGGTAGTGGCCGCTTGTTCCTGTTCGTCACCGATCTCGTGCAGCACCGGCTCGACCTCACGCACCACGAACGGCAACGTGACGAAGATGGTGGCGATCACCATGCCGGGCAGGCCGAAGATCACCTTGAAGCCGACGCTCTCGAGCCCGCCGAACCAGCCGTTGGCACCCCACAGCAGGATCAACGCGACACCAACGACCACCGGCGAGACCGCGAACGGCAGGTCGACGATGCCCTGAACCAGAGTGCGCCCCGGGAACTTTCCGCGCACCAGTGCGAGCGCGGTGAAGATGCCGAAAATGACGTTCAACGGGACCACGATCGCCACGATGATCATCGACAGCTGGAACGCCGAGATGGCCGCCGGCGTCGTGATCGAGTCGATGAACGCGCCGATGCCCTTTTCGAAAGTGCGCAGCAGAATGATGATAAGCGGCAGCACCAGCAGCACGAACAGGTAGCCCAGCGCGACGACGCGCAGCGAAATCCGGGTGGGCCAAGACAGATTCATCGCGTCTCCTGCTCTTTCCGCACACTGCGCTCGGCGAGCAAGCGCAGCACGAGCAGCGACACGAACGAAATCGCCAGCAGCGCAACCGAAACCGCGGCCGCGTTGATCGGGCGATCGATCTCGATCTGCTTCTGGATGTACTGCGAGGCCATTTCTGTCTCGCGCGGGATCGCCCCGCCGATCAGCACCACCGAGCCGTATTCGCCGATGGCACGGGCGAAGGCGAGCCCGCCGCCGGAGATGACCGCGGGAGCCAAGGTGGGTAATACGATGCGGCGGAAGGTGGTCCAGTTGTCCGCGCCGAGCGAGAGCGCGGCCTGCTCCACCTCGCGGTCGGCCTCGATGAGCACCGGCTGCACCGAGCGAACCACGAACGGCAACGTGACGAACGCCAGCGCCACGACCAGCCCGGGCTGAGTTGCGTTGAGGTGGATATCGATCGGGCTCTGCGGACCGTACAGGGACAGCAGCACGATGCTGGCCACGATCGTCGGCAAGGCGAACGGCAGATCGATCAGCCCGTTGACGATGCCCTTGCCCGGGAAGTCGTCGCGGACGAGCACCCAGGCGATGAGCGTGCCCATCACCACGTTGATCACCGCGACCACCACCGAGACGAGCACGGTGATGCGCAGCGAGTCCAGCGCGGCGGGCGCGGTGACCGCGTCCCAGAAGCCGGACCAGCCGTCCTCGAAGGAGGTGACGGTCAGTGCGGCCAGTGGCAGCAGCACGATGATGCTGAGCCAGAGCACCGCGGTGGCGATGCCGAGCGGGCCCACCGAGCCGGTCACGCGCAGCCAGGACCAATTCCACCGGCCGGTGTTCGGGGTACCGCCGGGAGCGGGCTTCGTGCCGATCCCGGCGGTGCTGGTGTCAGTCACAGTCGTCCAGTATCCCGTGTGCCGGAGCCGGTTACTTGGTCGCCTTGTCGTAGATCACCGCGACGGAGCCGGTGTTCGGCGTGAACAGCTCCTTGTCCACGGCCTTCCAGCCGCCCAGGTCGGCGATGGTCCACAACTGCTGCGGGGTCGGGAAATCGGTGCTGAAATCGGCCGCCACCTTCGGGTCGACCGGGCGGAAACCCGCTTGCGCCCAAGCCTTCTGACCCTCGGCGGTGTAGAGGAAGTCGCGGAAGGCGAGCGCCTTCTCCTGGTTCTTGCTCGACTTCAGCACCGCGACCGGGTTCTCGATCTTGAAGGTGACCGGCGGCACGAAGTGCTCGATCTGGTCGCCGTTGCGCTCGGAGAACAGTGCCTCGTTCTCGTAGCTGAGCAGCACGTCGCCGGTGCCCTGCAGGAAGGTCTCGGTGGCCTCGCGACCCGACTTCGGCTGCACCTTCACGTGATCCTTGGACACCAGCTGGCTCAGGTAGTCCAGACCCGCCTGGGGGTTCTTGCCGCCCTCGGACTTGGCCGCGTAGGGGGCGAGCAGGTTCCACTTGGCCGAGCCGGAGCTGAACGGGTTCGGGGTGACCACCTCGATGCCCGGCTTCAGCAGGTCGTCCCAGTCCTTGATGCCCTTCGGGTTGCCCTTGCGGACCACGATCGCGACGACCGAGCCGAACGGAATTCCCTTGGTGGCGTCGGCATTCCAGTTCGTGTCGACCAAACCGGCGTCGACCAGTCGGGTGATGTCGGGCTCGACCGAGAAGTTCACCAGGTCGGCCTCGGCGCCGTCCTTGACCTTGCGGGATTGGTCGCCCGACGCGCCGTAGGAGCCGTTGACGATGACGTTCTTGCCCTTTTCGGTCTTGTTGAACTCGGCGGCGACCTTGTCGAAGCCGGGCTTGGGGACCGCGTAGGCGTAGAGATTCAGCGTGCCGCCGCTGCCGTCCGCGCCGCCACCGCCGACCGTGTCGCTGGCTCCGCCGCCGCACGCGGTGAGGGCGACCGCCGCGAATGCGGTGACTGCGGCGACGGCGCTACGTCGGCGCGGAGTGAGCCAGAATTTGCGAGACATCGGGGTGGACCTTTCCTACGGACCGCCTGCTCGGGAATCTCGAGCGGCAGCGAAGACTGCGATGGATCGGTAGACCTGCCGCCGCTTCGATGCGGCTGTGGCGCGACTGTCGGCCGGGTAGGCCGCCGGGGTTCGGGGACGTCTGCGAAAAAGTTGCACGCCAGTCTACGAGGGAGGGACGTGCAGACGTGCCCGGTCGCCGATCAGCGACAGAGAATGTCGGCGACCGCGAGGTTGCCGACCGCGATCAACGCCAGTTCATGGCGGACCTGCGGGACGGCATTCGAAGACACGGGCAGACTGTAGCAGAGGCCACGGCCTCGATTCGAATCACAGAGCTCCAGGAAGAGGGGGGTTTCATCCCATGACTACCAGCCCGGATCGCATACGCACGAGGTTTCCCGGCATCAGCACTCGCGCGTGGGAGCACCCGGCCGACCGGACCGCCTTGGTCGCGCTGCGCACGCTGTCCGGTTTCGACACTGTGCTGCGTACATTGTCCGGTTTGCTGCAAGAACGCCAGCACCGCCTGCTGTACCTGGCGACGGCGGTTCGGGTCGACGAACGACAGTTCCGTTCGCTGCATCAATTGCGCGAGGACTGCGTCGCCGTGCTCGATGCCCGCACCACGCCGGAGATGTTCGTGCTGCAGAGCCCGCAGGTGAATGCCTTCACCATCGGCATGGACCAGCCGTTCATCGTGCTGACCACCGGTCTCATCGACCTGATGGATACCGAGGAGTTGCGTTTCATCGTCGGCCACGAGCTGGGTCACGCCCTGTCCGGGCACGCGGTGTACCGCACCATGCTCATGCATTTGCTGCGCATCTCCGCGAGCATCGGCTGGATGCCGGTGGGCGGCTGGGCTTTACGCGCGATCGTGGCCGCGCTGATGGAATGGAGCCGCAAGTCCGAGCTGTCCGGCGACCGGGCCGGGCTGCTGTGCGGACAGGATGTCGACGCCTCGGTGCGGGTACACATGAAGACGGCCGGCGGCACCTGGATCAAGGAGATGAACCACGGTGCATTCCTCGCGCAGGCCGACGATTACGAGCGGTCCGGCGATCTGCGCGACGGCGTGCTGAAACTGCTCAACCTGGAGTTGCAGAGCCACCCGTTCTCCGTGCTGCGCGCCGCCGAGTTGCGCCGGTGGATCCAGAGCGGTGAATACGACCGCATGCTCGCCGGCGACTATCCCCGGCGCGATCAGGACAAGAACACCAGCCTCACCGAGGAGATCAAGGGCGCCGCCCGCACCTACCGCACCAATTTCGACCAGTCCGAGGACCCGCTGATCCGCACTGTGCGCAACCTCGGCCGCGATGTCGGTGCCGCGGTCGGGACGGTGGGCCAGGAGGTCGGCGAGACGGTGTCCAAGATCGGCAAGCGGTTCAACGACTGGCGGATGGGCGAGCGGGAGAACTAGCGCTGGCCACCGCCGTGGAAGCCCGCCGCACACATTTTGACAAACGCACGCGTGTCAGGACGGCGAGTCCGTGTGCGGGAAGTCAGCACGTGCGCGGCCGACCCGGACTGTCGGGCCGCACCGTTGAACGGATGAGCTGGTCGCGGGGGGTCAGCGCGTGACGAGCCAGGCAACCACGACGAGGACGAGCAGGGCGATCAAAGCGAGCTGGACGCGCGAACGTGGCATCAGTGGGCACCGCTCTGCACGGTCGGGCGGGCGTCGACGGCTAGGTCGGCGGGCACGGTGTCGGGGACGGCGGGCAACGCCTGCTCGATGCCGTGCTTGCGGTCCAGGATGCGCAGGAGGGCGCGCAGGGTGCGGTCCAGCAGGTAGGCGATAGCGAAGCTGACCGGGACCATGCCGACGAGCACGACGAGGAACTGCGGGATGAACGGGAGTCCCGCTACCCACAGCTCGAAGCTGTCCCACCACCCTGCGATCTGTTGCACGCCGTCCAGCCTAGTGGGTCCACCTGAGAGCTCGGCAAGGTCAGTATTCGGTCACGGCGGCCCGCTGATACGGCACGGCGGCGAAGCGAGTGGACGTGCGGCTCGGCCGGCCCGAAGATGAGGTATGCCGTCCTCTGATGATCTCACCGTCGACGAACCGTACGACCTGCCGGTGCTGAGTTACCTGTCCGAGTCCAAGCGGCATGGCGCCTACCCGCCGATCGACGACTACGCGTTTCTGTCCGACTGCGAGACCAGCTGTCTGATTGCCAGCAACGGGGCGGTCGAATGGATGTGTGTGCCGCGCCCGGACTCCCCGAGCGTCTTCGGCGCGATGCTGGACCGTAGCGCGGGGCACTTCCGGATCGGTCCGTACGGCGTCAACGTGCCCGCCGCGCGTCGCTACCTGCCCGGCGGCATGATCCTGGAGACCACCTGGCAGACCGAGACCGGCTGGTTGATCGTGCGCGACGCGCTGGTACTCGGCCCGTGGCACAACAACGACCAGCGCTCCAAGACGCACCGCCGCACCCCGATGGACTGGGATGCCGAGCACATGCTGCTGCGCACGGTGAAGTGCGTCAACGGCACCGTCGAGCTGGAAATGAGCTGTGAACCGTCGTTCGACTACCACCGTGCGGCGGGTCGCTGGGAGTACACCGGCAAGGTGTACGAGGAGGCGACCGCGGTCCGCACCGACGACCCGAGCGCGGGCCCGAGCCTGGTGTTG
Organism: Nocardia ninae NBRC 108245; assembly: GCF_007990755.1. Lineage (GTDB taxonomy): Bacteria > Actinomycetota > Actinomycetes > Mycobacteriales > Mycobacteriaceae > Nocardia > Nocardia ninae. The sequence continues at coordinate 7,441 of NZ_BJXA01000059.1, read as the reverse complement.
ACCACCGATCTGCGGCTCGGCCTCGAGGGCCGGGAGGCCCGCGCTCGCACCAGAATGGCGGAGGGCGACGAGAAGTTCGTCGCGTTGACCTGGTCGGAACTGCCCGCGCCCAAGACCTATGAAGACGCGGCGCAGAGGATGTGGCAGACCACCGAGAGTTGGCGGCAGTGGATCACGCTCGGCAACTTCCCGGATCACCCGTGGCGCGACTACTTACAGCGCAGCGCGTTGACGCTCAAAGGGCTCACCTACGCGCCGACCGGTGCACTACTCGCGGCCGCTACCACCTCCCTCCCGGAAACCCCTGGCGGTGCACGCAATTGGGACTACCGCTACACCTGGGTGCGCGATTCCAGCTTCGCGCTGTGGGGCCTCTACACCCTCGGACTCGACCGCGAGGCCGACGACTTCTTCGCCTTCCTGCGCGACGCCACCACCGGCGACAACGGGGATGCCGTTCCGCTGCAAGTGCTTTACGGCATCGGCGGCGAACGCCAGATCACCGAGGAGACCCTCGACCACCTCAGCGGCTACGACCGCTCGCGGCCGGTGCGCATCGGCAATGCCGCGTACAACCAGGACCAGCACGACATCTGGGGCACCATGCTCGATGCCGTGTACCTGCACGTGAAATCACGCCAGCAAGTCCCGGAAACGTTGTGGCCGTTGCTGGAACGTCAGGTCCGCGCCGCCATCGCACACTGGCGCGAGCCCGACCGCGGCATCTGGGAGGTGCGTGGCGAGCCGCAGCACTTCACCTCGTCCAAGGTGATGTGCTGGGTCGCGCTGGACCGCGGTGCGAAACTCGCTGAACTGCACGGCCAATACGAGCACGCCACCGAGTGGTACACCATCGCCGACGAGATCAAGGCCGACATTCTCGAGCACGGAGTGAACGCCAACGGCGTCTTCACCCAGACCTACGGCGGCGACACCCTGGACGCCTCACTGCTTCTGGCGGTACTGACCCGCTTCCTGCCGCCGGAGGACCACCGCATCCGGGCCACCGTGCTGTCCATCGCCGACCGGCTCACCGAGAACGGCCTGGTGCTGCGCTACCGCACCGAAACCACCGACGACGGATTGTCCGGCGCCGAAGGAGCTTTCACCATCTGCTCGTTCTGGCTGGTCTCCGCACTGGTGGAGATCGGCGAGGTGCAACGCGCCCGGCACCTGTGCGAACGACTCCTCGGCTTCGCCAGTCCACTCCGCCTCTACGCCGAGGAAATCGACCCGCGTACCGGTCGCCACCTCGGCAACTTCCCCCAGGCCTTCACCCACCTAGCCCTGATCAACGCGGTCACCCACGTGATCAGAGCCGAGGACAACCGAACCGCAGGCGGTTTTCAACCCGCCCACTCCCCCGCGAACAACCCTGGGTGACAGGGGTTTCGAGCACCATCCAAGCCGTCAATCTATCTGCGAAGGCCAGTGTTCGCACAGGCTCCCGCCCGAGGTCGGCGCTCCGTTCATCGCTTCCTGTCCGGTCGTCTTCACAGCGCACCGAGCCAGGCCGCCCTACATGAGCAGCGGAGCAAGCCACTTCAAAGTTTTCGAAGTTCGATGGAACCGATCGCGGCATCAGTGCGTCAAACCTAAGTGACGGAACACAACTCGGGATTGGGGTGGGTGATTCAGGCCAGAAGAGGGTGTCTGCTGAACGACTCTCGCATCGAAATGCAGGCATAGGCATCTCACCAGCAAAGACGGCGGTGCGGCATGAAGGGTCGGACCCTGCCTGCAAACGCCCGACAGCGCGATGCTTTCGGGGAGTTTTGACGTGGACATACGCCAAAATCGTTTGTGCAGAAAACTATTCAGCAGTTGACCTTGCCTAAACTGCTTGTTAGCATTCAGTTCTGATGCCAACTAAGTGCATCAATTTCAATGGGGAGGAACACAAGTGATCTCTGCGAAGAAAACTGTTGTCGCCGGATTCATCGGCATCGTTGGACTCGGCCTGGGGATGGGCGTAGGAAATGCCGGGGTCGAACATCCCGAAGGCGGGCTGTGGCAGTACGGAAGCTCAACCGTCTCCGGGGGAACCGACAACTATTCAATGTACGATCACAACGATCGCACTCATTCTTCTGCTGTGCGTAATTGCAATGGAACAAGCTCATCCGGCTGGCGGCCCGCCGGCACTCGTGCAGAGGCCCGACAGAATAGATGCCTGACTGGCAATGAGGCATTCTATGATGTTCAAGGTGGCAGTAGCGGCAAAGCGAATATCTGATGAGCGGGCGCGGTTGATATCCTGGCAAAATTGATTCGCCGCGCCATTCACTCATGATTCCGACAGAGTCGTTCCAGATCGTCAACGGGGCGTAAACGCACCGCCGGTTTCTCGCCTGTTCCGCACTGGTAACACCATCGGGACAGGCGAGAAGCCACTCGAAGAGATGAGGTATCGTGCAACTCGTTTCGCGAGTTGTCATAGCCGCCAGCTTTTTGCTGACAGCAATAATTTCTGTTGTTTACTTCGAGCTCAAAGACGAAGCGCAGCCCCTGCGTGGCACAACAGAAATAGTTATAGATAACTTCGACAAGTCCCTCTCGAAAGACCTACTATATAATAGTTTCTCAGCTGTTGCCATAGAATGCAATACTAATATATACAAACTCAGTTTCTCTCGGAATACCAGCACGGATCGCGTCTTCTTCGAGTTTATAGGTAGCCCCAGCCGCAAGGAGGCCATCGCGCCCGGGGGCAAGTATGTCAACTTTGATCCGGATCTCATCACCTCTTTCCAACCGTCTAGTCGAATAACCACAGAGGATGTTCGCGGCCGATATCTTGTTGATGGAACCCCTTCGGATGTTGGAAGATCGATTACCGAGCTACAGAAGCACGGGTTTCAGGTTTCAATTTGGAATCAAAATTATACAACCGCACTCTGGGATGTTCTATCGCAGTCCAATTTATTGACCATACTGTTCGTGGTAACCCTGGGCTGCGCCCTTGTCGTCGCGTACTCGGCGCTGGCCTCTGCCAAAACCTACGCGGTAAAGTCCCTGCACGGTTACCCATCTTGGCGGATAATAGCCGAGAGACTCGGCACGCTTGCCAAAACGAGCGCGTTGCTCGTCGTGGCCATCGTCGCCGTGACTAGCATCTATCTCTGGCAATATAATGAGTTCGCCCGATTCACGGCGCTTATGACAACTCTGCTTATGGCATTCGGGCTCGTGTTTTTGCTTCTGGTGATCGTCGAATTTGTTGCGATTGGATTCGCGTTGACGCACCAGATGAGTCAACACTTGAAGGGCACAAAACCCGATCGGGGGTTATTGCATTTCGCATACCTCGCTAAATTTGCAATCATGGCGACAGCGCTCACCCTGATAGTCGGTGGCATCCGATCACTATTGCTTCTTGGAGCGATGGATCAGGTTTCCGAGAAATTCAAAGCTATGCCCGATTATTTAGCTCTAAGTCATTCGGTGGCGACTGGAAGGATCGGTGGCCAAGAAAAACGAGATCTGGACGCAAGTATCAGAGGCGTATTTGAAAGCTTCGAGCGCCAGGAAAAAGCCCTCCTGGTGGCCAGCCATGACGTCCGACCCGCAGCGGAAGTACAAAATGGAGAGCAGTTCCCCGATCTCATAGTTGATAACAACTTCCTCCGCGAGAATTGCATTTTGGACACATTCGGGTCTTGCACTGAGGACGTGGTTGTTACCGATCTCGGCATGACCCTCCTCATACCGGAGAGTAAACGACATCAACAAACGAAGATAGTGGAACAATACGTCGGATTTGTCGTGTTTCAGCAGCGCATTCAAGGCACGCCGATCGACCCAGCAGAAGTAAAGGTCGTCGTGAAAAACGTTGCTGCTGGCCAGGATGTATTCTCTTATCGAGTCACCGATTCACTGACGAAGAGCTTCGTACGCGACCCGGTCATTTTAGTGACCGATGCGAAAGCTAGGTTGTTGTCCGACGATTTCTACTCTGCTAAATCCAGCTCGGCCGAGGCTCTTTTCCTGGACCATGCGCAACTCAGCGATAACCTTACCTCGGTTGGAATCAGCGCGTATCTGCAGTACTACTATTCGATCAGAGATCTCTCCATGCAGGATATCGCCGATGCAGAAAGAGCAAGCTATAACCAATTATATGGGCTACTCGTCACCTGTATTGCAAGTGTTGTAATAGCAAGCTATCTTGCGGCACTGTATTGCTCGCGAAACCGCAAAAGGCTCTATCTCAAAGAACTTCATGGGTATTCATTCTGGCGTCGACACAGCAGCCTGGCGATCGGGTTGGCGCTCGGCTCTGCGATAACGCTGGCAGGTCTTGCTCTGACTACCTCTTCGCTCTCACGCGGAATTTTGGGCTCGGTGGCGATCGGCACGGTCGCAGTGGATATCCTGATCACACTGGGTTTTATCTCAGTCTACGAAACACGATCGCACGCCACCTGGATCAAGCGGGAATGAGAATGACACTCGAGCACGTCCAGGGAAGGAACGATGTGACACTGTCGGTAGCGAAGGCCATTGAGGTCAGCAAACTGCGAAAGACTTTTGGCGAACGACTACTTTTCGACAACCTGTCGTTCACAATTGATCAAGGCAGCATGCTCGCCATTACGGGTGCCAGTGGCAGCGGCAAGACGACGCTTCTCAACTGCATCGGCCTACTTGATGATTACGACGGAGGGAAGATCGTCGTCAATGGCAGGGACTTGGCAAAAGTTGGTCGACGAGACCGCGTGACATACTTCCGCCATGAGGTTGGGTATCTATTCCAGAACTACGCACTGATCGACGACGACACCGTCGATGAGAACCTCTCCATTGCCTGCACATACACCAAGCGCAGCACTGGCAACAAGCGCGAGTGGAAACTGGAAGCGCTCGAACAGGTGGGATTGCGGGATAAGCTCGACGCAAGGGTTTTCGAGCTGAGCGGCGGAGAACAACAGCGCGTAGCCGTTGCCCGACTACTGATCAGGCGCCCCAGCGTCATACTGGCCGATGAGCCCACCGGTGCGCTGGACAGCGAAAATCGCGACGCAATCATGCGGCACCTCGGAAGACTACGAGATTGCGGCACCACAGTCTTGATAGTCACGCACGATCCATCGGTGGCCGCACAGTGTGACGTACACGTCGCACTGTGAGCTCACATCCAACGCAATGACTTCGATCAGACGGTCAAGCTGTCGGCCTGTTCGCGCAGGCCGCGCAGTTTGCCGAGTTGGCCGTCGACGTCGGCGATGCGGTCGCCGCTGTGGTCGCCGTATTTCTGGTAGGCGGCCTCGGCCAGGCGCAGTGCCTCGTCGGCCTGCTTGGCGACTTCTGCGGCGATATCGGTGAAGTGGTCACGCAGTACGCGCTGCATGGCGCGCAACCGATTTCGTGATTCCTTGCTCACCTGGAAGATGACGTCGTCCATCAAGCGAGCCACTGCGAGCTTTGCTTCGGCGCGGCGGCGCTGTTTGAGGTTTTTGCGCTCGTCCCAGAGGGCGTTGATGCCGAGCAGCACGCCCGCGCCGATCGAGTACCAGTTCACCAGCGACATCTTGAGGATGCTGGTGACGAGGCCCACCATCAGGATGCCGCCGTAGGAGCCGCGCAGCGCCGACAGGATCTGTTGGCCCACACGCGCTTTCGCGCTCTCCAGCGGCTCGAGTGGCTGCACCGGTTCGAGCACCTCGCCGGGGTTCTCCAACCGCATGTTGGGCAGCGGTGCGGCTCGGTTGTCGGCGAGGAACTTCGAGGCCACCTGCTCGGACAGTTCGACCGAGCGGTAGTGCGCCATCACGAAGTTCTCTTCTACCGCCTCGCAGATCCTGGCGTCGAGATCGGTGCCGAACTCCTTCCAGCGCCGCGCCGGATCTGTTTGCATGATTTCGGCCTCGGCGTCACGCACGAGGCTACGCAGGCGGTGGCGCAGGTCGTGTTCGATGTCGGCCATCAACTCGGTGCTGCCGTCGACCAGGGTCACCTGCCAGTTCGCTGTCCGCTGGCGCAGCTGCTCGGCCTCGTCCCTGGCTCGGACCAGCTTGTCGGTGATCTCGGCCCGCATCCGCGGATCCCGCAGCGACTCGACTTCATTGCGCAACGTCAACGCGAGATGGTCACTGACCAGCCGAATATCCTGCACCGCGGCATCGAGCGCGACACTGTCCGCGCGAGCGACCACATAATCACGCAGGTGGTCGATCAGTTGCGGCACACCGGATTCGATGTCGCGCTGGTAGTTGCCGGACAGCCCGGCCTGCCGGTGCAGCTCCGCCGAGACGGGCGCCACCGCGAAGCCGAGCCCGGCCGCGTCGAGCAGTTCCCGATTGCGTTGCTGGGTGTGTGACCAGTGGGAGAACTGGTCGATCTTGTTGAGCACGCAGATGACGGTCGGGCAGATCTGCTGGATGCGTTGCAGGTAGGCGATCTGGTCCACGGTGAGTTCGGTGGCGGCGTCACCGACGTAGAGCACGGCGTCGGCGGCGGCGATCATCGACCAGGTGGTGTTGTCGGCGCCACGCGCGCCGGGTGCGTCCATCACCACGACGCCGTCGGCCAGCAGCGGACTCGGCTGGGTGAACTCGGCCCGGATCACGCCGAAGCCGGAGATGGCGGGGCCGGGATCGAGCGGGTCGACCGACTGCCGTTCGGTGCGGCCGTCGACCGAACGCACCAGTGTCGCAGTCGGTTCCGGTCCGTACTCGACGATGACGGGCACGCTCAGGTCGCTGTTGGTCGCGCTGACCGACGCGCCGACCAGGCTGTTGACCAGCGTGCTCATGCCGTTCTTCGGCTCGCCGACGACGACGAGGCGGACCCGGGGGTCGCTCACTCTCGCCCGGACCATGCTCAACCGGCTGCCCAGATCGTCGCGGCCCGCGAATCTGGTCATCTCCCGCAGTTCGTCCAGAATCCGGATCAGCGGCGCCATCGCGTCCGGATGTTTCACCGTCGCGGCCTTCAGCCCGGCTGCGGCAGACAACCTGCCTCCTTACATAGTTGTGCTCTCGATCGACATGGACGCCCCCTTCACCCCTTGATCACCAAGGTCTCGCGCTATATCAACGCTGAGTCCAAGCCGCCAGGGCCCATGTGGTGGGTCTCGGCCATCGTAGATTCCGGCAGCAGACCGCCGGACAGGCCGCCGCTCGCGAGGATCGAGTGATCGGTGTAGGTCGGGTAGTCCTGGATCGGCGTCGTGTTCGCGCCGACCATGTGCGTGTTGTCCGCGATGGCGTGCGGCTTGGGATCGACGATCGGCGGCTTGTAGGTCGGTACCGGCGCCTGCGACGGCGTCGGCGCGTGGAAGGTCGGCGGCAGGTCGTGGGTCGGCACGGGTGCGTTGTGCGTCGGGACCGCCGTCGGCACGTCGCGGGTCGGCACGGTCGGGTCCGGCTGGGTCACCGTCGGCACCTCGCGGGTCGGCACGGTCGGCTGGGTGGTGACCCCGCCGGTCGCGCCGCCGGGG
>NZ_BJXA01000058.1 GCF_007990755.1 Nocardia ninae NBRC 108245 | reverse complement strand
AACGCCGCCAGCGCGCCGAGCAGGGCCAGCACGGCAGGCAGCAGCGACGTGGTCGCCTCCCCCACCTGCGCTCTGGCCGGTAGCTCGGCCAGCTTGGCGGCGCGCTCGGCGATCTTGCCGGAGTTGGTGAGCAGGGCGAAGGCGGGGACCGCGGCCACTGCGGCGACCAAGGCGATGAGCACGCCGAGGGTGCGGCGCAGCCAGCCACGCGTGGCCAGTACCGCGGCGATGGAGGCCAGCAGCACCAGGGCCAGCGGGGTGAGCGCGCCGAACCAGACGCCGCCGTTGAGGCGGTCGGTGCGTGGTTCGGTGAGGCCGTCGGAGGAGGTGACGGTCACCCAGGTCATGCGCGAGGAACCCCAGAGGGCCACGGCCGCGAAGGCGAGCAGGACGAGGGGCCCGACCGGGGATTTGCGCCGCGTTTCGGGGGTAGCCGCGGTCTCCGCACCTGCGGTCTCCGGGGTGACGAGGTCGGGATCGGGCACCGATCCGTCAGGTCCACCGTCGCCGATCGGCCCGGCACTCGAGGGAACGCCGGGATCGCGGCGGGCCGTTTCGGACGGAGGTCCCGACCCGGTCCCGGTGCCGGCGGGATCGGCGGCGCGGGCCGGGTCGATGTCGCCGCCGGACTCGGCTGCCGTCATGCGTCCGCACCGTTCGTCGCGCCGTACGCGCGGACCGTTTTCGCCGCGGCGATCGCCTTGAGTACCGCCATCGCCTTGTTGCGCGCCTCGACGTCCTCGTACTCGGCGACCGAGTCGGCGACGATCCCCGCGCCCGCCTGAACGTAGGCGGTGCCGTCCTTCAGCAACGCGGTGCGGATGGCGATCGCGGTGTCCGCGTCACCCGCGAAGTCGAGATAGCCGACGACGCCGCCGTAGACGCCGCGGCGGGTGGGTTCGAGTTCCTCGATGAGCTCCATCGCGCGCACCTTCGGCGCACCGGACAGCGTGCCCGCCGGGAAGCAGGCGTTCACCGCGTCGAGCGCGATCTTGCCCGCGGCGAGCCGGCCCGACACCGTCGAAACCAGGTGCATCACATGGCTGTAGCGCTCGATGTGCCGGTACTCGGTGACCCGCACCGTGCCCGGCTGACAGACCCGCCCGAGGTCGTTGCGGCCGAGGTCGACGAGCATCAGGTGCTCGGCGTTCTCCTTCTCGTCGGCCAGCAGGCCCTTCTCCAGCAGCAGATCGTCCTCTTCGGTGGCGCCGCGCCACCGGGTGCCCGCGATCGGATGGGTGGTCGCCACCCCCTCCTTCACGGTGACCAGCGACTCCGGGCTGGAGCCGACGATGGAGAACGCGGTGCCGCCGTCGCCGTCGGGCACGTGCAGCAGGTACATGTACGGACTCGGGTTCGACGCGCGCAACATCCGGTACAGGTCCAGTGGCGCGCCGTCGTAATCCATTTCGAAGCGCTGCGAGAGCACCACCTGGAACGCCTCGCCCGCCTCGATCTCCTTGACCAGGCGGCGCACGCCCGCGGCGAACTCCTCGGTGGTGCGTCGGCGCCGGAACTCCGGCTCCGGCCGATCGAAGACCGACACGGTGGACGGTGCGGGGGCGCCGAGCGCCTCGGTCATCCGGTCCAACCGGGCGACCGCGTCGTCGTACGCCTCGTCGACCCGCTCGGCGGTGCCGTTCCAGTTGACGGCGTTGGCGATCAGCGTGATCGCGCCTTCGTGGTGGTCGAAGGCGGCGAGGTCGGTGGCGAGCAGTAGCACCATTTCCGGCAGTTGCAGATCGTCGAGCGCCAGGTTCGGCAGCCGTTCGATCCGGCGGACCGCGTCGTAGCCGAGGTAGCCGACCATGCCGCTGGTCAGCGGGGGCAAGCCGGGCAGTCGCTCGGTCTGCAGCAGTTCGAGGGTTTCGCGCAGCGCGACCAGTGGATCGCCGCCCGAGGGCGCGTCCACCGGAATGTTGCCCAACCAGGCCGCTTCGCCGTCGACCACGGTCAGGGCCGACGGGCTGCCCGCGCCGATGAACGACCAGCGCGACCACGATCGCCCGTTCTCCGCCGACTCGAACAGGAACGTTCCCGCCCGATCGTCGGCCAGTTTGCGGTAGGCGGAGAGCGGAGTTTCGGAGTCCGCCAACACCTTTCGGGTCACCGGTACCACTCGATGTTCCGCGGCCAGCTGGTGAAACTGTTCGCGGGTCGTGGTGGTGGGAGTCGACGCGCCTTGCATGGTCACATCATCCCAGGCCACACCGACAGCCCATGCGGCGCACCCCGAGCGGCTGCGCCGAGACCGGCTTCGACCACCACGAACACCTTCGACCCGGACGTGCCAAACCACATCCATCACACCAGTAACAAACTCGACCGCCCGGTTCTCATGCCCCCGATCGCCGCGTGACGGGCGTCTCTACACTCGCTCCGTTCCATCTCGCACGCGGTATCCCATGATCGAGAGGAGACAACTGATGTACCCCTCGCAACCGGAGGGCAGGCACGCCGCCCCGGGCGGTGCGCCGAGCCAGCCCCCACGGATGGTCGGTCTGCAGTCGAAGACAGGCCCCCAGGGTGCCCCGAATGCACTAGCCACCTTCGTCACCTACGCGAAGGCGCTCGAATCCCTGGACAAGAACCATTTTCCGGACGAGTACGCCACGCACGCCGACCGCATCAAGGAACTGAGGCCGTTCCTGCGCGCGCACGGCATTCTCGACGTCATGCAGATCAAGAACCCCGAAGTGGCGGCCCTGCTCGGCGTTTAGGGGCGCAGCCGCGTAGTCCGTCAGCAGGTCAGCTCTGGCCACAGCGAAGGCGGGAGTGCGCAATTGAGCCGCAACGGTGCGGTACCGGGTGCGACATGTGCCCGGTACTGTCCCTTTCTATGCAGACAGGACAGCTCGCTCCCCAGTTCGAGCTCCCCGATCAATCAGGCACGCTCCGGTCGCTCGACGCGTTGCTCGCGGACGGTCCGCTGGTCCTGTTCTTCTACCCCGGCGCGAACACCCCGGTGTGCACGGCCGAGGCCTGCCACTTCCGGGACGTAGCCGCCGATTTCGCCGCGCTCGGCGCCTCGTGCGCGGGCATCAGCGCCGACGGCGTCGACACCCAGGCCGGTTTCGCCGACAAGCAGCGCCTCGGCTACCCCCTGCTCTCCGACCCCGACGGCACGGTCGCCGCGCAGTTCGGCGTGAAGCGCGGGCTGCTCGGCAAGCTGGCGCCGGTGAAGCGCCAGACCTTCGTCATCGATCAGGACCGCACCGTCCGCAAGATCATCACCGGCGAGCTGCGGGCCAACGTGCACGCCGACGAGGCGCTGAAATTCCTGCGCGAGCGCGCGAGCTAGTTTCCGGCCACCGGGACGTCCGCAGGCCGAAACGCCGAGGCGAACAGCCCGTTTCCGCACACATCCGGCTTACGCTGGCCCCATGACTGCGACCGACGGACAGCTGCAGCAGAAATCGACCGGGCCGGCCTGGAAGACATGGGCCGTCGGCGGGCTTGCGGTTCTCGCCCTTTTGTTCATCGCCTACTTCATCCTGTCCGCCTTCATCCCACGCTGGTGGGCGCAGCGGATCGCGGAGATGGTCAACGGCAGCTTCAGCAAGGGCATCGGCTGGGGGCTGGTCTTCGGCTGCGTGTGCACGGTCGTCCCGCTGTTCCTGCTGCTGTTCGCGGTGCGGGTGTGGCGGCGCCGGGGCGGGCGGTTCATGGCAGGCGTGGCGGCCGTCATCGCGGTACTCGTCGCGATTCCCAATCTGATGACGTTGACCATCGTGCTCGGCGGCAGCAATGCCGCGCATGCCGGACAGCGCATTCTCGATGTCGACGCACCCGCCTTCCGCGGTGCCACGATGGCCGGTGCGATCGCCGCGGCCGCGGTCTTCCTCGCGGCGCTTTTCCTGGTGGTCACCCGCTGGTGGCGGCGCAGGCATCCGAAGCGCCAGACCGCTCCAGCTACCCCTGGCGACACCACCATGACGCGGCCCGACGGTTTGTGAGTGAGCTCACGCTCCTTAGCAACTTCATGACGGGCGAGCGAAGTCGTGGCAAACTCGAAGTCACGGGTGACTGTGAACATGCTTTTCAATAATCGGTAGGCTTACTAACAAAACCACGTCACTTGGCTTGAAAGAAGGCACACAGTGACGAAGTGGCTCGACCCGATTGAACAACGAGCATGGCGCGCGATTGTTGCGCTGATGACCCGCCTACCAGGCGCTTTGGATACCCAGCTGCAGCGCGAGTCCGGGGTCACCCATTTCGAGTATTGGGTTTTGACCCTGTTGTCCGAGGAACCGGGTCATCGGCTGCAGATGAGTGACCTCGCCCACAAGGCAAATGCATCGCTATCACGGCTTTCGCATGTCGTGTCGAAGCTGGAACGGATGGGCTGGGCGGAGCGCTCCGCTACCGCCGGGCGCCGTGGCGTGCAGGCGGTACTGACAGACGACGGCTACCACAAGGTCATCGAGGCGGCGCCCGGTTATCTGGATGCGGTGCGGCACCTGGTGTTCGACGGGCTCGAGCCGGAACAGACGGCCCAGCTGGCGGAATTGAGCGAGCTGCTCGCCGATCACCTCACCGATGCGCTGAGTCGCTCCCCGGGGTCCGGGCAGGAAGATCGGTCTTCGGAGACCTAGGCCGCGCGTCGAAATCCGGCCGGCGATCCAGCCCAGAGGCGCCGATGGGACTTCGACAGAGGACCTGATCAGGCCGGGTCGGCCAGCAGGACGTCGGAGTCGAAGCAGGTGTGTGTTCCGGTGTGGCAGGCCGCGCCCTCTTGGTCGACGACCAAGAGGATGGTGTCGCCATCACAGTCGAGCCGAACCTCGTGCACGTACTGGGTGTGACCGGAGGTCTCCCCCTTGACCCAGTACTGCTGGCGCGAGCGCGAGTAGTAGGTCGCCTTGCGCGTTTCCAAGGTGCGGGCCAGCGCCTCGTCGTCCATCCACGCGACCATCAGCACGTCACCGGTGCCGCGTTCCTGCGCGACAGCGGCGACCAGGCCCGCGTCATTGCGTTTGAGGCGGGCGGCGATGGTGGGGTCGAGAGTCATGGGACCGTTATAACAGTCGGACATCGGCGTTACGCAGGGCGGCCACGGTGTCGCTGTCGGATTCGTCGAGCGCGGCGGTCAGCGTGTTGCGGTAGGTGTCCCCGGCGGACCGGAGCCGTTCGCGCCCTTTGTCGGTGATCACCGTGTAGACGCCGCGCCGATCATCCGGGCACAGATCTCGATAGGCCAGCCCGGCGGCGTCGAGCCTGCCGACCAGCCTGGTCACCGAACTCTGATTCAAGCCGAGCCGCGCGGACAGGTCCTGCATCCGCAGTTCGCCGTCGGGCGCCTCGGCGAGGAAGCCGAGGGCCCGGAATTCCGAGAGCCCCAGACCGTGCCCACGCTGTACGGCCGCCGCCAATCGACCCTCCACCTGGGCGTGCAGGGCGATCAATCGGTTCCACATCTGCTCGTCGTGCGCACTGTTCGACACCACTTATGTGTACATGCATGCTCCTGCCTGCGCAAAGAGGGGTGCCGGCCTGGTCGTGCACGAGATCATCTGCCCGCGCACGGGATCGTCGGCAATCCCGTGCGCGGCGGGCAGATTTCGTGCCGAGATCACCGCTCAGCGGCGCGATTCAGTTCGCCGAGTAGTTGCCAGGTGCGCTGCTGATCGGCGGGCGTGGTGAGGTCGGTTTGGGCGAAGACCACATCGGTGGCGCCCGCCTCGAAATACTCGGCGACGCGGTCGGCGACGGTTTGTTCGTCGCCGATGACGACGAGCTCCGCGGCGCGAGAAACCCCGGACAGCTCGATGATTCGGCGGTAGGAGGGGATGTCGTTGTAGAAGGCGGACTGCACCTCGGCTTCCGCCCGTGCGCCGTCGACGTCGTCGGTGACGACACCGGGGACCATGGCGACGATGCGCGGCGCGAGCCGACCAGCCCGGTCGGCGGCCTCGGTGAGGGGCGCCACGATGTGGTCCGCCAGCGCCTTCGGCCCGACCAGGAACGGTAGTGCGCCGTCGGCGAGTTCGCCGGTGACGCGCAGCGCCTGCGGACCCATCGCGGCAACCAGGACCGGTACCTTCGGCTGCGCGCCCGCGACCGCGGTGGTCAACGGCGCGACCGCGGTGAGCGTCTCGCCGTGGAAATCCACTGTGCCGCTGTCGAGTACGTCGTGCAGCGCGGTCAGGAACTCACGCAGCCGGGCGATCGGCCGGTCGTAGGTGACACCGAAGGCCGGCTCGGTGAACGCCTGCGTGCCGAGGGCAAGACCGAGCGTGAACCTGCCGTAGGTCGCGGCCTGCGCGGTCTGCGCCTGGCTGCCGATCAGCAGCGGATGGCGGGCCGAGATCGGTATCGCCGAGGTCCCGACGGCCAACTCGGGCACCTCCCGGCCGACCACCGCGGACAGCACGACGCTGTCGTGACTGAACGTCTGCCCGAACCACAGCGAACTCAACCCGGCCGCGGCGGCTTGCCTGCCTGCGGCCACCGCAGCGTCCACCACGTTGTCGGTCGCGTCGAGGCTGAAGGGCGACAGCGAGATTCCGATGCTCATCCCCGGTGCAACATCGGTCGCCACGAAACTGATTCCGCCACGGTGGATTCCGCCACCGCGACCGGCCACGTGACCGAGTGGCGGCGGTCGCTGCGGGTGGTGTCGCGTTGCAGCCTGGTCACCGGATCCAGGTAGGCGATCTCGGTGATGCCTTTGCCGCCAGCCGCGGCGGGTGGCAACGCGGCGGTAGAGCGGGGTATCGATCGGGATCGCGGCGGCGTGGGCCGCGGCGGTGACTAGCGGACGACGATGTCCGCCGCGCGCATCGAGTCCTTGACCTGCCCGATGGTCAGCTCACCGAAGTGGAAGACGCTGGCCGCGAGCACCGCGTCGGCGCCCGCTTGGACGGCGGGTGCAAAGTGTTCGACGGCACCGGCTCCCCCGCTGGCGATGACGGGGACCGAGACCGCGGCGCGGACGGCACGGATCATGGCGAGGTCGAAGCCTGCCTTGGTGCCGTCGGCGTCCATCGAGTTGAGCAGGATCTCGCCGACGCCCAATTCGGCTCCGCGCGTTGCCCATTCGACCGCGTCCAGGCCCGTGCCGCGTTTGCCGCCGTGGGTGGTGACCTCCCAGCCAGACGGGGTGGCGGCTTGCCCGGCCGGAACCGTGCGGGCGTCCACGGACAGCACGATGCACTGCGAGCCGAACCGCTCCGACATCTCGCGCAGCACCTCGGGTCGCGCGATGGCGGCGGTGTTCACCGACACCTTGTCGGCGCCCGCGCGCAGCAGCCGGTCGACGTCCTCGACGGTGCGCACTCCGCCGCCGACGGTGAGCGGGATGAAGATCTGCTCGGCCGTGCGGGTGACCACGTCGATCATGGTGCCGCGATCGCCGGTGGAGGCGGTGACGTCCAGGAAGGTCAGCTCGTCGGCGCCCTGCGCGTCATAGGCCGCGGCCAGCTCGACGGGATCGCCTGCGTCACGCAGGTTTTCGAAGTTGACGCCCTTGACCACCCGGCCGGCGTCGACGTCCAGACACGGAATCACGCGTACCGCCAACGTCATCGGCTCACCCTTCCTCCGTGGTCACCGGATCGGCGACCGTGCAGATCATTTCGAGGAGTTCCTCGTGCACGCCCGGCGCGGCGGCCAGCACCGAACCCGAGGTGATGGTCCACGGCTCGCCCGCCAGGTCGGTGACCACACCGCCCGCGGCGCGGATCAGCGCGACGCCCGCGGCGTTGTCCCAGGGATGGTGGCCGAACACGATGGCCCCGCCGAGCACCCCCGACGCGGTGAACGCCAGGTCGATGCCGGTGGAGCCGTGCATCCGCACGCGGGAGGAGAGCCTGCTGAGCGGGCCGAGCAGATCGAAGCGGAATTGCCCGGGGATCCGGCCCTGCGCGTCCACGTTGAACGCGCCGAAGCCGATCATCGCGTCGGCCAGCTTCCCGTGCGGCAACGGCGGCAGCGGTTGGCCGTTGAGCAGCACCGGGCCGCCTGCGATGGCGGCGTAACGCTGTCCGAGCAGCGGCAGCCAGGTCAGGCCGAGTACCGGCTCGCCCTCGTGCACCAGCGCGAGCAGCATGCCCGAAAGTGGGTGTCCCGACGAGTAATTGAATGTTCCGTCGATCGGATCGAGCACCCATGCGGTGCCCGACACGAGCTGCGGGCCGCCGAATTCCTCACCGTGCACCTCGATTCCGGTGCGCTGCTCCAGCTGGGCGGAGATGGTGCGCTCCAGCTCCAGGTCGAGTTCGGTGGCGAAGTCGTTGCGGCCCTTGGTCACCGCGCTCGGCGCGCCGACCCCCTCGATGAAGCGCGAGGTGACCGAGTCCAGGATCTCGCGCGCGACCGCGAGCAGTGCGGGGAGGTCCTGGCTCATCTCACCGCGGCCAGCGCCTCGGGCAGCGTGAACCGGCCCGCGTAGAGCGCCTTGCCGACGATCGAACCCTCGACGCCGTCGGGCACCAGTTCGGCGATCGCGATCAGGTCCTCGATGGTGGAGACGCCGCCGGAGGCGATCACCGGTGCGTCGGTCGCGGCGCAGACCTCGCGGAGCAGGTCCAGGTTGGGGCCGGTCAGCGTGCCGTCCTTGGTGACGTCGGTGACCACGTAGCGGGAGCAGCCGTCGCGCTCCAGGCGCTCGAGCACCTCCCACAGGTCGCCGCCGTCGCTGACCCAGCCGCGGCCGCGCAACCGGTAGTCGCCGTCGATGATGCGCACGTCCAGGCCGACCGCGACGCGTTCGCCGTGCTTGGCGATGGCCTTGGCGCACCACACCGGATCCTCCAGCGCGGCGGTGCCCAGGTTCACCCTGGCGCAGCCGGTGGCCAGGGCGGCCTCCAGTGTGTCGTCGTCGCGGATGCCACCGGACAGCTCCACTTTGACGTCGAGTTCGCCGACGACCCCGGCCAGCAGTTCGCGGTTCGAGCCGCGGCCGAACGCCGCGTCCAGGTCGACCAGGTGCACCCACTCCGCGCCCGCGCGCTGCCATTCCAGGGCGGCTTCGCGGGGGGAGCCGTAGTTGGTTTCGCTACCGGCCTCACCTTGTACGAGGCGCACAGCTTCGCCGTTGGCGACATCGACGGCAGGCAAAAGCACGAGACTCACGACTGTGCCTCGCTCGGCTCCGTCGTCCTCGACGCTGTGTTGATGGTTCGGTCGCTGCGCACACTCACGGGCATGAGCCTAGTGGTTAGCTGTGCGCGCCCGGTCTCCGGCCTGCGCGGATAGGAGCTGGGTCACCGATCGAGGATGCGGGTGAGCAGCCGGATGAACTCGGCGCGCTCCGCGGCGTCCAGACCGGCCAGTAGTTCGTCCTGCGCACCGGCCAGGCGCTCGTCCAGTTCGGCGAGATGGGCCGTGCCCGCGTCGGTGATGGTGACGATTTTGCGCCTGCGGTCGCCGGTGTCCGGGCTGCGCTCGACGAAGCCGCGGTCGGCTAGCTCGTTGACGGTGGCGACGATGTCGCTGCGGTCGATCCGGGTGCGCCTACCCAGGTCGGCCTGGCTGATAGCACCGAATTCGCCGAGCGCGGCGAGCAGCGCGTAGTGATAGCGCCGCGAGCCGGTGGCATGCAGGGCCCGCTCGGTCGCCCGGTTGGCGACGAGGGCGACCTGATTGACCAGCCGAGTCGGCAAGGCCCGCAATTTGGCGGGAGCGTCCTCGCGCGAGATCTCCATGCCAGCAATCTAACGCTTGTTGGTCACACCCACAATATGTTGCCGCTGGTCGGACAGCGGCTCGACGCCTTGGCCGGCAACTGCTGCAAGCCGCGTCCAACTCTTCATCACCCACCGCAGCCGGCGGCCATTTTGAACCGAACCATTCGGCTGCTGCCGTCGGTGTCAGGTCAGCGACGGCACAGGTTCAGCGCCATTTGCCAGTACCCGTCGGCGGTAACAGACCAGCGCGGCGGTCACTGCGAACAGTGCGGTGAACGCCGCCGCAGCGATTCGGAAACCTTGCCCGATCAGGAATTCTGTTGCGGCGCGCTCGATTTCGGCGAGGGTGTGCTTGTCGCGGTCGTCGAACAGGATCGATGCGCGCGGCCACTGGTACAGGATCGACAGGAGGAACTGTCCGCTGACCAGTGAGGCCAGCGACAGTCCTACCCAGCGCAGCCCGATCCGATAGCGCACCGCCGCCACACCGGCGATCAACGCGCATAGCGTGAGCACACCGCCGAGTGGGCGCATCACGTCACCGACCGCGACCACGCTCATGAACTGTTCGGTGAGCTCCAGCGACTCAGGGATGTCCCGGAAAATGTTGGGATACAACAGCATTGTCTCTGCCGCGGTGGTGCCGAACGCGAAACACGCGACCACCGCATACCCCGATAGCACGACCAATGGAACTGTGACGCTGCGCATATCATCCTCCTCGGATCGACCGTAGATCCGAGCCGTCGCAGCCGAATCCGGAGCGAACCCCCATATCCGCCGCGCCGAGGTCAGGGTCTACCCGGAGGGCCGACGACCACGGTCTCGTGAGCGAGCCGCCCCGTCGGCCGGAAACCACCGGTAGTGTCTCGCCTCGGCGATCGCTCCGGTCACTTACTTCCGCACTCTCCCTAGGGATCTCATATGACGCGCTCGACTCACGCTGCCGTGCTCATGATTTCGGCAGCCACCTGCACCGCGGTGCTCGCCACCGCGCCGACCGCCGCGGCCGCCCCGCCCGAGGAAGCACGGCTGGCCGGCTGCGATTTCGGCACCGTCGCAGGGACCTACGACTACGCGAGCTTCGATGAGCACGCGAACAAGATGCTCGAGCTGACGACCGGGACGTTCCGGACGGAGTTCGAGCAGGCCCGGCCGACCATCCAGGCCGACGCCGCCGCGAATCACGCCCGCGCCGAGGTCAATTCGGTGGACTGCCGGGTCGTCTCCGGCGACGCCGCCACGGCGGACATCACCGTCGATGTGGTGCGGACGACGACGAGCGACGCCACCGATGGCCTGCCGAAGACCAACAAGATGTCCCTGCTGATCACCGTCGAGAACGTGAACGGTCGCTGGCTGGTCAACCGGGCCGAAACCAAGTAGGGCTACAGCGCCTGCACCCAATTGCGCAGCAGCTGAGCGCCGGCGTCGCCGGACTTCTCCGGGTGGAACTGGGTCGCCGAGAGCGCCCCGTTCTCCACCGCGGCGAGGAACGGCACGCCGTGCTCGGCCCAGGTCAGCCGGGGGGCGTCGAAGTGATCGCCGGGCGGCAACTCCCACTTCTGCGCGGCGTAGGTGTGCACGAAGTAGAACCGGGTGTCGGCGTCCATCCCCGCGAACAGCACGCTGTCCTGCGGCGCCGACACGGTGTTCCAGCCCATGTGCGGCAGCACCGGAGCGGACAGGCGTTCCACGGTGCCCGGCCATTCGGCGCAGCCGTCGGTTTCCACGCCGAATTCGACGCCGCGCTCGAACAGGATCTGCATGCCGACGCAGATGCCGAGCACCGGGCGGCCACCGGCCAGGCGCTGACCGATGATCCGCTCGCCCCGCACCTTTCGCAGTCCCGCCATGCAGGCGGCGTAGGCGCCGACGCCGGGGACGACGAGGCCGTCGGCGGCCAGCGCGACCTCGGGATCGGCGGTCACCTCGACCTTCGCGCCCGCACGAACCAGCGCCCGCTCGGCGGAGTGCAGATTTCCCGAGCCGTAGTCGAGCAGGGCAACAGAGGTCACAGCGTCCCCTTCGTCGAGGGGATGCCCTGCACCCGCGGATCGAGTTCGACCGCGGCACGCAAAGCCCGTGCCACCGCCTTGAATTCGGCCTCGGTGACGTGGTGCTGGTCGCGGCCGTACAGCACGCGCACGTGCAGGGCGATGCGCGCGTTCAACGCGATCGACTCGAAGACGTGGCGGTTCAGCACGGTGGAATACGGTGCGCCGGGCCCGGACCCGGGAATCACAGCGTGCAGCAGGTGTTCCGGCTCGCCGGTGTGCACACAGTACGGACGCCCGGACACGTCGACCGCGGCGTGCGCCAGGGTCTCGTCCATCGGGATGAAGGCATCACCGAACCGGCGGATACCGACCTTGTCGCCCAACGCCTTTCCCAGCGCCTGGCCGAACACGATCGCGGTGTCCTCCACCGTGTGGTGCGCCTCGATCTCGATGTCGCCCTCGGCCCGCACGGTCAGGTCGAAGCTGGCGTGCGCGCCGAGCGCGGTCAGCATGTGGTCGTAGAACGGGACGCCCGTGGCGATCTCGGTCTTGCCGGTGCCGTCCAGGTCCAGCTCGACCACGATGCTGGACTCTTTGGTGACGCGCTCCACCCGCGCGGTTCTATTCATGATCTTTTCCTCCACAGGCGGATTCATCGGGGCGTGAGGTCGGTGTGCACCAAGACGCGGCTGACTTTCAGCAGTTCGTCGTTCTCCGCGGCCAGGCCGATGGTGGTGCGCAGGTAGCCGGGGATGCCGACGTCGCGGATCAGCACGCCGTGGTCCAGGTAGCGCTGCCAGCTGCCCGCCGCGTCGGTGAAGCGGCCGAACAGCAGGAAGTTCGCATCGCTGGGGATCACGTCGAAACCGATCTCGGTCAACTCCGCAGCCACTCGATCACGCTGCGCGGCGAGTTCGGCGACGCTGCCGAGGGTTTCGTCGGCGTGCCGCAGCGCCGCCCGCGCGGCCGCCTGGGTGACCACCGACAGGTGGTACGGCAGCCGCACCAGCAGCATCGCCTCGATCACCGCGGGCGCGGCGACCAGGTAGCCGAGGCGACCGCCCGCGAAGGCGAACGCCTTGCTCATGGTTCTGGTCACCACCAACTTCGTCGGAAACCGGTCGATCAGCGCGAGGGCGCTCGGCTGCGCGGAGAACTCTCCATAGGCCTCGTCGACCACCACGATCCCCGGCGCGGCCGTGAGGATCCGGGCCAGGTCGTCCTGCGGAATGCTGTGCCCGGTCGGGTTGTTCGGGCTGGTCACGAACACCACGTTGGGCGAGCGCTCCGCGATGGCGGCCACCGCGTAGTCGACGTCGAGGGAGAAGTCGGCGTCGCGCTCGGCCTCGATCCATTCGGTGTCGATGCCCTCGGAGATGATCGGGTGCATCGAGTACGACGGCACGAAACCCAGTGCGCTGCGGCCCGGTCCGCCGAACGCCTGCAACAGCTGCTGCAGGATCTCGTTGGAACCGTTTGCCGCCCAGACATTGTCGGTGTCCACCGCGACACCCGTTTGCCTGGTGAGGTATTCGGCCAGGTCGGCGCGCAACGCCACCGCGTCCCGGTCCGGGTAGCGGTGCAGGTCGGCGGCGGCGATCCGAATGGACTCGGCGACGTCGTCGATCAGCGCCCGGCTCGGCGGGTGCGGGTTCTCGTTGGTGTTCAGTTGCACCGGCACCGTCAATTGCGGTGCGCCGTAAGGCTTCTTGCCGCGCAGGTTCTCCCGCAGCGGTAGGTCGGCCAAGCTGATGTCCGCGCCGGGCACAATGGCCTGCTTGGTCATGACAGCGCCTCGAACCGAACCTGCACGGCCTGGCCGTGGGCGGGCAGGTCCTCGGCGTTGGCCAGGGCGACGACGTGACCGGCGACATCCTTCAGCGCCGCCTCGGTGTAGTCGACCACGTGGATGCCGCGCAGGAACGTCTGCACGCTCAAACCCGAGGAGTGCCTGGCACATCCGGCGGTCGGCAGCACGTGGTTGGAGCCGGCGCAGTAGTCGCCGAGGCTCACCGGTGCGTACGCGCCGACGAAAACCGCTCCGGCACTGCGCACCCGGGCGGCCACCGCGGCGGCGTCGACGGTCTGGATCTCCAGGTGTTCGGCCGCGTAGGCGTTCACCACGCGCAGGCCCTGCGCGATGTCGTCCACCAGCACGGTCCCGGACTGCTTGCCACGCAACGCTTCGGTCACCCGTTCGGCGTGCTTCACCACGGTCAGTTGCCGGGTCAGCGCCGCGTCCACCGCGTCGGCCAGCTCCGCGCTGTCGGTGACCAGCACGCTGGCCGCGAGCACGTCGTGCTCGGCCTGGCTGATCAGGTCCGCCGCCACGTGCACCGGGTCGGCGGTCGCGTCGGCCAGGATCGCGATCTCGGTCGGCCCCGCTTCCGCGTCGATGCCGACCAGGCCGCGGCACAGCCGCTTGGCGGCGGTCACGTAGATGTTGCCGGGTCCGGTGATCAGGTCGACCGGCTCCAGCTGGGCGCCGTCGGTGTCGACGCCGCCGTAGGACAGCAGCGCGACGCCCTGCGCGCCGCCGACCGCCCACACCTCGTCGACGCCGAGCAACCGCGCGGCAGCCAGGATCGTCGGGTGCGGCAGGCCGCCGAATTGCGCCTGCGGCGGCGAGGCCACCACCAGCGAGCCGACGCCCGCCGTCTGGGCGGGCACCACGTTCATCACCACGCTCGACGGGTAGACGGCGTTGCCGCCGGGCACGTACAGCCCGACCCGCTCGACCGGCACCCAGCGCTCGGTCACCGTGCCGCCGGGTACCACCTCGGTGGTCTTGTCGGTGCGCCGCTGGTCGGCGTGTACCTTCCTGGCCCTGGCGATGGATTCCTCCAGCGCCGCACGCACGGCAGGATCCAGCTCGGTCAGCGCCTTTTCCAGCTCGGCCGCCGGTACGCGCACCGTGGCCGGACTCACCCCGTCGAACTGCTCGCTGTACTCCTGTGCCGCCGCGACGCCACGATCGCGGATCGCCTCGACCACCGGTCGCACATGATGCAGCACCGAGTCCACGTCGACTCCCCCGCGCGGCAGCGCGGCGCGCAGCTCGGCAACAGAGGGAGTGCGACCGCGCAGATCAACGCGGGCGAGCTCGATGCGGGTAGTCATGTGGTGTCGATCCTTGTCTTCAGCCGAATCCGCAACAGGAAAGTTGCAGCTACCAGCCTAGTCGGCCGACGCCACCGGTTATCCGCGTGGTGTCCTACGGCTCACCCGCAGCGTCGCCGCAGTTCGACCACGCCGTCACCGGCCAGCTCATCGACCGCGACCGCGCGTCCGACCATGGCGAGCACGATCGCCTCCCCCGGGCCGCGCACCTCCGGACCATGCCCCTTCGACCAGCTGACATCGGTGGCCACGAACCGCAGCCCCCTGGTGCGCCGCCACGGCATCGCGAACGGGTCAGGATGTTCCAGGACGGTGATCAGGCGATCCGCCGGGATCGTGCGAGCACGCCCGAGCGGTCGCCGGATGTCCTGCTGATGGACCATCACATCCGCCAGGGCCAGCCTCGGCGCGTACTTCGAGACCCGCCCCGCCGCATGCTCGAACTTGTCTACCAAAGCCTCGGTCGACAGCGCCTTCGCCTTTTCCACGAGCCGACCATTGAACCGATCGACGGACAACCCACACCGAACCGCGATTCCCCCGTACGTCGGCAGCCCGATGGTGTCGTACAGCAAATGCCCGACCACATCCCGCACCCGCCACCCGTCACACAGCGACGGACTCTCCCACTCCTCGTCACTCAACGTACGCAGCAACGAGATCAGTTCAGCACGTTCCTCGGCCAGCATCCCCCGGACATCCATGTCCAAAGTTTAGTGGCGCGAACGCCTTTCAGGTAAGGGACGGGAAGCGGGTATCGCTGTCGAGCAGGAGCTTGCCGCCGGAGCTGATCACGCGCAGGGTCATCGCCTTGTCCTGGCCGTCGACGATCAGGCTGGCCAGCTCGATGTCGAGCGAGCCGTCGGAGTTGTTGCCCGCTTTGACAGCTCGGATGCTGGAGAAGTTCTCGACCGTGTGCGTGGTCCAGTACTGGCGGAACGCCGTCTCGGAGCCGTAGAGCTTCTGCGCCGCGGGTGTCAGCGTGGACCACGAGCCGCTTGCGTCGTCGTAGAACCGCTTCACCAGTGCCGCCGCAGGTCCCTCGGTGACCGTGCCATCGCTGGGGGTCTTACCGACCGTTCCGGACGGAGGGGTCGAGCTCGTGCCACCGGTCGGCGAACTGGTGGACGGCGGGCTTGCGTTCACCGTCGGTGAATTCGAGTCCTGCTGCGACAACGTGCCGATGAGGATCGCGCCCACCGCTACGACGGCACCGATGGCCGCGCCGATGATGACGGCCTTGCTCTTACCGCCGGACTTGCGCGGAACAGGGCGGGGCTGGGCTGCGGTGCGCGGGTGGGTCGCGGTGTTGGTCTGCGCGGGGCGACGCGGCGCGGGCTGCGGGCGGGGGGCCGGGCGCTGCGGGCGCGGCTGGCGTTCGGTCGGCTGATGGACCGGAGCCGACACCGCCGAGGGGCGCAGTGCCCGGGTGGCGGATTCGGGCGCGCCGTTGCGGCGGCGCACGAAAGCTTCACTGGCGGGGACGAATCCAGCGGTCACCGGGGCGGGGCCCGCGTCGGCGAAGGCGGCGAGGTGGTCGAGTGCCGCGCGCATGGTCGGCCGGTCCTGCGGTTCCGGGCTGAGCAGGTCCAGCAGGAAATCCGTTGCGGGACCGGCGTTGCGGGGTTCGCTGACCTGACCGTTGGCCGCGGCGTACAGCACCGCGAGCGGGTTGGCGTTCGCGCCGTACGGCGGTTCACCTTCCAGTGCGTGGAAAAGTGTTGCGCCAAGGGCGAATACGTCCGAGGCGGGGGTCGGGTCGGCGCCACGGGCCATCTCGGGGGCGAGGTAGGCGGCGGTGCCGCAGATCAGGCCGGTTTCGGTGAGCGTGACGTCACCGGCGGCGCGGGAGATGCCGAAGTCGGTGATCTTCACGGTGCCGTGGTCGTCGAGCAGGATGTTGCCCGGCTTCACGTCGCGGTGCACGATGCCCGCGTCGTGCGCGGCGATCAGCGCCGAGGCGACCTGCTCACCGATGCGGGCGACCTGCGTCAACGGCAGCGGGCCCTGCGTGGAGAGCACGCCGGCCAGGCTGTTGGACTTCAGGTACTCCATCACCAGGCAGGGATCGCCCTGATGCTCGGTGATGTCGAACACGACGATCGCGTTCGGATGCTGGAAGCGGGCAGCGTTGCGAGCCTCTCGGATCGCACGTTGGCGCACCACATCACGCTCGGCCTCGGGCAGGCTCGGCTTGATATGGATCTGCTTGACGGCCACCGAGCGTTGCAAGCGCTCGTCGATGGCACGCCAAACAACACCTGTGCCGCCGCTACCAATCCGCTCGACCAGGCGGTAATGCTCCGCGATCAACTGACCGGTATCGATGGCGCCTACTCCGAACCTTCTCGAAATCGTGACATCCCGCTTATTGCTTACAGACGCGGTCCGGGGACGAGTGTAGCTGGCCGCGGAACTTCGGTCCGCGCCAGCAGGGGCATATTCTCCGCCCACATCGGCGCGGCGGGGCTAGCGCGCCGCCCGCAGCATCCGCCCCGCCGCGTCCACCGCGGGTCCGGAGCTGTTCGCGTCGTTGACGAATACCGCAAACGCCAGGTCATCGGCGATACCGACGAACCACCCGTGCGCGTGCTGGTCGTCGATGTATTCCGCGGTGCCCGTCTTGCCGAGCAAGCCCGGAATATCACGCAGCTGGGTCGCGGTGCCTGCCGTGACCGTCTCCCGCATCATGGCTTTGACCTGCTCGGCAACGCTGGCGGGCAGCGCGGCCGGCGTCTTGTCCGGCGTGCCGGGCTTGCCCTGCACGATGGCGGGCGCGGGCACCGAGCCGCGCGCGATGGACGCGGCGACCAGCGCCATGCCGAACGGCGTAGCGGTCACCTTTCCCTGACCGATAGCCGACTCGACCCGCAGCGCCGGGGTGTCCGCGGGCGGCACCTTGCCGGTGACGGTGGTCAGCCCGGGTGTGACGTAGTCGATGCCGAGACCGAGCTGTGCCGCTGCATTCGTCAACGCATCGGCGGGCAGTTTCACCGCGAGCGAGCCCATGGTGGTGTTGCAGGAACGCGCGAACGCAGTATGTAGCGGCACCTGTCCCAGGTCGAAATTGTTGTCGTTGGGGATCTTGCGACCCTCGATGTTCGCGACGCCGGGGCAGGGCAGCACGGTGTCCGGGGTGACCGTGTCCGCTTGCAGTGCGGCCGAGACGGTCACCGTCTTGAAGGTCGAACCGGGCGGGTACAGGCCGGTGAGCGCGATCGGGCCCTGTGCGTCGGCGGCATTGTTCTGCGCGACCGCGACCACGTTGCCGGTGGAGGGTTGCAGCGCGACGATCGCCGCGGGCTGGGTGATCGGCGCCAGCGCCGCCTCGGCCGCCTGCTGCAGGTCGATGTTCAAGGTGGAGGCGATATCGGCGGTCGGCTTCGGATCCTGGCCACCGACCCGCTGGGTGCCCTCGCCGGTCTGCGCGCGCACCGCCCAGCCCGCGCCGGCGTCGGCGTTCTGCTGCCACAGCTCGGCGAGTCCGGACAGGGCGGGCGAGGCCAGCGACTTGTCGGTGGTGAGCAGGCGGGTCTGCGGCGCGAGCGTGACGCCGGGCACGGCGGCGAGCTGCGGCTGGATCGGCGCGATGTCGGCGTCGCGCAGGCTGATCGCGGTGATCGGTTTACCCTGCGCCGCAGCGAGTTCCGCTTGCAGCGACTGCGCGGTGATGTCGGGCGCGATCGGGGTGAGCAGCGCGGCGAGCGCGGCGGTATCCGCGCCTGGGCTCACGTTCACCAGCGTGACCACCTGCTGGGTCATCAACTCGCCGCCGCTGGCGTCGAGGACGCGGGCGGGCTTGGGATAGACCGGGCTGTAACTCAGCGGACCTGCGGCCAAGCCCGGCGCGACCGTGTCCGGGTTCCACTTGACCTTCCAGCCGTCGCCGCCCTCGTCCGCGGTGCCGGTGGTGGTGTAGGTCCACTCGGCCGCGCCGTCCTTGCCGAGCTTCCAGGTGGCGGCCAGCGTGAAGGTGTTCTTGTCGATCGAGCGGACATCGAAGCGCACCTCTTTGCCGAGGCCGTCATAGAGCTTGCCGAGGGCGTCGGAGGCCTTCGCCGGGTCATCGGTGAGGCCTGCGGCGGCGGCCACGTCGTCGCGGTTCAGCGCGTCGGCGAACTGGCCTGCGACGGTGTCGGGCTGGTCCGGGCCGGACGAGCAGGCGGCGAGCACGAGCGCGGGTGCGGAGAACAGGACGAGGGACTTCCGGTGGGTACGCACCCCGCCGACTGTAACCGCCGACCCCGGCGAGTCGGCAGAGGCCGTGCCGGGATCGGCGCTCGCGTGCCTGATCAGGCGGTGTGCCAGGCGCCCGCGACGAGGGCGGCGGCATCGGCCTCGGTGAGCTCGATGTCGAACTCTTCGGCCAGAATCTTCGGTAGTTCGGTCGCCTCGATCTGCCGGGTTTCGCTGGTGCCGTCCGGCCGCTCGGTGATCACCGTGGTGCCGTCGACGACGCGGTGTACGTCCGGGAGGAACCGCTGCGCGTAGGGGCGAGTGGTGAACGGTGAACGCGGCGACGTCGACACGAAGTGGTTGCCGACCGCGAAATCGATGCGGTACTGCGGCGTCATCGCGAATGTGTAGCGGTCGATCCACCCGTCCTTGTCGAACTGGTGCAGCACCCATAGGTCGCTGTCCAGCTCGCCTCGGGTGAGCTCCAGCCGGAACCGCCAGTCGCCCGCCGTGAATTCGCCCACCTCGGTGGACAATTCGATCGGTGCGAGCGGGCCCGCACCGAATCCGACGTCGCACAACCACACTCGGTCGTCGTCGCTGGTGGTCACGCGCAGCAGGGCGTGCGTCGCGGGGCGCAGGCCCTCCGTCGCACCCATCGTCACCCGTGCGTGCAGGGCGGTGATGCCGAAGCCGAGTCGCTCCAGCGCAGCCGCGAACAGGCCGACGTGCTCGTAGCAGTAGCCGCCGCGGCGTTGCCGAATCAGCTTGTCCTGCAAGGAATCCAGATCGAGCGGGATGGTGCGGCCGAGGATGATCTCCAGGTTCTCGAAGGGGATCGAGGTGGTGTGCGCATGCACCAGCTTGCGCAACGTGTCGAGGGTCGGTGCGCGCTCGCCGTCGAACCCGATGCGCGCCAGGTACCCGTCCAGGTCCAGGTCCGCGCCGTTCCAGTGGTACGCCGGGTCCGTCGGTTCGCTCATCGTGGCCTCACTTCCTCGTCGGTGTTGCCAGGCACAACCGTGTCCGGTCACGATCCTGTTCCCCGTGGTGCGAATCGGCGAGTGTGGGCTCCGCCATGGTTGCTGCTCCGTTCGGCCCGGATCAGGCGGCGCACTTGGCATTCGGCGGTGCGGCAGGTCCGGTCGCGATGCCGTGGGCGACGTCGACCAGGTAGTCGCGGTCCGGACCGTCGACGGGTTCGATGCCGAGGAGCAGCCGCTCCACGACACAACCGCCCTCGAAGAAGGCCGGGCCGACGCTGTGATCCCCGGGAACCACGGCGCCGTTCAGGTCGCGGCCGGTGACGATGGTGTACATCGAGGTCGGTTTGCCCGCGGCGAGCAACCCGGCCCGCATCTCCAGCGTGGTCGGATACGGCACCACATCGTCGCCGGTGCCATGGATCAGGAACGCGCGCTTTACGTCCATCCGGCCGGCCAGCAGCGCGGGCGAACGCTCGACGTAGGCCTGCGGGCAGACGATCGGCGTGCAGCCGCCCGCGTCGCGTTCGATCTGCGCGGGCAGGTCCGGATCGACCACCGACGCGCCGAGCCACATCGTGAAATCATCTGCGGGACCGTAGTTGTCGACCCAGTAGTCGAACAGTCCGCGCGGTCCGTGCGCCGCGGCGAGCCCGCTCATGATGCCGCCTTGGCTCCAGCCCCACAGGACCGTGCGCGCGATGGAACGATGCTCGTCCCGGTACCACTGGGTCGCGGCGACGATGTCGCGCCAGCCTGCCCACAGGTTCCACTCACCGGTGCGCCAGACGCTGCTGGCCGAGCGCAGATCCATCGACAGCACCGGGGTGCCGGTGCGCCGGGAGATCGACGTCAGATAACCCGCGTAGTCGCCGGCGGCCCCGTCGTGCCCGTGCACCGCGACGACCAGATCCGTCGGCGGAAGATCACCCGGTGCGCAGCGGTACGGCTCGTAGACCAGCCCCGTCGCCTCCTCACCGTCGACGGTCAGCGTCACCGAGCGCACCGCGACCTCCGTCGCACACGCCGGTTCGGCCGACACCGACGCGCTGGTCATCGCGCATGCAGCCAACAGGGCACCCACCGCCACCAGTACGTATCCGCGCCTCATCCTCGAATAATGGCACGCCACCGGTACGGCGCCCGAGCACCCGGCCGTAGCGAACGGCGACTGTCACCCGTCCCAGCACCATCCGACGTCAGCCCTCGACCGCCCCTCGGCCCGGCGCGAACCGACAGCCGACCGGCCCGGCCCTGCGCGACCCCATCCGGCCGGGCGCGGCGCGATCCCACCCGGCCCGACGGGGCCCGGTCCGGCGCAATCCGACACGGCGCGATCCGCGCGGCCCGGCGCGAACCGACAGTCGACCGTCATCCAGCCGACCCGACCGGACCCCGCGCGAACCGACACCAACCGTCACCCCGCCCGGCGCCACCCGGCCCAGCGTGATCCAACTCGGGCCGGACCGCGACCCGTCACGCAGCTCGAGGCGATTCGGCACCAGACCGAACCGCGACAACTGCGCCGCCCACCATCGCCGCCGCTCCCACCACGATCCCGAACACCGTCGCACCACCGGTCAGACCGATTGCGTCACTGAGGAATCCGGCGGTCAACGGCAGTGCGGCGGCGGGCAGGTATCCGCCGACATTCTGTGCGGCGTTCGCCTCGGCGAGCCGATCGGCGGGCACGCTCGCGCTGATCGCGCTGAGACCACCGAATTGGCCCAACCCCTGCCCGACTCCGGCCAGGACCGCAGCCGCCGCGAACAGTACGAGCGACGACAGCCGCAGCGAGAGGATCAGCGTCAGCATGCTCGCCGTAGTGGCGACGGCGCCGCCGAGCAGGATCGTGCGCACCGATAAGCGCCGCGCGGCGAACTGAATGCCGGTGGCGCCCAGGAACATCACGAAAGCGAGCCCGCCGGCGACGACCCGGTTGGTGGCGCCGAGCAGGTGCGCGAGCAGCGACGGTCCCAGCGAGAGCACGAAGGAGGTCGCCGTGATCCCCGGCGCGAATACCGCGATGCCGAGCAGCACCGCCGTTCGTCCGCCCGGTGCCACGGCGGGAATCCGCAGCCACGGCCCGCGCCCACCCGCGCCCTTCGGCAGCTCCAGCCGGGCAACCACCACGAAAGCCGAAGCAAGCAGCGCGATCTCGACCACGAAGATGGTCACCGTCGGGCCGGGCACGGTCTCGGACAAGACACCGGCGAGCAGCGGTCCGAGCCCGGCACCCAACACCATCGCCGACGAAGCGGCCAGCGCCGCAGTACGTTTGCGTCCCGGCCCGCCCACATCGGTCACCGCCGCCATCCCGGCGGACACCGCCGCACCCACCGCAATACCGGTGAGCAGCCGCGCAACGGCAAGCACCGCAACCGAACCCGCGGTGGCGAACAGCACGCACGCCACCATCGCCAGCGCGATCGCGGGCAGCAGCACCGGCTTGCGGCCGATCCGATCCGACACCACCCCGGCGACCAGCAGCGCGCCGAGTAGCCCGGCGATATAGCTGGCGAAGATCGCCGTCAAGGTTCCTGCGGAAAAGCCGAGCTCGCGCTGCCACACCACATACAGCGGCGTCGCGGCGTTCGACAGCACGAACACCGTCATGACCGGCCACGCCGCCAACCACACGAGGCCGTCCTTCGCAGGCACCGACTGTCGGTGCGTCGTGAGCGTCGCCATACCAACCTCCACTAGTTCGACTTTTCTCGTACCGATACGATCACGGTCGAACTTAGCATCTAGTACGATAAAATACGTACAGGGCGCGACGACCCCAGGAGACCCGATGCCACCGGCCAGCACAGTCCCCGAGACCCGTCTGCCCGAACCGGACCGCGCCGACCTGCGCCTCGACCAGGTGCTCGCCGCACTCAGCGACCCGCTGCGGCTGACCATGGTGCAGAAGCTGCTGACCGAGTCCCCCGACACCGACCGCTCCTGCGGCTGGTTCGACATCGACCGCCCGAAATCGACACTCACGCACCACTTCCGGGTGCTGCGCGAAGCGGGCGTGACCAGACAGCAGCGCTACGGCCTCGAGCGCCGCAGCAAGGTCCGCATCGACGACCTCGACGCCCGCTTCCCCGGCCTGCTCGACCTGGTCCGCGCCTGGGAACCGGCGGAATGACCTCCGAACGCTAGGATTCGCCTATGCGTTCGATTGATGTCGCCGAGCGGCGGGCCAGGCTGGCGGTACGGCACCGGCTCGCGGCGGCGAACCGTACCGACGAGGTCGCCGAGATCGTCCGGTCGCTGGTGGTGCTGCACGCGACCGATCCGGCGACGGTGTTCCTGTCCGTCGGCGCGCGCAGCAACACCGCCATCCCGGCGCACGTCGAGCGGGCGCTCTACGACGACCGGACGCTGCTGCGCCTGCTCGCCATGCGGCGCACCATGTTCGTCGCGCCGATCGAGCTGGTCCCGGTGTTGCAGGCGTCGTGCGCGGATGCATTGGCGCACAAGCAGCGTCGCACCTACGGGAAGTACCTCGAGCAGGCCGGCGTCATCGACGGTGACGTCCAGCGGTGGCTCGCCGAGGTAGAAGCCGAAACCCACGACGCACTGCTCGCGAGAGGCGCCGCTACCGGCATGCAGCTGAGCAAGGATGTGCCCCGGCTGCGCACGCAGGTGAATACCGCGCCGGACAAGGCGTATTCGAAGCCGACCAACATCACCACCTGGGTGCTGGTGACGCTCGGCTGCGAAGGCCGCATCGTCCGCGGCCGCCCGAACGGCAGCTGGTCGAGCAGCCAGTACACCTGGGAACCGATCGAATCCTGGCTGCCCCACGGTGTTCCGTCGCTGCCGATCGAGCAGGCCCGCGCCGAACTGCTCCGGCAGTGGCTACACGCCTTCGGACCGGCCCCGATCACCGACCTCAAATGGTGGACCGGCTGGGGCGTCGGCGAAGTCCGCAAGGCCCTCACCGATCTCGATCTGGTCGAGGTCGATCTGGACGGCACAACGGGTTTGCTGCTCGCCGACGACGTGGAACCCGTTGCGGCGCCGGAACCTTGGGCGTCACTGCTGCCCGCGCTCGATCCCACCCCGATGGGCTGGCAGTCCCGCGACTGGTACCTCGGCCCGCACGCGCCCGCCCTGTTCGACACCAACGGCAATATCGGGCCGTCCATCTGGTGGAACGGACGCATCGTGGGCGGTTGGGCGCAGCGCAAGGACGGCGAGATCGTCTATCGCCTGCTGGAAGACGTTGGCACCGACGCCACGGCGATGATCGAGGCGGAAGTCGCGCGGACCGCCGAGTGGTTCGGCGACGTCCGCGCCATCCCGCGTTTCCGTACCCCGCTGCAACGGGAACTGACCGCCTGACGGCGAGGATGTCTCGGGCAGACCTGCATCGCGCGCTGTCGCGAAAACCCAGCGTCGACAAAGCTTCCGATGATCCGCCGGGCGCATGACTTGCTCACCGCGCGCAGGTGCCACCCGGGGGTGGCGGCGGAGCGGTATCGACACCGACGAGCACGTTGGTGACGTAGTCGCGCGCCGCGCCATCCAGCGGCTCCAGCCCCTCGGCCACCCGCTCCACCACGCAGATGCCTTGCCGCCAGGTGGGTCCGACGTCGTGCACGCCGGGCTGGATGCTCCCGTCGGTGCCGCGGTCGGTGACCACCGTGTACATCGAATACGGCTTACCCGCCGCCATCAAAGCGTTCTTCAGATCGACCGAATGCTGGTACGGCACATCCACATCGAAGATCCCGTGGATCAGGAAGGTGCGCTGGGCGTCGATCTTCGGCGCGAGCGCGACCAAGGAACGGTCGGTGTAGGCCTGCGGGCACACCTGCGGCGTGCAACCACCCGCGTCGCGTTCGATCTGCGCGCGCTGCGCCGGGAAGAACGCGCTGGTGAGGTTCCAGTAGTCGACGATGTTCGTCGGCGCGAACGCATCGATCCAGTAGTCGAACAACCCGGCGGGCCCGTTCGCCACCGCCAACCCGGCCGTCATCCCACCTTGGCTCCACCCCCACAGCACGGTCTTGCCGATCGACGGATGCTCGGCCTTGTACTGCTGAGTGATGGCCACCGCGTCCTGCCAACCGGCCCACGGGTTGAACTCGCCGGGCTTCCACACGCTGTTCTCGGCGCGCTGATCCAGCGTCACCAGAGCCGCACCGGTACGCCGGGCGATCCCGGCCATCACGTCGGGATAGGAGGCCGCCGTCTCGCTGTACCCGTGCACCGCGACGATCAGACTGCGCGGGGCCAGGTCACCCGGATTACACCGGAACGGCTCATAGACCCGCCCGGTCGCCACTTCCCCGTCGACGGTCGCGGCGATCGACTGGACCGCCACGTCCCCGGCGCACTCGGGCTCGGCGGACGCCGATGGTGCGGCGAGCCACGATGCGGCCAACACGGTCACCATCGACAACAACCACGCAAGGGAGCGACGGCCAGCAGTCATCGCCGCATCGTACCCAGCTATGGCAAATGCTCGGCTAACGGCAGACGAGGTGGCCGTCGGCGCAGAGTCGGGCACATCACTCGGAGTACCAGCACAGGTCGGCGGCGTGGCTGTGCGAGGTCGGCACCGGTCCGATACGCCACGGCGGCCTCAGGTGCGGCACGCGCAGAGCGGTACTCGCCGTGGTTCGACGCCGACGACAGGTCACACCGCGCATATCGCACCCGGTGGCGGCGCGGGGCCATCGACGAATACGCCGGTGTCGCATGCCCGCAACCCACCCGGCACCAGGTCAAACCACAGATTGCACCCGGCTGCGTAGGCGCAGGCCGACGCCCGTGACGCGCACCCGCAAGCCGCCCGGCCATCAGATCGAGCCACAGGTGACAGCCAGCGGCGTGGGCGCGGGCTGACGCCCGTGACGCGTACCCGCAACCCACCCGGCCACAGGTCAAACCGCAAGTGGCACCCC
The DNA here is from genome assembly GCF_007990755.1 of Nocardia ninae NBRC 108245. Classification (GTDB taxonomy): domain Bacteria; phylum Actinomycetota; class Actinomycetes; order Mycobacteriales; family Mycobacteriaceae; genus Nocardia; species Nocardia ninae. Next base: position 32,677 of record NZ_BJXA01000058.1, on the reverse strand, counting down.
GCGGCGTAGGCGCAGGCCGACGCCGGTGACGCGTACCCGCAACCCACCGGCCATGAGATCACCCCGCGCAGGTTGCACCTGGCGGCGGCGCGGGCGCGGTATCCACATCCGCCAGCACATCCGTGACGTACTCGCGGGCCGCCCCGTCCATCGGCTCCAGATCCGTGAGCACCCGCTCCACCACGCAGGCACCTTGGAACCACACCGGACCGATCCAGTGCGTACCGGGCAGCACGGCACCATCGGGTCCGCGACCGCTGACGATTGTGTACATCGAATACGCCTGCCCCGCCGCTGCGAGCCCGACCTTCAGATCGAGCGAATGCTGGTACGGGACAATCGGATCCGCGGTGCCGTGCACCAAGAACACGCGCTGGGCGGTCATTTTCGCCGCGAGCGCCGCGGTGGAGCGATCCGCATACGCCTGCGGACAGACCGAAGGTGGGCAACCACCGGCATCGCGTTCGATCTGCTGGATTTGCGGCAGACCCAGCGTGTTCCCCACATTCCAGTAGTCGACAGTATTCGAGGGCCCCGCGGTATTGACCCAATAGTCGAACAGCCCCGCGGGCCCGTGCGCCAATGCCAACCCACTCGTCATGCCACCTTGGCTCCACCCCCACAGCACGGTTTTACCGACCGACGGATGCTCCTTCTTGTACCACTCCGCGGTGGCCACCACGTCGTGCCAACCGGCCCACGGATTCCACTCCCCCGTCTTCCACACACTGTTTCCGCCGCGCTGGTCCAACGTCAGCAACGCGGCACCGGTGCGTCGCGCGATCGCGGACATGACATCCGGATAGTCGGCGGCCTTCTCGTTGAACCCGTGCACCGCGAGGATCAGACTGCGCGGCGCTTGGTCGCCGGGCGCGCAGTGGTACGGCTCGTAAGCCCACCCGTGCGACTGCTCCCCGTCGACGGCGACAGTGATCGGCCGCATCGTCACGTCCCCCGCGCACTCGGGTTCGGCCACCGCCGAGGGCGCGCCGACCGAGGAGAGCGCAAGGGTTGTCACGATCGACAGCAACGCGGCAACCACGCGATACCCGCCGTTCATCCCGGCATCGTGGCACGGGCGCACGCGATCGTGTTGCGCAACAACGGTAAAGCGATGAAGACGAGACGACACGCCTGTTGATCGGCGCCGGAGATCGTTCCGCTACATGTCGAGGCCGAGGTCGAGCACGCGGACCGAGTGGGTCAGTGCACCGACAGCGAGGTAGTCGACACCGGTCCTGGCGTAGTCGGCGGCCACCTCGAGAACGAGCCCACCGGAGGATTCCAGTTTTGTCGCCGGCGCGGCCGCGTTGCGGCGTTGCACGGCGGCCTGGGTCTGCCACAGCGGGAAGTTGTCCAGCAGCACGAGTTCCACGTTCTCAGCCAGCACGGCATCCAACTGCTCGAGACTGTCGACCTCCACCTCGCAGGCGATATCGGGAGCCAGCGCGCGAACGGCGCGCAACGCCTCGACCACCGAACCCGCCGCGACCACGTGATTGTCCTTGATCAGCGCGGCGTCACCGAGACCCATGCGGTGGTTCACCCCACCGCCGACGCGGACCGCGTACTTCTGCAACGCGCGCAGCCCGGGCAGGGTCTTGCGGCTGTCCCGAATCTTGCAGTCCGTGCCCGCGACCTCGTCGACCCAAGCGGCGGTGGCGGTGGCGATGCCGGAGAGGTGGCAGACCAGGTTCAGCATGGTCCGCTCCGCGGTGAGGAGCCCGCGGGTCGGGGCGACCACGGTGAGCACGGATTGTCCCGGCGTCACCCGGGTTCCGTCGGCGACCCGCCCGGTGACCTCGTACTTGCCCGCGCCGATCACCTCGTCCAGCACCAGCAGTCCGACATCGAGCCCGGCGACCGTTCCCGGCTGCCGCGACACCACGGACGCCTTCACCACCGCATCGGCGGGCACCGTCGCCGCGGTGGTGACATCCGGCCCGTAGCGCAGGTCCTCATCGAGCGCGGTCCGGATGAGCGCGACCACCTCGTCCCGAGCCAACCCACTGTCCAGACCCATCAACCTCTCCTCTACTACTCACGCGCGAACGCTTTTCACTGAGGTCGAGCGGCACAGGGCGAAAGCTGCTGTGCCACTCGGCTCAACGCCGGGATGTCATCGGTCGAGCTGGGGACGCCCCTGTTCGTCCAGAACCACCGACCTGCTGCGCCGGAGCCGGTCGTCGGACTCCGGGTAATCGGATCGGGTATGGCAGCCGCGACTTTCGGTACGGGCCGCCGCCGCGAGGAGCAGGGTTTGCGCCGTGAGGGTGAGTGCGGCGTCCTCGATTTCGGCTATGCGGTCGGCGATTACCGGCTCTGCCGTGTCATCCGCCGCAACACCGTCGAACGAGACTGCGGCAGACACCGTTTCACGTTGCGTCACCGCATCTTTCATGCGCTTGATCGCCTCGTCCAGCCCTGCCCGGTCCCGCACCACCGAGGCGTGCTCGGTCATCAACTGCTGCAGCACATTACGATCCGCACGTTCGGCAACCCTGGTACGGACGTCGGTAACGCGGACTCGCTCTCCGAGCCGTTCGGCCGCGGCCGCCCCGACTCGCTCACCGACCACGAGACCTTCGAGCAAACTGTTGGACGCCAACCGGTTCGCCCCGTGCAGTCCCGTACGGGCCACCTCGCCCGCCGCGTACAGACCGGCGACCGCCGTTCGACCGTAGGGGTCGGTCACCACACCGCCGCACTGATAGTGCGCCGCCGGGGCAACCGGGATCAGATCGATGCCCGGATCGATACCCGCGGCCAGGCAGGACGCGGTGATCGTCGGAAACCGTTGCGCGAACCCGTCGATCGCCCGTGCGTCGAGATAGATGTGATCGGTACCGAGGGCACGCATCCGCGCCGCAATGGCCCGCGACACCACATCCCGAGGTGCCAGATCCCCGCGCGGATGAACCCCGGCGGTCACCGAATCACCTGCGGAGTCGACCAGAATGCCGCCCTCACCGCGCACGGCCTCACTGATCAGCGGACGCCGTCCGAGTCCACCCGGCGTGTACAGCACGGTCGGATGGAACTGCAGGAATTCCAGATCCGCCACCGCCGCACCCGCCCACAGCGCGAGCGCGACTCCGTCGGCGGTCGCCCCCGGCGGGTTGGTGCTGAGTGCGTACAGCTGGCCGAGGCCACCGGTCGCCAGCAGCACCGCGGGCGCGTGCACGACCCCGAAACCCTTGTCGGACACCGCGAGTACGCCCTGCACCCCGGCGGGGCCGGGGAGGATCTCGCAGGCCGCCGCGCCGAACAACACCGGAAGCCCGGCCGCGTTCAGCGCACGCTGCACCTCCGCGCCGGTGGCGTCGCCGCCGGCGTGGATGATCCGCCGGGTGCTGTGCCCGCCCTCGCGGGTCCGCGAAATCTGCCCGTCCCGGCCGAGATCGAAGACCGCGCCGAGATCGGTCAGTGCCGCGACCGCGGCCTGCCCGCCCTCGACGATGGATCGCACGGCCTCGACGTCGCACAGCCCGGCACCGGCCTCGACCGTGTCGTGCACATGCGATTCGACCGAATCACCATGCGGCGCAACGACGGCGATCCCGCCCTGGGCGTACTGCGTCGACGTATCGGTGGCACCGCCCTTGCTGAGGGTGAGCACCCGCAGCCCGCGTAGCGACGCGGTGCGCGCCGCCGTGAGACCGGCGACGCCGCCGCCGATCACCACCAGATCGGCCTCGGCCTCCCAGTCGATCGACACCGGAGTCATCGGCCCGTGCCTTCCTCGCCGACCACCGCCGTTACGGCAGGGGTCGGCGTCATTCACCACCGCCCGGATTGCCGATCTCGATCATCCGCTGCACCGAGTTACGGCCGCGCGCAGCGGTTTCCAGGTCGACGTGCACCTCGTCCTTGCCCTCGACCAGGCAGCGCAGCAGCGCCGCCGGAGTGATCATCTTCATGTACTTGCACGAGGCCCGGTCGTTCACGGCCTGGAAGTCGACGCCTGGAGCGGCCTTACGCAGCTGGTGCAGCATGCCGACCTCGGTGGCGACCAGTACCTGGGTCGCCTGGCCGCGCTGTTCGCGCACCTGCTTGGCCGCGTCGATCATGCCGCCGGTGGACAGGATGTGCACCCGGTCGGCCGGGAACGCGCCCTCGCCCGCCAGGTACAACGCCGAAGTGGCGCAACCACATTCGGGGTGCACGAACAGATCCGCGTCCGGGTGGGTGCGCGCCTGCTCGGTCAGCTCGTCGCCGTTGATGCCCGCGTGCACGTGGCACTCGCCTGCCCAGATGTGCATGTTCTCCCGGCCGGTGATCCGCTTGACGTGCGCGCCGAGGAACTGATCCGGCAGGAACAGCACCTCGCGGTCCGGGTCGATCGAGGCGACCACGTCGACCGCGTTGGACGACGTGCAGCAGATGTCGGTGAGCGCCTTCACCTCCGCGGTGGTGTTCACGTACGACACCACCACCGCGTTCGGGAATTCGGCTTTCCAGGAACGCAATTCGTCCGCGGTGATGGAGTCCGCAAGCGAGCAGCCTGCCCGCTGATCGGGGATCAGCACGGTCTTGGCGGGGCTGAGGATCTTCGCGGTCTCGGCCATGAAGTGCACGCCACAGAACACGATGGTGTCCTCGGGTGCGGCCGCGGCGATCCGCGACAGTGCCAGCGAGTCGCCGACGTGATCGGCCACGTCCTGGATCTCCGGCAACTGATAGTTGTGCGCGAGAATCGTCGCGTTCTGTGCGCGGGCCAGTCGCTTGACTTCCTGCGCCCACTCCGGGGTTGCTTCGACACCGGTGAACCCCGACGGCCCGTCGAACACCTGCCCCATCAGCGGAGGCGCTAGTTTCGCACCCATCGTCGCCATGATGGCTCCCTTCGTCGTGCGACCGACTCCTCCGCCGATTCGCACCAAACCAGGTTTTCGACTTATAATCGAAAACGTGGCCCATAGTAGCACTATCCACGAATCGCTCACCGCGGTGTTCCAGGTTCGCCGCTTCCCCGCGAACATCGCCGCAGGTCCCAGCCCTGCCGACGTCGGAAACGGGGTTATTGGTCGCTGCCCACCTGGGCAGCGGACCGAATTGGCGGTGCTGCTGTGGGAGCGCGCGCTCGACCCGCAGAAAGGCACCTGGTCGCTACCCGGCGGCCGTTTGCGCGACGACGAGGACCTCGACACCTCCGCGCGTCGTCAGCTCGCCGAGAAGGTCGATGTGCGCGAACTGGCCCATCTCGAGCAGCTGTCGGTGTTCAGCGCCCCGGACCGGGTGCCTGCGCCGCGCCGCATCGCCTCGGCCTATCTCGGACTGGTCCCGCTCACGGCAGACCCACAGCTACCCGGCGACACGGCCTGGCATCCGCTCTCCGCGCTGCCGCCGATGTCCTTCGACCACGGCACGGTTGTCGAGCACGCGCGCACCCGTCTGGCCGCCAAGCTCTCCTACACGAATATCGCCTTCGCACTCGCCCCGGCCGACTTCACCATGTCCACGCTGCGCGAAATTTATTGTGCGGCACTCGGTTACGACGTCGACACCACGAACCTGCAACGAGTCCTCACGCGCCGCAAGGTGATCACGCCCACCGGCAAGACCCGGGCCCCCGGCCGCGCGGGCGGTCGCCCCGCAGCCGTCTACCGCTACACCGACTCCGGCATCCGCGTCACCGACGAATTCGCCGCGTTACGCCCGCCGACCTGACGAGACCTATTCGACGCTCGCCTTGCGATGCTTACTCCCCCGCCGATACCGCCGCTTGTTCGCCACCGGTTGCGCGGCACTGCTGCGCCGCAACGCATCCCGCCGCCGCCAAGCGGCCAGATCCGCCCGCTCACGCACCTGCTCGGCGGGCAGATCCGACGCTGTCCCCACCCTGTTGTTCTCGTTCATCACCGGACCTCCCTTCCATAGCCGGGCCAGCACAAGCTACCCCCACCCCCAACATCGCCTCCACTCAATTTATGCCGCCCTACCAGGCAGCACATCATGGTGCACAGCGAAGCGGTGGAAGTGCCACGGCGAGAACGGCTCAGGCGGTCTTCATCTGCGGCTGCGGCGGCGGGGTGGCGGTGCGGGCGAACACGCGCGCCAAGCCCCAGAAGATCAATTCCACAAACCAGAACAGCACCAGGAACACCTGGACGACGATCACCGGGATCGCCAGGAACAGCACCGACGGCACGGCGATCAGCACCCAGATGACGACCGCGCCGAAACTCGCGCCGCGCAGCCTGCTGGCCAATCGCACTGCGGCCCACATCATCCAGTACCGCGGCACCGAGACACCGAGCTCACGCAGGCAGCGCCGGAAGATCCCGTCGGCGTCGGCGATACTCACCTGACGGGTGTCGCGCAGGTAGTCGTGCAGGATGGCGGCACGGGTGTAGGCGCCGTAGCGCGGCACGAGCCAGACCAAAGCCCGTGGCACCGAGGCGAAGTCGGTACGGAACCCGGCCGGGATCACGAATTCTTGGGAATCACCTTGATAGACGAGGGGTTCGACCACCCGCCAGAACTTGGCGTCGATCTCCTCGACAACCAGCCCGCTACCGACGAACGCCACGACTCGTTCCTCTCTGAACGCACAGCGCATGCCACCATTCTAGGTTTTTTCGGTACGCCGGTGCCGTCCCGCGGGCAACGGTTCGGACAACGCTCAGCGGCGGGGACGAGTCTCCGGCATCGAACCGGAACCGGCCTCGGGGGCCGGTTCGTAGCCACGGTAAGGCATCGGGGCACCGCCCGCCGGGTACGACGCGGCACCGTATGGCCCGAATGCGCCTGCCGGGTCGAACGATCCGGACGGCACGGCGGTGTTGTTGCCCAGATCCTCCGAAGAATTCAACGCGGCGAGGAACAGCACGAGCAGTGACGCGATCAGCGGCTGCACGATCAGCGCGAGCCAGGTGCCGACTTCCGTCGGCAGTTCGACGATCTGTCCGAGCGGCGGATCGTCCGGCCGCGGGTGCGCCCACTCGGCGACCTGTTCACCCAGCCGCGCCATCACCACGGCGCCGACGAGCGAGCCGAGCAGGAGACCGATGGGCAGCAACGGCCCGCGCGCCGCCCGCCACCGCCAGGCGGCGACGGCGGTCAGCAGGCCGACGACGGCCGCCAGACACACGAACATCGCCACACCGTCGAACTGGTGCACGCTCTCACCGGTCAAGACGGCGCCGCGGCCGGGCTCGACCACGAACAGCTGCTCGGTCGGCGCGAGCAGTCCCCACCCGACGCCGACGACCGCACTGACCAGCACTACGGCCAGCGCGATCACCGCGGCCGCGCGCGCCTCGTTCCGCATTCCGCTCCGCAGCGCCTGCACTAGCGGCGTTCCAGACTGGTCGCGTCGATCACGCCGTGCCGGGAACACTTGGCCCACCAGCCGTCGGGACTCACCTGCACGACCATCCGGCGACCGCACTGCTCGCAGAAGCGCGGCGGCTCCAATCCCAGCGCGGCAGCCGCGGGCACGGCGTCGTCGAGGCCGGGCACGATCCGTTTGCCGGTGAACGGGTTGTAGCGCTCGTCCATAGGCAAGACCTTACTCATGGGGGCGCTCAGAGGGTTTCGTTGAGCGCCTTGATCGGCATCTTCAACTCACCGAGCAGATCGAGATCCGCCTCGGCGGGCCTGCCGAGGGTGGTCAGGTAGTTGCCGACGATGACGGCGTTGATGCCGCCGAGGATGCCCTGCTTGGCGCCGAGGTCGCCGAGGGTGATCTCGCGACCGCCCGCGAAGCGAAGGATGGTGCGCGGCAACGCGAGCCGGAACGCGGCGACGGCGCGCAGCGCGTCGGCGGCGGGCAGCACCTCGAGGTCGCCGAAGGGCGTGCCGGGGCGCGGGTTGAGGAAGTTCAGCGGCACCTCGTCGGGCTCCAGCTCGGCGAGGTTCGCCGCGAATTCCGCACGCTGCTCCAGCGTTTCGCCCATGCCGAGGATGCCGCCGCAGCAGACCTCCATGCCCGCCTCGCGGACCATGCGCAGCGTGTCCCAGCGCTCCTCCCAGGTGTGCGTGGTGACCACGTTCGGGAAATGCGAGCGCGAGGTTTCCAGGTTGTGGTTGTAGCGGTGCACGCCCATGGCCGCGAGCTGGTCGACCTGCTCCTGGGTGAGCATGCCCAGCGAGCACGCGACCTGGATGTCGACCTCGTTGCGGATCGCCTCCACGCCGGCCGCGACCTGCGCCATCAGCCGCTCGTCCGGCCCGCGCACGGCGGCCACAATGCAGAACTCGGTGGCACCGGTCTTCGCGGTCTGCTTGGCCGCCTCGACCAGACTGGGGATGTCGAGCCAGGCCGCGCGCACCGGCGACTGGAACAGGCCGGACTGCGAGCAGAAGTGGCAGTCCTCGGGGCAGCCGCCGGTCTTCAGGCTGATGATGCCCTCGACCTCGACCTCCGGGCCGCACCACTTCATCCGCACGTCGTGCGCCAGGGCCAGCAATTCTTCGAGGTGTTCGTCGCCGAGGCGGAGCACCTCCAGGGTCTGTTCCTGGGTGAGTCCTTCGCCGCGGTCGAGCACTTGCTCGCGGGCGAGCGCCAGGATGGAGAGGTCTACGGGGGCCTGGGTCACTGCACGAATCCCTTCGTTCGGCCGAGGTGGCCGTGCAACTTGAACGGTGTTCAGGCTAGGGTAGACGGGACAGTGAGTCAAAACACTGCGGGCCGGATGATCGACCGTGCCGTGGCTCTCATCGACCACCGCGGCGCACCAGCGAGCGACCCCGAGGCGGTAACCTGCGAACCACGAAGGGGCTGGCGACGCCCCCTCGGACAGGGAAGGAAATCGGGTGCAACTGCACAGAGCGGACGTGGTCGACGGTGCCATCGCGATCCTCGACCAGTACGGCCTCGCCGACCTGACCATGCGCCGCCTCGCCGGCTCGCTCCAGGTCCAGCCGGGCGCGCTGTACTGGCACTTCCCCAACAAGCAGGCACTGCTCGGCGCGGTCGCGGACAAGATCCTGCTGCCGATGGACGAGCCGATCGTCGCCACCGAATGGTCCGGCCAGATCAGCGAATTGGCGCACCGGCTACGCGACTGCCTGCTCGCCTACCGCGACGGCGCCGAATTGGTCTCCGCCACTTACGCATCACGGCTCACCACGAGCAAGGGCCGGGAACGCATGGCGGGCGCGGCCATTCGCGCAGGCATGCCGCGCCACGAAGCCGAGCTCAGCTCGTTCACCCTGCTGTACTACGTCCTCGGCCAGACCGTCGACGAACAGTCCAGGATGCAGATGGAATCCGCCGGCGCCCTGCCCGACGACGAGACCCCCCTCGACGAAACCCCCGACCCCACCGCACGTTTCGACTTCGGCCTGCAACTGTTCATCGCAGGCGTCCGCCACCTGCTCGGCACCCGAGTGCGCTGAGCCGCACACTTTTCGAGTTCCTGCACACGGAATCGCATGCGATTCTGTGTGCGTCTCGACAGAAAGTGTGCGGCTGTTCTAGCCGGCCAGCGCCGGTTGCGCGGCGGTCCGGCCTGCGGGGCGGGGCAGACCGAAGTGGTCGCGCAGTGTGCTGCCGGTGTACTCGGTGCGGAACAGGCCGCGCTGCTGGAGGATCGGGACGACGGTCTCGGCGAACATCTCCAGACCGCCCGGGTAGTACGGCGGCATCACATTGAAACCGTCGGCGGCGCCGTTGCGGAACCACTCTTCGATCGTGTCGGCGACCTGCTCAGGGGTGCCTGCGAACACCCGGTGACCGCGCGCACCGGCCAGCTTGTGCAGCAGGCCGCGCACGGTCGGCCGTTCCCGCTGCACGATGCCCGCGACGACCTGGAGCCGGCTGCGGGCGTTGTCGGTGACCTCGCCCGCGTCGTCGAACAGATCCACCGGGACCGCCTCGTCCAGCGGGAGGTGACGCAGGCTCTTGCCGACGATGTTCTCCAATTGCGTCAGACCGTATTCCGGCACGGTGAGCTCGTTGAACTCGCGCTCGAGCCGCTTGGCGGCGGCCTCGGTGTCGCCGATGAACGGGCTGATGCCCGGCAGGATCTTGACGTGGTCCGGGTTGCGGCCGAAACCCAGTGCCTGCGCCTTGATGTCGGCATAGAACCGCTGCGCGTCCTCGAGCCGCTGGTGCGCGGTGAAGATCGCCTCGGCGTACTTACCCGCGAAGGAGCGGCCCTCGTTGGAGGCACCGGCCTGCACGAGCACCGGGTACCCCTGTGGTGTGCGCGGCGCGTTGAACGGACCACGGACACTGAGGTGTTCGCCGACGAAGTCGATCGGGTGGATCTTGTCCGGGTCGGCGTACACGCCACTCGCCTGGTCGAGCAGGATGGCGTCGTCCTCCCAGCTGTCCCACAATGCGACCACAGCGTCCACGAATTCCCGTGCCCGCGCGTAACGTTCGGCATGGTCGGGATGCTTGTCGAGGCCGAAATTGGCGGCGGCGAGGTCGGTGCCGGTGGTGACGATGTTCCAGCCCGCCCGGCCGCGCGAGATGTGGTCCAGCGTGGAGAACAGCCTGGCCAGGTTGTAGGGCTCGTAGTAGGTGGTCGACGCGGTGGCGATCAGGCCGAGATGCGTTGTCGCCGTGGCGATGGCGGTGAGCAGGGTAATCGGCTCCAGTCCGGAGCCCGCGTTGTGCTTGACGTTGGTGCGCAGCGCCGGTCCGTCGGCGAAGAACACCGCGTCCAGCTTCGCGGCCTCGGCGGTGCGCCCGATCTGCTGGTAGTAGTCCACGTCGTAGATCCGGCCGGGCTGACTGTCGGGATGCCGCCAGGCGGCCTCGTGGTGGCCCGACGGGTAGATGAACGCGTTGAGGCTGAGCTGACGCGGAATACTCATGAGGCTTGCTTCTCTTCTTCGTGGAGGTCGTCGGCGCCGACGCCGAGGCTGGCCAGCAGCAGGGCGCGGTGCCGGATGAAGGCCGGATCACCGTGCCTGCGTGGACGTTCCAGATCGATCCGCTGGTCGAGGGCGATTCGCCCCTCGTCGAGCACGAGGACACGGTCGGCGAGCAGCAGCGCCTCATCGACATCGTGGGTGACCAGCAGGACGGCCGGCTTGTGCCGCGCGCACAGGTCTTGCAGCAGCACATGCATCCTGATCCGGGTGAGCGCGTCGAGCGCGCCGAACGGTTCGTCGGCCAGCAGCAGTTCCGGCTCCCGCACCAGCGAACGGGCCAGCGCGACGCGTTGCTGTTCGCCGCCGGAAAGTTCCCTGGGCCAAGCCTTTTCGCGACCGGCCAGGCCGACTTCGGCGAGTGCGGCCCGCCCGCGCTCGGCGGCGCCCGGCCCGCGCAGACCGAGGATCACGTTGTCGAGTACCCGGATCCACGGCAGCAGCCGGGAATCCTGGAACACCACCGCACGTTCGGCCGGAACCGTCAGTTCGCCCGAGCCGGGCACGTCGTAGTCCAGTTCCGCTAACGCACGCAGCAGCGTGCTCTTTCCGGAACCGCTACGACCGAGCAGGGCAACGAACTCCCCGCGCGCGATGTCGAGGTCGATGTCGCGCAGCACGACCCGCTCGCCGAAGCCGCGACGCAACGCGCGTGTTCGCACGACGTTCAGTCCCCCAATGTCTGTCGCCATGACAGCGCCTTCCTTTCCACCGCACGCACGGCGAGATCACCGAAAAGTCCGAGCAGGCCGTAGATCACGAGCCCGACCACGATCACGTCGATCTGGCCGTAGGTGCGGGCCTGGGTCATCAGGTAGCCGATGCCGCTGGTGGCGTTGACCTGTTCCACCACCACCAGGGCCAGCCAGGCGATGGTGACCGCGAGGCGAAGTCCGAGGAAGAAGCCCGGCAGCGAACCGGGGAGCGCGATGCGGCGGATGAAGCCCCAGCGCGAAAGCCCTACCGTCTGTGCGAGTTCCACGTACCTGGCGTCGACGCTGCGCAGGTAGGCGTGGGTGTTCAGATAGATCGGGATGGCCACGCTGGTCGTGATGACGAGCAGCTTCATCTCCTCGCCGATGCCGAACCACACGATGAACAGCGGGATCAGCGCGAGCGTCGGAATCGCGCGTTTGATTTGAATCGGACCGTCCACCAGCGCTTCACCGATCCGGCTCAGGCCCGCGACGAGCGCGAGGACCAGCCCGACGGCGACACCGAGGACCAGGCCGTAACCGGCGCGCTGCATCGAGGTGAGCAGGTTGGATTGCAGCCTGCCGTCGGCGAGCAGGTCACCGGCCGTTTCGGCGACCGTCCAGGGCGCAGGAAGGGTCTCCGGATCCAGTGTGCCGGAGGCAGATCCGAGCACCCACGCGGCGACCAGCAGCGTCGGTCCGACAGCAGCGCCGAACGGGATCGGCCGGCCGGGGCCTAGCCGGGGCCGGGTCGGCCTGCGCTTGGCGAGTTCGCGCGCCGGTGCGGCACTGCGCCCGAACTTGTTCCATACTCCGGCGTCCAAGGTGGCCATCAGCGTTCCTTCGGGGCGAACGCGGCACCGCTGGCGGTGACCGCCTCGGTGATCGCGGCGTCGTAGCGCAGGTCGAAGCCGTTGGCCGCCTGCACCTTCTTCGGCAGCTCACCGGCCTTGGCGATGGCGTCGATGGTGGCCTGCTGCCGGTCGACCAGCTTCTGATCCAGATGCGGGAAGGTGAAGGTGCCGAGCGAGTCCACGATGCGCTTGGCGTCCTCGGGACTGACCTTCTGGTTGTCCACGTAATACCTGCGCGCCCACTCTTCCTGATGGGCGTTGACCCACTGGTTCGCCCGCACGAACGCGCCGACGAGGGCACGGGTCGCGGCGGCCTTGGCCGGATCCTGCGCCACCGCGCGGCGGGCATACAGGTAGCCGAGCCCGCCGTAGATGCCTTCGGTCTGCGCGTCCGGGATCAGCGACGCACCCGGAGTACGCAGCAGCCGAGTCACATTCGGCTCGATCAGCGGCGCGACGTCGACCTGTGCGGTGCGCACGGCGTCGAGGAACTCAGCCAGCTGCAGCCGGATCAATTGCACGTCACCGGGTTTCAATCCGGCCTTGTCCAGTGCGCGCAGCACCGCGGCCTGCTGGGCGGTGCCCTCGGCGTAGGCGATCTTCTTGCCCTTCAAGTCGGCCAGCGTGCTCACCGACTTGCCCGGCGCCACCGCGAGTTTCAGTGCGGTCGGGCTGGTTTGGTAGGCGGCGACGATCGGCACGTCCTGCCCGGCGATCAACGCGTGGATCGGTGGCACATCGCCCACCTGCGCGACGTCGGCGGCCTCGGCGCGGAAGGCTTCGAGAATGGCCGGTCCGCCGACGAAATTGGCGAACTCGACCTGGAACGGCAGCTTGTCCAGCTCACCGGAGATCCGGAGCACCGACTGCAGGCGCTCGGACTGGTCGGCGACGATCAGCTTGGTCCCTGCCGGAACCTCAACGGGTAGCGGCGTGTCCGCGGCGACGGGACCGACCGGCTTGTCGTTGTTCGCGCAGCCGGTGAGTCCGAGGGTCGCAACGGTGGCCACGGCGAGCAATGCGGCGGTGGTGCGGCCTTGGCGGCCGAACAGAAACGTGCGTGGTCGGTACATGCAGGGATTCAAACAAGACAAATCCGGCCCGAACACCGTTTGTCGCATGCTGGTTCGAACTGCTCAGCGCGGTGCCGCCGCGGTCGTCTGCGCCCGGACCTGCTCCTGGTATTGCCGGATGAACGGCAGGATCTGCTGGTCGATCACCGTGTTGTATTCGACCGGGCGCTGCATGGGATTGGCATGCCCGGTGTTTCGCGCCTGCACCACCGAGAGCGTGCCGTCCACGCCGCCGACCTGCTCGATCAACACCTGGTGCGAGTACTCGACATCGACCACCCGGTCCCGGCTCGGGTCGCGCGGGCGGATGAAAACGATGGCGGGGCGCGGCTTTCCGTCCACCGGAGCGGCCAGCGCCTTCAGATCCTTGGTCGCGCCGCCCGCCACGATCGCGGTGAACTGCGCCTCGATCAGTCCGTTGCTCGCCGCGTTGCGGGAGAAGATCTTCTCCCGCAACACCTCCCCTATCACCGCCCGCAGCCGGGCGAAGCGGATGCCGGGCGGCCGGCCGTCGCCGCCGTACGAGACGAAACGGTCGCGGCGCGCATAGGTTTCCACGGTCAGCCGCAGCAGGCGGCTTTCCCGGGCGCCGGGCAGCCAGCGCATCCAGCGCACCATGTCCTCGCCGCGGCCGCGGCTCTCCGGGCGGACGGCGTTCAGGTCCACCGGGGTGCAGTCCAGGATCACACCGGCCAGGCGGCGGTCGCTGTCGAGGTGGATGTGTTTGGCGACTTCCAGCGCGATCACCCCACCCATGCTGTGCCCGACCAGCACGATGTTCTTCAACCCGGACAGCTCGGTGGCGCGCACGATCAGGTCGGCGATGACCTTGGTGTCGATACCTTCGTTGTCGTAGCGGATGGCCCAGACCACGCCCATCCCGCGCAGCGCGGGCAGGGCGGCGGCGGTCGCGCTGGCGTCCAGGCCGCCGAGGCCGACCATGTCGACCACCACCGTGTCCCAGTCTTCGGGATCGGCCGGGGCGGCGACGGGCAGGATCGCGGGGTCGGTGCGGGCGAGTCGTACCTGTTCGGGTTCTACGTCGTAGGTGAGGTACTGGGCGAAGACGACCAGTACGGCGGCCAGCAGTACGACCACCCGCAGCACCGCGGACCTGGTCCGACGCAACGTCTTCCACTCGTGCCACAGGCTGGTGTCCCGTAGCCGGGCTTTGCGTCGCGCGTCGTCCCAGTCCGCGACAGTGGACGGGTGCCGGTCATCGAACGGCGACATCTGTCCCACTGTAGGTAAAGAATGTGGACTGTCGCCATTCCACACCTTGCCCCCGCGACGCCGCGAACCCGACCGAACGGTAGAGTTCTGCCGTCAACCCTCGGCGGGTGCGGGAATCCGGTGCAATTCCGGAACGGTCGCGCCACTGTGATCGCCCTCACGGCGAAAGTCAGACCTCCCCTGCCGGGACAACTCTGGAGAGGCCGCGACTTGCCTGTGGAGCACCACCGAACCATGCGCCGGTACGCCCGGCGCATTCCGCAGCCGACCGCCGGTGCCGGGGCGGGCATGAGCGAGCGCGTCAATTGGCAGCGTTCCTGGGGCCTGACGGAACCGACCGCTGGCGCGGGACAGGCATCACGGCCCCCTTGGAGCATGCCGGAACCGAGCGCAGGCGCGGCGGCGGCATGAGCGATCGCAGCGAGCCAATCGTGTGGCAGTGCCCTTGCGGCACGCCGAAACCCAGCGCTGGCGGGGTGGCGGCATGACTCGTGTCCGTGCGGCGATCATCTTCCCTGTCCTCGGGGCCTTACTGATCTGCGCGATGATCCTCGCCACCGGATTCGGTGCGGAAACCTTGCCCGTCTCTTCGGTATTGACGGTGCTGCAACACCGGGTGACCGGGGAGGCGCCCACCGACTTCGGCTTGGACACCATCGTGTGGCAGCTGCGGGTGCCGCGAACTGTGCTCGCCGCGATCGTCGGCGCTGGGCTGGCGCTGGCGGGCGCGGCCATGCAGACCCTGGTGCGTAATCCGCTGGCCGACCCGTATCTGCTCGGAGTTTCGTCAGGTGCGGGCGTCGGCGCGGCTGCGGTCATCACCTCCGGGTTGTTCGCCGGGGCCGGGGTGTGGGCGTTGTCCGGTGGTGCACTCGTCGGGGCGTTCGTCGCGGCGGGGCTGGTGTTCCTGATTGCGGTCATGCAAGGCGGGCTGACGCCGTTGCGGCTGGTGCTCACCGGCACCGTGCTCGGCTCCGGGTTCGCCGCGTTGAGCAGTTATCTCATCTTCCGCCGCCCGGATCCTTCGCACGCCCAGGCGGTGCTGTTCTGGTTGCTCGGCAGCCTCGCGGGCGCCGACTGGACGCGAATCGCGTTGCCGCTGAGCGTGGTAGTTGTCGCGGGTGTCGCGCTGCTAGGTGCGAGTGGCTGGCTCGACGCGCTGACCGTCGGCGGCGATACCGCCGCCTCGCTGGGCGTTCCCGTCAAAGAGCTCCGCATTGCGCTGTTCGTGTTGCTCGCGGTGCTGGTCGGCGTGCTCGTGGCGGTCTCCGGTGGTATCGGCTTCGTCGGGCTGGTTGTCCCGCACGCGGCTCGTCTGCTGGTCGGCCCGCGTCACCGCAATCTGTTACCCGCCTGTGCGCTCTGCGGTGCACTGTTCCTCGTCGTGGCCGACGCCGCCACTCGAATCGTGGTTCGCCCCATCGAGATCCCCGTCGGGGTGCTGACCGGGCTCATCGGCGCACCCACCTTCCTGCTTCTGATGGGGCGACGGCGTTACCGGTTCGGGGAGTCATGAGCAGCAACGAAACTGCCCGGGGCCGCACGAAGCCAGAGCTGAGCGAGGCAGCCGATCGTCGCGTCAACGGCAAGGAACCCACTGGAAGCGGCGTCATGGAAACCTCCGCCGTCGCTGGCGCTGCACAGGGCATCGCCGAAACCACTGGCACTGCATACGGCGTCGCCGAATCCACCAGCACCACTCGAACTGCGCACGGCAGCGTCGAAACCACCAGCACCACTGGGGCATTAGAAGTGCACGGACTCACGTGCGCCGCTGGGCGTCGGACGGTGGTCACTGAC
Organism: Nocardia ninae NBRC 108245; assembly: GCF_007990755.1. Lineage (GTDB taxonomy): Bacteria > Actinomycetota > Actinomycetes > Mycobacteriales > Mycobacteriaceae > Nocardia > Nocardia ninae. Next base: position 16,192 of record NZ_BJXA01000058.1, on the reverse strand, counting down.
GTGAGTTTCGCGATCCAGCCCGGCGAGACGATCGGGATCGTCGGGCCGAACGGCGCTGGGAAGTCGACGCTGTTGCAGACTCTCGCCGGGGTGCGGCGGCCGGTGCGTGGTCGGGTCACGGTGGATGACGAAGTGCTGCACGAGATGTCGTCGCGCCGACGGGCCCGCACGGTCGCGATGGTCGCGCAAGACGAGCGCCCACCCGCCGACCTGCGCGCGGGCGAGGTAGTGGCGCTGGGCCTCACCCCGTACCTGCCGCCATGGGGTGCCGGCTCGCCGCTCGAACAGCAGGCTGTCCAAGAGGCGTTGGCCACGGTGGACCTGACCGGATTCGCCGACCGACCGGTGCATCGACTCTCCGGCGGCGAACGCCAACGAGTGCTGCTCGCCCGCGCTCTCGTGCAGAACACCCCGGTGCTACTGCTGGACGAACCGACGAATCACCTGGATATCACTCACCGCCTCGAACTCCTCGCGCTGACCCGCACCCTGCAACGAACCGTCATCATGGCGCTGCATGATCTGACCTTGGCGGACCGCTACTGCGACCGAATCCTGGTGCTACACAACGGCACCGCCCATCCCCTTGCCGAGCCGGCCACCGCCCTCGCTCCAGAGGTGGTGGACACCGTGTTCGGCGTCCGCGCCCTCCGCGTCCCGCACCCCGAAACCGGCGACCCCCACCTCCTGATCACTCCCCGCGAGGCGGGCCCATGACACGGTGCGCGCGAATCAGTTCACCGCGCACGAATCACCCAGCAATCCCGTGCGCGGCCGCTGCACATCGAACGGGCCATCAAGGCGGGTTCTCGAGCCTATCGGCGCCGCCATCCCCGTTCGTGGACTACTCGAACCGTTGAATACCTTGAGAGGCGAAACTATGAAGCACACTCTGCGAGTGTTGGTAGCGGTCGCACTGGCCGCGGCGGTGGCCGGATGCAGTGCGGAGAACACGAGGGCCGGGGATCTCACGATCCGGAATTGCGATGTGGACGTGCGGTTTCCGGCTCCCGCGCAACGGTTGTTCGTCAACGACGGAAATCTGATCTCGATGGCGCTCGCGCTAGGGGCACAGGATCAGGTGGTCGCGGTGTCGAGCGTGCAGCGCGACGCCGATACGTTGCGCAGGCACTACGGACCGGTGGTCGATCAGCTGAAGTCTGTTGCGCCCGAATATCCTTCACGCGAGACCGTGCTGGCGCAGGGACCCGATGTGATGGTCGCGGGCTGGAGCTACGGCTATGACGAAGCCAAGAATCTGACTCCGGAGTCGTTGAGCAAGGCCGGAATCGCGGCCTACACCCTCACCGAGAGCTGCCGTCAGCGCAATGGCGAACGCCCGCGTGGCATCGTCGAGCCGTGGACGGCGCTGCGCACCGATCTCACCAATCTCGGCGCCATCACCGGCCGCGCCGACCGCGCCACCGAGTTGACCGCCGACCTGGACCGACGCCTGGCCGCACTGAGCGCCGCACCGCAGTCCGAGCGCAAGCCGACCATCTTCCTGTTCGACAGCGCCACCGATTCCCTGATGTCCAGCGGCAGTTTCGGTGCACCCCAAGCGATCCTGGACGCCGCCGGTGGTCGCAACGCGCTGAGCGACGTGGCCGACACCTGGACCAGGGTGTCCTGGGAGCGCCTGGCCGCCGCGGACCCCGACGCCATCATGTTCGTCGACTACCCGCCGCAGACCTTCGCCCAGAAGGTCGAGGCCCTGCGCGCCAAGCCCGGCATCAACCAACTCCGTGCCGTCACCGAGGGCCGCTTCCTCAACCTCCCCTACGCCATGTGGACCAGCGGCCCCCTCAACATCGACGCCGCCGAGCAGATCCGCAAGCAACTCGAACACTGGAATCTGGTCCCCGCCTCCAACATTCAACCCCTGGCAGACGACGCCCTCCGCTGAAGCCAGCACACAGTCAGGGCACAGCGTCGGCCTCGGCAAGGCGGCCAGCTTGCCGAGGGGCCGAAACCAGCCGCTTTCGTTGGCTGCCAGCGAGTCACCGGCGGCGCCCATCGTGCACCACATCTACGGCGATGCGATCGGCACACCCACTACCGCGGCCGCGTCCGCGTCCGCGTCGAGTAGCAGGCGGCCGCCCTGGGTGCCTGCGCGTGCCATCGCAATCGGAAGGTCGAGGCGGCGATCAAGGTCAGGTGAACGGCGACCAGTCGGGAGTGAACCAGCCGGGTGCCGCGGCGGCGAAACGGTCGCGGCCCCAGGAGCCCGCACCTTCGGGGACGGCGCCGACCAGGTCGACACCGGTGACGCGCGGTAGATCGACGCGGTTGCACGTCGCGGCAAGGTCGGGTTCGGCGGGCCACGAGCCGATCACCAAGCCCGCGCAGCGCACACCCGCCGAATGCAAGGCACGCGTGGTCAATTCGGTGTGGTTGAGCGTGCCGAGACCGGCGGCGGTCACCAGAAGCACTGGCGCGTCGAGCTTCTGGGCGAGATCGAGCAGGGTGAAATCACCGAGCCGAACAAGCAGACCGCCCGCACCCTCCACCAGGGTGAGGTCGGCGTCATCGAGTGCCGCTATGCCTGCGACGGTTTCGGCCAGGGTGAGCTCGGGCAGTCCCGCACGATGGGCGGCGGTATCGGGCGCGAGCGGATCCGGGTAACGCGCGAATTCCGAGGTCCGGGTGACACCACTGAGCCGTTCAATTTCGGCGAGGTCGCCGGGTTCACCTGCGGCTACACCAGTTTGGCCCGGTTTGCAGACCGCCACCGACCGACCGACGGCCAGCGTGGCCGCCGCGACAGCCGCAGTGACCACGGTCTTACCGACTTCCGTAGAAGTCCCGGTAACCAAGAGAACGCTCATACCGCCATCCTTCGAATTCCCACCGTTCCGGCGATGCCCACGCCCGCACCGCGCGCCTGCGCCAGCACATCACCGAGGACCGTTGCGATGGTGTCGAGTTCGGCATCCGTCAAGTTGGCGCGGGCGGTGAGCCGGAGCCGCGACGTGCCCTCCGGCACCGACGGCGGACGGAAGCACCCGACATCCAACCCCTGCGCCCGGCAGGCCTGCGCGGCATCGAAGGCGACCTGCGCCTTGCCGAGCACCACCGACACCACCGCCGAATCCGGCACCGGCACAGCGGCGATCCGCGCGATAGCGGCGGCCCGCTCCAGCACCCGGCCCGCCAATTCCGGTTCCCGGCGCAGCACCCGCAGCGCTGCCCGCGCCGCGCCGACTGCAGCGGGCGCGAGACCGGTATCGAAGATGAAGGTGCGCGCGGCATCGATCAGATGCGCCCGAACCCGCTCACTGGCCAGCACCACGCCACCTTGCGCCGCAAGAGATTTCGACAAGGTCGCGGTGATCACCAGGTCCGGCTCCCCGGCCAGCCCGAGCTCGTGCACCAGCCCGCGCCCACCCGCACCACGAACCCCGAGACCATGCGCCTCGTCCACGATCAGCACCGCGCCCCGCGCCCGGGTCACCCGGTGCAACGCGGCGAGCGGCGCGAGATCACCGTCCGCACTGAACACCGAATCGGTGAGCACGAGCGCCCGCTCCTCAGTCCGCGCGGCAAGCAGGCGATCCACCGCGTCGACATCCCCGTGCGCGGCGACCTCCACTCGCGCCCGCGACAGCCTGCACGCGTCGACGAGCGACGCGTGGCTGCCCGCATCCGAAACGACCAGCGCACCACGCCCCGCCAGCGCCGTGACCGCGCCGAGGTTGGCGGCGTACCCCGAGGCGAACACGAGTCCCGCCTCGGCACCGACGAATTCGGCGAGCTCGGTCTCCAGCAGCTCGTGCTCGGCGGTGGTGCCGGTTACGAGCCGGGAGCCGGTCGCGCCTGCTCCCCAGCGCCGCACCGACTCGATCGCTCCGTCGATCACCTCGGGGTGGCGGACCAGCCCGAGATAGTCGTTGGAGGCCAGGTCGAGCGACGGCGACCGCGCCGCGCGGGGACGAAGTTCACGCCGCAGCCCGGCGGCCACCCGCGCGGACGCACGCTCGTCCAACCAACTCAATGGATCGGTAGTCACAGCTCCGGAGCATACTTGAACACCGTTCAGGACGCATAGCCCCGACCGATCCACTCACCCGGAGAACCAGTTCGGCGTATCGAACCGGAAAACCTCCCCCGGCGTCACCGTGCGCAGATCCTGCTCGAGTTGCGCCAGCCGATCCGCCCCGAGCTGCCGCGCCCACCGCTCATGGATCCGATCGAAGACCTGCGCGGACCGGTTCAGCATGTCGACGGCGCGCTCGGTCAGCGTGTAGACCTTGCGCCGCGCATCAGTCGGATCATGCCCCGGCCGCAGATACCCCAACCGCTCGAGCGTCTCGATATGCTTGCCCGCGGCCTGTTTCGAGATACCAAGGGCGCGACCGAGATCGGCGGCGGTACACCCGTACGGCCCACCCACCCGGCCGACGGCCTGGAACAGAAAGCCGTGCATCGGCCGCAGTTCGGCGTGCCCGTGCTCGGCCAACTCGGCGTGCACCTCGTCGATCACCGCACGAAAGCCGAGCAGCATCCGCAACGGCAGTTCGTATCCACCGGAATCACTTGACATATTGGACAACCTCGTTGACTATATGGACAACCTGATTGTCTATCTTACGGAGTGCCCACGCATGACGCTCATCCAACACACCGAAACCCGTCGCACCGAAACCCCCGGCGGTGTCATGACCACCCTCGCCTCGCCCACCCAGGGCGGCACCGCGCTCGCCCTCTGGCGGGTCGAGGTGCCCGCCGACAAGTCGGGCCCGGTGCACATCATCGACACCGAACAGATCTGGACCGTCGTCGCGGGCAGCCTCACCGTCGACCTCGACGGCACGAAACTCACTGCCGCCGAAGGCGATACGGTGATCATGCCCGCCAATGTGTTGCGCCAGGTACACACCGAGCATGGCTTCACCGCCATCGTCACGGCACAGGCGGGCGCCAAGGCGGGCGTGCAGGGCAGCGACACCATGGTCGTGCCGCCCTGGATCGCCTGAGCCGAGCGGCGATCACGACTGCGCCGCCACGGCGGCACGCATCCCGGTCGCGATCGCCGCGATGTCCTCGTCTGTGCTGATGAACGGCGGCATGGTGTACACGAGATTCCGGAACGGTCGCAGCCACACCCCGGCGGCGACGGCGGCGTCGGTCGCGGTACGCATGTCCACGGGGCGGTCGAGCTCGATCACGCCGATCGCACCGAGCACCCGGGCCTCGACGACATTCGGCAGCGCACGCAACGGGGCAAGGCCGGCTTCGAGACCGGCTTCGATCCGTGCCACGTCGCCACGCCAGTCCCCGGCCGTCAGCAGTTCGAGCGAGGCCACCGCGACCGCGCAGGCCAGCGGGTTGCCCATGAAGGTCGGCCCGTGCATCAAGCCGCCGTGTCCCGCGCTGATCGTCTCGGCGATCAGCGCGGTGCACAGCGTGGCGGCCAGGGTGAGGTAGCCGCCAGTCAGCGCCTTGCCGACACACATCACGTCCGGTCCGATGCCGACCTGATCGGCCGCGAAAAACGTTCCGGTGCGGCCGAATCCGGTCGCGATCTCATCGAAGACGAGCAACACACCGTGCTCGTCGCACAGCCTGCGCAAATCGGTCAGGTAGCGCGGATGATGCCAGCGCATCCCGCCCGCGCCTTGCACGACGGGTTCCACGATCACCGCCGCGAGTTCGTCGGCGTTGGCGCCGATCAGCCGATCCAGCTCCGCCACATACTCCGGCCGGTAGTCGCTCGGCGGCATCGGCGCGAAGACCTGATCGACCAGCACGTCGGTCCACAGCGAGTGCATGCCGCCGGTCGGATCGCACACGCTCATCGGCGTGAAGGTGTCGCCGTGATAGCCGCCGCGCCAGGTGAGCAGCCGCCGTTTCTCCGGCCGGCCGAGCGCACGCCAATATTGCAGGCACATCTTCACCGAAACCTCGACCGACACCGAACCGGAGTCGCACAGGAACACCTTGTCCAGGCCGGGCGGCGTCAGCTCGACGAGCAGTTCGGCCAGCCGCGCAGCGGGTTCGTGGGTCAGTCCGCCGAACATCACGTGGCTCATCCGCTGCGACTGCGCCACCAGCGCGGCGTCGAGCACCGGGTGCCGGTAACCGTGGATGGCGGCCCACCAGGAGCTCATGCCGTCGATCACCTCGCGGCCGTCGGCCAGCGTCAGCCGGGTGCCGCAGGCTTCGGCGACCACCAATGGTTCGGTGGTGGCCGGGAATCCGCCGTAGGGGTGCCAGACGTGTTTGGCGTCGATGGCGGCGATCTCGTCACGGGTCAGTGCCACAGGAATCCTCGCGGTCGAGCGACGACCCCGCCCCAGCGGACGGGCTTGAACGCCGTTCAAGTTACCACCGGAGCTGCGGGCGAGCGGCATCCGTGCGAATTCCCGGCGCTCAGCGGCCCACCGGGGTTATTCTTTGACTCCGTCAAAGATCAACAGAGTCGCACCGCAGGAACGGAGCCGTCGTGACCACTGTCGCCGCCACGGATATCGCCGCAGTCCGGGAATTCAACCGCCGCTACACCAAGGTCATCGGCGTGCTCCGAGAAGGCTTGCTGGACAGCGAGTATTCGCTGACCGAGGTCCGAATCCTGTTCGAGCTGGCCAACTCCGGCACCGCCGAGGTGGTAACCCTGCGGCAGACACTGGATCTCGACGCCGGCTATCTGAGCCGCATCCTGGCCCGCTTCGAGAGCGCGGGCCTGGTCCAGCGCAACCGCTCCGACAGCGACGGCCGCCGCCAAGAGGTCCGGCTCACCACCAAGGGCAAGGAAATCTTCGCCGTGCTCGACCAACGCTCCAGCGACGAGATCGGCTACCTGCTCACCGCCAAACCGCCCGCCGCCCGCGCCCGGCTGGTCACCGCGATGCGAACCATCCAGCAGATCCTGGATCATCCCGCCAACGCGGCGGCGCCACCGTTCGTCATCCGGGCGCCGAAGCCCGGCGACTACGGCTGGGTCATCGAGCGGCACGCCCGGCTCTACACCGCCGAATACGGTTGGGACGGAACGTATGAGGAGTTGATCGTGCGCATCATCGCCGACTACCTCAACACCCACGACGAGCGGCGCGAGCAGGCCTGGATCGCCGAGTCCGGCGGCGAGCCGGTGGGCAGCATCTTCTGCGTTGCCGAGAACGAGACCACCGCACGGTTGCGGCTGCTGCTGGTCGAGCCGAGCGCGCGCGGACTCGGCGTCGGGTCGGCTCTGGTCGAGGAGTGCCTGCGCTTCGCGACCGCCGCCGGCTACCGCGAGATGGTGCTGTGGACCAACGACGTCCTCACGGCGGCCCGGCACATCTATCAGCGGGCCGGTTTCGAACTGATCGAAGAGAGCCCGCACCACAGTTGGGGCGCGGACCTGATCGGCCAGACCTGGCGTCGTTCGCTCGAGTCACCCAGGTAGCGCTGCTTGCCTCACGTCTGAATGCCTTGCGCCACATCCGGAGTGCCGGCGCGGCCGTCGATCAACGGCAGACCGATCCCACGATCTGCGCCCACGTCGTCATTCCGCGATGTCAGCCTCCAGCACCTCGTTCACCACCACGAGCGCCCGCCGCAAATCGACCAGCCCGTCATCGCCCAAACTGCCCGCGATCATCTGCTCGATACCCTGAATCCGTTGCGCCGCAATGCCGAGCGCGTCCTTACCGGCATCGGTCAGCACGACCAACCGCGCCCGCCGATCAGCGGGGTCGACCTGCCGCTCCACCAAACCGCAGCGCTCCAGATGAGTCACCAACTCCCCCATCGACTGCTGCGTCATGCCCGCCGACTCCGCCAGCGCGGTTATCCGCGAGCCGGACGGATCCAGATGGCGAAAAACCGCGTAGTGCGCCGGGCGTAGCTGATCATCGAGCCGCGCACGCAGTTCCCGGTTCAGCGCGCGTTCGTAAGCGGTAGTCGCCTGGCTCAGCAGTTTGAGCAACGTGGCGTCCGGATCGACCGTTGACATATTACAAAGGTTACCTTTATAAATTGGGTTATGGAAGACGGCAGAACGCTCACCTACCGCAACGGACATCAGGTCACCTTCATTGCCAAGGGCGAGGACGAGCAGGGCCCCTATCTGCGGCTGCACCATCGACTGCCGCGAGCCGAACGGCAGGCGGGCCCGCATTGGCACCCGGTGCTGTCCGAGCAGTGGACCATTCGCGAAGGCCGCGCACGCTTCAAGATCGACGGCGTCGAGCTCGTCGCCGAGCCCGGCGACACCGTGACGGCTCCGGCGGGCGTCGTGCACGAGTTCTGGAGCGAGGCACCCGACACCACGTTCGATCATGAGATCCGGCCGCCGCTGCGGCACTGGGAGATGTTCCAGCTCTGGCACAACCTGGACACCGCCGGCAAAACCACCCGGTCCCGGATCCCACGCGACCCACTCGCCCTGGCATTGCTGTGGGATTACCAGGACGGCTACCTCGCCGGGATCCCGCGCTGGGCGCAGCGCGCCGTACTGGGCGGACTGGCCCACCTCGCCGTCCGGCTCGGTTACTCTCGGCGCTGGCTGGACACCTGACCGGGTCCCCGCGGACCCGCCCGTCGCAACCGCCCCCGCCGAGTAAAACGCCACTGCCGCTAATGTCGTTGCTATGGCTCAGCCCGACGCAGCGTCCGGTGACGCGACACCCCTCGGTGTGTGGCCCGGCACCGCCTACCCGCTGGGCGCCACCTACGACGGGGCAGGCACCAACTTCTCGGTGTTCTCCGAGGTTGCCGACGCCGTCGACTTGTGCCTGATCACCGGGGACGGCACCGAGACCAGGATTGCGCTCGACGAGGTCGACGGGTATGTCTGGCACGCCTACCTGCCCGCGGTCGGTCCTGGTCAGCGCTACGGATTCCGGATACACGGTCCCTACGACCCGGAACACGGATTACGTTGCGATCCGAGCAAATTCCTGCTCGACCCGTACGGCAAGGCCTTCGACGGCGAGTTCGACAACGACCCGTCGCTGTACACGCACGGCCTGGACTCGCTCGGCCACACCATGGCGAGCGTGGTGATCAACCCGTACTTCGACTGGGGCACCGACCGCGCGCCGAACCGCCCGTACCACGAGACAGTGATCTACGAGGCGCACGTCAAAGGCATGACCGCCACCCACCCCGACATCCCGGAAGAGTTGCGCGGCACCTACTCCGGCATCGCGCATCCGGCCATCATCGAGCATCTGAAAGGCTTGGGCGTCACCGCGATCGAGCTGATGCCGGTGCACCAGTTCCTGCACGACACCGTGCTGCTCGATCAGGGCCTGCGAAACTACTGGGGTTACAACAGCTTCGGCTACCTCGCCCCGCACAACGAGTACGCCGCCATCAAACGCGCCGACTCCGCGGTGACCGAATTCAAGGCGATGGTGCGCGATCTGCACGCCGAGGGCATCGAGGTGATCCTCGACGTGGTCTACAACCACACCGCCGAGGGCAACCACCTCGGCCCGACCATCAGTTTCCGCGGCATCGACAACGCCGCCTACTACCGCCTGCTCGACGACGACCCGTCGCACTACATGGATTACACCGGCACCGGAAACAGCCTGAACGTGCGGCATCCGCACACGTTGCAGCTGATCATGGACTCGCTGCGCTACTGGGTGCTGGACATGCACGTCGACGGTTTCCGCTTCGACCTGGCCGCCACGCTGGCCCGCGAGCTGCACGACGTCGACCGGCTGTCCGCCTTCTTCGATCTGGTGCAACAGGATCCGGTGATCAGCCAGGTGAAGCTGATCGCGGAACCGTGGGACGTCGGCGAGGGCGGCTATCAGGTCGGCAACTTTCCCGGTCTGTGGACCGAGTGGAACGGCAAGTTCCGCGACACCGTGCGCGACTACTGGCGCGGCGAGCCTGCGACGTTGGGCGAGTTCGCTTCTCGGCTCACCGGATCCTCCGATCTGTACGAGGCGACCGGGCGCAGGCCGAGCGCCAGCATCAACTTCATCACCGCGCACGACGGCTTCACCCTGCGGGACCTGGTGTCCTACAACGAGAAACACAACGAGGCGAACGGCGAGGACAACCGCGACGGCGAGAGTTGGAACCGGTCGTGGAACTGCGGCGTCGAAGGCGACACCGACGATCCGGAGATCCTCGCGCTGCGCGCCAGGCAGAGCCGTAACCTGCTGGCCACGCTGGTGCTCAGTCAGGGGGTGCCGATGCTCGCGCACGGCGACGAGATGGGCCGCACCCAGCACGGCAACAACAACGTCTACTGCCAGGATTCCCCGCTGGCCTGGATGGATTGGTCACTGATGCAGCAGAATTCGGACCTGCTGGAATTCACCCGCAACGTGATCGCGTTGCGCACCGAGCACCCAGTCTTCCGGCGCAGGCGCTTCCTCGACGGCAGGCCGGTGCGGTCGAAGGACCGCGCCCGCGACATCGCCTGGCTCACCCCGGAAGGCGCGGAGATGACCACCGCGGACTGGGACAGCGGCTTCGGCAAATCGCTGACGGTGTTCCTCAACGGCAAGGGTATTCACGAACCCGACCCGCGCGGTCAGCGGATCTCCGACGACTCGTTCCTGCTGTGCTTCAACGCCCACGACGAAGCCATGGACTTCAGCCTGCCCAACGCCGACTACGGCACGCAGTGGACTGTCGCACTGGACTGTTCGACGCCGACCGGCCTGACCGAGGCGAGCTATCCCGCGTCGGCCACCGTCCCGGTCGAATCCCGGTGCCTGCTGGTGCTGCGCCACGCCGGATGACCCGAACGCCCATGACCCCAACGGAATCCCCCGAGACGCACGTGACCGATCCGCTCTCGCTGCGCCGCACCACGGCCAGGCCGACGACGATTCGCAGCACCTACCGGCTCCAGCTCCGGCCCGACGCGCTGACCTTCAGCGACGCCCGCACGATCGCGGAATACCTACAGCAGCTGGGCATCTCGCACCTTTACCTGTCGCCGATCCTCACCGCGGCGCACGGCTCCAACCACGGCTACGACGTCACCGACCCCACCACGGTGTCGGCCGCGCTGGGTGGACCCGCAGGGCTCAAGGCGCTGTCCGACGAGGTGCGCAGCCGCGGCATGGGATTGGTCGTCGACCTGGTGCCCAACCACGTCGGGGTGGCCGACCCACGGCAGAACGCGTGGTGGTGGGACGTACTGCGCAACGGTCGCGAATCCAGCTTCGCCCACTACTTCGACATCGATTGGAGCCCGGGCAACGGCGCGGGCGGGCGCCTGGCCCTCCCGGTGCTGCAAAGCGAGAACGATCCGGCGGCCCTCACCGTCGACCGCTCCGGCCCGGAACCGATGCTCGCCCTGCACGATCTGCGATTTCCCATCGCGCCCGGCACCGACGGCGACAATGCGCTGCGCATCCACGACAAGCAGCACTACCGGCTGGTGAGCTGGAAGGCCGGGGTGTGCACCTACCGCCGGTTCTTCGCGGTCAGCAGCCTGGCCGCGATCCGCCAGGAGGACAACGAGGTCTTCGAGGCCACCCACCGTGAGCTCGCCGCCTGGTGCGAGCACGACCTCATCGACGGGGTGCGGATCGACCACCCGGACGGATTGTCCTATCCCGCCGCCTATCTCGCGCGGGTGCGCAGGCTGATCGGCCCGAACCGGCTGCTGCTGGTGGAGAAGATCCTGGCCAACCGGGAGCCGCTGGATCCGACCCTGCCGGTCGACGGCACCACCGGCTACGACGCGCTGGCCGATCTCGGTAACGTGCTCATCAAGCCGGAGGGCGAGCAGGCGCTGACCGAGCTGTCCAAGCAGCTGGCCGGCCACGGCAGCGACCGCGCCTGGATCGGCGAGACCGAACACCGGATCAAGCGGGCGGTCGCGGAAAACCTGCTGGCACCGGAGATCCGGCGGCTGGTCGCGGCGATCAAGCGGGACGCGGGCGCGGACAGCTTCGACACCATGGCGATGACCAACGCGACCATCGAGGTGCTCGCGTTCATGCCGGTGTACCGGGCCGACTACGCGCCGCTGGCCGGCATGGCCGGCGCCGTCATCGCCGAGGTGGAGCGGCGCAACAGCGAACTCACCGCGCCGCTCGCGGTGCTGGTCGCCGCCCTCGCCGCGGACGGCGAGGCGGCGGTGCGGTTCAGCCAGGTCTGTGGCGCGGTCACCGCGAAGGCGGTGGAGGACACCATGTTCTACCAGGCCGCCCGGCTGGTCTCGCTCCAGGAGGTCGGCGGCAATCCGGCCCGATTCGGCCACTCGCTCAACGAGTTCCACCTGTCCAACAGCGAACGCGCGCATCGGTGGCCTGCCACCATGACGACGCTGTCCACCCACGACACCAAGCGCGGTGAGGACGTGCGCGCCCGCATCGGCGTGCTCTCCCAGGTCGCCGACACCTGGGCACAATGCGTCGAGGCGTGGGACGAGGCCGCGCCCGGTCCGGACGGCGCGACCACCCTGTTCTTGTTGCAGAACATGTTCGGCGTGTGGCCCGCCGACGGCAGGCCCGCCGCCTCCGTACCCGGCCTGCGCGAGCGGCTGCACCTGTTCGCCGAGAAGGCGATTCGCGAAGCCGGCACCAAAACCTCCTGGGAGGAGCCCGATGCCGAGTTCGAGTCCGCGGTGCACAGCTGGATCGACACGGTGATCGACGGCCCGGTCGGCAGCGAGCTCGGCGACCTGGTGCACGAGCTGGCGCCGCACGCCTGGTCGGACGCGTTGTCGCAGAAGCTGCTCCAGCTCTGCGGGCCGGGTATCCCGGACATCTATCAGGGCTGCGAGTTGTGGGAAGACTCCCTTGTCGACCCGGACAACCGCCGCCCGGTGGATTTCACGATCCGCATCGGAATGCTGCAATCGCTCACCGGCACACCGGCATTGGATACCACCGGCGCGGCGAAGATGTGGATCGTCGCGTACGCGCTGTGGCTGCGCAGGGAGCGCCCCGACTGCTTTGTCGGGGGCACCTACCTGCCGCTGTTCGCTACCGGCGAGCAGGCGGGCAGGTTGGTGTCCTACGCCCGGGGCCGCGTCGGTGCGGCCCCGGAAGTGATCGTCGCGACCACCCGGCACAGTCTCGGCCTCGCCGAAACCGGTTGGGGCGACACGACCCTCGACCTACCGCAGGGCACCTGGACGGACCGGCTGACCGGTCACACCTTCCAGGGCCGGGCTCGGCTCGAGAAGCTCTTCGGCCTGCTGCCCGTCGCACTGCTCGTGCGCTGAGACCGGGCTGACCTTCTCCAGCAGCTCCTCGGGGAACATGCCGCCCAGCTGCGCGCGCCAGCGGCGCAGATTGGGCGGATCGTAGCCCTCTTTCTCGTTGACCAGCGAGGCGAGCCGGATGCCCTGCTCGTGCCCGTTCGCGAGCTTGCGCCAGGAGTCCAGGTAGAACCGCGCGCTGCGCGGATTACGCAGTGTGCGCACCACATTCAAGATGCGGTAGACGGGCTTCAGCGACGGATGCGGCCACATGTGGCGTTCGCCCAGTGCCCGGCAGCCCTCGGACAGTTTGTCCAGCCGATCGCGATCGAAGGCGAGCCCGACGGATTCGGCTTCGCGCACCATCCAGCGCAGCGTGAGGTCGGCGAGCCCGCATTCCTTGTGCCCGCCACCGATATCGCTGTGCGCGCCTTCGAACCACACCTGCTTCACCCGCTGGAATCCCTTGCGGTACTTCACATCTGGGACGACGGGCACCTCCCACAGGCACGGCTCGAAATTGCGCCGCCGCTCGTCGATGGCCAGGGCCTGCCTGGCGCAGTGCACGCTCGGGGACAGCTTGACGTCATGGAACTTGTAGCGCAGCGAGGTCACCCCCGGCACGCCGAGCGCGCCGACGGTGTCGAAGACGCCGAGGAAATTGATCTTGGGCGCCTCCTGGTGGCAATTGTCCCTGCGGAACTTCTTCCACCGCTCCGGGATCTCGCCGTCCAGCGGCAGTACTTCCTTGTAGATGTCCAGCGCGTCCGGGTACTTGCCGCCGATCATCGCCTCCGGCGTCAGCAGGCCGATGCGGTCGATCAGGCTGGCCAGGCTGCGCGCGGTGAACGCGCCCCGGCTGAAGCCGAAGATGTAGATCTCGTCGCCCGGCTCCCAGTTCAGTGCCAGGTGCCAGTACGCGGACGACAGGTTCGCCTGCAGCCCGAGGCCGAACGCGCCACCCATCACCCGGTCGGCGAGGAAGCCGCGGGCGCCGGGGCCGGACACGTAGGTGACCCACTGCTGGATCTTCTCCCCCGCCGGACCGGGCGCGTCGAACCGGATCGTCTGCGCGATCTTGATGATGTTCGAGACCGTGCCGCTCGACTCTGCTTTCCAAGTGCCGTCACAACACACAACCAGGCGTTTCATGAACCAGATCCTCCCGCTGGATTCCTGAGGAAACCCGCGTACTCGACTACTCGAATCATCGAGGGCGCATGCGGCAGCGTTAATGAACAGCGCTTGTTTCAATCAGGTAGAGCCGGGCGAGAAGTGGGATATGCCCAGTTCAGAGCCAGGTTGGATCGCCGAAAACAGCTCCGGAATCATCGACCTCGGGAGACTTGTATTCGACGTAAGCATATTGCCGGATAGTGACCGGGCCGGTGCACGAATTCACCTTGATGTGGAAGTCGCGGAAACTGAGCTGGATCAGCTTGCCGGGAATCATGTCCTTTTCCGCGATCGCGACTTCGCCGACGTCGCCGGGGGCGAGATTCAGCGTGGCGACCGGGTTGGGATTGAAACTCGGTTGTTGCCCGATGACGACATCGGGCGTCGCGCCGAGGGTGGTCGCGCCGATGGTCACCGCGCAGCCCACGTGGTAGCCGATCCGGAGCTTGCCCGCTGTCGCACCGTCGACCAGGCCGTAGGCGATGGAACTGACCAGCGCCTCCCGGGTGGTCGCCATGAAGTTCAACGGCGGGATCCGGTAGATGTACTCCTCCCGGCTGCCGATGGTGAACTTCTTCGAGCTGCCCGGCGGGGTGAACGACTTCTCGTGCGGCGGCATGCTGATGATCTCGGCCTCCGCGGTCGGCGCCAGCGCGGCCACGGACGCGGAGGCCACCACGACGCCCGTCAGTGCCCGGACCGCCCTTTTCACATTCGACGCCATAGCCCAGACCTTAGTAGCAGCTGGCTATATCCCCTGGGTACGACACGACGGAACGGTGCGTCGAACGCAATGCCCACCGACCACTGATCACCCGTCCAGCAGACGGCTACGGTGTGCACATGCTCCAAGGAAGAGAAGCCGAACAAAACCAGATCGATCGGCTTCTCACTGCGGCCCGCGACGGTCGCAGCGCCGCACTGGTCGTGCGCGGCGAGCCGGGCATCGGCAAGACGGCGCTGCTAAATTACGCGGCCGCGCAGGGCCTTCCGACGGTGCGCAGCGCGGGCATCGAGTCCGAGGCCGAATTGCCTTTCGCCGGACTGCATCTGCTGGTCCGGCCGGGAATCCATCTGCTCGATACGCTGCCCGACCGGCAGCGCGACGCACTGCGCGGCGCCTTCGGCCTGGCCGAGCACGATCCGGCCGATCGCATGCTCATCGGGCTCGCCGTGCTGTCGCTGCTGGCCGAGGAGGCGGCCGACGGCCCGCTGCTCTGCCTGATCGATGACGCGCACTGGCTCGACCGCGCGACGGCGGAGACCCTGCTGTTCGCGGCGCGACGCCTCGACGCCGAGGGCGTGGTGATGATCTTCGCGACCCGGACCGGTGCTGCCGAGTTCCCCGCGCCCGGCCTGCCCGAACTCGTGGTGCCCGGGCTGCGCCAGGAAGCGGCGGCGGCGCTGGTGGACCGGCACGGCCCCGATCTGGCACCTGCGCTGCGGTACCGGCTGCTCGCCGAGTCGGCGGGCAATCCGCTTGCGCTGCTGGAACTTCCGGCGGTGCTGGCCGCCGAGGCGCCGGACGCCGGGCTCAGTCCGCTACCGCTGACCCAGCGCTTGCAGGTCGCCTTCCACGGTCGGGTGAGCAAGCTGCCGCTGCCCACCAGAACGCTGCTGCTGGTCGCGGCCGCCGCGGGCACCGCGGAACTGGCGACGACGCTGCGGGCCGCCGCCACGCTCGGCGCGCAGCTCGCCGACCTGCAACCCGCCGAAGACGCGGGCCTGGTGCACAGCGACGGACGAACCCTCACCTTCCGGCATCCGCTGCTGCGCTCGGCCGTGTACCAGGGTGCGCCGCTGACCCAGCGCCTAGCCGTGCACGGCGCGCTCGCCGAGGCGTCGACCGGGCCGGAGAACGCCGACCTGCGCGCGTGGCATCTGGCCGCGTCGGCGACCGGT
>NZ_BJXA01000057.1 GCF_007990755.1 Nocardia ninae NBRC 108245 | reverse complement strand
CCACCGGCGGCCCAGCGGCGCAGCAACGCGCGGCGCGACGCTCCCGAATCGACGAGTTCAGGCATTGTTGCTCCGTTCTTCGGCCGCCCCCGGCTGCTCGAGCAGTTGCTCGACCTCGCTGTCGGACAGTTCGTCCAACCGCTGCATCAGATGTGCGGCGATGGTGTCGGCCATCCCCGCAGCCGTCGGCGCGGCGAACAGCTCGCCGAGGGCCAGTTCCAACGGGAAGACGGCGCGCAGCTGGGTCGCCACGTGCACCGCGAGCAGCGAATCGCCGCCCGCCTCGAAGAAATTCGCGTCACCGCCGATCTGCTCGACACCGAGCGCCGCGCACCAGACCGAGACGACCCGGTTGCGCACCGAGACCACGAAGTCGTCCTCGTCGTCTGTCGCGGTGTCATCGCTTTTCACCGGCGCCGCCGGGGCGGGTCGCTCGGTGTCGAAGCGCCGGGTGGGTACTGCTTCCGGCGGGTCGACCCAATAGCGTTTGAGGGCAAAGGGATACGTCGGCAAGCTGACGGTGGCCGGTGTCTCGCCGCCGTAGATGGCGTCGAAATCGACCGTGACACCGGATAACCAGAGTCGTGCCGCCGCGTCCACGATCGCGGACTCGGCCGAGCCCGTGCCGAGGCTGCCGACCGTCGCCGCTGCCCGATCGGCGGTGCGCAGGAACGAGACCAGCGACTTCCCCGGGCCGACCTCCAGCGCGACCGTCCCCTGATTCCTGCCGACCAGGCCGACGGCGGCCTCCCGGAAGCGCACCGTGCTGGTCATCTGCCGAGCCCAGTAGCCGGGGTCCACCGCCTGCTCGGCGGTGATCGGCGCACCGGTGACGTTGGACCAGAACGGGACCTGCTGGGCCTGCCGCGGCACGCCACGCACGAGCTCCGCGAAGCGGGCCGCTGCCTCGTCCATGAGGGGCGTGTGGAACGCGTGCCCGACGGGCAGCAGCGAGTTCGGGACACCCTCCTCCGACAGCTCACCGGCCAAACGGAACAGCGGCGCGGGTGCGCCGGCCACAACGCAGCGAGTGGCGGAGTTGTCGGCGGCGAGCCACACGTCCTCCGGCAGGCGGGCGGCGATGACGTCCACGCCCTTGGAGACGGCGAGCATGCCGCCGGGCGGTGCCGCCGCCATGATTCGGCCGCGCTCGACCACCAGGGCCAGCGCGTCGGGCAGCTCGAAGACGCCCGCGAGGGTGGCGCAGACGAGCTCGCCGAGGCTGTGACCCAGCAGATCCCGTGGTTCGGCGCCGAACTCGCGCCACATCTCAGCCAGTGCGTATTCGACCGCGAACAACGCGACCTGAGTCTGTTCGGTGCCGTCGCCGTTGCGTACCGCGGACTCCAGGTCGAAGCCGGTGCGGTCGCGCAGGATGTCCGCGCATTCGCGGAATCGGTCGCCGAATTGCCGGACGCTCGCGGCGAGTTCGAGGACGGCGGTGCCTAATGCGACGCCCTGGCCGGGGAACAACCAGGCGAGCGCGGGGGACGGTATGGCCTCCCCCACAGCGGGCTTACCGAGCGCGGCTGCGGCCTCTTCGGTGGTGCTCGCCACGACCATGCGGCGATGTGGGAAGGTACGGCGGCCGTGCGCCAAAGTGTGTGCGACGGAGGCGAGTTCCGCGTCGGTGCCGCGCAGGTGCTCGGCGAGCCGGGCAGCGATGCGGTCGGCGTCCTGGGCAGTACGGCCCGAGAACAGCAGTGCGCGCGGTCCCGGGTTCACGGTGGCGGGCTTTTGTGTCGGTGGCTGCTCCACGATCACGTGGGCGTTGGTGCCGCCGATACCGAAGGCGCTGACGCCTGCCCGGCGCACGTCGTCGGACCAGGCCCGCAGTTCTGTGTTGACGAAGAACGGGCTTGCCGCGAAATCTATTTCGGGATTCGGCCGGGTGTAGTGCAAGCTGGCCGGAATACGGCCCTCACGCACGGCGAGCACCGCCTTGATGAACCCCGCGACGCCGCCCGCCGAATTGAGGTGACCGACATTGGCTTTCACCGAACCGAGCGCGCAGTACTGGGTCGCGTCGGTGTGCTCGCGGTATGCCGCGCTCAGCGCCGACACCTCGATCGGGTCGCCGAGTTTGGTTCCGGTGCCGTGCGCCTCGACGTAGCCGATGGTGTCGGCGCTAATTCCGGCCGCCGACAACGCTTCTCGGATGACGGCGCGCTGGCCCGCGATGCCGGGGGCGGTGTAGCCGATCTTGTTGGCGCCGTCGTTGTTCACCGCGGAGCCCAGAATGACGGCGTGGATGTGGTCGCCGTCGGCGATCGCGTCGGCGAGCCGCTTGAGCACGACAACGCCGACACCCGAGCCGAAGACGGTGCCGCCCGCGTCGGCATCGAACGCCCGGCAGTGGCCGTCCGGGGAGAGGATCGACCCCTCCTCGTAGATGTAGCCGGCCTCCTGCGGCACCTGCACGCTGGCACCACCGGCCAGCGCCACGTCGCACTGGAAGTCGAGCAGCGCCTGCGCGGCCTGGTGCACGGCGACCAGCGAGGTGGAACACGCCGTCTGCACGGCGACGCTGGGACCGGTCAGGTTCAGCTTGTAGGACACCTTGGTGGCCATGTAGTCGGAGGCGTTGCCGTGCAATGCGTGCAGCTGCGAGCTGGGGCTCTGGAACACGCTCGCGTGCCCGACCAGGTTGCGCAGCAGATAGGTGCTGATGCCCGCGCCCGCGAAAACACCGACCGGCGTGGGCTTTTCGGCCGCGATATGCCCGGCGTCCTCCAGCGCCTCCCAGGCGCACAGCGTGAACAGGCGGTGCTGCGGGTCGGTGAGTTGCGCTTCGCGCGGGGTCATTTCGAAGAACTCCGCGTCGAACTTGTCGGCGTCAGCGAGCAACGCGCCCGCGTGCACGTAACCGGCGGGCGGGTCGGCGGGCATGGCCTCCGGCGCGAGCGGCCGCACCGATTCGCGGCCCTCGCACAGGTTGCGCCAGTACTCGGTGACGGTGTCCGCGTCCGGGAATCGGCACGCCATGCCGATCACCGCGACCCGGAACTCGCTGTCGTCGTGGGTCATCGCTGGCTCCCAACGCTGTCGGGCCGGGTCTCGGTGGCCTGGCGGTGTGCCCGGCGGCGGGCGGCGGCCGCGCGCCGGTCCTGTCCCCGGTCCGTGTCGTCCTGCGGGGCCGTCCGGCCGGCCAGCGACTTCGCCAGCCCGTCCACGGTCGGTGCGGCGAACAGGTCGGTCATCGCCAGTTCCACGCCGAGGCGGCGCTCGAGCAGGCCACGCACCCTGGCCAGCGCCAGCGAATGGCCGCCGAGGTCGAAGAAGTTCTGGCCGAGGCCGACCTCGCGGTCGAGCACCTGCGCCCACACCTCGGCGACGATCCGCTCCAGCTCGGTGCCCGGCGGAGTGAACACCGGTGCCGCGGCCGGGGCGATCTTCGGCAGTTTGGCGCGGTCCAGCTTTCCGGTGAGGCCGCGCGGCAGGTTGTCGAGGACCATGTAGGCCGACGGAATCATGTAGTCCGGCAGCCGAGTACGCAGGAACGCCGACAGCTCGAGGTAGTCGGGCTCCAGCGGGCCGTCCTGGGTGAGGTAGGCGACCAGCCGCGGCACGTCGGCCTCGGTGTCCAGCACCACGGCTGCCTCGCCGACCGTCGAGTGTGACCGCAGGAAGGTCTCGGCCTCGCCCGGTTCTACCCGGTGGCCGCGAATCTTGACCTGCCGGTCCTTGCGGCCGACGAACACCAGTGTGCCGTCGGGCAACCGCCGCGCCAGGTCGCCGGTCCGGTAGTAGGGAATGCCGTCGGAGCCGGTGCCGAATACCTTCTCGGTGAGTTCGCGCCGGTGCCAGTAGCCGATGGCCACGTGTGAGCTGCGCAGTGCGATCTCGCCGTAAACCTCGGTCGGGCGGCCACTTTCGTCGACCAGCTCCACCTCGACGCCCTCGACCGGGTGCCCGATCGGCACCCCGGCGCGGTCCGCGTCCTCGGGAGTGATGATGTGCTGCAAGGCGACCGAGCATTCGGACGGCCCGTACAGGCTCACCAGTCGGCAGGCCGGTGTGAAGTGCTTGCCGAAGTCGACGACGTCGCCGCGGACCACCTCTTCGCCACCGAGCGCGACCAACCGGAGGTCGGCGGGCACCCACGACCCGTCGGTGTCGCTGAGCAGGTAGCGGAAAAGTGTTGGGGTGCAGTGCAGCACGGTGACCCCGGCGCGTTCGATCTCCTCGCGCAGGCCCGCGGGGCTGAACAGATGCGGGTCGATCACGTACAGCTCGGCCCCCGCCACCGCGGCGCCGAACGAGTTCAGCACGCCCGCGTCGAAGGTGTAGCGGGCGGGCGCGGCCACGACGTCGTCGGGACCGATGCGCAGTCGCCGTGCATAGGTGACCGCGTGGGCCAGCGCGTTACCGCGGCTCTGCGCCACGCCTTTCGGACGGCCGGTCGAGCCCGACGTGTGCAGGATGTAGGCGAGGTCGTCGGTGCTGATGTGGGATTTCGCCCAGGTGGACAAGTCGTTGGTGAGGATCGTGCTGACGGCGGGGTCCGATTCGGCACGCCCGGAGACCGGGAAGACATGCGCCCCACCGGCGATCGAACGACCCAGCTCGGCCAGCGACGGATCGCACAGCAGCGCGGAGACATCCGCCTCCTCCATGATCTCGACCAGCCGGGCCTGCGGCGCGCGCGGGTCCAGCGGGACGTAGGCGACGCCTGCGCGCAAGGCCGCCCAGACCGCGACGAAACTCTCCGGCGTGTGGTCGTAGAGCAGCGCGACGCGGCTGCCGTCGAGCCCTGCGCCGATGAGCTTCTTGGCGATGACCGCGGTGATCGCGTCGAGCTCGGCGAAGCTCGTGCTGCGCTCCCCCGCGCGCAAGGCCGGGGCGCTGCCGCGCAGGTCGATCACGGTGTCCAGCCGGTCGATCAACAGCTCGTCCGGCGCCGCCTCTGGCACCATCGCGGTTCCCGGCAGTGCCCAGATCGCCTCGGTGACAGCTTCGTCCGGGTCCTCCAGGCCGATCTCGCCGACGCGCTGATCGGGTTCCGCCACGATGCTCGCGAGCGCCGTCGCGTAATGCCGCAGTGCCCGAACGGCGGTCGGTGCGTCGTAGAGGTCGGCGCTGTATTCCAGGGTCAGCTTGGTCGGGCCGTCGGTCTCGTCGACGGTGAGATCGAAGTCCATCTTGGCCGTCGTGCGAGGGGCATCGACGAGTTCGACCTCGAGGTCGGCCATGTCGAGAGACGGTGGCGGCGTGTTCAAGTAGTTGAACATGACCTGGGCCAGCGGGGTGCGGCTCATGTCCCTGGTCGGCACCATTGCCTCGATGACCTTCTCGAAAGGCAAGTCCTGGTTGGCATGTGCCGACAGGACCGTCTTGCCGACGCGGGCCACCAGTGCTGTGAAGGTTTCTTCCGGATCGACTTCGGTCCGCAGTGCCAAGGTGTTGAGGAAGCAGCCGACCAGCGGTTCCACCGCCGACCGGGTGCGCCCGGCGATCGGCGAGGCCACGATCAGATCCTGTTGGCGGGTATACCGATTCAGCATCGCGTAGAACGCGGCGAGCAGCACCGCGAAGGTGGTGACGCCGCTGCGGGCGGCGAGCGCCCTGACCTCGGCCATCACCTGCGGGTCGACGGCCAGCCGCTCCACCGCGCCGCGCGAGGTGCGGCGGGCCGGACGTGGCCGGTCGCCGGGGATCTCGGTGACCGTCGGGTCGGCCAGTTCGGTCCGCCAGAACTCCAGTTGCCCGTCGAGCCGGTCGGCATTGCCGCGCTGCCAGGCCGCGTAGTCCGCGTACTGCACCACCAGCGGCGGCAGCGGCGCGGCCACGCCCGCGACCGCGGCGCGGTAGTGCGCCGAAACCTCTTGGCTCAGTACGGCAACGGACCAACCGTCACACACGATGTGGTGGAGCGCGATGGCCAGCAGGTACTCGTCCGGGCCGGACTTGATCAGGTGGTAGCGCCAGACCGAGCCCTCGGCCAGATCGAACGGGGCACGGTAGACGCTCGCCGCGAGCTCGGCCTCGGCGTCGCCGCGCTGCTCGGGTGGCAACGTGCTGAGATCCGTGAAATCCAGCGGCCGTGGCGAATACGGGCGGACCACCTGACGCAGCTGACCGTCCTCGGTGGTCCGGTACACGCTGCGCAGCACCTCGTGCCGCTGTTCCACCAGCGCCAGCGCCTGCTCCACCGCGGCGACCTCGAGCTCGCCGCGCAGCCGCAGGCCGCCGGGCATGATGTAGGTGGCGTTGCCGGGGTCCAGGGTCTCCAGGAACCACAGGCGCTCCTGGGCGTAGGACACCGCGAGCAGCTCACCGTCCGCGCGTGGCGCGGCTTGCAGCGGTGGCAGCGAATCCTGCTCCGCGGACGCCGATTCGATCAACCGGGCGGCCGTCACGATCGTCGGGCTCTCGAAAAGCTCACGCAGCGAGACACTTACGCCGAACTCGTCGAGGATCTGGGAGATCACCCGGGTTGCCGCGAGGGACGTGCCGCCGAGCAAGAAGAAGTCGTCGTGGCGGCCGATGTCGGTGCGCTCGAGCGCCTGTGCCCAGAGGGCCGCGAGGCGGGTTTCCCGCTCGCCGATCGGGGCTTCGAAAGCGACCTCTGTGGATTCGGCCGAATCCGTTTCGGCCGCTTCGTCGTTCATCGTGTACGCACGCACCGGCAGTGCGGCGAGCAGGTCATCGACCGGCGTTTCCGGTGCGGTGGCCGCCGCGGCGGCGAGGGTCAGGAAGTCCTGGGCCAGGTCGGCTGCCGCCGCCGCATTGAGCAGCTTCGCGTTGTAGGTCAGGTGGCAGACCAGCTCCGAGCCGGTCTCGGCGACGTGCATCACCAGGTCGTAGAGGGTGGCGCCGGTGTCGATGGTGTGCCATTCGACGGTCAGGCCCCACTCGCTCAGATCGGGGCGCTCCAGCACCTGCTGCACGAACAGGGTCTGAAAGATCGGGCTGAAGGCCGGATCCCACGGTCCGCCGATGGCCTCGACGATCTGCTCGAACGGGACGGTCTCGTCGTCGTAGGCCACCATCGCGGTGTCGCGGGTGCGGTGCAACAGCTCGCGGAAGGTCTGTGCGGTCGTGAGATCGGCGCGGACCGGGACGGTGTTGACGAAGTGCCCGATGGTCTTCGCGAGCTCGGCGTACGGGCGGGCCGCCATCGGGATGCCGATGCAGAAGTCACGCTGTCCGGTGCGGTGCGCCAAAGTCAGTTCGTAGCAGGCCAACAGGAACACGAACGGTGGCACACCATTGGCCGCGGCACACGCGCGGACGGCGTCGGCCACCTGTCGCGGGAACGAAGTCTCGACGCGCGCACCGGTGTTGCCCACGCGCCGCGGGCGGCGACCGATGGACAGGTCCAGCGGCGGGGCGCCACGCAACAGTGCGGCCCGGCGTTCGACCGCCGCCGCTTGCGTTGCCGGCACGGCATGTTCGGCACTCCACACGGCGTAGTCGGCGTACTGACGCGGCGGAACGGGCAGGATGCTCTCCGCGTCGTGCCGGGCGGCACCGTAGGCCGCCCACAGCTGATCGATCAGCAGTGCTATCGACAATCCGTCCAGCACGAGGTGGTGCGCGACGACTGCGAGGATCCACTCCTGCTCGGCCAGCCGGATCAGCGCCCACCGCACCGGCGGCCGGGCCGCCAGGTCGAACGGGGCCCCTGCGAGGGATTCGAGCAGCTGATCGACCGCCGCCGCCCGCGCCTTCGCGGGCACCAAGCGCAGGTCGGGCGTCTGCCAATCTGCGTCGGTAGCCTCGACGACCTCGGCCCGCAGGCCATCCGGCGTCTCCTTGAAAACCGTGCGGAAGGCATGCTGCTGGTGGGTCACCGCGTCGGCGGCCGCGTGCAGTGCCGCGACATCGAGCGGTCCGGTGATCCGAATGCCCAGCGGCACATGGTAGATCGCGGCGTGACCGGCCAGCTGCTCGTGCAACCAGATGCCACGCTGGGCGGGCGTCACCGGGAACGGCCCCGCGCCCTCGCACAGCGGAACGGTGGTGGTGGAGATGCCCGCGGCGCGGCGTTCCCGCAGGCGCGCCAACGCCAGGCTGCTAGCCGGTGAGTTCATGATCGCTCTCCAAAAGGGCGGCATCGGCCTGTTCGACCATCAGCTCCTCCAGCGCCGCGGCCACCTGGGCCACGGTCGGCTCCTGCAACATGCGCCGGAGCGCGAACTCGATCTCGAAGAGTTCGCGGAGTCTGCGGACGAACTGGGTGGCGGCCAGCGAATGCCCGCCGATGCGGAAGAAGTTCTCGAACACGCCGACCTGCTCCAGACCGAGCAGCTCGGCCCACATCTCGGCGACCACCTGCTCGTATTCGGTACGCGGCGCGACGTAGTCGACGTCGGCGGTGAACAGATCCGTCGTCGCGCGCGACACCGGGGCCGCTTCGACACTCGGCACGCCGCCGACGATCCGATACGACTTGCGCTCGAACGGATACAACGGCAACCGGGCCTGCGGCCGCTGCACCGCGTCCACGCCGGCCCAGCGCACCTCGTGCCCGCGGACATGCAGTTCGCCGAGGGCGGCCAGCAGCACCGACAGGTCGTCCACGTCGCGGACCAGCGACGGCACCGCGACCCCGGCTCGATCATGATGGCGGAGCAGGCTTTTCAGCATGCCGTTGAGTGCGGGGTGCGGGCCGATCTCGATGAACGAGCCGACGTTGGCGTCGATCATGGCGCCCACCGCCTCCGCGAACTGCACCGGGCGCACCACCTGATCGGTCCAGTAGAGGCCGTTCAGTTGCGCGCCGTCGACCCGGCCGCCGGTGACGGTCGAGAAGAACGGGATGCTGCCCTCGCGGGGTTGGATGCACGGCATGTCCGCCGCGAATTCCGGCAGGCAGTCGCGCATCAGCGGCGAGTGGAAGGCGTAGCGGCCGGGCAGGCGGCGGGTCATCACCTGCTCGCCGTCCAGCCGGGCCAGGAAGCCGTCGACGGCACTCGTGTTGCCCGAGATCAGCGTCCACTTCGGTCCATTGGTGCCCGCGAGGTAGACCCGTTGCGGCAGTTCGAGTTCCGCGGCGGGCAGGTTGACCACGGCCATGCAGCCGTTGTCACGCAGTCGCGCAGTAGCTTTGGCCCGAGCCGCGATGATCTGTGCCGCGGTACGCAGGTCGATCGCACCGCTGACGTGTGCGGCGGCGACCTCACCGACGCTGTGTCCCACCACGGCGGCGGGGGTGATCCCCCACGACTGCCACAGCGTCGCAAGAGCGACCTGAAGGGCGAACAGCACCGGCTGCGCCGTGCCGGTGTCGGCGAGAGCCTCCTCGTCCCGGCCCCGATCGAGCACGGCGAAGGTGGACCAGCCGAGTTCGACGCGCAACTCGCGATCGACCGCGAGCAAGGCGTCACGGAATACCGGCTGGTGCCGAATCAGCTTGCGTCCCATGCCGACCCACTGATTGCCCTGGCCGGTGAAGACGAAGCCCACCTTGCCCGGCCCACTGCGCGGCACCCGGCCCGCGGCGGCGCCGAGCGGCAGCGAACCGCCGGAGATGGCGGTGAGCTGCTCGGCCAGGTCCGCGTGGTCGCGCGCGGCGACGGCCACCCGGAACGGATGCTGGGCCCGACGCGCGGTCGAGGTCTGCGCCAGTTCGGCGATCGGCGCTGCCGTGCCGTCGCGTAGCATGTCGATCCAGCTGTCGACCAGGTCGAGCGTCGATTGCTCGCTGCGGCCGGAAATGCTGACCAGGTAAGGCTTTTCGGTTGCCGCAGGGCGTGCCGCCGGTGCGGGTGGGCCGGTCAAGACGGCGTGCGCGTTCGTGCCGCCGAAGCCGAAGGAGCTCACGCCCGCCAGTGCCCGCCCACTACGGCGCGGCCAATCCTGGTTCGCCGCAGGCACGTCGAACGGCAGCTCGTCGAAAGCGATGTGCTTGCTCGGCGATTCGAAGTTCAGGTTCGCGGGCACCTGCCCGTGGTGCAGCGCCAGGGCGGTCTTCACCAGCCCGGTGATGCCCGCGGCGGCCTCGAGGTGGCCGACCACCGTCTTGGCCGAGCCGACCAGGAATTTATCTTCGCTACCGCGGTTCTCGGCGAAGACGGCGCCCAATGCGCGGGCTTCGATGGCGTCGCCGAGGATGGTGCCGGTGCCGTGTGCCTCGATGTACTGCACGTCGCCGGGGTGCACACCGGCCCGTCGATAGGCGCGGCGCAGCACGTCGACCTGGGACTGGTAGCTGGGCGCGGTCAGCCCGTTGGTACGGCCGTCCTGGTTTATCGCCGAGCCGAGCAGCACCGCGTACACGCGATCGCCGTCCTGTTCGGCCTGCGCCAAAGGCTTCAGTACGAC
Organism: Nocardia ninae NBRC 108245; assembly: GCF_007990755.1. GTDB lineage: Bacteria > Actinomycetota > Actinomycetes > Mycobacteriales > Mycobacteriaceae > Nocardia > Nocardia ninae. Next base: position 49,770 of record NZ_BJXA01000057.1, on the reverse strand, counting down.
GGCGGCGCTGCCCTCGCCGCGGACATATCCGTCGGCGCGCTCGTCGAAGGTCTTGCATCGCCCGTCGGCGGCCATCATGCCCGCGTCGGCCAGCGACTCGGTGACCCGCGGGTCGAGGGTCATGTTCACCCCGCCGACCACGGCGACATCGCAGTCGCCGTCGTGCAGGCTGCGCAGCGCCATGTGCAGGGCCACCAGCGACGACGAGCAGGCGGTGTCCACGCTGACGCTCGGGCCGCGCAGGTCGTAGAGGTAGGACAGGCGGTTTGCCGCGATGCTGCTGGCATTGCCGGTGACGGCGGCGATCGGCATCCCGAACTCGGCGGCCTCGCCCATGCCACGGGCATAGTCGCCCGCGGTGATGCCCACAAAGGTGCCGGTCGAGGTGCCGGCCAGCCGTTCTACCGGCACGCCCGCGTCCTCGAAGGCGTCGGCCACGGTCTCCGCGAGCAGGCGATGCTGCGGGTCCATCGCCGCGGCCTCGGCGTCGCCGATGCCGAAGTAGTTGGCGTCGAACGCGTACGGGTCCTCGAGGAAGGCGCCGAACCAGGCGCGGCGTCGCTCGCCGCGCGCGCCGCCGGACGGCGGCCAGTCGTGCCTGGCGTCCGGCGCTTCGCCGACCAATTCCCGGCCGCGCCAGAGGGTTTCCCACAGCTGCTCGGGTCCGCGCAGTCCGGGGAACGAGCAACCGATGCCGATGATGGCCACCGGTTCCTGCGCGGTGTTGTCCCGAACCGGGCGCCCCCCGACTTCGGGCTCCCGATCCCGGGTATCCGGCACTACCGGTTCGCTGCTGTCCTGCGCCGCCGCGAGCCCCTCGGCAAGGGCGTGCACGGTCGGATACTCCCAGGGCAGATCCGGCGGGAGCGGTTTACCCATCCAGGTGGAAATCTTGCCCACGAATACCAGCGCCACCGCCGAGGTGAGCCCGAAACTCGCGAAAGGCTCACTCAGCGCGACATCATCGGTGGCAATGTCCAATAAATCCCCGAGTGTTTCGGTGAGAAACAAACTGATCTCGTCGGCCGTCCGACGGGCCATTTCTGCAGACATCTAAGCACTATCCCTACTACGTAGAAACAGAAGTACGTGGCTCGACTGAATTTTCAGTATTGTCCGCGACGGCGGGGACATTATGGTCGCTCAGGGTTTTCCCGGGAATTTCGGACAATCCACGCGCGGCCAGATTGCGCCGGGCCTGGGCCAGCGGGAATGCCAGCACGCGCAGGTCGTGGAAGAGCTTCACCGCGATGGTCGGCCAGATCGCACCGGTCAATTTGTAGGTGAGCGCCAGCGCGACGCCACCGAATATCACCTGGGCGGAGACGGCAGGCCGGAATCCGTGCCGCAGGCCATCGATGACGCCACCGGCAACGATGATCAGGATCCAGAAGGGCAGGTCCGGCCAGAGCAGCGCCACCGCGTAGATGGTGAAGCCGCGGTAGACGACCTCCTCGGCGGGCGTGCTGAAGGAGTTCGCCAGCCACCAGAACCGCTCGATGGAGGTCTCCGGCGTGATGAAGACGACGTACTCGATCTTGCTCGCGATCCAGTCCTTGCCGCGCTGCCCGCCGAGCAGCGGAATCAGCACGGGGCCAAACAGATACGAGACGTAGATGGTGACGATGGCCAGGCTGATGATCTTCTCCGCGAGCGAGAAGCCGCGGAAGACGCTGAAGTCGAAGTGGGTCAGCCCGAGCTCGTGCACCGAGGTGCCGCTCACCGCGAACGCCACGATGATGACCGCCAGCGTGGCCCAGGTGCGGAAGACGCCGCCCTGGTACAGGCGCACGCGCGCGTCGGATCGCGCACCGAATTCACGCGTGAAGACGCGGACCGAGAATATCTCGAAAAATGGCTCCGCGAAGACGAGATAGACAAGCAGAATTATGCAGAAGATTTCCATCGGGAGGCCCCGTTCACTATCCGGTCGGGTCGGTATCTAGATTGAATGGATTGGGGTCGTCCGCGCCCTCACGCTTAGGACAACGATTCATTTCGACGCTGAGGAAACATCAGTGAAATGCTCAACTGCCCGAGCCTTAACACCACCTACCTACAGCGTCGTCCTGAACACATCGGCAGACAGTACAACCGTACTGAGATGACTGTCTACAGCTTCCACCTGGAAGCGCCTGTGAGCTGAGACACCGGAATTATACGGAGTAAGGACCTCCGCATGCAGTTGGGGTGGAACGTCCTGTTCGCGCCGTTTTTTCGCCCGATTCCACCTGGTCGGACAAACGTCGTTAACCATTCACCGCAGTGCATTCAACTACCGGCAACATTCGGCGCGGTTCAGCAGAACGTCGAGTTACGTCAATTTGATTGCTAATTGTTTGCCAGAGATGTGCGGTAGTCCAACTCCGTATGTACGACAGTCCAACATCGCCGGTTTCGGCCGCAGGGTGCCCACTGCCCGCCGCCACCGTCTTCCCGCCGCGCGCCGGTCCCGAGGGGTGGGAAAATTCCAGGCGGGAATAGCTGACATCGCGATACGTTCGTGATGATGGTTAGTCGAACAAACGAAAGGGGCCGCGCGCGTGGCGACCGAGACAGTGGCATCGTCCGTCGGCTTCCGGTCGGAGCGAGGTGCCATCCTCGGCGCGCTGATGCTGTCGACCGGTTTGGTGGCGTTGGATTCCACCATCATCGCCACCGCGGTGCTGACCATCACCAGCACGCTCGGCGGCTTCGCCCAGTTCCCGTGGCTCTTCTCCATCTATCTGCTGGCGCAGGCGGTCACCGTGCCGATCTACGGCAAGCTCGCCGACACGGTCGGGCGTAAGCCGGTCCTGATGTTCGGAATCGCGGTGTTCGCGCTCGGCTCACTACTATGCGGGCTGGCGACCAGCATGCTCGGGCTGATCATCTTCCGGGCGGTGCAGGGCATCGGCGCCGGTGCGATCCAGCCGATGACGATGACCATCGCGAGTGACCTCTACACACTGACCGAGCGGGCCAAGGTGCAGGGTTACCTGGCGAGCGTGTGGGCCATGTCGTCGGTGGCCGGGCCGCTGCTCGGCGGTGTTTTCGCGGATTACCTCAGCTGGCGCTGGATCTTCCTGATCAACCTGCCGCTCTCGGCGGTGGCCGCGTGGATGCTGCTGCGCAAGTTCACCGAGAGCGCGCCGCGCCGCAAGCAACAGGTGGACTATCTCGGTGCGGCGCTGTTGACGATCGGCGCGGGTGCGCTGATCCTCGGGTTACTCGAGGGCGGACAAGCCTGGGCGTGGGACTCCCCCGCGAGCATCGGCATCTTCGCCGGCGGCGCGGCACTGCTCGTGCTGTTCGGTCTGGTCGAGCGGCGGGCGGCCAATCCCATTCTGCCGCTGTGGGTGTTCACCCGGCGGGTGGTCATCGCGAGCAGCCTGGTCTCGGTGCTGGTCGGGGCCATCCTGGTCGGATTGACCACCTACGTACCGACTTTCACGCAGGGCGTGCTCGGGACCGGTGCGCTCGTCGCGGGGCTCACCGTCGGTGCGCTCACCCTCGGCTGGCCGATTGCCGCGTCCCAGGCAGGAAAGGTGTACCTGCGCATCGGGTTCCGGGCGACCGCGCTGATCGGCAGTGGGCTGGCGACCGTCGGTGCCGTGACCACGCTGCTGATCACCGAGGACTCGACACTGTGGCAGGTTGCCGGGTCGTGTTTCGTGATCGGTGTCGGGATGGGTTTGGTCGCGACGCCCACCCTCATCGCGGCGCAGACGAGCGCGGACTGGACCGAGCGGGGTGTGGTGACCTCGGCCAATATGTTCGCGCGCTCGATCGGTAGTGCGGTGGGTGTCGCGGTCTTCGGGGCGATCGTGAACGCGCGGGTCGGCGACACCGATCATCCGGTGCCCGCGATCCTGTCGTCGGCGGTGCATCTGGTCTTCATCACGGTGGCGGTGATGGCGGGTGTGATGGTGCTGGCTGCGGCGTGCATGCCGAGTAGGAAGATCGTCGTCAGCTAGGGTCCTGTGCCGAAGTCCGGCCGGATGGGACTTCGTCAGGCGAACTCGAACGTCGCGACGATCGGTGCGTGATCGGACTCGGGGAACTTCTTGTCCGTCGCGAAGTCGGCGGACTCGTCGTGCAGCAACTCGTTGTGGATCTCCGTGCCGCGGTAGTGGGCCAGCAGATTGCGGGTGACCAGCAGGTGGTCCAGCATGTAGCCGGTGCCGTGGTGGAACAGCGAGTAGCGCGCGGATTCGGGGATGGTGTTCTCCAGCGGCACCAGGACGCGGCCGGCCAGCGCGCCGTTGCCGGTGTCCTCGACATTGCCGAGGATCGCGACCAGCGGCACCTCGTCGGTGGTGGAGTTGAAGTCGCCGGCCACCACGATGCGAGCGTTCGGGTCCTGGTCGAGGATCTGGTCGACCAGGCGCCGGACCTCCACGGCCTGACTCATCCGCTTCATGTCGGACAGGAACGAACCCTCGGCCGCCGCGCCCGCGTCGCGCCAGGTGAAGCGGTCCAGCTTCTGGCCGGTGATGTCGGTGGGCAGTTTCGACTTCAGGTGCACCACGATCACGTGCAGCGGGGCGCCGAGCAGGTCCAATTCCACGTGCAGGATCGGGCGTTCGATGCCGATCGTCTGTGGTTGCAGCGCAGGGGGATTCGCGGTCAGCACCTGGTAAACCGGGGCGGCGACGAGATCGTTGAGCAGTTGGGCGCGGGCGGTGACCGGCAGCGAGGTGACCACCGCGAGATTGCGTTCGTCGAACACCTCGCCGTTCGCCTTCTCCGTCGATACGACATTGCGGCCGGCCAGTGCGGTGCCCTGGAGTAGTTCGGCCAGGGCGAGCAGCGATCGAGGTTGTCCGGGGCGCTCTTGGCCGTTCACCTCCTGCAAGCACAGGACGTCGGCGCGGAGGCGGTCGAGCTGCGGGCGCATCACGGCGATGCGGTCGGCGAGGGTCGGCTCGAACGGGGTGGGGTTCGGCGTCTCGTCGAAGTTTTCCAGATTGAACGTCGCGATACGAAGGGTGACCATGGCACACATCCTCATCAGGCCCCGACGATTCCAACAGCTCTATTCTCGTACTGCTTGGCGGGCGGAGCGTACGTAGCCGACTACCTGAAAATCCCTGACCCCGGTGGGTTCATGATCAACGGTACCTAGTGGCGGCGAACTGCGAGTGGTGCCGCCGACCCTTCCCGAACCGCTGCACGCGACCACCGCACCGTTTCTGGGGGTCCGCACCGACTCTCGGGACCTGCACCAACTCGGGTGCCCGGCCGTAGTCGCGAAGAACTACGAGTGAATCCGCCGTCATGTCCCGCACGAAGCAGGGCTGGGCGGCGTGCGGGACATAGTGGTGGACAAGTGCGAGTGGAGCCGCCATCAGGTACCGCTCGGCGCGGGGTCGGGTCGCTCGTGGGACATGGCGGCGGAGTGCGGGTGGGGTGCTGTCATGGCCAGTCGGTGCAGATCGCGAGAAGGGGTGCTGATCCGAGAAGGGTGCGCCAGTTCGGGGTTGGGGTTATGTGGGGCGGCGGTCGGCGATCTCGGTGAGGGCGCGGTCGCGGAGGGCGGGTGGGAGTTGGTTGGCTGCGGCGCGGACCGTGGCGAGGGCTGGGTCGGGCAGGCCGTCGAGGGTGCTGCGGTATTCGTCCCAGAGGTCGTGTTCGGCGGCGGCGCGGAGCATCTCGGCCAGCTTTGCCTCGGAGACCAAGGCGACCAGGCGTGCCAGGTGTTCGGCGTCATCGACGAGGTAGGCGGCGTGCAGCAGGGCGGTGCCGTCGAGGGCGTCTTGCGCGGCGCGGGCGGCGTCATCGGAGATGACGGCCATCAGGTCGCCGAGGGTGATCCAATCCTGGTGGCGGGCAAGGAGTTTGCCGACGGCGACGATGGTGTCCGTCGGTAGGTCGGCGATGAGATACGCGGAGCGGCGCGCGTCGAGCAGTGGTGCGACCTCGGCGAGGAAGTCGACGGGCAGGCGCTTGGCGACGTCGACCGCGTGCGATGGCTCCAGCACTCCCGCCATGCGTGCCGCGAGCAGCGCGTTGCGGTTGCGGGCGACCAGCTTCGCGATGATCTGGGCGGGGATCACCTTGGCCGCAGCAGCGACCTTGCGCAGCCCGCCGGATTGGCTTTCGAACAGCAGGTCGGCGATCTGGAAACGGAAGTCTCTGAGGTCCGTCGCTGGGACGTCGGCGAGGTAGTCGAGCCGGTCGACGGGCACGCCGAGCGTGCGGGCGAGCTTGGTCAGCTGAGCGCCCGCCACATCGGTCACAGCCCCGCCGCCTTCTTGACCGCACCGCGCAGGAACCGAGGCACGAAGTCCAGCAGCGAGTACGCGGCGGTTTCCAAGTCGGCCGCCTGCTTACGCCTGGCCTCCACCACCACCGTGGCAAGTTCGGCCTGCACCTCCGGCGCCAGCCCGGCGATCCCCGCGGGCAGTTCGCCCGGCACCAACTCCGCCAACGTCTTAGTTGTCATGCTCCAACCTCCACCGCTCGACCCAGCACCGAATCGCCCCCGACCACGCTTCCTGAGGCCCGGCCTTGTTGCACGCAACGCTACTGTGCCGAGAGCCTGCACGCCGCGCGCGAAGCCATGATCACAACCGCCGCACGCCCGTGCAACCTCGGCACCGCACACCCGTGCAGCCTGGGCGTATGTCAGCGCAACCTGTCGGTGCGCGCCGCTGCAAACCCTGCCAACGCGCGCCGGTGCAACCCTCGGTGTGCAAGCACTGACCCCGCTGGCGGGCATCGAACAGAGCGGCTCGGCGAGTCGCGAGTCTCCAGTCGTCGCCCGCCGAGCCCTCCTCGCCGCAGCCGCCGCGGTTCGATGCGCGCGCCGCTGCTCGCCGCCATCGGTTTCCGGCTCTGCGGCTTGGCAAGTCACGAGTCTGTCGCCGCCCGCTGAGGCCCGGCTGCTCTGGCTACAGGTCGAGGACTAGGTGGGTGAGGGTGCCGGGGGCGGTGGTGCAGAGGCGGAGTGGGCGCGGGTAGTGGTCGGGTCGGGTGCCGGTTCCGGACAGGGCGACGGTTTCGCAGGTTCCGCAGATGCCTGCCCGGCACATCGAGTCGACGGCGACGCCTACGTTCTCCAAGGCCTCGAGCACGGTCAGTGCGGGTGGGACGAGCACCGTGCGGCCGGATCGGTGCAGCTCGACAACGAGCGGTGGGGATTGGTGGGTCATCGGATCGGGCAGCGGGCCAGTCCGGTGGCCGAGTTGTCGTGTTGGTCGTAGGGGGTGCCGTAGATGCCGACGCGGGCGGCGAGGAGCTTGGCGACCTTGGTGTTGCGGCGCCAGACCGGGTCGTCGGTGGCCGCGCGGCGCTGCATGCGGCTGTGTGCGCCGGGGAGTGTGTCGTCGAGTGCTCGGAGGCGGACGTCAAGTGCTGCGGCGACGCCCGTCAGCGTGGCCCACGGTTGGACCGGTACGTCACGTAATGGCGTACTGCGGAGCAACTCTCGGACGAGTGACTCGCTACTGAAGTAGGTCAGCAGGCCGAGCAGCGGTGCCGTGGCTTGGACTTTCAGCCGATCGACCAAGCTTGTGCCACCGGCCAGGCGATGGGTAGCCGCGCCGGCCATGTTCGCCGTCCACTGCGGTGCGACACCGGCGGTCGCGACCATATAGTCCGACATCTCCATGCCTTCGCGGGCGGTGCGCGGGATCAGTTCGTCCGCGACGCCGAACACGTAGGCGATGTAGGCCCAATAGTGCATCACCGCATCTAGTTGCCGCTCAGTGCATTTGCGGCCGTGTGCGTGGTCGAAGCACATCGGCGAGAGTCCGAAGGTGACCGCCGCGCCCATCATGGTGCTGTTGGAGATGGGGTTGCCGTGCTCGGCGAAATGGTCCGCGCCCCAGGCTCGGCGCAGCCCGGCGCGCACCTGGGCGTGCATGAGTCGCACGCGGACAGTGTCTTTGAAGACCGGGGACCAGCGGTCCATGCCGCCGCGCACCGTCACATTACGGAACCAGGTGGAGGTCTCCAGGTTTCGCCGATAGGGGTCGTTGACGAACCGGCCGGTGGCCCCGGTCGCGGACGCGACTTCGGCGCCGACGAAGGTGCCCATGAAGTCCTGCACGCCCATGGCGAGTTTGCCGGAGGTGGAGACGTTGATCCACAGTTGGCGGCCGTATTCCCAGAGGTCGGGGTCGTACCAGTCCGGCGGGTTGTCGAGCGTGGCGAACAGCGCGACCAGGTCCGGGGGTGGATCGTCCAGGGTGTCGATGCCGTGGTCGAGCGCGTGCTCGAGCAGGCGTCTGCCCTCGGCCGTGCCGATCCGGCCGAACGCGGCGACGAGCCGGTCCATCGGTTCGTCGCCCTGCCAAAGGTGGTCGGCCATCAGCCGGGTGCGTGGCGTTTCGGCCGGGACCGGGCGCACCTCGATCCACGGCGACAGTATCGATTTCCTTGGCTCGTACCATAATTCGCTCGCAACGGCGCGCGGCGGTGGTGGTCGCAGCGGCATGCCGGGGCGGTAGTAGTAGTCGTTGGGGTGTGCGGCGGTATTCACGTCCAGCATCGGTCAAAATCCTGTCAGTTGCCGGAATTTCGTGGCGGGAGTCGACCCGTGATCGGCGTGGACCGGGCAATAGTGTTTGGGATCGTCGCGGTGTTCGGTTGCGGGCCAGAGCAATTCGGGGGCCTCGGGCGGCGGTAGCGTGGCGGGCCGCAGTCCGCGTTCGCGGCGGCGCCCGGCCCGGATGCGCGGGAAGAAGTAGCGGATCTCGTCCGGCGTCACCCGGTTCATCGCCGTGAACAGCGCGCACCAGCGGTCGAACCAGAACTGGTCGCGGCGGGTCCAGGTGAAGCCCATGGTGCGCCGGATCGACGGGTCGCACAGGCCGACGGTGACGAACTGATAGAACCTGGCGCCGAACGGGCGAACCATCTTCTCCCACAGTGATTTCGGCAGCATGTCCAGCACCGGGAACGGCGGTACGGGCGCGTTCTCGGCCAGGCGGTAGACATCCCATGCGGCCTGGGTCGGCTCCAAGACGTTGTCGCACATGTCGTTCCAGTAATCCTGGAACTCCGGCCAGCTCTTCGGAACCACCCGCATGCTCATCCCGTACATCTCGTACCACTGGTACTGCTCGCGCCACAGCTGTTCACGTTGTTCGGGCGAGAGTCCGCCCATGAACAGCTCGCCGGCGCGCAGGGTCTGCACGAAGAACACCGCGTGCGCCCAGTAGAAGGTGCCGGGATCGAGGGCGTGGTATCGGCGTCCCTGCGCGTCGGTGCCTTTGATCGTGCGGTGGTAGTTCACGATCTCGCGGGCAGTCTGCTCGGCACGCGGCCCGTCGAAGACCACGCCGACGATCGGGTACGCCGACCGCAGCACCCGCTGATAGAACTCGTCCTGGATCTCGGAGTGGTACTCCACGCCCGCGCCGAGGCCGGGGTGCATGTTCTGCACCATGCCGAGGAAAAGTCCGCTGGGCGCGAAATAGAGGGAACCGAAGATCCGCCAGGTCAACGAGTCCGGACCGAGTGGCACGGGCGCACTGGGGCTCTCGTGCACGACGTCATTGTGTGCAACCATGAAACGATGCTGACACGAATAAATACTCGCGTTCAATTCGTCTTCTGATGCCACCGAAGACGCGGAAAACGCCGCAGCAGCAGCGCTCTCGCGCCATGGTGGCGCGCATCATCGATGCCGGGCAGACCGTGCTCATCGAACACGGCTACGACGGCGCGTCCACCAACCGGATCGCCGACGCCGCGGGCATCAGTCCCGGTTCGCTGTACCAATACTTTCCGGGCAAGGACGCCATCGTCACCGCGGTGATCGACCGCTACAACAGCGAGGTGGCGTCGCGGGTGCACAGCAGCGTGCTCGCGCAGTTGCACGAGCCGCCCGAAACCGCCGTCCCGGCAACGATTTCCGCGCTGCTCGACGCGCTGGGCAGCCATCCGGCGCTGCTGCGCGCGGTCATCGAGCAGACGCCGCGGCTCAGCGGGGACAACACCGTCTTCGCCTTCGAGCAGCAGATCGGCGACCTGGCCCGGGTCGCGCTGACCATGCACCGGGACTCGCTGCCCGACGATGTGGACTTCGCGGCGGCGTCCTGGATGCTGGTCCGCACGGTCGAGCACCTGGCCATCCGGTACATCCTGGATCAGCCGCCGGTCTCCCGCGAGCGCTTCCTGGCCGACATCACCCGCCTGGTGCTGAACTTCTTCCTTCCCGCGCCGGGCTCGCTACCTGCGCAAACCTCGAAACAGCGGCGATCACGAGCAGAACGCGAGTAACCCAGACAGTTGAGCCGAGAGCCGCACACCTCCTGATTTTCCGCGTACAAAATCGGATGCGATTCGGTATGCGGGAAATCGAGAGGTGTGCGGCTGTCGCGACTAGCGGGCGGCGGACTTGCGCGCGGGATCCGTTGCGTCGGCGCTCTTTCCGAGGCGGGTGAGGGCGAGGTAGCCGACGGAGACCAGCACCGCCCAGACGACGCCCACGGCTACGGCGGTGCGGCCGCTCTCGGTGAAGAAGAGCAGAACGACCACCAGCGCGAGGAACGCCAGCGCCAACACCGTCGTGTACGGCGCGGCGGGCAGGCGATAGTCGGCGGCGGGGAGCTCACCGCGGGCCACCCTGGCGCGGTAGATCAGGTGACAGACCAGGATCATGCCCCACACGAAGATGATGCCGATGGTGCTCACCGAGGTGATGTAGGCGAACGCCTTGTCCGGGGAGATGATGTTGACGATCACGCCGATGACCATCATCGCCGCCGACGCCGAGATGCCGATGTAGGGCACGTGGCGCGCGCTCAGCTTGCTGAGCGCGGACGGGGCTTCGCCGTGCAGCGACAAGGTGCGCAGCATGCGGCCGGTCGAGTAGATGCCCGAGTTGCACGAGGACAACGCGGCCGTCAGCAGCACGAAGTTGATGATGCCCGCCGCGCCGGGGATGCCGATCTGCTGGAACACCTCGACGAACGGGCTCTTGCCCGCCTGGAACGTGCGCCAGCTGGACACCGACATGATCACCAGCAGCGCGCCGACATAGAACAGGCCGATGCGGAACGGCAGCGTATTGATCGCCTTGCGCAGGGTCTTGCGCGGTTCGCGCGCCTCACCGGCGGTGACGCCGACCAGCTCGACGCCGACGTAGGCGAACAGCACGATCTGCAACACCAGCAGCGACTGCCCGAAGCCGTTCGGGAACACGCCGCCGTCGGCCCACAGGTTGGTGACGGTCGGGTTCGCGGCATGACCGAAACCGATGGTCAGCACGCCGATACCGAGCAGGATCATGCCGATGATCGCGGTGACCTTGATGGCGGAGAACCAGAACTCGCCCTCACCGAACAGCCGCACCGAGATCAGGTTCGCCGCGAACATCAGCGCGAGCACCACCAGCGCCGTGATCCACGGCTTGATGTCGAACCAGTACTGCACGTACTTGCCCGCCACGGTGATCTCGGCCATGCAGGTGGCCACCCACACCGCCCAGTACGACCACCCGGTGACGAAACCGGCGTAACGGCCGAGGAATTCGTGCGCGTACTCCGCGAAACTGCCGGAGACCGGTCGATAGGTGAGCAACTCCCCCAGCGCCCGCATGATCACGAAGATCGCCAGGCCCGCCGCCAGGTAAGCGAGGATCAGGGCCGGTCCGGCCTGCTCGATCGCGCCACCCGCGCCGTAGAACAGGCCGGTGCCGATGGCGCCGCCGATGGCGATCATCTGAATGGTGCGCGGGCTCAGGCCGCGCGAATAGCCCTCCGAGTCCCCGGTGCCGGTCGAATCGTGCGTTCCAGCGTCCGATAAATGACTGTCGGCGGCTGTCATAGTGCGGTCCTTCTCTCGTGCGGCAACGACGCGGCGCCCGGGATCGTCGGTCGGTGACCCCGGACACATGACATGGGATCATCGCATGTTTCGGGATCGATCGGCACGTCACGCTACCGGCCCCGGTGGGCGCGGGCGTAGTTCCCGGCGGTCGATGAGGGTAACACCGCAGGTCAGGTGACTCGCTACGCGCCGAGCAGACTACGGATTCGCGGTGCTGGGGATCGGTGCACGGCTGGCCTTTGTGGGTCCGGCGGTGCAATAGACCTCCCGCACCGCGGGGCGCAAATAGCCACCGGGCCGGGATGCCACGTGATCGACCCCGCCAACGCCATCAGGTGTCGCCCTTCGCAGCGGCCATCACGCGACAGACGCTGGGCGATTCAGTTCTGGCGATGCAACCGCCGCAGACCACATTCGCTGCTTCGATACTGCTCGCGGAGCACACACGAGCCCGACTGTCACTTCAGGTGGAAGCCGTGATTCTCCAGCGACTTGCGCAATCGGTCACGTCCACCGAGTCCAGCGACGGAGCCGAGGCGAGCCAGTACACGCTCGGCCCACGAGTGCGAGAGTTGTTGCTCGGCATAGAATTCGGCAATTCTGGCTTCATAGTCAGCGACGTGTTCGCGCTGCCCCGCGAGATCGTAGGTCTCGTGATGCAGTACCGCAGCCTGGGGCAGCCGCGGTTTGACCCTGGCATCTTCGGTCGGATCGGGATGGCCCACGACGAGCCCGAAGACCGCGAACACCTGCGGGGGCAGCTTCAGTTCCGCTGCAACGTCTTCCGGGTTGTTGCGCAGCGCCCCCAGATACACGGTGCCGAGGCCGAGGGATTCCGCGGCGACGACCGCGTTCTGCGCGGCGAGGGCCGCATCGATGAATCCGACGTAGCTGGATTCGAGGTAGTCGGCGCCGTCCAGCGCGGCGTTCCGGTCGTCCGCGAGCTGACGCAGGCGCGCGAAATCTGCTGTCCAGACCAGCAATACGGGCGCTTGCAGGATGTGCGCCTGATTGCCCGACAGTGCCGCGAGCCGCGCTTTGCGTTGCGGGTCGCGCACCGCGATGACGCTCCACACCTGCAGATTCGACGAGGTCGGCGCGGACTGGGCGGCCGAAATCAGCAGGCGCAGCGTGTCGTCGGACACCGGGTCGGCCAGATAGCGCCGCACCGAACGATGCTCGTGCAGCACCTGCAATACCTCGTTCCACCGGGCGGGTTCGGTAGGCTCGGGGTCTCGGTAACGCTGCTGCACCAGGTGGGTCGGCGTCGGCACGGTCTGGGTCATGTTCGTCATCCTGGACCGCCGCGGCGGGTTCGTCAGCGGTTGCTCGCACGATGAGCCGAACACCGCGTGATTTCGTTCGAGATCAACTCGGAGTAGGGTAAGTAAGGTAACCCTAATTGTTGATAGTGGGAGGACTACCTATGGCCAGACCCCGCACCACCCTCACCGTGCAGCACACCGAGTGGCTCAGCCCGCACCTCATCCGGGTGCACCTCGGCGGCCCCGGCTTCGCCGCGTTCCAGACCAGCGAGTTCACCGATGCCTACGTCAAGTTCATCTTCGAGCGCGACGGGATCGAGGTGCTGCGCACCTACACCGTCCGTTCGGTCGATCGGGACGCGGGCCAGATCGCGGCCGATTTCGTGTACCACGGCGCCGAGGGCATCGCGGGACCGTGGGCCGCGGCGGCCCAGCCCGGCGAGACCATCGATATGTACGGCCCCGGCGGCGCCTACTCCCCCCGCGCCGACGCCGACTGGCACCTGCTGGCCGGTGACGAGGCCGCACTGCCCGCCATCGCCGCCGCATTGGCGGCGATGGACCCGGCCGCCGTCGGCTACGCGTTCGTGGAGGTCGCCGGCCCCGAGGACGAGCTCCCCTTGCAGAAGCCCGAGGGCATCGAACTGACCTGGCTGCACCGCGGCACCCAGTCGCCGGGTGAGGTCCTCGCCGAAAGCGTCCGCAAGGCACCCTGGCGCGACGGCCAGGTCCAGGTCTTCATCCACGGCGAAGCCCAGGCCGTCATGCACGACATGCGCCGCTACGTCCGCCGGGAACGCGGCGTCACCGCCGAATGGGCCGCCTCCATCTCGGGCTACTGGCGCCGCGGACGCACCGAAGAAGGCTTCCGCGAATGGAAGGCCGAGCTCAAGGCGAAGGACACCGTCGACGCCGCACCGGCGAGCAGCTGACGAGAACACCGACCCGAGTGGGGCGCCCGACCCGGCGCCCCACTTTTACGTCGAGCGACGGTGGGTCACCGAATCGCCGCGACGTCGGGCAGTAAGGAGCGCGACTGCGAATTGTCCGTGGACGCCTACCGCTGCAAGCCAGTCGAGTAGCACCTTCCCGGGCTATCGCGCTCCGATCAGTCGTGCCAGCCGCTGGAGGCCACGATGTCGTCCCAACTCAACTGGGCTATTTCCGGGTGACGCAGCCGGAGGATTTCCCCGGCCAGGCTGGCCGGAGGTGCCTTGCGGGGGTCGGCCAGGGCTTGGGCTTCGATGGTTTCGGTGAGGACTCGGGTGCCGCCCAGGCGGGGATATGCGGCGTGGACCTGGTCGGCGTAGCCCGGGGGCAGGTCGGTAGGGCTGCCGGCTACGTCGATGCCGATGCCTGCTACGGCCAGCCAGGATTCCGCTGGGCGGCGACGGCGGTAGACGGGGGAATCGGTGAAGCCGGTGGTGTGGGTGGCGATGGCGTCCCAGATGGTGTCGACTCGAGTGTCGGTGACGCCGTTGGCTTCGAGGAACAAGGCGGCTTGGTCTGCGCCGTCTATCTCGAATCGTTGTTCGCTGCTGGGGGTTTCGGCAAGGCCGACGTCGTGTAGGACGCAGATGAGGTACATGGTTTCTTCGTCGTAGTCGGCACCGGGGCGTAGGCCGTGCCGGTCGGCGACCGCGCGGGCGAAGAAGAAGCCGCGCACGCTGTGGTTGCGCAGGGCGGGGGTCAGGGTCCGGTCTATCAATGCGGTTGCCTTGTCCGCCAACGGGGTCGCCGGTAGCGGGAGCGGGTTCGGTTGGCCTGCTGCGGATGTCGACGACAGGGCGGCTGCGGTTCCGGCGATTCCCACGCCGATGGCGGCGCGACGAGATAAGGACATGACTGAACTCCTTGGTACGGATTGGATTTCGAAGGCGTGAAGTCAGGGAGTGGTGGTGCGGAATCGACTCCGGTAGTCACTCGGTGTCGTGCCGAGGACCTCGACGAAGGTGCGGCGCATGGTCTCTTCGGATCCGAAACCGCTGCGCCGAGCGATCGCGGCCACCAGTTCGTCGCTCGTCTCCAGCAGTGCTTGCGCGGCTTCCACGCGCACCTGCTTGACGTACTGCGCGGGCGTCATGCCGGTTTCCTGCCGAAACAGCCTGCTCAGGTGGCGTTCGCTGAGCGCGGCACGGCCGGCCATGGCGGCCAGGCTGTGATCCGCCGACAGATCCTCGACGACGGCATCGACGACCTTGCGCAGACCACTGCTGCGTGGCATCCCGATGCTGGCGCGCACACTGAATTGCGCTTGCCCACCGGGACGGCGCAGGAACACCACCAGATGTTTGGCGAGCGAGCGTGCCACCTCGACGCCGTGGTCCTCTTCCACCAGCGCGAGCGCCAGATCGATACCCGCGGTGACGCCCGCCGAGGTGATCACCGAACCGTCGCGGACAAAGATGGCATCCGCGTCGACCTCGACGGCCGGAAACTGTTGCGCCAGTTGCTCGCAGGCCAACCAGTGCGTCGTCGCCCGGCGACCGTCCAGCAGTCCGGCTTCGGCAAGAACCAGCGCTCCGGTGCATACCGAGGCGATCCGCCGAGCGCTCGCACCGGCTACCCGCACCGACTGCACGAGGTCGTCCGGAATCGGCTCTTCCGGTGCGTATCCGGGAACGAGCAGGGTATCGATCGTGCCCGCCAGATCCTCGACGGCACACGAAACACCCAGCGGCACACCGACGTCGGTGCACACGTCCCGCCCATTCGGCGACGCGAACCGCACCCGGTGCCCGGCCCAGTGCAACACCTGAATCGGCCCGGCAACGTCGAGCAGCAACACACCCTCGGTTACCGCGACCACCACCTCACCACTGGACTCCATGCACCCAGTCTCGACCAGAGCGGAAATGTCCACAAGGACACGTACCCCACAGATCAGGCCATCGATACCGGTTCGGTCACCACCAGCGCGTCCGCAGCGCGCTCGACCTCGGGTAGTCGACCGGGCTCGGCGAGCAGCCCGATCAACGCGAACTCGACGATCTCCCCGGGGCTGACTGCGATCTCCGGCAACGCCAGCGCGTCGAACAGGGCCTGAACCAACCGCGCACCGGACACCGGATTCATCGCCCGCACATCACCTTCCCGCTGCCCCGCCTCGACCATGGCGATAACGACCCGGTCGAGCCGCGAGACGAGCTCCAGCTCGTCGACGAACCGTTCCCGCTGGAGTTCCGGCGAGGTGAGGATGGAGGCGAGGACATAAGGCGAGTCCTGCAGGTGTTGCAGCGTTTCCCGCAGCCAACGGTGCAGCTTGACCACGGCGGGCGCGGACACGGCGCCGAGTTCGTCGGCCAGCGCCAGTGGCCGTTCCAACCCGAGCCGCACCAGCGCGGCGAGGATGTCGTCCTTGGCCGAGAAGTGCTTGTAGATGGCGGGCTGCTGCACCCCGACCGCGGCCGCGATGTCGCGGGTGGAGGTGGCGGAGAAGCCGCGCACCGCGATGAGCTCGGCGGCAGTGCGCAGGATGCGTTCGGCCGCCGGGCTCGATCGGGTGGTTTCCGCGGGCATACGGTTCAGGTTAACGGCCGTTCGGTTCGTCGCCGAGCATTGCGTGCGCCAGGTTCCGATAAAACGCGAGCACACCCGGCTGTTCCTTCGGGCTCAGGTGCCCGCGTTCGGCGAACCGCGAGGAGACGCCGCGCTGGACGGCTTCCAGCCCGAGCCGATCCTCATTGTTGATCATCGCGGTGGCCGCCTGCTGGGTTCTGGTCACCGCCTCGGACACGCCGACCAGCTCGGGCATGGTGAGCACGCCGCCGACCACGTGCACCCGATCGATGGCCGTCGGCAGGAAGCTGAACCAGACGATCTGGTCGCTCACCCCGATGAAAGCGCTGGACGGGAAGGTCAGCAGCACCATGCCATTGGCCTGCTGAATCTCGTTGAGCGTCAATACCTCCGGCTCCACCGACGCGACGAAGGGGATCCTGGCGTGCAGCACCCATGGCGAGTACTGCTCGACGAACATGTCACTGCCGCCGGGCATGAACGGCTCGAGCGTCTCCCGGTGCAGCCCGATCACGTGATAGTTCTCGTGGCCGTTCTCCATCACGCTCTTCCAGTTCGTCTGCCACTCGTAGGACCAGGAGTCGACCAGCACCATCTCGTTCAGCCGATAGTTGGCGAACTGATGTGCGGCCAAGTCCAGGTGGGCACCGATCGGGTCGGCGTCCGCGTCGAGATTGACGAAGACCAAGCCGTTCCATTCCGCGACCGCGAACTGCGGCAACCGGCAGTCCTTCGGCTCGAACTGCTTGTTGCCGCCCATGTATGGCGCGCCGCGCAGCCGCCCGTCCAGGCCGTACTTCCACAGGTGGTACTGGCAGGTGAAGGCGTCGGTACGGCCCGCGCCGGGTTCGACGAGCGGCATCAGTCGATGACGGCAGATCGGTGACATCGCGTGTAGCGCATCATCTTTCGCACGGGCGACGACCACCGGTTCGCCGGCGATGGAGACGGCGACGTAGTCACCCGGGGTGGCGAGTTGACCGACGTGGGCGACGAGATACCAGCAGCGGTGGAAGATCCGCTCGCGTTCCATGTCCCACAGTTCGGGCGATGTGTAGGCGCTCGGCGGCAGGGTGAGCGCGGGCGGATCGTCGCCGCGGCACTGCCGCAGTGCCGCGAGAACTTCCGCGGTGCCGGATGTGATGAGCGTAGACATACTGAGCCTCCCTGCGTGGTTATCGCTCGATAACCTTTGAAGTCAGGTTATCAAACGATAACCATCCGTCAAGGGGTCGTCGGCGGCACGCAAAGTACGACCACAAACAGCAGGTCCCGCGCTCCATCGAAACCGGAGCGCGGGACCTGAACGGCTACCGCACTATTGGTTGGTGCGCAGCGCCTCCTCCACGAACTTCGTCGTGTACGTCTTGTCCAGCTCGATCCGGTCTCGCACCGGCGCCACATTGCGCGAGTACTTGCCGAGAATGTTCAAAACGTTCTGTGCCCCTTCGGCTTTCATCAGTCCGTCACCGTTGAACATGCCGATCGAGTCACGAATCGACTGGACGTAGAGGTCCTTTCCGGCGTTCGCGTACTGCGGCGGCATCTTGGCGGCGATCTCCTCCGGGGTGTGCTGCTTGATCCACTGCAACGTCTGCACGAAGGCCGCCGCCAGCTTGCGGACGATGTCCGGATGCGATTCGACTGTCTGGCAACGCATGTACAGCGAGGTCGCCGGGTACAGACCGCCGAGCGCCGCACGAGTGCCCGCCTCGGTGCGCATGTCGACCAGGATCTCCGCCTCCCCCGAGTTGACCATCTGCGCCACGGTCGGATCGGTGGTCATGCCGGCGTCGATGCCGTTGTGGTTCATGCCCGCGATGAACGTCTGTCCCGCGCCGGCCCGCACCCGGGTGTAATCCTTGGTGGTCATGCCCTCGATCCCGGTGAGCGCCTGGGTCAGGAAGTCGGTCGACGACCCGAACGAGGTGACACCGAGGTTGCGGCCGCGCAGATCGCGCACCGACTTGATGGCGCCTGCGTCGGCCTTGGCGACCAACTCCACCTCACCGGGCACGTCGGCGAACTGCACCACCGAGGTGAGGCACTGGTCCTTGGCCTGCAGGTCGACGGTGTGATCGTAGAAACCGACCACCGCCTGCACATCGCCGGTCAGCAAGGCGGTTTCGGCGTTGGCGCCGGACTGCTCGCCGAGCAACGAGACGTCGATGTCGTTCTTCTCGAAGAAGCCGAGCTGTTTGGTCAGCATGGCGGGCAGGTAGATCACCTTCTCCAACCCGCCGACCATGATGGTGATCTGCGGGCGCCCGTCCGACATCGGGATGGTGCGCGACTCGCGGCACCCGGTGACCGTCAGCAACGCCGCTATGGCGAGGACGATGATGGCGGAGTTCTTGATGTACCTCATCGCTCAGATCCCGTGGCTCGACTGTGCCTGCGAGGGACGCCATTTCAGCAGCTTGCCCTCGGCCATGCCGATCCCCCACTCCGCGAGCAGCGCGATCACCGTGATGATGATCATGCCCGCGTAGATGCCCGCCGAGTCGAACGTGCCCTGGGCGTTGCTGATCAGCAGGCCCAAACCTCTACTGGCACCAGCGTATTCGCCCACCACGGCGCCGATCAAGGCGAAGCCGAAGGCGGTGTGCAGGCTGGACAGGATCCAGGTGGTCGCGCTCGGCAACACGATGGCGGTGAGCACCTGACGCTTACCGGCGCCGAGGATGCGCGCGTTGTTGATGACGTTGCCGTCCACCTCCCGCGCCCCGGTGAACGCGTTGAAGAACACCGCGAAGAACACCAGCACGACCACCGTGGCGACCTTCGAGCTGAGCCCGAGACCGAACCAGATGATGAACAGCGCCGCGAGCACGATGCGCGGAACCGCGTTGAGCGCCTTGATGAACGGCGCGAGCACGTCGGCCCAGTACCGGCTGCGACCGAGCAGGGTGCCGAGCACCACGCCCGCGACCGCGCCGATCAGGAAGCCGAGCACCGCCTCCTGCACGGTGGTGAAGATCTGCAGCCAGATCGAACCGAATTGGGTTCCCTCGGTGAACCATTCGACCAACCGGTCCCAGATCAGCGACGGCTTCGAGTAGAAGAACGGATCGATCCACAGCGTGGCGGTGAGCTCCCACGAGCCGAGCCACAGGACGACCAGCGCGATGCGCAACCCCCAGGTGCGCAGCCGCACACGCCGGGCGTTGGTGCGCACCCGCGCGAGGATCTGCTCCTCGGTCTCGTTCTCCGGCACCGGTGCCGGGGCGGCATCCTTTTCGAGGACGTCATGCGACACGGGAGGCTCCCTTGGCTCGAGCCGCATCGACCTCGTCGCGCAGCGTTTCCCAGATTTCTTTGTAGATATCGCGGAACTCGGTGGTGAGCCGCACCTCTTCGACATTGCGCGGGCGCTCCAGCGCGACGGGGAAGTCGCCGCACACGGTCGCCGGGCTCGCCGTCATGACGATCACCCGGTCGGCGAGCACGATCGCCTCTTCCAGATCGTGGGTGACGAAGATGACGGCCGCGCCGGTGCCCGCCCATACGCGCAGCAGTTCGTCCTGCATGAGCTGGCGGGTCTGCACGTCGAGCGCGCTGAACGGCTCGTCCATCAGCAGGATCTCCGGGTCGTTGACCAGGGTTTGCGCCAGCGCGACGCGCTTGCGCATGCCGCCGGACAGCTGATGCGGATAGTAGGTCTCGAACCCGGCCAGGCCGACCTTGTGCACCCACACCGAAGCCTGCTGCCGCGCATCGGCTTTCGACGCACCCCGCAGGCGCGGGCCGAGGGCGACGTTGTCCAGCACGGTTTTCCACGGCAGCACCGCGTCCAGCTGGAACATGTAACCGATGCCGTCCGGGATGCCGGTGACGTCCTTGCCGCGCACCAGCGTCCGGCCCGCCGAGGCGGGTTCGAGGCCGGATACGAGGGACAGGGTGGTCGACTTACCGCAGCCGGTCGGGCCGACCACGGCGACGAATTCGCCGGGGCGGACCGCAAGGTCGAGGTTCTGCACGGCGGTGTGGATGCCGCCACCGGTGCCGGGGAAACGCTTCGTCGCGCTCCGCAGCTCGATGAGTGGGTTGGTCATGGGGTAGCTCCTGCGAGATCGAGGTAGAGCGAACGTACGTGGGCCGGGTCACACCGCGGAGCTTGTGCGCACAAGCCGTGCAAAGTACCGATTCGCTAGTTCTGCGCATTCTGCTCACGCCCGGTGCGGTGGTCTATGCTCCGCCAATGGCCACTGAGGGCGCGCGGGCCGTGCGATTGAGGACGCAGGTTCTGCTGTTGCAGATCGTGGTGGTCACCCTCACCCTCGGCGTCGCCTTCGCGGTTTTCGGCTACCTCAGCGATCAACGGCTGCGCGACGGATACGGACAGCGGGCCCTCGCGATCGCGCGCACCGTCGCCGCCGATCCCGCGGTGCGCGACGAGGTGACCCGGTACGCGCCCGGGGCGATCAGCGCCGACCCGCTGCTGCGTGCGCGGCTCGCCGCCGGACCGCTGGAACGGATCGCCGTCGACACGACGGAGCGAACCGGCGCCTTGTTCGTGGTGATCACCGATGATTCCGGGATTCGGCTGGCACATCCCGACGCGGCGCGGCTCACCGAGCATGTGAGCACCGATCCCTCCGGCGCGTTGGCCGGGCGCGAGGTGATCGCCGAGGAGCGCGGCACGCTCGGCGACTCGGTGCGGGCGAAAGTGCCGGTGCTCGAACCTTATTCGGACCGAATCGTCGGCGCGGTGAGCGTCGGCATTTCCACCGAGGCGGTGCGTGATCAGTTGCTCGACGACTTGCGAACCGCCGGTTTGCTGGTCGGCGCCGCGCTTTTGGTAGGGATCGCGGGATCGATGCTGCTGGCACGTCGTTGGCGCGGGCTGACGCTCGGGTTGGAACCCGCGGAACTCGCTGAGCTCGTGCGCGGCCAGGCTGCGGTGTTGCACGGCATCGGGCGCGGCGTGCTTGCGGTCGATTCTTCTTGGCGCACAACGTTTGTCAATGATGAAGCGCGCAGGCTACTCGGGATCGATGCGGAGATCGGCCGACCGGTGGACGAGATCGGGCTGACGCCACGGGTACTGGAGGTTTTCCGTGGGCTCGATGAGCAACCCGCGTCAGCGACCGTCGGTTCGCACATCGTCGTGGTGGCCGCGCGGCCGGTGCATCGGGACCGGCGCGATCTGGGCGCGGTGCTGACCGTGCGCGACCGAACCGACGTGGAGGCACTGACCCGTCAGCTCGATGCGGTGCAGTCGATGAGCACGGTGTTGCGGGCGCAACGGCACGAGTTCTCCAACAAGATGCACCTGATCAGCGGGCTGTTGCATGGTGGGCGGACCGAGGAGGCGTCGCGGTCGATCGACGAGATGATCGGGGCGGGGCCGCTCGGGGCCGCCGCGCCCGGTATCGATGCCATCCATGACGCGTACCTCCAAGCGTTTCTCGCGGCGAAGGCGGCGCACGCGCGGGAGAGCGGCGTCGAACTGGTCCTCGGGCCGAACACCTGGGTGGACGGCAGCCTCGTCGATCCCGTCGACGTGACGACCGTGCTCGGCAACCTGCTCGACAACGCCATCGAGGCCGTGCTGGCCTCGGACAATCCGGTCAAGCAGGTGGAAGTCGAACTGGTGCAGGAAGATTCGACGCTGCACATCGTGGTGGCCGACAGCGGCGACGGTGTCGCGCCGGAGCTGATCGATGTGCTGTTCACCGAGGGCACCTCCACCCGCGACAGCCGTGACGTCCCCGGCGGACGCGGTGTCGGCCTCGCGTTGATCCGCCAGATCGCCCGCACGCACGGCGGCGACGTCCGGCTGGCCAGTCCGCGCGGCGAGACTCCCCCACTCACCGGCGCCGAATTCAATGCCCGCATTCCCGAAGTGCTCGTAGACAGCAAGGTGTCATGGCCCCATCAGATTTGACTGTGCTCGTCGTCGACGACGACTTTCGTGTCGCCAACCTGCATGCCGGAATCGTCGACTCCATCGCGGGTTTCGCCGTCGCGGGGACCGCCAACACCTTGGCCGCGGCGCGTGCGGTGCTGGCGGCGGGCCCGGTCGACCTGGCTTTGGTCGACGTGTACCTGCCCGACGGTTCCGGTGTCGACTTCGTACGCGAATTACGCTGCGACGCAATGGTGCTGACCGCCTCCACCGACAGCACCGCGGTCCGCGCCGCCCTCTCCGCCGGTGCGCTGGCCTTCCTCGTCAAACCCTTCCCGCACACCGAACTCGCCGCCCGGCTGGCCGCCTACGCCCGCTACCGCCGCATCCTCACCACCCCGCAGGTGGACAACGCCCGCGTCGACGCCGCCCTGCAAGCCCTGCGCCCCACGACCACCGCCAGCGCCCCCACCACCGTCGCCTCCCCCACCAAAGACCTCGTCCTGCACTCGATCCTCGAAGCAGGCCACCCCCTCTCCGCCGCCGAGGTAGCCACCGCCATCGGCATCTCCCGCGCCACCGCCCAGCGCTACCTCGCCACCCTCGTCGGCACCGGCAGCCTCCGCATGAGCCTGCGCTACGGCAGCACCGGCCGTCCGGAACAGGAGTATTCGGCGGCGGGCAGCCAGGCCAGATCCGAGTGAAAGCTGCCCGGAGTCACGCCGGGAAGTGGCGAGCCCCGAGTCCGCACGGGAGTACCCGGCGACGGTCAGCCAGATCAGTTCCGAGCGAAGGCCACCCGGAGTCACGCCGGACGTGACGAGCCGCGAGTCCGCACGGAAGTACTCGGCGGCGGTCAGCCAGGCCAGATCCGAGCGAAGGCCACCCGGAGTCACGCCGGACGTGGCGAGCCAGTCCGCACGGGAGTATTCGGCCTCGGTCAGCCAGCTAGAACCCCACTGGAGCCCACGCGGATCACGCGGGGAAGTGGCGGGCCCAAGTTTCGCGGTCGAGCCGGGCGGTGTTGATCACTGTGCTGAGCAGGCGGTACCAGCCGGTGGTGGTGATCAGCTCGAGTACTTGGTCGTCGCGGTAGTGGCTGGTCAAGTCCGGCCACAGGGTGTCGGAAATTGTTGCGGTGTCGTGAATTTCGTCTACCAGGCGGATCAGGGTGGCGTCGTTGGGTGACCACGCTGGGTGGTCGGGGTCGCCTACGGTGGCGTCGATCTGCTCGGGGGTCAGGCCGACGTCGGGGGCTTGGAGTACGGCGTGGATGCCCCATTCGTATTCGGCGTTCGTGCGGGCGCAGGTGCGGAGGATGACGATCTCGCGGTCGCGGGGCGGGATGCGGCCGTGGCCGAGGATGCCTGCGCCGAGGGGGCGCATTCGGCTGAAGAGGTCGTCGTGGCGTGCGAGGGTGCGGAAGAGGGCCAGGGGTTCGATGGCCGAGCCGGGCGGCATCCATTTGCGGAGTTGCGCCTCTATATCAGGAGCGTACGGCGGCGATAGTGGCGTGATGCGCGGAAGAGATTCGGTGCTCATGGTCGATCCTCATATCGGACGGCGTTGTATCCTTGCTTCGGAAACAAGAGCAAGGATGGTGGCGATGGTAGCTTCGGAATCCGAAGCGGGCAAGACTCCGACCGTCGGCGGGCCGGTGCGCGGGTCGCAGACCGGGCGTCCGATCATGGTGCTGCTGGATCTACTGGGCAGGCGGTGGGCACTGCGGGTGCTGTGGGAGTTGCGCGACGGGCGGGGGGTGACGTTCCGCGAGTTGCAGACGCTGAGCGGCGGCGTATCGGCCAGCGTGCTCAACGATCGGCTGCGGGAACTTCGCAAGGCGGGGGTGATAGCCGCGGAGTCGAACGGCTACCAGCTCAGCGCGGACGGTCTCGATCTCGTCGCAGCGCTCGCCCCACTACAGGTTTGGGTGCAGCGATGGTCGGACGAGCCGGAACCCTAAGGCGCAGCACGCCATGTGCGGCACACCAACCGTACGACTACTTCGGCGGTGTACCGATCATCCGTACTTTCTGCCCCTCCCAATGGAATTGGACATAGGTGACGGTCCCGTCGGGGCAGGCGTTGCAGGTGCCGGGGGTCTTGTAGGCCAGGCCGACCTTGTCGTCGGTGGTGCGGTCGACGTCCAGTGACGTGAACCCGTGCGCCTCGGGTGTCGCGGTCCCGATGTAGGACCCCTTGTGGAACAGCAGGGCGTGGTTGGGCGAACTCCCCGGCGCCCCTTGCACCGTGATGATCACGGTCGACAGGGTGGCGCACGGATCGAAGTTCCCCTCGAACCCACGCGGATCGGTGGACCACGGCGCGTGCGTGATCGGCTCGGCGGGCAACGCGGCGATGGCCGACTGGATCACCGGCGCCGAAAGGTCGACACCGCACCGGACGGGCGCGCTCGAGGTGGTCGGCGCGGCATTGCGCACGCGGGTCTCCGATGACCCACTGCCACCCTCGGCGGCGCATCCGGCGACCGCCACCACGATTCCGGCACACACGACAAAGACAGGTCGAGCTATCCGCACCACGAGAGATCCTTTTCAGGTCCGCCGACAGATTCGAGTTAGCTCGGAACAGTCTCGCCTATGCGGTCGACGCGGTCGAGGCCGCATTGGCGACCGCGAGGTATTCGATGACCTGATGCAGATCCGGGTACAGCCGGTGCGCGAGCCTGCGGGACTCCTCGGTCGGCTGCACCAGATCGGGAACGAGGATGCAGCGCAGGCCCGCGGCGCAGGCGGCACGTAGGCCGTTGGTCGAATCTTCCAGTGCGAGTGTGGTTTCCACCTCGCCGCCAAGCGCCGCCATCGCCTTGAGGTACGGCTCGGGGTCGGGCTTGCCCTTGGTCACGTCCTGACGCGTCACGACCACGTCGAACCGGTCCGCGATGCCGGCCAGTTGGAGGTGGTGATCGGCGCGCTCCCGCGACGACGACGTCGCGATCGCCTTCGGGACGCCTTGCGCGTCGAGCGCGTCGAGCAGCGCCACCGCGCCGGGCTTGGTGGTCAGCCTGCCGCCGTCGACGAGCCGGCGCAGGTGCACCTCGTGCAGGTCGAAGTACTCCTCCAGCGGGAATCCCCGACCGTAGGCGGCCGCGGCGAGCGTGCGGCAGCGGTCGGCGGGCACGCCGATCATGCTGCGACAGAACTCGGGTGCCATCTCGTAGCCGAGCTCGGCGCCCGCCGAGACCAGCGACTCCATGGCCAGGCTCTCCGAGTCGATGAGCAACCCGTCCATATCGAAAACTACTGCGCGAACCGGGTTTTCGGCGTTCACCCGTTGCTCCCTTCCGATTGCGACGCCAACCGGCGCCGGACCGCGGCATCGACACCGTCGCGGGTCATTTCGGCCAGGGCGTCACCGACCTGCCGCTGCACGTTCTCCAGTTCCGGTAGCGTGCCGAAAATATCGGTGCGCTGCAAGAACGCCTGCGCACAGCGATGCGGGTCGGCGTCGACCAGCACCGCGAGCGAATCTTCCCTCGGGTCGATGAGCTCCATCACCGCGCCGGGGGCGTGGCTGGCGGTGAACCACCGTATCCACGCGGCGATCAGCAAGGTCGCGCCGGGGGTGGGCCTGCCTGCGGCGATGTTGTCGCGCAGAGCGTCGACGACCCTGGGCATCATCTTGTCCGAACCGTTGCGGCCGATGCGCGTCATGTCCTGGGCGATGGCCGGATTGCGGAAACGGCGCATCAAATCGTCTACGGTCCTGCGTAATTCGGGGGTCGACAGGGCCAGCGTCGGTCCCTGCTCGTCCAGCATGAACTGGCGGGCCAGCGCCGCCAGTGCCGGATCGGCCGTCGCGTCGGCGATGGTGCGGTGGCCTGCCACGCCACCGAGGTAGGCGAGCAGCATGTGCGTGCCGTTGAGCAGGCGAAGCTTGGCCAGCTCGTAATCCTTGACGTTGGAGACGAATTGGGCGCCGCCGAGTTCCCACTGCGGGCGCTCGCCGTCGAAATCCTCGATGGTCCAGGTCATGAACGGCTCGGCCGAGACCGGTGCGCGGTCCTCGATGCCGCCGAGCCAGTTGCGGGCCACCGCGGCATCGGTGGGCGCGGTCGGCTGCACGATGCGGTCCACCACGCTGTTCGGGAACTGCACGTGCCTGGCGATCCACTCGGCGAGATGATCGTCGCGCAGCAGCGCGAAATCGATGACCGCACGGCGCAGGGTGCTGCCGTTCGCGCACAGGTTGTCGCAGCTGATGATCACCGGCGGGGTGCTGCCCCGCCGACGGACCAGTTCGAGACCCTGCGCGAGCATGCCGATCGGGGTGATCGGCTTGGTCGGGAACCGGACGTCGTGGCGGACGCCGGGGCAGTCCACCTCCAACCGGCCGGTGACCGGCGATACGCAGTAACCGCTCGCGGTGACGGTGAGCGTGACGATCTTGACGCGCGGGTCGGCGATGCGCTGCGGCACGCCGATCAGGTCGGTCGGGGCGTGCACGGCCTCGGTGATCGAGCCGACCACCTCCACCCGCGCCGCACCGTCTTCGTGCAGCAGCGTGGTGTACAGGTGGTCCTGCGCCCGCAGCGCGTCGACGACCGTCGGGCGGTTGATGGCGACGGCGGTGATGCCCCAGCGCGGATCGCCGGTCTCGTTCATCGCGTGCTGGGTTGCCAGGGCCTGGTGCGCGCGGTGGAACGAGCCGCAGCCGAGGTGCAGGATCCCGGCGGTCAGGCTGCGCGGGGCGAACCCTGGCCTGGCGACCGAGACGGGAAGGCGGGTGAGCATGTCGGTGGACAGGCGCGGCACCACCTTGCCCGGAATCCGGGACGTCAATTCTGTCCGAGTTTTCTTCGCCGTAATCAGCGGCACACGCATGTGCGGCCTCCGTTGGGTCTACAGAAGGGGCGATATAGAACGCCTTATCAGCATTGACTAAGCGACATTTCAAACGTAGGTGAGGTCGGCCAGTATTTCGACAGCAAACCCCGGATCCGGCAACTGAAGGCACGTTGCAGCAGGTCACTGGGTGTAATGCAAATATTCCGTAAAGCTCCACCTCAGAGGCCATGAATTGGCGGTAACTAGCGGGAATACGCATCGCCGAAATGCATACTCGTGACCTCTGTCACGCAGACTTATTTCCGTTTTGCCCGTTAGGAAACGCTTTAAGATTGCTCACAGATTTGCTGAGTAATTGCCGATATTCGACAGGAGAATACGGTGTAAACACCGCCGCAACGGCCCGGGGTGGCAACGAGATGCACTGCGGCGGAACTATTTCTGAATGGAATCATCTGCACGCCCGCCGCCTCGTAGGGTGGCCAGGCCGGCGAGGTCGTAAGCAAGACTAAGGTTGCTTCACAGTTGCCGACGGGCGGTAGTGAGGGTAGGTGCCCCTCGGTATCCATCTCGGTCGACCGCTGCTCAACATCGGCCGTCGCCAGCCGTGTCGGCCGTCGCCAGCCATGTCGGCTGTCGCTAGCTATGTCGGCTGTCGCTAGCTATGTCGGCTGTCGGTAGCCATGTCGGCCATCGCTTGCGGTGTCGGCCCGTCGATCGCGCACGGTGTCAGCCGTCTTCGTTCGGGGCGTCGCCAACGAGCCGATCCGCTGCCACGACCGGCCGGAGCCGGACCACCCGCGCCGCTAGCTCGACATATATGCAGCCCGCCGCGTTGCCCACACCACAAGCAGACAAGCGACCACCCCGAACAAGGCATTCGACATCAGATCGACGAGCACCGATCCACCGCTTTCGGGCTGCATCGGGAACGAGATCCACGCACGAGCAGCGCGCCGCACCCGTACATCGGCGCGAGCAGCAGGCCGAGCGGCAATTCGGACACCGTCAGATTGCCGAGTAGGAATTCACCGATGAACGGTGCCACCGCGAGCAGGCCGAGAACCGGCGCCCATCGAGTCGCGTGGCCCCGCATGACAGGCACGGTAGTCAGCGCTGACACCTCGGGGCATGACCCGAATTCCTGGGACGATCCGCTAGCGTCGAGGCATGACGCTCCAGGTCGCTGTTCTCGGGTACGGATTGGCCGGGTCGGTTTTCCATGCGCCGCTGATCGCCGCCGATCCGCGGCTGCGGGTGGCGGTGGTGGTCACCTCGTCGGCCCAGCGGAAGGCGCAGGCCGAACGGGAACATCCCGGCGTGCGGGTGGTCGCTACCGCCGACGAACTGTTCGCGGATCCCGCCGGGATAGATCTCGTAGTTATCGCTACGCCCAACCGCACGCATGCTCCGCTGGCCAGGCAGGCGTTGGACGCCGGCCTGCCGGTCGTGGTGGACAAGCCGTTCGCGGTATCGGTCGCCGAGGCCGAGGATTTGGTCGAGCGAGCCGAGCACGCCGGGCTGGCGCTGACCGTCTTTCAGAATCGTCGCTGGGACGGTGACTTCCTCACCGTGCGCGCCCTCACCCAGGCGGGTCGGCTCGGGCAGGTGCGGCGCTTCGAGTCGCGCTTCGAACGCTGGCGTCCGCTGCCGAAGGGCGGCTGGCGGGAGATGGGCGGCACCGCCGAGGGCGCGGGGCTGCTCTTCGATCTCGGTAGTCATCTGATCGATCAGGCGCTGACGCTGTTCGGGCCGGTGGAGTCGGTGTACTGCGAGCTGGATCAGCGACGCGAGGGCGTGCAGACCGATGACGACGCCTTCCTCGCGCTGACGCACACCTCTGGCGTTCGATCTCACCTCTGGATGAGTGCCGTTGCGCCGCAACTGGGTCCGCGGTTTCGCGTGCTCGGTTCCCAGGCGGGGTATGTCAGCTACGGTCTGGATCCGCAGGAAAGCGCGTTGCGCGCCGGTCGCCGCCCGGATGACGGCAAGCCTTGGGGCACAGTCGGATCCGAGCACTGGGGTGTCTTCGGTGCCGAGCCCGCCGTCGAACGGGTGCCCACCATCGCGGGCGACTACCCGGCCTTCTACGCCGCGCTTGCTACCGCTCTGCTCGACGGCGGGCCCGTTCCGGTCGACCCGCGCGACGCCGTGGCCACACTGCGCGTGCTGGAATCCGCGCGCCGATCTTCCGCCGACGGCAAGATCGTCACGGCGTGAATCGGCGGCAACCTTAGCGCTCAGCCCTCAGTATTTGGACTGGCGACGCGCGCCGTGGATCGATAACGTCGTCACTCGGTGTCGGCTGCGTGTGGGCCGGCCGCTCGGCTGAGGAGGAGATCCCCAATGGGTTCAACGATTTTCGCGGTGTTCCTGCCGCTGGCCCTGGCCTTGGTGATGTTCGGACTCGGCTTGACCCTGGCCGTGGACGACTTCGCCAGGGTGCTGCGCTATCCGAAAGCCGCGGTGATCGCGCTGCTCTGCCAGATGGTGCTGCTGCCCGCGGTGTGCCTCGGGCTGATCTATCTGTTCCGCCTCGAAGGGGCGCTCGCCGTTGGCATGCTGTTGCTCGCCGCGTCGCCGGGCGGACCGTCGGCCAATCTGTTCAGCCACATCGCGGGCGGCAATGTGGCACTGAACATCACGCTCACCGCGATCAATTCGGTGCTCGCGGTGTTCACCATGCCGTTGATCGTCGCGTTCGCGTTCAGCCGATTCATGGACGGCGACGGGTCGTTCGGGCTGCGGCCGGACAAGTTCGCGCAGGTGTTCGCGATCGTGCTGGTGCCGGTGGCGATCGGCATGTGGGTACACCGCCGGTTCACCGCGTGGGCCGAGCGGATGCGCGGAAACGTCAAGATCCTGTCGATCGTGGTGCTCGCGCTGGTCGTGCTCGCTGCCGTGGCGAAGAACTTCAGCACGCTCACCGAGAACATCGGCAAGCTCGCCTCGCTGAGTCTGCTGTTCGCCGTGATCAGTCTGGCCGTGGGGTATTTCGTGCCGCGACTGTTCGGGATCGATGCTGATCAGGCGATCGCCTCGGCCATGGAGATCGGGATTCACAACGGTGCGATCGCCATTGCCATCGCGAGTTCGGTGCTGCACAACGGTGCGATGGCGGTGCCGGGCGCGGTGTACGGCGTGCTCATGAACATCCCCGCGGCGATCGCGGCGTTCCTGCTGGCCAGGTATGTGCGGCACGAGCGGTCGGCACCGATGTCCAGCGCAACGGCCACGTAGACGCCGGACCGCGCCGGATCGAACGGCTGTCCGACGCCGTGCCCGTGGAAACCGTCGGCGTTCGATCGAGAGCAGCGGGGCGTCCCGCGGAAACCTCGCACCGTCCATCGGGCGCCGCGGCATCCCATCGCGCAGCGCGGCATCCGATCGAAACCGCGCAAGCCCCTGGTAAATCGGGCAACTGAACCAGACAGCGTGGCAAGCGGTAGGTAACCTTTCGATGTTCGACATTCGAAGGGAGCCGCATCGCGATGCGACCGCTCGGCGCAGACGATCCCACCCGGATCGGCGACTACCGGCTACTCGGCGTGCTCGGTGCGGGCGGGATGGGCCGGGTGTATCTGGGGCGCAATGCCGGTGGGCGGACCGTTGCGGTGAAGGTGATCCGGCCGGACCTGGTCGGCGACAACGAGTTCCGGGTGCGCTTCCGCCGTGAGGTGACCGCGGCGCGACGGGTCGGCGGGCGGTTCACCGCGCAGGTCCTCGACGCCGATGTCGATGCGAACCCGCCGTGGCTGGCGACGGGTTACGTGGCGGGTTTCTCGCTGACCGAGGCGGTCGAGGAGTACGGGCCGTTCACCGCGAGCTCGCTGCTGGTGCTCGCGCACGGACTGGCCGAGGCCTTGGTCGCCGTGCACGCGGCGGGGCTGGTGCACCGCGACCTCAAACCGTCCAACGTGCTGCTCGCCCTCGACGGGCCCAAGGTGATCGACTTCGGCATCGCGCGGGCGATCGAGGACAGTCAGCTCACCACCACCGGAAAGGTCATCGGCTCACCGGGATTCATGTGCCCGGAACAGGTGACCGGTAGTCCGGTCGGCCCGGCGAGCGATGTGTTCGCGCTCGGCGGGGTGCTGGTGTTCGCCGCCACCGGGCGCGGGCCGTTCGGGGTCGGCGAGATGGTGCAGATGCTGTGGCGGGTGGTGTACGAGGAGCCCGAGCTCGACGGGGTGCCGGATCGACTGCGGCCGCTCATCGCGGCTTGCCTCACCAAGGACCCCGCCGCGCGCCCGACCCCCGAGCGGATCATCGCCGACCTGCAAGCCCTCGGCATTCCCGGCCGTGGCGGTTGGCTGCCCGGTCCGGCGCTGGAGGAGGTCAGCAGGCGCGCAGTGGAATTGCTCGATCTGGACTCCGGGCCGTTCGACGTGCCTGAGGCGATCGGCAAGACGGACGTGGATTCGGCGCGCACCGCCGACACGGTGGCCCAAGCGTTTCTGGACCCGAATGTGCGGGCCGCGACAAGTCTTCCCGGTTTCGGGCAAGCCGAACTCGCCCCGCGCTTGCCGTGGCAGGATGCCGCCGAGGAGCCGGGTGTAGCGGGTCCGCCAGGACAGCAGAGTTCGCCGCAACAGCTGGCGCCCCCGCCTGGACAAACCGCGCACCCGTCAGGGCAGACAACGCACCTGTCTGGTCAGACCGCGCACCCACCGGGTCAGACAACACACCCGCCAGGACAAACCGCGAACTCGCCGGGGCAGACGACACACCTGTCGGGTCAGACCCCGCACCCGCCGGGGCAGACGACGCACCTGACAGGACAGACCACGCCTTCGTCAGGGCAGACGGCGCACCTGTCGGGACCTACCGCGCAGTCGCAGGGATACCCGACCTTCATAGCCGGGCAGTCCGCATATCCGTCCGACCAGACCTATTCCCGTGGCGCACAGGATGTCTCGGGGAATCCGCCGGACGCACAGCACCCAGCACCACGACCCAAGCGTCGCGCCGCACTCATCGCGGCCGCGCTCGCCCTGTGCCTCGCCGTCGCAGTCGCCGCCTTCGTGATCACCGAACAGATCGCCCGCGGCCCCGGTGGTTCCGCCACCCAATACACCGACTCCCCCGGCACTCCCGCCGCCGACGTCCCGGACGCGTTCATCGGCGAATGGAAGGGCGTCGTCGAGGACAAACTCGGTAGCTACGACATCGTCTTGACGCTCGACGAGGGAGCGCTCGGCACGGAAATCGGCAGTTCCGCCAACACCGGAAATGTCATCGGCCTTAAATGTGGTCGAGCAGAAACACTCACGGATGCGTCGTCGGACACACTCACGCTGACCGCCCGACTCACCGAGGACGGCGGCGGCTGCAACGACGAAGGGGCGACCACCACCGTCCGGCTACAGTCCGATGGCACCTTGTCGTACACCACCCACGGAGTATTCGGCGACATGACGGGAACCCTCACCAAAACCTCGTGAGCCGCTTGTGCTACGAGGTTGCTGACGGAGTGGCAGACTGCGAATCATGGATGATGCTTCATCGACCCCGACCATCACTTGCGCGGGACGCGTCCGGTCGCAGGCCGAGGCGCACCAGCGCGCGGGACGGCTGGCGGCCGCGCTCGCGGAAGCGGGAGTGCAGCCCGGGAACCGCGTGGCGATCATGGTCCGCAACGACATCGAGTTTCTCGAGGTGTCCCTGGCCGTCGCGGCGTGCGGCGCGAACGCGGTGCCGATCAATACGCGCTGGCAGGTACCCGAGGTCGCGCATGTGCTCGGCGACAGCAATGCCTGCCTGGTGGTCGCTCACACGGAGTTCGTCGATATCGTGGAACGGGCTGTGCCGCAGGAAGATACGACCATTCTAGAGATCGCCATGCCGCGCGAGCTACTCGCCGAGGCCGGCCTGGACGCGGCACTGGCCGAGCCGACCGGCAGGCACCCGACCCTGGAACAGTGGATCGACAGCCACCCCGAGCCGCTCGGCCGCATCGAGGGCGCGCGCGACGATTCGACCGGACTGATCTATACCTCCGGCACCACCGGCCGCCCCAAAGGTGTACTGCGCGAACGGATGACGCCGCATCAGTGGTTGACCATCGCGGGCAGCGCGGCCAAACGGCTCGGGCTCACGCCGCGCGGGCAGGCGGTGATCCCGGGACCGCTGTACCACGCCAGCCCGAACGGAATCGCGACGCTGGCGATGCGGGTGGGCACCAACCTCACCATCATGACGCGCTGGGATGCCGAGCAGTTCCTGCGGCTGGTCGACGAGCGCCGCATCAATCAGGCCAAGGTCGTGCCGACCATGCTGTCCCGGCTGCTGTCGCTGCCCGAGGACGTGC
Source organism: Nocardia ninae NBRC 108245 (assembly GCF_007990755.1). GTDB lineage: Bacteria > Actinomycetota > Actinomycetes > Mycobacteriales > Mycobacteriaceae > Nocardia > Nocardia ninae. The sequence continues at coordinate 16,254 of NZ_BJXA01000057.1, read as the reverse complement.
GCAGTCGCTACGACGTGTCGAGCCTGACCCACATCATTCACTCGTCGGCACCGTGCCCGCCTGCGGTGAAGCGGGCTGCGATCGACTGGTTCGGAGATGCGCTGATCGAGTACTACGGCTGTGCCGAAGCGGGCACGATCACTTGGATCTCCGCCCAAGAGTGGCTGGCGCATCCGGGTAGCGTCGGCCGCCCGGCGGACGGTGCGGCGGTCGTGGTCGCCGATGAGTCGGGCGAGCCGCTGCCCGCGGGCGAGACCGGTCAGGTGTTCGTGCGGGGCGCCGACTACTGGCCGAAGTTCCGCTATCTCCATGACACCGACGAATCGGCGAGTCCGGTGCCGGGTTTCCTCGGCGTCGGCGACCGCGGTTACCTGGACGACGACGGGTTTCTGTATCTCACCGGGCGGTCCAGCGAGCTCATCATCTCCGGCGGGGTGAACATCTATCCCGCCGAGATCGAGAACGCGATCATGGCGCTGGACGGTGTCGAGGATGTCGCGGTGTTCGGTATCCCGCACGCCGGTGATCTCGGCGAAGCCGTTGCCGCACAAGTTGTTCCGCGTCCGGGCGCAGAGCTCACCGAGGAAGGCATCCGCGCGGCGCTGGTCGGGCAGCTCGCCTCGTACAAGGTGCCGAAGGCGCTGCGGGTCGTGGCCGAACTTCCCCGCGACGATGCCGGAAAGATCTACAAGCGCCAGCTGCAGGCGGAGATGTCGGCCGCCGGTTGAGGCGCGCCCGGCGCGGCGGTAACCGTTAGAGTGCGGCGGTGGACAGAGCCGAATGGGTCGAGCGGGGCACCTCCATCGTCGACCGCCTGACGACAACCCAAACCCAGCCGCCGTGGTGGTTGGTGGCAGGCGCCGGGGTGGTGGCGCTCGTACTGGTCGGGTACACCCCGCTGTGGCGGTTCACCCGCAATATCGTCACCATCGCGCACGAGGGTGGGCACGCGCTGGTCGCGCTGCTCACCGGGCGCAGGCTCAACAGCATCCGATTGCATTCGGACACTTCGGGTCTCACCGTGTCGAGCGGAAAACCCTACGGGCTCGGCATGATTCTCACGACCATGGCGGGCTATCCCGCGCCGCCGCTGCTCGGACTGGGGTTCGCCGCGCTGCTCGGCGCGAGCCGGATCACGCTGATGCTCTGGACCGCCATCGCACTGCTGGCCGGGGTGTTGATCATGACGCGCAATGTCTACGGCATGCTGACCGTGTTCGCGGTCGGCGCGACCGTGTTCGCGGTGTCCTGGTTCGGCACCGACACGTTGCAGGCGGGTTTCGCCTACCTCGGCGCCTGGTTCCTGCTGCTCGCGGGCGCACGACCGGTGATCGAACTGCAGCGCGGACGTTCCCGGCAGTTGCGCAGCCGCTACCAGCAGGACGTCGCCTCCGACGCCGACCAGCTCGCCCGCCTCACCCATCTCCCCGGGCTGCTGTGGGTCGGGCTGTTCGGGGTGGTCGCGGTGGGCTCGCTGCTCGTCGGCGCGGGGCTGCTGATCTCGGATATCTCCGGGGTCTGCCTGCCGAGTCTGTCCGGCGGGACCTGCACCTGATCACGACCCCCTCTGCGTAGGCCGACCTGCGCTCGAGCCTGCGGTCCGCGTCGCAGCGCCGACGTTGCCGAAGCGGCGCTCTCCCCGACTCGGTGGGCTCTAACGGGTTTAGCTTTCCGTTTTCGCGGCACGCCTACTCCTGGGACGAACGAAAGGAGTAGTCGGCATGTCGGACGAACTGAATGGGACGCGCGTACTGATCATCACGTCGAACACGGGTGTAGAGCGCGATGAGCTGCTGGTACCGCAGCGGGAGCTGAAGGAAAAGGGTGCCACCGTCGTGCATGCCGCGCCCAAGAACGAGCAGGTGCAGACGTTCGAGCACGACACCGAGAAGGACGTCACGGTACAGCCGGATTCGGCGTTCGATGAGGTCGAAGTCGATGACTACGACGTGCTGGTGGTGCCCGGTGGCACGGTCAACGCCGACAAGTTGCGGGCGGAAGATCGCGCGGTCGAGCTGGCCAAGGGGTTCGCCGCGGCGGGCAAGCCGATTGCCGCGATCTGCCATGGGCCGTGGTTGCTCGTGGAGGCCGGGCTCACGCCTGACAAGACGTTGACTTCGTACTTCTCGCTGCGCACGGATGTGAACAACGCCGGCGGGCGGTGGGTCGATCAACCGGTGGTGCGTTCCGCTGAGGACGGTTGGGCGCTGATCACCTCGCGCAATCCCGATGATCTCGCCGACTTCTGCGGGGCGATCGCCGAGGAGTTGACGGCGAAGGTGTAGATCAGGCGGCGTGCTCGGGGCGTCGGCCGCGTCGTCACGCGCGTCCGGCTGGCGCGTCACCCGCGCAACGCTGTCGCCGTCTCCCGCGCCAGCTCCGCCGGGTCTTCGGTCGCGTCGACTGCGGTGCCGCGCTCGTCATCGCCTAGTGGTTCGAGCGCGGCGAGCTGGGAGTCGAGCAGGCTCGACGGCATGAAATGTCCGGTGCGGTCGGCCATTCGGTGCGCGAGTTCTTCGCGGGGCGCGGTGAGATGCAGGAAAAACGCGGTGGGTGCTGCGGCGCGCAGTCGGTCACGGTAGGCGCGTTTGAGTGCTGAGCAGGTGATGACGCCGCCGCGCTCGCCGCGCTCGGCCATCCATGCGGCGACCTCGTCGAGCCAGGGCCACCGATCGGCGTCGTCCAGCGGGATTCCGGCCGCCATTTTCGCCACGTTCGCCCTGGGGTGGAAGTCGTCGCCCTCGGCGTATTCGACGCCCAGTTCGGCGGCTACCGCGCGGCCGACGGTCGACTTGCCGGATCCCGACACCCCCATCACCACGACGACAGGCAGGTCTCGCTCCGGCACGTCGGCTCCTTTGCTCGTTGCGCACCGTTTGCGAGTGGTGCGCCATGTCCGAACTGACACTAGCGCGGGCGTGCGCTGATCTGGTCGGGCACGTCGGCAGTACGAGAGCTTCAGCGAAGCGTCATCGCGTGGCCGCAGCGATCAGTTCGGCGATCGTGCGGCGGGTGTCGTCGTCCACCGGCAGCAAGGGCGGTCTCGGGTCGCCGGCGTCGACGCCGAGCGAACGCAGTCCCGCTTTGACGGTTCTCAGTAGGCCGCCGCGGGTCAACGCGGTGAGCAACGGTTCCAGTTGCCCGAAACGCTTTGTCGCCAACCCGGTTTCGCCTGCTCTCAGCAGTCGCCACACCTCGGCGATCTGCTCAGGAACCAAACAAGCTGCGGCCGTGCACCATCCCGCCGCTCCGGCGTCGAATGCTTGCAGCGCGAGCCGATTACTGCCGTTGAAGAACGGCACGCCCATCCCACCGAGTTCCGCGATCCGGCGCATCCGCGCAATGTCCCCGCTGGATTCTTTGATCATGGTGATGTTGTCCACGCCCGCAACAAGTTCCACCAGGAACTCCGGCGGCATGTCGATGCCGCTGGTGCCGGGATTGTTGTATGCCATGACCGGCAGTGCCACCGCATCGGCTACCGCGGTGAAGTGCCTGCGCAGCTCGTCCTCGGTCAACCGCCAGTACGCCACCGGCAACATCATCAGTGCGGTGGCGCCCAGCCGTTCGGCGAGCCGGGCTCGGGAAATCGTTCCCGCCGTGGTCAACTCCGACACCCCGACCACGGTCGGCACCCGCTGGTCGACCTGCTCCACACAGATCGATGCCACCGCCGCCCACTCCTGGTCATCGAGGTACGCGCTCTCCCCCGTACTCCCCAGCGGCGCAACAGCATCCACTCCGGTGTCGACCAGCCGATCCACCAGTGCCCGCAGCACCTCCTCATCGACCTTGCCGCTGTCGGCACTGAACGGCGTCACCGGATACGCCACAATTCCCGAGACAGACTCACTCATCGCCACTCTCCAATCCGCACCCCATCATCGCGGTACCCCCGGCCGTACCGGATGGAAACGTCCTCGGGCACCATGGTGATCATGGACTTGCGCATCTTCACCGAGCCGCAGCAGGGTGCGAGCTACGACACGTTGCTGACCGTGGCCAAAGCCACCGAGGACCTGGGATTCGACGCGTTTTTCCGGTCCGACCACTACGCCGCGATGGGCGACGCGGATGGCCTGCCCGGCCCCACTGATGCCTGGATCACCCTCGCCGGGCTGGCCAGGGAGACCAAGCGGATCCGGCTGGGCACGCTGGTGACCGCCGCAACGTTCCGGCTGCCCGGACCGCTGGCGATCCAGGTCGCCCAGGTGGACCAGATGTCGGGCGGCCGGGTGGAGCTCGGGCTCGGCAGCGGCTGGTTCGCCGAGGAGCACGCCGCCTACGGAATCCCTTTTCCCGCAGATAAATTCGCTCGGTTCGAGGAGCAGCTCGCGATCATCACCGGCTTGTGGTCGACCAAGCCGGGTGACAAGTTCGACTTCGACGGCGAGCACTATCAGCTGACCAACTCCCCCGCGCTGCCGAAGCCGATGCAGGATCCCGTGCCGGTGCTGATCGGCGGACACGGCGCGACTCGCACGCCGCGGTTGGCCGCGCAGTACGCAACCGAGTTCAACATGCCGTTCTCCTCCATCGAGGACAGCGCCGCCCAGTTCGGGCGGGTCCGCGCCGCGGCCGAGGCGCGGGGACGCCGGGCCGACGACCTCATCTACTCGAACGCGCTGGTCGCCTGCGTGGGCGCTGACGATGCCGAGGTGGCGCGGCGGGCCGCGGCGATCGGCCGCGAGGTGGACGAGCTGAAGACCAACGGGCTGGCCGGTTCGCCCGCCGAGGTGGTCGACAAGATCGGCAGGTACGCCGAGATCGGTGCACAGCGGATCTACCTGCAGATTCTGGACCTGGCCGACCTCGACCACCTCGAATTGATCGCCGAAAAGGTCCAGGCGCAGCTCTGACCGCGGCGAGATCGGACGCCCCATGGAGACCGGACAGCCGAGCAGGACAGCGCTGGCCACCGCGTATGCCCGCGCCTACCACCAGGTCGCACCCGAGCCACGGGTGCTCACCGACCCGTTGGCGGCGGCGATCGCCGGTGTGCGTGCCGAGGAACTGAGCGAGGCGGTAGTCGCCCCGCCCGGCGAAACGGCGGCCGATGCCGCTCTACAACGGCTACGGCGCCTGTGTTTGGCGGCCCGGTCCCGGTTTGCCGAGGACACCATCGCCGACGCGGTGGCCGACGGGGTGCGGCAGGCGGTGAGCCTGGGCGCAGGCCTGGACACGTTCGCCTACCGCAACCCCCATGCCGGGCTGCGCGTGTTCGAGGTCGATCATCCCGCGACGCAGACGTTGAAGCGTATGCGGCTGGCCGAGGCCGCGATCGAGGTCCCCGATTCGCTGACCTTCGCGCCGGTCGACTTCGAAACCGCCACGCTCGCGCAGGGTTTGGCGGCGGCGGGCTTCGCACGCGACGAACCCGCCGTCTTCCTCTGGCTGGGCGTCGTGATGTACCTGGCCCCGGACACAGTCCGGGGCACGCTGCGCTACATCGCCGAGCACGCGGCCCCGGTGCGTGTGGTCGCCGACTACATCGGCCCGCCGTCGGCGGCCGCGCCCGAGTATCGGGCGGCACTCGCGGCCAGGGCGGAGCGGGTCGCCGCCCTCGGCGAGCCGTGGCTGAGTTACTTCACTGCGCCCGAGATGACGGCGGAACTGCGTGCCGTGGGCTTCACCCACATCGACGACCGCAACTCGGCGGACGTGCTCGCCGACTTCATCGGCCGGGCCGAGCTCGGCCCGGACCCGGATCTGTTGAACTCCCGCATCGTCCGTGCCGGCCGCACCTGAGCACCGCCGCGCGTACCGGGGATTGCTACTGGGCGCCGGCACTGAGGGCTTCGGGCACATCGAGCACGGCCGCGAGGGAACGTCGGCACACGCCGAGGTGGGCTTGCGCAAGCGACTGTGAAATCGGGGTCCACATCGGGGGGGTTCCCGATGCGGACGCACTCGGCAGATCCGTAGCGTCGATGTCATGTCCGATATAGTCCGTCGTCGAATTCCTGCGGGTGCAATGCTTTTCGCCTTGACTGTGGCCGTCGCGGTGGGGGCGTGCACGTCATCGACGACCGTTCCCGAGCGGCCGGGCGGGGAGCACAGTGGGGGGATCGAGGCGGTCGCGCAGCAGCGCCTCGACGAACGCACAGTCGATCTCACCGTGCGATCGAATGCCCTCGCACAGGACACCACGGTTCGGCTGCTCACCCCGCCCGGCTGGCACGATCGCGCCCCAGGCCGCACGTGGCCGGTGCTGTACCTGCTGCCTGGCGGCGACGGCGACCACGCCGGCTGGACCACCGACACCGACGTTGCCGACATAGCGCAGCTCCGAGATGTCCTGATCGTGATTCCGGGAATGCCGATGTTCGGGTTTTACACCGACTGGGCCGCCGGCGGGCCGAGAATCGAGTCCTTCCACCTCGACGAGATGATTCCGCTGCTCGAACGCGACTTCGGCGCGAGCCGGAAGCGGGCGATCGCGGGTATTTCCCAAGGGGGTTACGGCGCGCTGAAATACGCCGCCCGCCGGCCCGGCATGTTCGGCGCCGCCGCCAGCTATAGCGGCTGGCTGCACCCGCTGCGACGTGCAGAGGTGGTTCTCGGTGCCGCCACCTTCCTCGGTTCCGACGGCTCCGCGTTGTGGGGCGACCCGATTCGCGACCGAGCGCGATGGATGGCCAACGATCCCTACTACCTGGCCGACAAGCTGGCCGGGATCCCTCTCTATCTATCCAGCGGTGACGGCTCCCCAGGCGAATTCGACCCCGCGAACCTGCCACATGAATTCCTTTTCCCCGAAATCGACAGCCTCGCAGACGAATTCCCCGCCAGCATGATCGACCCGACGGAAGCAGTTATGGGTGAAAGCACCCGGCTGGTCGCCGACCGATTGGCGGCATTGGACGCCAACGTGACCACCCACCTGACCGCAGGCACCCACAGCCCGCCGTACTGGCGCGACAATTTTCACCGCTCGCTGCCCATCCTGCTCGATGCGCTCGGGATCCGATAGCCGGCGCCCCCGCCTCGTGAAACGGTGGCAGGCGGCAACCGCATCGCCGCGCTCGGCAACCATGTAGTCGGCGGCTACAGGTAGTCAACGGCAACATTTATGGTAGCCAGAGGTGCCAGAGCGTCCCGACGAGCAAGTCTGGACCTCGCGGACAGAATTTCCAGGAACGCTCTCCCCCAAGCTGATACGGTCACGCGAGTGCCGATTGTCTCGACCCGGGAGCGACAAATGAGTGATCGCACGGCATCGCCGCCACTGTGGTGGAGATTGACCACCGTTGCGATTGCCGTTGCGACAGTTGCCCTCTGCCTCGCCCAGCTGTGGGGCGAGGTGTCGAAAGAGTCACTCCGCTACGTGCTCTACACGTTGGCGTTGTGCTGGGCCGTCGGCCTGGCCTGCTTGGCGACCGGACTGGCCGGTGCGTTGCGCTACCGCACCTGGCGGTTGAGCCTCATCGCTCCGGTGGTGGCGATACTGAGCATTGCCGTGGCATGCACCGGGATACCGGGCAAAGTCGGCTGGGCTCTGTCGAAAGATGCGTTGGAGCAGGCAGCAGTGACGTGCGCCCACACGAAGGAGACCAGACTCGGCGTCATTCGGGTCACTGCGATCGCCAAGCGTGACGGGGGATGCTGGCTCTACACCCACGGTGTTCTCACCGATTCCGTGGGATTCGCCTATTTCCCGGACCGGGCCCCGGTAAGCAGCAGTCCCGAGACCAGCTACACACACCTCGAGGGCCCCTGGTACCGCTTCTATGACGGCTTCTGAGCGGTAGGTTCGCCGGCGCCACTCCCCGAGCGGCCAGCCCACCGGATTCACCCGTACGGCTGCCGGCGAGCCTCATGCCGGCAGCCGCTCGGGTAGCTCATCCGAAAGGCCGCCCAGCCGACATCACCCCAGCGGCCTGTCGGTCGGCAGGTTCACGAAGCTCGGCGCGGCCGGATCCAGTTGCAACGACTGCGGTTTGAGTTCGGTGTTGTTGAGCAGGGGCCGAAAAGGCAGACCCTTGGGGGAGTTCCCGGCGAAGACGTCTACGCGTAGTCGATGTCCGGGCTGGAAAACGGCTTGGATCGGGATGACGGCGATGTCCAGGGCGACGGGTTCGCCGGGCACTACGGGCAGCAGGGTGTCGAGGGTGATCGGGTTGTAGGGGGCGGTGTAGTCGCCGTTGGGTGCGCGGGTGCTTTTCACGTCGTCCACGGCACGCATCGATGCGGTGAGCTGGCCGGTGCTCAGTACGGTCGAAGTTCCGTCGGGGGCAACGTCGTTCACGGTGACCGCCCAGTATCCGTCGGTCGCGTCGTGCACGGTGTTGAGGTGCACGTTGATCGGGCCGGAGAGGGTGGTCCGCTCGGTGACCGGCGGGCTGGTGAAGGTCAGTGCGTTGCGTTCGGCGATGCGAGAGTCCTTGGCGCACATATCCAGTACCGCGGTGATGCCTGCGGCGCCCTGGGCGGTGTCGCGGGAGCAGACGGCGGTGAGGCCGGGGGCGACGGTCAGCGTGCGAGGTGCGGCGGGCTTTGCCGCGGACAGGGATCCGTCGTGCACGCTTTCGGCGGTGCCGCTGGGCTCGGCGGACAGGTAGACCCGTCGGTGCGTCATGTCGGTCTGCGGGAACTGTTTCATGGTGACCCAGCCGCCGCCCTGCTCCCAGACGGTCACCGGGCCGAATCCGTCGATGCCGTGGTCGATGTCTTTGAGCCACTTGTCGAACCACACCCGCTGCAAGACGTCCAGCCGCGCGGGGCCGCCGGGCACGCCGGTGCCCGCGCCGGGGTTCGCGTGATAGGTGTCGCCGACCAGTAGGCGTTTCTGGTTGACAGGCAACGGGATCGCGTTGAAGAGGGTGGTCGCGCTGTTGGCGAAGATGTCGTGCCAGCCGCCATAGACGAAGGTGGGCACCGTGATTCGTTCCGGATGGCCCAGAATGGCCTGCCGGAAGTCGCTGTCGTCGTCCAGCGCGGCGGCCAGCGTCTGTGGGATCTGGTCGAGCGACGGTGTGAGCAACGCCTGGGTCAGCAGGTCGACGTTGGTGGACGGATCGGCCATGCGGTCGCTCAACCAGCGCCAGTCGAAGGTGCCGTCGAGCATCGAGCGCACGTCGGGGATCAGCTTCGACTGGTTCACATTGCTCAGCCAGAGCGGCAGGAAGGTGGTGCCGACGCCGCCGCCGGGCGCGACGACGTCGCGCATCAGGTCGCTGCCCGGTTCCACCGGGAAGATGGCTTTCAGTGCGGGCGGGGCGTTTTCGGCCGCGCGGAGCTGGTTGATCCCCGCATAAGAGCCGCCGCTCATGCCGACCTTGCCGGTGGACCATCGCTGGACCGCCGCCCACTCGAGCACTTCGCGGGTGTCCTGCTGTTCACGGGCGCCGAGGGTGTCCCAGGTGCCCTGGGAGAAGCCGGTGCCGCGCACATCGGCGACGACCAGCGTGTATCCGCTGCGAATCAAGTTGCGGTCGAGCCCGAGTACGGTCTGCACGGTGCCGCCGTCGAGCGCGTGTAGTAGATCGCCGAAGCCGCTGATCGGCGTCCCCGAGAGGTTCATCCGGCGCAGGGAGTCCAGGACGAGCGGCTGCAGGCCGGGTGCGGCCAGCGCCGAGTCGACCAGGTTCGCGATCAGTTTGGTGTACGGCGTGAGGTTCACGATGGTCGGCAGTGGTCGCTGTTCCACCACGCCGTCCGCGTTCACCGGGCGGTAGACATTCGCCTTCAGCACCACGCCGTCGCTCATCCGGATCGGCACATCCCAGTCGATGTGCACGTCGGCGTACGGCTGTGGGCCGTCGTGCAGTGCCGTCCAGCGCTCACTGTGCGTGCCGGGGTGTGCCGTGGCCGAGCCCACCGCAAATCCACCGCCAACCGCTACCATCGAAAGGACTGTCGCCAGCCGAGCCGCGCGGACAAACCGTTGTGCCACTTGCTGCCCCGAAAACATCCTTCTCCTCGACCGATGTGCCGCTTGTTGATTGGGCTCCGCAATGTCGAGGCACAACATAGCAATCTGTACGCAAATGTCCGGGAGGTACGGCCCGGTCGGTTTGTCGGGTTGTCGCGGGACGGCTATCCGGTTGTGCGATATCGCATTTGCCCGGATTCGGCGTGGAGATACCAAGCGGTTGGGTTTAAGAATGTCGCCGGGCCGACATTGCCGTGCGGCTCAGTCGCGCCGTTGCCCGCAAAGCCACGCGGGGTGCTGCGGCGGGGCCTACCTTGGTGGGCATGACGCCGCTGCAGCGCTATATCGCGGAAGAAATCGCAGCCGATCATGCCGACGGCCTGTTGAATCGCCGGGAGGCGCTACGCCGCCTCGGGCTACTCGGTGTCGGGCTTCCCGCGGCGGCCGCCTTGCTCGCCGCCTGTTCCAGTGGGAACGACGATCAGCCCGTCACCTCGCAACCACCCTCCCCCACAACGACATCCGCGCCGCCCGGGTCGAGCACCGCGCTGCCGACCGCGCCGATCACCTTCCCGGGCCCGGACAATCGCGAATTACAAGGCGCCTGGGCCGAGAGTCCGGAGCCTCGCGGCGGCGTGCTCGTCATCCATGAGAACAAGGGCCTCACCGACCATATTCGTTCGGTGGCAGGGCGATTCGCCGGAGCCGGTTATTCGGCCCTCGCCATCGACCTGCTCTCCGCGAAGGGCGGCACCGCGACGTTCACCGATCCGGCGGCCGCGACCGCCGAGCTCAGCAAGACCCCGCAGCAGCAGCTGCTCGCCGACCTGCGCGCCGGTCTCGACGAACTCGGGCGGCGGGTGCCGGGTAAGCAGCTCGGCGCCACCGGCTTCTGCTTCGGCGGTGGCCTGGTCTGGCTCCTGCTGACCGCCGGGCCGTCCACCCTCGCCGCTGCCACTCCCTTCTACGGGCCCTTTCCCGACAACGGCGATTTCTCTGCGTCGAAAGCCGCAGTGCTCGGGGTCTACGCGGCGAAGGATGCCCGTATCGATGCCACCCGCCCGGGCGCTACGGCCGCGCTCGAGCGTGCGGGCACGCCGCACGAAATCTGGGTCGCGCCGGATGCTGATCACGCGTTCTTCAACGACACCGGGCCACGCTATTCGCCGACGGCCGCCGAGGAGGCTTGGCGGCGTGTGCTCGGTTGGTACGGAACACATCTGGGCTGATCGGGTAGCGGGTCACCAGGCCAGGTAGTCCTGAACCGGCGCGGGATCCGTCGCAACGACGCCGATGTAGCCGTCCGGGCGGACCAGTACCAGCGTGCCTGGACCAGCCGGGTCGATGTCGTAGTTGCGGAAGGCCGAGCCGACGGTAGGTGTGGAATCGTCGCTTGCAGAACTCGGTTCGATTACTCGTGCTCGGACCCTATCCCCCTGTGCACGAACAACTTCAGCGACCACCGAGGCGGTATCCGTGCCGAACCCGAGCAGCGTGAAATGGGGACCGCGGAACAGATCGAACAGGCGGCCCTCCGCGCACTGAGCGTCGGGCGCACGATCACCCGCCCGCACCGCACGAGGGTTCTCGCGCATATCCACGGCCAGCGGTCCGCCACGGTAATTGAGCTTCAGCTGGAAGATGTCCGGATTCCCCTCGCCCGGGTCCGGCGCTCGGAAATTGCGGCGATGCGAGCGTGTCGTCACGTCGAGGACCTGTGCCGCGATCGGAAACCGCTCGTCCTCGTAGGTGTCGAGCAAACCGTCCGGGGCGCCCGACAGCACGGCCGCCAACTTCCAGCCGAGGTTGTAGGCGTCCTGGATGCTGGTATTCAGCCCCTGCCCCCCGGCCGACGAATGCACATGCGCCGCGTCGCCCGCCAGGAACACCCGGTCCACCCGAAAGCGGTCCACCATACGGACATTCACGCGATACACCGAGATCCAATTCAGGTCGAACAACCGGATGTCCGATCGGCCGGACCGCTCGTCGAGAATCCTCTGCACGGCCGCCACCGTCAGCTCGGGCACCTCGTCGGCGGTCATCGAAGCGACGAACTGGTAGTAGTCGGTCCCCGGCATCGACCACAGCGAAAAGCGTTCCTGCACATCGCCGGTGGTCAGGATATGACAGTAGGTGCCGGTCAGTCCCTCGGCCCTGACATCGCCGATCAAGGTCCGCTCCGTCTCGAAGGTGTCGCCTTCGAAGCCGACACCGAGCGCCTTGCGCACGAAACTGCCGCCGCCATCCGCGCCGACCAGATACCGCGCGCGTACTCGCTCCAGTGTGCCGTCACGGCTGAGCGTCGCCGTGACGCCCGCGTCGTCCTGGCCGAAATCGACCAGCTCCGTGCCCATTTCGATCCGGCCACCCAGTTCGAGCAGCCGGTCCCTGAGCAGTTCGTCGGTACGCCACTGCGGCAGCAGCCACGCGTCCGGATATGGCACGCCGTGGTGACGCTCGAGCGGCGCGATCCCGAGCATTTCGTGCAGCGTCCGCGTCCACTGCACGTGTGTGCCCTGATACATGCGGAACGACGGGAACGGCGCCCCCGCCGCCAGCACCGCGTCGAGCACACCGAGATCGTCGAAGACCTCCAGAGTCCTAGGCTGTAAACCCTTTCCGCGCGATCCAGGGAAGAGCCGCGTCGCCTTGTCCACCACCAAACAGTCGATGTCACGCCGAGCCAGCTCGCAGCCGAGCGTCAGCCCGGTGGGGCCGGCGCCCACGATCAGCACCTGCGTGGTCGTCATCTGTCGTCCTTCGTCGAAAAAGTGCGGGTGAGGATGGGGAGCAGCAGGTCATCGACCAGGTCGGTGAGGAACGCTCGGTCGAGCGGCTCGCCGAGAAACATCCGGCGCATGATCTGCCCCTCCGATACCTGGTGTGCCAGTTCGGTTGCGGTGCCCTCGGGCAGTTCGCCGCGCGCGACGGCGCGGTCGACGATGGTGCGGAACGGGCCGAGGTCCTCGTCGGCCACGTGGGCGCGCAGTGCGACGCCGAGTTCGGTGTCCACGCGCATGGCGTGCATCAGGCCCGTCATCATGGTCACGTAGTGGTCGTCTACCTGCGCGGTCAACGCGACCAGGGCCGCGATCAGGTCGTCGCGCACCGTCCCGGTGTCCGGTATCTCCGCGACGTAGGCCGCGTCGTGTGCGTCCATCGCGGCCTTGACCAGGGCGGGCTTTCCCGGCCACCGCCGATAGATGGTCGCCTTGCTCGCCTGCGCCCGAGCCGCGACGGCGTCCATTGTCATTGCCGCGTAACCGATCTCGCCGAGCAGCTCGACGGTAGCGGCGAGTATCGCCTGTTCGCGTTCCGCGCCCCTGACCACGGCTCCTCCAAGTGAACGGTACGGTTTCGTTCGCTTCGACGCTAGCGCAACACCGGCGATCGGCACAAGGCCGACGGTGCGATTACGGAGTTCGATCGCCGAGAGCGACGTCCCGGCACGCCGCCAGCAGCGGCTGCAACCGCTCCATGGCGTTGCTGCGCACGGCGAGCACCGTGGGCAGCGCGAGCACGCCGGGCGTGCAGACAGGCAGGAAGGCCACCCGGCTGCTGTGCAGTAGACGAGCGTGCGGGGCGTAGAGGACGGTCCAGCCTGCGGCACCTGCGCCGAGCGCGGCGAGGGTGTCCTGGATGGATACCTGCTCGGGACCGAAGACCGGTTCGAATCCCGCCTTGCCGCAGGCGGTCAGCACGAGATCGTCGAGCAGGGCGTTGTTCTGCCGGTTGGTCAGGTAGAGCGGCAGCTCGGCGAGCTGGGCGAGATCGACACACCGGTCGGTCGCCGAGGGATGGTCGGCGGGCAGCGCGACGACCAGTTCGTCGTACCACACCGGAATCTGCTCCACGCCCTCCGGCGCGGTCACCTCGCCGCGCAGAAAGGCCGCGTCCCATTCGTATTCGGACACTTTGCGCAGTCGCTGGCCCAGGGCCGCCGAGGTCAACTCCACCTTCACACCCGGTGCGTGTTGTTTGAGCGCGACGAGCAGCCGCTCCAGCCGTTCGCCCATCCCCCGGCTGGTCCCGATGCGCAGCACGGTCGGCGGGGTGAGGAAGTCGGCGACGCTGGTCCGCGCGCGCTTCTCCGCCGCGAGCACCTTCTTCGCGGCAGGCAGGAACGCCGCCCCGGCCTCGGTGAGCCGGACGCTACGAGGCGAGCGTTCCAGCAGCACAACACCGAGCTCGCGTTCGAGCCGGCCGAGCTGCTGGCTGACCGACGATTGCACAATCATCAGTCGTTCCGCCGCCCGGCCGAAATGTAGCTCCTCGGCCACCGCGACGAAATACCTCAGTTGACGAAGTTCCATGACCTCAACGTGGTTCGGGGACAAGACTGGGTCAGGCTACCGCCCGTGCTGCGCGGCCAACCGATGCGGCTTCTTCCCGCGCGCCGCGGGCCTTGGAAATGGTGTCGGAGGTGCCCACATGGGTATAAGGAATGTCAGGTTTGCGCGTCGTCGTGCCGTCGGTGCGGTGGGCACCGTATTTCTGGTCGTCGGCGTGCTGTGCGGGTGCGACAGCTCGGATCGGACCGAACCTGCTCCCCAGACGGTGCACAGCACCGCGCCCAGTGAGCCATCGGGCGCGGCCGATCTCGGAGCCGCAGAGGAGATCGCGCACGGCATCGAGGTGCCGTGGGGGCTGGCCTTCCTGCCCGACGGCAAGGCCTTGGTGGCCGAGCGGGATACCGGGCGGATTCTGCGGATCGGGCCGGGCCACCCGCCGGAACAGGTCTACCGGGTGCCCGGCGTCGTCGCGCGCGGTGAAGGTGGGCTGCTCGGATTGGCGTTGTCACCGCAGTACAACGAAAACCGTTACATCTACGCGTATTTCACCGGCGACACGGACAATCGGATCGTACGGTTCCGGCTCGATGGACGGCCGGAAGTGGTGTTCGACGGGATCGCCAAGGCCGGCAACCACAATGGTGGGCGGATCGCGTTCGGACCGGACGGGATGTTGTACGTCGGGACCGGCGACGCGGGACAGACCGCGCGGTCGCAGGATCCGGCCAGCCCCAATGGGAAGATTCTTCGGCTGACGCCGGAAGGCAAACCCGCGCAGGGTAATCCGACACCGGGATCGCCGGTATACAGCCTGGGGCATCGCAATGTGCAGGGACTCGCGTGGGACCGCACCGGGCAGTTCTTCGCGGCCGAGTTCGGGCAGAACCGATTCGACGAGATCAATCTGATCGAGCCTGGACGCAACTATGGTTGGCCCGCGGTCGAGGGGAATGGCGGCACGGATCGCGGATACGTCGAACCGTTGACGACGTGGACTACCGCGGCGGCGTCACCGTCCGGCATCGCGATCGCCGGGGACACACTCTATGTCGCAGCGTTGCGCGGTGCCCGATTGTGGACCGTGCCGCTGCGCGACGGCACTGCCGGGCAGCCCCGAGATGTGTTGCAGGACAAATATGGTCGGCTACGCACGGTCATGGTTGCGCCCGACGGAGCACTCTGGCTCACCACCTCCAACACCGATGGGCGCGGCGATCCTGGCCCGAATGACGATCGCGTCCTTCGCTTCCCGGCTCGGTGAGCACCAGGACTCCTGGCCGACAGACTGTTTCGCGCCGCGGCACGGCGACCCGTATGCGGAATAGCCGTATGTGCCGAATTCCCCAGTTGAATTGCCGGTTATTCGATTCATAGTAATCGCCGCCCGAAGCGCGTAGGCTGAGTTCACTGCTCCAGCCAGGCGACATCATCAAATGTTTCCGTTGCTGGCAGAATGAGTCGAAGCGTGGATGACTGTACGAGTGTGTCAATGTTTCGATATTCCATCGAGACGCATCCCGGACGCACGCCGCAGAAATATGTTACCGAAAGTCCCTCGACGGCAACAAGTTTCATCGACCGGCTGAAATCGTACCGATAAAATACTCTCCGCTGAATCTCGATCTCCAACGCTGACGAAGACGGCGAAGTAATGACTTGTCGATTAATCGACGAGCCGGTGAATACGCCGTGGCGCGCGTACTCGCATTCCTCCATGTCGAAACGGAGGCATAAAAGCTCGCCATCCCGGCCGGTGCCGATACATCGGCCTCAGCGCATCAGCGCTTCAGCAATCGGAGTACGACCATGACTACAACACTCACCACACGCACCCGCATCGCCGCCCTACTGGGTGGCCTCGTGCTGACCACCGGCACCATGATCGCCGTGGCACCACCGACATTCGCGGCTGCCTGCGTCACCGTCCACGGCGCGAACGGCGCACCGGGCACCGCCAGCAACCCGGCAGGCGGTGTGGGTGGGAACGGCAGCGCCGGTGCCAAGAACTGTCCAGGAGGTAACGGCGGCAACGGCGGCAACGGCTACGGCGGCGGGGCCGGTGGTGCGGGCGGCATCGGCGGCAAC
>NZ_BJXA01000056.1 GCF_007990755.1 Nocardia ninae NBRC 108245 | reverse complement strand
GGAGCCGCTCCGGGTACTCCGGTGCCGTCGCCGCCTACGAGCGGGCGGCCGGGCTGAGCACCGATGCGGCGGCTCGGCTGCGGCGACTGGTGCTGGCCGCCGAAACTGCCGGCGAGGCCGGGCAATTGAGTCGCGCGCGAACGTTGGCCGAGCGGGCCGGCGCGCAGACCACCGATCCCCTGCTGACCGCCCGCTTGCGCCTGGTCCTGGCGACTGCGGAGTTCGGCGTCGGCAAACCGCGCGCGGCGCACGAATTGCTCTTGGCCGCAGCGGATTCGGCGCGGGCCGGCGATCCCGTGCGGGCGGCCCGCATCCTGTCCCAGGCCGTGCACACCGCGTGGTATCTCGGCGCAGCCGAATTGACCGACGTGGCAACCGCATTGACGGAACTGCCCCTGCCGGGCGACGAACCGCTCACCCCGATCATCGGTTACGTGGTCGCGGCCATTCACGGCCGGTTCACCGTCGACCTGCGCGCGGCCGCCGCCGAGGCGTGCCGTCGAGGCGCCGACACGCCTCGCGATCTCGTGCAGATGTGCGGCACCGGGTTGGTGGTCGGGCAGGACGAGCAGGTCACCGAGCTCGCGCAGACGCTCATCGCGGAATGCCGGGATCAGGGCCGGATCGCCCTGCTGCCCACCTTGCTGTTCTTCCGCGCCGAGGCCGAGCTGTTCCTCGGTCGGCCCCAGGAGGCCCGGGTCGCCGCGACGGAGGGATTGCGGATCGCCGAGGACATCGGGCAGGGGCAGTGGATAAGTCAGCAGTCGACCTTCCTCGCCTATCTCGCTGCGCTCGAAGGTCGCGGCGAGCAGTGCCGTGAGCTGGTCGATCGCGCGCAGGCCGAGGAGTTCGGCGGCGCGGCGGCGGCCGGGGCACAGTGGGCGTATTGGGCGCTCGGCGTGCTGGATCTCGGTCTCGGCCAAGTCGACAGCGCGCTGTCCCGGCTGGAAGCGGCGAAGAACGAGCCGATCCGCCATCAGGTGTCCGGGCTGCGCGCGATACCGGATCTGATCGAGGCCGCGGTGCGGATGGGCAAACCGGAACGGGCGGAAGACGGGCTCGAACGGCTCGAGACCTGGGCCGAGGCGTCCCGGCAGAGTTGGGTCGAGGCACTGGCCTGCCGCTGCCGGGCGTTGATCGACGACGCGAATGCCGAGCAGCACTACCTCGCGGCGCTGCGGCTCGGTGGGCGGCCGTTCGAACATGCCCGAACTCAACTGCTGTACGGCGAATGGCTGCGCCGCAATCGCCGCAAGGCCGATGCGCGGATCCAGTTGCAGCCCGCGCTGGAGGTCTTCGAGCGGCTCGACGCCGGGCCGTGGGCCGAGCGGACCCGCACCGAACTCGGCGCGCTCGGCGTCGGTACGGCCGCCCGGCCCGCGCACGGTGTGCTGGCCGCGCTGACGCCGCAGGAGCTGCAAATTGTGCGGCTCGCGGCGCAGGGCATGTCCAATCGGGACATCGCGGCGCAGTTGTTTCTCAGCCCGCGCACGGTCGGGCATCACCTGTACAAGGCGTATCCGAAGCTGGGTGTGGTGTCGCGGGGTGAACTCGCGGAGCTACCGCTCGACGCGGACTAGCGGCTGGTGCGCTGGATCGAGCGACGCGCCACGGCGAGGCCGACAATCCAGCGGGTCGCGCCGACCGCAGCGGCGATCAGCACCGCCACCTGCGGCGATCCGGTGATCAGCACGAGAATCAGACAGGTCACCAGCCCGGCAGCCAGCGCCTCGAGCTTGTAGAGCGGCCACGCGCTGCCCGCGATGTCGATCGTCGCGGAGCGGGCCTGCGGGTGAACAACTGCCATCTAGTAAGGATATACGCACAGCGAAGTTCGGTCTACCAAACTTCTGTGTCTCGGGGAACACAGTCATGCGTCGCTACGATCGATACTTATGCCACTGACAGGAGAATACGAACCGAGCCCCTACGACGAAGTTCGCCGGCAGGTCGAGACGTATGAGAATTCCGGCGGCACCGAGGGCTCCACGATGCAGGGCAAGCCGGTCATCCTGCTCACCACCAAGGGTGCGAAGTCCGGCAAGCTGCGCAAGACCCCGCTGATGCGGGTCGAGCACAACGGCGAGTACGCGGTGGTCGCCTCCCTGGGCGGCGCACCGAAGAATCCGGTCTGGTACTACAACATCAAGGCCGACCCGCACGTCGAACTGCGCGACGGGCCGGTGAACAAGGACTACACCGCGCGCGAGGTCTTCGGTGACGAGCGCCAGCTGTGGTGGGACCGGGCCACCGAGGTCTGGCCCGACTACATCGAGTACACCAAGAAGACGGATCGGACGTTGCCCGTCTTCGTGCTGACCCCGCAGGACTGAGTCCGACCGCAGCACCGCCACCCGCCGCACCGGTCCGGCGCGGCGGGTGGCAGCATATTTCGGGTGTCCAATCCGCTTGATGTCATCGACGCACTGTCCGCTTCTCGTCCCGCGCTGAGCGCGGACGAGATCGACGCTGCCGCCAAGCGAATTGCCGACATTATCGAGCCGACTCCGCTGCAACGCAGCGAGCGGCTCTCGCGGCTCACCGGAGCGAACGTCTACCTCAAGCGCGAGGACCTTTCCGCGGTCCGCTCCTACAAGCTGCGCGGCGCTTACAACCTGGTGATGCAGCTGACCACGAGCGAACGCGCGGCCGGTGTCGTCGCGGCCAGCGCAGGCAACCACGCGCAGGGAGTCGCTTTCGCCTGTCACGCGATGGGCATCAAGTGCCGCATCTACGTACCGACCACCACGCCGAAGCAGAAGCGCGACCGCATCCGGGTGCACGGCGGTGAATTCGTGCAGCTGATCGCGGTCGGCGAGACCTACGACGCCGCCGCCGCGGCCGCCGCGGCCGATGTCGAGCGCACCGGCGCGACCATGGTGCCGCCGTTCGACGACGCGCGCACCGCGGCCGGGCAGGGCACCATCGCGCCGGAAATCCTGGAGCAGCTCGGTACCTCGCCCGATCTGGTGGTTGTGCCGGTAGGCGGCGGTGGCTGCCTGGCCGGCATCGGCACCTACCTGCGGGAACGGTCGCCGCGCACCGCCATCCTCGGCGTGGAGCCGGCGGGTGCGGCCTCGATGACCGCCGCGCTGGTCGCGGGCGGGCCGGTGACGCTGCCGGAGATCGATCCGTTCGTCGACGGCGCCGCGGTACGCCGGATCGGCGCGGTGCCCTTCGCCGCGATCGCCGGGTTCGGTGGCCGGGTGGTCTCGCACGCCTCGTTGCCGTTACTGACCACCACCGAGTCCCCCAGCGGCGCAAGCTCTTTCCGGATGATGCAGGTCGACGAGGGTGCCATCTGCACCACCATGCTCGACCTGTACCAGAACGAGGGCATCATCGCCGAACCCGCCGGCGCGCTGGCGGTTACGGCGCTCACCGAGCTCGCGGTGGAACCCGGATCGACGGTGGTGTGCCTCGTCTCCGGCGGCAACAACGATGTGTCGCGCTACGGCGAGATCATCGAGCGCTCGCTGGTGCACCGCGGCCTGAAACACTATTTCCTGGTGGACTTTCCGCAGGAGCCGGGCGCGCTGCGGCGGTTCCTGGACGAGGTGCTCGGGCCCGACGACGACATCACCATGTTCGAGTACGTCAAGCGGAACAACCGCGAAACCGGCTCGGCGCTGGTGGGTATCGAGCTCGGGGCGCCGGAGGGCCTGGGCGCGTTGCTGGAACGGATGGCCGAGTCGCCGATCCAGTGCGAACGGCTGGAGCCGGGTTCCCCGGCGTATCGCTACCTGACCTGACCTGACCTATGCCGCTGCCTCGCGCGTCGCCTCCATCGGGACGCGCCGGGTGGCGCGCAGGCAGTTCAGCACCAGCGGCAGCAGCCAGAAGGCCGCGGACTGGTCGTAGGACAGCTGAGCCGCCGAGAGCCGGTTGTGCACGAAGCCGACCGAAAGGCCGAGGCGCGGTTCGGCCCAGCCGAAGGAGCCACCCAGACCGATGTGACCGAATCCGGCGCGGGCGCCCGGCATCGGCAGCGAGTGGTAGCCGAGCCGCCACATCATCGGCGCGTAGAACAGGGCGCTGTCGAGCCGGTAGGTCTGAATACGGCGCACCGCCTTGATGGTTCGCGGGCTCAGGTACGGACGTCCTTCCACGACACCGTCGTTCGCGAGTGCGCCGTACATGGTGGCCAGGGCCGGGGCGGTGCAGACGCCGTTGCCCGCGCCCAGTTCGGTCTGCAGGATCGGCGGATCCGCGCCCTCCAGAATCGTTTCCAGGCCGGGCAGGAACAGGCAGCGCGTCGCGGCACCGAGGGCGCCGGGGATCAGGTGGCTGCGGCCGAGCACCATTGCGCCGACCGGCTTTCCGATCAAACTCAGCTGGGAACCCGCCAACGGTGCGTATTTGGTCTGCGCGGAAGTCGGTGGGGTGCCGAGGTGGATGCCGTCGATACCGAGCGGTTCGGCGACCTCCGTGCGGAACAGGTCCGCCATGCCGCGGCCGGTGATCGCCCGAGCCAGGCCCGCCATCAACCAGCCGAAGGTGAGCGCATGGTAGGCCGGAACACCCAGCAGGCGATCGGGTTTCGCGGCGGCGAGGCGCTGCTCCATCAGTTCGTGGTCGAGCACGTCGTGCATGCCAGTGGCGAGCGGGGCGAGGGCGGACAGGCCCGCGCTGTGCGTCATCGCTTGGCGCACGGTGATTTTGCTCTTGCCGTTGGCGCCGAATTCCGGCCAGTACTCGGCGACCGGTGCGGTGTAGTCGACCAGCCCCCGGTCGGCGAGCCGGTGGATGACGGTGGCGGTGACGCCCTTCGTCGCGGAGAAGATGATCGACCCGGTGTCCTGGGTCCACGGGGTGCCGCCCCCGGATCCGGTCCAGATGTCGAGCAGCGGCTCACCGTGCAGGTGCACCGCCAGCGCGCCGCCCGCGCCGCGGCGGTGTCCGAAGGTCCTGGCGAAAGCGCGTACCAGCGGGGCGAATTCGGCGGTGGCGCTGCCACCCATTCCGGATGGGATCGGCGCTAGATCCCCCGTAGCGTCGTTGCTCATCTTTCTACGGTAATGGCGGCGGTCCCGGCGGGCAACGTGTCTGTCTCGGACAGTGCGGTATCGTGACTTTCCCGCAATCGCATTCGAGGGCCGGTGTGCGGATGTCGACGGCCGCGAGCCGGTTTCGTTATCTGTCCGCGAGGATCGCGAACGAGTGAGCGGGAATCGTTGTCGCCGACGGGCCTTCGGTCGGCGGCTCCCACGACAGCAGCGAGAAACCGGTCACCGGCACGGTGACCTGGTCTTCGGACAGATTGCACACCAGCTTCAGCGCGCCGCGATGCACGACGATCCAGCGGGCGCTCTCGTCGTAGTCGACCGAGGTATGCGACAGCCATGGGTCGGTGAGTTCCGGGCGCTGCCTGCGCAGGGCGAGCAGCTTGCGGTAGCAGGACAGTAGCCGGAGGTGGCGGGATTCTTCGAGTTCGGCCCAGTCCAGTTTCGAACGCAGGAACGTCGACGGGTCCTGCGGGTCGGGTACCTCCTCCGCGCTCCACCCGTGGTCGGCGAACTCGGCTTTGCGGCCGTCCGCGGTGGCGGCGGCGATCACCGGGTCGGTGTGCGAGGTGAAGAACTGGAACGGGGTGCGCGCGCCCCACTCCTCCCCCATGAACAACATGGGCGTGTAGGGCGAGCACAGGACGAGTGCGGCTTTGATCGCCAGTTGGCCGTCGGTCAGGTAGGCGCTGGGACGGTCGCCGATGGCGCGGTTGCCGATCTGGTCGTGGTTGCAGGTGTAGGCGAGCAGCGCGGCGGCCGGGGTCACCGCGGTGTCGATCGGGCGGCCGTGGGTGCGGCCGCGGAAGCTGGAAAACGTTGCGGCGTGGAAAAATCCGTGCGTCAGCGTATAGGCCAGGCAGCGCAGTGAACCGAAATCGGCGTAGTAGCCCTGTCGTTCGCCGGAGACCGCGGTGTGGATCGCGTGGTGCAGGTCGTCGTTCCACTGCCCGGTCAGGCCGTAGCCGCCCGCGGCGCGCGGGGTGATCAGGGTGGGGTCGTTGAGGTCGCTCTCCGCGATCAGGGTGAGCGGTCTGCGCACGTGGGCCGCGAGACGCGTTGTCTCGGTGGCGAGTTCGGCGAGGAGGTGGGTGGCTGTCCGGTCGACCAATGCGTGGACCGCATCCAGTCGCAGCGCGTCGATGTGGAAGTCGCGCAGCCAGCGCAACGCATTGCCGATGATGTGGGCCCGTACCTCGTCCGAGTCGGGTCCGTCCAGGTTGAGGCTCTGCCCCCAGGTGTTGCGACCATCGGTGAGGTAGGGCGCGAACCGCGGCAGATAGTTGCCGGACGGGCCGAGATGGTTGTAGACGACGTCCAGCGCGACCGCCAAACCCCTGGCATGGCAGGCATCCACGAACCGCTGCAACCCGTCGGGCCCGCCGTACGGTTCGTGCACCGCATACCAGAGCACCCCGTCGTAGCCCCAGTTGTGCGGCCCGTCGAACGCATTCACCGGCATCAGCTCGACCACGGTGACCCCGAGCTCCACCAGATGGTCGAGCCGTTCGATCGCCGAGTCGAACGTCCCCTCCGGCGTGAACGTCCCGACATGCATCTCGTAGTACACCGCGCCTGCCAGCGGCCGCCCGGTCCAGCTCGCATCCGTCCACACCGAAGGGTCCAGCCGATGCAACGCCGATCGCCCGTGCACCCCGTCGGGCTGTCGCGGTGACCGCGGATCCGGCAGCACAGTCGGATCCTCGTCGATCAAGAACCCATACCGAGCCCCCTCCGCAGCCGTCACCTCCACCCGCCACCAGCCGCCGGCACACCGGTCCATCGAATGAATCGCACCATCCAGGTCCAACCGCACCCGCTCCGGCAGCGGCGCCCACACCTCGAACAAGGTCACCAAGCCAGCATTCCACGACCGCGTGTCCGGTGCCCGAGTGCAACCGCCCCACCCCGTCGCGCAGCCGATGCTTTGTGCGGCACCGACCTCCCGGGTTCCCCAGGTCATTGGGCATAAGTGGGTACGACGCCGCATGTCCGGGCTAGTCGCGGCGCTATCTCGAGGTAGGGAAATCGTCGGCTGATGCCAGCCATTTGTCAGAGAACTCGGCCCGTCAGCATCGGCTCAGTAACTGTTGGCGGGCAGCAACGCCGCAAGATAGGCAGCGGAGGCTCAGGCAATCGGCAATCGGCAATCGGCAATCGGCAATCGGCAATCGGCAATCGGCAATCGGCAATCGAGTGAGTTACCCCCGTCTAGGGCACGATCTAGTCGCGCGTGGTCCGGCCCAAGGAACCGTGCGCCTCGGGAACCGCCGGCAAGAGGTCACCGCTCAGTGGTCGGCCAACCGGGAAAGGGCAGGCCGCCGAGGGTTCGGCACGAACGGCGGCCGTGCGGGGCAGCGGAAGTGGACTACCGGGAGACGGCTACGCCCAGGGATTGGGCACCGAGGAATCGGGGGGCGTCTTCGGCGTAGAAGACGTCGATGTCCTGGATTTCGAAGCCGGCGGTTGTCACCAAGCCGCAGATGTCGCGGTTCAGGTTGCAGCCGCCGCACAAGGTTTTCTGCACCGGGTTCAGCCGGTTTTGCCAGACCTGGACCTTGTGATCAGGGGCGAGACCGTGCTCGACGAAATGCAGGGTGCCGCCCGGGGCAAGCACTCGGCGGAGCTCGGCGAGCGCGGTCGCGACATCGGGGATCGTGCACAGCGTCCACGTAGACACCGCTGAGTCGAACGTGTTGTCCTCGAATGGCAGCGACTGCCCATCCAGCCCCGAGCGCTCGATCGGCACCTTCGACTCGGCAACTCGCTTACCGGCTAACCGCCACCCGAGATCAGCAGGCTCGACCGCACTGACCGCCGCCACCGTCTCCGGATAGAACGGCACATTCAACCCCGACCCGAACCCGATCTCCACCACCCGACCGGTCAGCCCCGCACACACCCGCTCCCGCAGCGGCTGATTGAACCGCATCCCACAGGCCACATCGACCAGTCGCGGCACAACCCGATCTCCATAAAAGCTCACCAGCCCACTGTCCCAGCCCCAACCCACCCGCGCCACATCTGACCTCGACACCGCCCAAACCCCGCCCACCTGCCCCGAGTGGTCCCCGCCCGGGCAGCCCGCAGGCAATCCCGTCGTCGCAACCGCGACAACTCTCCGCGTCACGGAATGGCGAGTACCAGCTTCAATGCAGTGTTGACCGCCATGATGGTGGCCGGCGATACCGTGCCGAGCAGCACTGTGAGCTCGTCACGCCGCAATTGCTGCACATCATCGGTGGCGATATGACCGACGAGCGGGTCGGCGGTCGACAGGGGAACCATGGTCGGCAGGCTTGCGAACTTGTCCGTTGAGGTAATACGAACCGCCAATACGCGAGACAACTCTCTATTTCTGCGGTTGTTGGAAACGATCAACCACGGTTTGGCACCGTGGCCGATGTCCGCACGATAGATCTGGCCGCGTATCGGAGCGCCAATTGTCATCCGGGCATCACCTGATCGACCTCGTCGGCGTACCGCCGCCTCCGCTTTTCGGCTTCTGCCTCGTCGTGGATCTCCGGCCACACCGCGGCGAGCTGCCGATAGCCCTGATCCAGCGCCTCATCGATCAGAACCTGAGCACCGATCGACATCAATACGCGGATCACAGTCGCTTCGGATGCGTCGGGGGTGAGCTCGTATCCGAGATGGGCGGCAAGGGATTCGAACAGCAGCCACTCGGCCCCCTTCCGGTCGCTCAGCGTCGCCAAGGTGCGTTCCTCCCGCTCAGTGAGCGTCAGAGTTGTTCGTCTGGTCATGCATCAGATCGTACATCGATATCGATGCACTGAACATCATCAGTTAGCGATGCAACCCTGCGCATCACACCTTTTTGAAACGATCAGTGCAAAACTGTGCTAGCGTCGTCCCCATGCCACGACCGAGACAGTTCGACGAGGAGCGGGCAGTGGACGCCGCGATGCGCGCGTTCTGGACCGCGGGCTACGAGGCGACCTCGACCCAGGACCTGTGCGACGCGACCGGACTGGGCCGCAGCAGCATCTACAACACCTTCACCAGCAAGCACGACCTGTTCGAGCGAGCGTTGCGCCGCTACATGACGACCAAGAACGCCGCGACCTTCGCACTGCTCGACGGTGACGAGTCCGCGAAGGACAAGATGCGGGCACTGCTGTGGCAGGTTGTGGACGCACCGGACGAAGACCCACTGGGCTGCCTGGTGGTCAATTCGATGATCGAGCTCGCGCCGCGCGACCCGGAAGTGGCCGCGGCACTGCGCGACGATCAGCGCCTGCGCCTGGCGGCGCTCCGGACCGTGCTCGAAACCGGCAGGCGCGCAGGGGAAATCGACAAAGCCAAGAGTGCCGAAGACCTGGCGAACTTCATCAACGCCACCATCTCGGGAATGCGGGTGGTGGCCCGCGGCGGCGCGGACCGTGCCGCCTTGGCCGCCATCGCCACCACCGCACTGAACGCCTTCTGACCCAACACAACTGGTCGAACCACACCTTTTCCTGCGCCAATTTTGAACTGAATGATCCAAAACTAGAGAGGTACCCGATGCCCTTCGCCGTCTACATCCTGGGCTTGTCCATCTTCGCCCAGGGCACCTCCGAGCTGATGCTCTCCGGCTTGCTCACCGAGCTGTCCGCCGATCTCGGCGTCACCATTCCGCAAGCCGGACTGCTGATTTCGGCGTTCGCACTGGGCATGCTCGTCGGTGCACCGGTACTCGCGGTCGCGACGTTACGTCTGCCGCGGCGCAGTGCCCTGCTCGCGTTCCTGGCCGTGTTCGTCGGCGCCCACGTCGTCGGCGCGCTGACCTCGGACTACTGGGTGCTGTTCGCGACAAGAGCGGTCGGCGCCTTCGTCTACGCCGGATTCTGGTCCGTCGCGGCGACCACCGCCATCGGCCTGGTCCCCGCGAACGCACGCGGCAAAGCGATGAGCATCGTCGCCGGCGGCCTCACCATCGCCACCGTCGTCGGCCTGCCCGCAGGCACCGTGATCGGCCAGCACCTCGGCTGGCGCGCCGCGTTCTGGACGGTCGCGATCATGTCCGCGCTGGCAATGATCGGTGTGCTCGCCAAGATCCCCGCAGGCCGGGCGACCACGACGCCCGATCTCCGAAAAGAACTGCGCAGCATCAGCAATCCCCGCCTGTGGCTGTCCTACAGCACCACCGCGCTCGCCACCGCCGCACTGATGGTCAGCTTCGCCTACCTCGGCGCCCTGCTGTCCCACACCACCGGCCTCGCCGACGGCTGGATCCCGCTCGTGCTGGCGGTCTACGGCGTCGGCAGCTTCCTCGGCATCATCATCGGCGGCCGCACCGCCGACGCCCACCCGATCCGCACCTTGTACGTAGGCATCACCGGCCTGATTCTCACCTCGGTTCTGCTCGCCCTGACCGCCGAGCACCCCGGCCCCGTAGTCGCCCTCACCTTCCTGCTCGGCGCCTTCGGTTTCGGCACCAATCCCACCCTCAACAGCTGAGTCTTCAACCTCGCACCCCAAGGCCCCACCCTCGCCCCCGCCTTCAACGTCTCGTCCTTCAACATCGGCATCACCCTCGGCCCCTGGCTGGGCGGCCTGGCCATCGCCGCCGACCTCGGCTACGCGTCGGTCGCCTGGATCGGCGCCGCCATCGGCCTCATCGCCCTGTCCACAGTCACTTGGGAACAACACCTCACCCCCCGCCCCACCCCAACGCACACCCCTGAACCCGAACTAGTCCACTAATCCCCAACCGCCGCACCAATTCTCGAAATCCGCGCCCCCACGGGCCCCGAAAGACAGTGCAAGTCCATAGAAACAGTGCGACTGCACCCCACCCCACCTCTTTTCATGATCGATGGGACATGACGGCGGCCCTACTCGACATTTGCCGCCCCCATGTCCCGTTGATCATCACTTTTCATGATCAACGGAACATAGTTGCGGCATTGTGCAAGTAGCGCCGCCCCCATGTCCCGTCCACCATAAAACCCAGCGCCACACCTACCCCACCAGCAAACAACGCGCTCGAAAACAGCACCGCAGCCCAGTCCCCACCCCGGAACCCGCACCCTGCCCACCCCAAAGCCGCGGAAGAGAAAGCCGGGAACCCCGCCCAACGCGCCCAGCACTATCCGGGCATCCCACAAAACGTCGAAAACGCAGGGACAGCAGGCCCGAAACGCCACTGAGCGCAACCGCACAGCTCAACCCCGCCGAAGCCCTCCCGAACACAACAGTTCCCCGAACCACCCACCCGATCCCCCACCGACTCCCATACTGAACCCGGAAGCGTGCCTGATCGGAAAAGGGGCCAGCATTGTAACTGGCTGGGCATTGCCCATACAGGTTCGAATCCTGTCGCTTCCGCTAAACGGCCAAACACCCCGGCCCGAGCAACGCCTTCAAATCACCCATCAGCGCCGACGACGGCGTAACCCGCAAACTGTCATCGAGTTTCAACAACGTCGTCTTCTCCCGCGCCCCCACATGCCGGACATGCACATCGGCAGTACCGGGATGCCGCGACAGAATGCGCTTGAATTCGCTGATCTTGTCCGGCGTACACATCCGAGTGGACATCACCACCGCAAGCGGCTTGGCGACACCGATCGATGACAGGTCCGGCACCGCAAGATCGTTGGCGATCAACGAGATCCGGTCGTCGCGCACCGATACCCGCGCCTTCACCAGCACCACCGCGTCCTCGACGACATCCATGCCGTACACGGAGTACGCCTGCGGGAAGAACAACACCTCGATGCCACCGGCCAGGTCTTCCAGCTGCGCCGATGCCCACGCCAGGCCGTTCTTGTTGATCCGCCGGTTCACCGAGGCGAGGATGCCGCCGACGGTCACCTGGGTGCCGTCCTTGATGTCGCCTTCGAGGATCGCCGGGATGTGCGTATCCGATTGTGCCGCAAGGACATGCTCGACGCCGTTGAGCGGATGCCCGGACACATAGAGGCCCAGCATCTCGCGTTCCAGCGCCAGCTTGTGCTTGGACTCCCACTCGTCGTCGGGCACCTTCACGTTGAACACCGACGACACCGACTCGTCGGCGTCCACCCCGCCGAACAGATCGAACTGCCCGATCGCCTCCGCCTTCTTGGTGGACATCACCGCGTCGATGGCGTCGGAGTGGATCAGCAGCAGCCCCTTGCGCGGGTGCCCGAGCGAGTCGAATCCGCCTGCCTTGATGAGGGATTCGGTGACCTTCTTGGTGCAGGCCACCGCGTCGATCTTGTTCAGATAGTCGGAGAAGTCGGTGAACTTCGACTTCTCCTTGCGGGCGGCGATGATCGAGGACACCACGTTGGCGCCGACGTTGCGCACCGCGCCCAACCCGAACCGGATGTCCTTGCCCACCGAGGCGAAGTTCAACTCGGACTCGTTGACGTCCGGCGGCAGCACCGTGATGCCGAGGCGGCGGCAGTCCGACAGGTAGACCGCGGCCTTGTCCTTGTCGTCACCGACGGAGGTGAGCAGCCCGGCCATGTATTCGCCGGGATAGTTGGCCTTGAGGTAGGCGGTCCAGAACGAGACGAGACCGTAGCCCGCGGCATGGGACTTGTTGAACGCGTAGCCGGCGAACGGAAGGATGGTGTCCCACAGCGCTTTCACCGCGGCCTCGGAGAAGCCGTTGGCGGTCATACCCGCGTGGAAGCCCTTGTACTCGGCCTCCAGCACCTCCAGCTTCTTCTTACCCATGGCCTTACGCAGCGCGTCGGCCTTACCCATCGAGTAGCCGGCGACCTTCTGCGCGATGAACATGATCTGCTCTTGGTAGACGATCAGACCGTAGGTCTCCGAGAGGATGTCCTTCAACGGTTCCTCGAGCTCGGGGTGGATCGGCGAGATCGGCTGACGGCCGTTCTTACGATCGGCGTAGTCGTTGTGCGCGTTCATGCCCATCGGGCCGGGGCGGTACAGCGCGAGCACCGCGACGATGTCGTTGAAGCCGGTCGGCTGCATGCGGCGCAGCAGGTCGCGCATGGGGCCACCGTCGAGCTGGAACACGCCGAGTGTGTCACCGCGGGACAGCAATTCGTAGGTGGCCGGGTCGTCCAGCGGCAGCGTGTCCAGGTCGAGGTCGATGCCGCGGTTGGCCTTGATGTTCTCCATCGCGTCACCGATGACGGTGAGGTTGCGCAGGCCGAGGAAGTCCATCTTCAGCAGGCCGATGGCCTCACACGACGGGTAGTCCCAGCCGGTGATGATGGCGCCGTCCTGGGCCCGCTTCCACACCGGGATGGTGTCGGTGAGCGGCTCCGAGGACATGATCACCGCGCAGGCGTGCACACCCGCGTTGCGGATCAGGCCTTCGAGTCCGCGGGCCGTCTCGTAGATCTTCGCGACATCGGGGTTGCTGCCGATGAGTTCGCGGACCTCGGCGGCTTCCTTGTACCGCTCGTGGTCCGGGTCCATGATGCCGGACACCGAGATGTCCTTGGCCATGATCGGCGGCGGCAGCGCCTTCGAGATCTGGTCGGCGATGGCGAAACCCGGCTGACCGAACAGCACTCGCGCCGAGTCCTTGATCGCCGCTTTGGTCTTGATGGTGCCGAAGGTGATCACCTGGGCGACCCGGTCGCTGCCCCACTTCTCGGTGGCGTAGCGGACCATTTCACCGCGGCGGCGATCGTCGAAGTCGATATCGATATCGGGCGCGGACGGACGCTCCGGGTTCAGGAACCGCTCGAACAGCAGACCGTGCGGGATCGGGTCGATATTGGTGATGCCCAACGCGTAGGCGACCAGCGAACCGGCCGCCGAACCACGGCCGGGGCCGACCCGGATGCCCACCTCTTTCGCGTGCGAGACGAGGTCACCGACGACGAGGAAGTAGGCGGGGAACCCCTTCTGCTTGATGACGTCGAGCTCGAAGTAGGCGCGGGTGAAGTACTCGTCGGGCACCCCGTCGGGGAACCGGCGCGCGAGTCCGCGCTCGACTTCCTTGCGCAGGAACGAATTCTGGTCCTCGCCCTGGGGCACCGGGAACACCGGCATCCGGTCGCGGAACTCCCAGACGTCGTCGTAGGACTGCACCCGCTCGCCGATGGCCACGGTGTTGTCGCAGGCGCCGGGCACCTCCGAGTCCCACAGCTCCCGCATCTCCTCGGCGGACTTCAGGTAGTAGCCGTCACCGTCGAACTTGAACCGAGTCGGGTCGCTGAGCGTCTTGCCGGTCTGAATACACAGCAGCGCTTCGTGATTGGTCGACTGATCCTTGGTGACGTAGTGGCAGTCGTTGGTCGCGATCGGCGGGATGCCGAGCTTCTTACCGATCTCCAGCAGTCCCTCGCGGACCCGGCGCTCGATGGACAGCCCGTGGTCCATGATCTCCAGGAAGAAATTCTCCTTGCCGAAGATCTCCTGCCACTTCGCCGCCGCCTCCAGCGCTTCGCGATCGTGGCCGAGGCGCAACCGGGTCTGCACCTCACCCGAGGGGCAGCCGGTGGTCGCGATGATGCCCTCGGCGTACTGGGCGATGATCTCCTCGTCCATCCGTGCCCACTTGCCGAGCTGACCCTCCAGCGACGCCAGTGACGACAGCTTGAACAGGTTGCGCAACCCCGTCGCGTTCTCGGCGACCATGGTCATGTGCGTATAGGCGCCGGAACCGGAGACGTCGTCGCCCTTCTGGCTCGGATCGCCCCACAGCACACGCTTGGTGTCGAACCGGGAGGCGGGCGCGATGTAGGCCTCGATCCCGATGATCGGCTTGATGTCGGCCTTCTTCGCCGAGTTGTAGAACTCGGAGGCGCCGTACATATTGCCGTGGTCGGTCATCCCGACCGCGTTCATTCCCAGCCGTTTCGCCTCCGCGAACAGGGGTGAAATTTTGGCCGCACCATCGAGCATGGAGTACTCGGTGTGGTTGTGCAGGTGAACGAACGATCCGGACGAGGCGGCCAAGACGGTCCTTCCTCCCAAGGTCTCGACGGGGGTTGGCTGGACCGATTCTAGGGGTCCCCACCGACTGGTTCGGACAGGCGCGCGGCGCCATCGTTGGTGTTCGGCGTGTCGGTGGCAAAGATCACCGGCGCGTCTCGCCGACCTACGGTACTTGCGTCCGAATTCCGCTAGCAGGGCCGGGTCGAGGTTTCCCGCACACGCGAAATTCGGCCCGATCCAATCGGAGTCGAGTGCGCTCGGACGCAACCCGGCTGCCCCCAGAATCGATGGCAACCTCCCGCGGTTACCACCCTCGAAAGCGGGCACAGCCACAGCACATTCAACAGACACGAGTGTGCCAACCCATCGAGGTACTGATGAAGTCGCTCAACGCACTGTTCGCCATTCCCGCTGTTCCCGCCGCCGCGGCAGCCGCCTTGGTCGCCACCGCGGCCCCGGCCGCAGCCCAGATCGTCGACCCTTTCGAGAGTGTCTACTCGCTGACGCAGGGGCTGTGCGTCGCGCAGGTGAGCTCCTCGGTCGTCAGCAACGCCTACCCGGAGCACGCGGGCTTCACCGTGGCGACCACCATGTACGGCGTCGGCGGTTGCAGCCTGCCGCTCACGCTGAACTGGCGCAACGTGGACACCGGTGAGACGGGCACGTTCACCGTGACCGCACAGGGCCCCGGATATTGGAGCAACAGCGGCCGTTCCGCGTTGTTCCGCCCGGGCATCGGCAAGTTCACCGCCACGCTGACCGTCGGCGCGGCGCACATTCCGGAGCCGGGCACGGGCGAGTTCCGGGTCGACCGCTACGAGGGTTGAGCCGACCTCCGACCTGCACTAGCCTCCGGACGCCATAATCACCGGATGAACGCGCTGCCGGTGGGCCGGTTTCCGGGGCCACGATGACAACCACCGTCGTCGCCCTCGTCGTCTCGGCGGCGCTGATCGCCGGAGCGCTGGTCATCTGGCCACGAACCCGCCGGGTGGTGACCACACCCGCCGAGCGCGCGGTGCATTCCGCGCTGCACACCGCCTCCCTCGCGGCGATTCCGTTGCGGCGCGGGCTCACCGAACAGTCGGCGCAGGAGTCCGCGCCGCACCTGCGGATGCTCACCGGCGCCGAGGCGCTCGGCGTGGCCGACCCGGACGGCACGCTGCTCGCCTGGGACGGTCCGCATGCCGAACTCGCCGAGCACTTCACCGATGCCGCCAAGCGCGCCGTCGCCGGGGAACGCCCGGTGCTCGTCGCCGGACCCGGCAGCGGCGAGCACGCGGGCCGCACGCTCATCGCGCAACCGCTGCTGATCGACAGCACGGGTGTAGCCGGGGCGATCGGTGTGGTCACCACCGGTCAACCCGGGCCTGGTTGGCTCGGCGCGGTCGCCGAGGTGGCCCGGTATGCCTGCGGCCAGCTCGAATTGGCCGAACTCGACGCCTCCCGGGCCCGGCTGGATCGCGCCGAAGTGCGCGCGTTGCGGGCTCAGATCAGCCCGCACTTCATCTACAACGCGCTCAACACCATCGCCTCGTTCGTGCGCACCGACCCGGACCGAGCCCGCGAGCTGATCCTCGAATTCGCCGACTTCACCCGCTACTCGTTCCGCGCCGCAGGCGAATTCACCGTGCTCGCCGACGAACTGCGCAATATCGAGCGCTACCTCGCCCTCGAGCGCGCCCGCTTCGGCGACGCGCTCGACGTGCGCTTGCAGATCGCACCGGAGGTCCTCGGCGTCGTGCTGCCCTTCCTCGCCCTGCAACCCCTGGTGGAGAACGCGGTCCGGCACGGCCTCGCGGGCGGCACCCGCGGCGGCACCGTGAGCATCACCGCGACCGACGCGGGCACCGACTGCCTGATCAGCGTCGAGGACGACGGCGTCGGCATGGACCCCGAGCTGCTGCGCTCCGGCGCCCTCGACGCCATCGAAACCGGCAGCGGTCCAGCGGGTTCCGGCGAATCGGCACACGTCGGCCTGTCCAACGTCGACGACCGCCTGCGCGCCGCCTTCGGTAATGACTACGGCCTCATTGTCGAAACCGCCCCCGGCGCGGGTACCAAGGTGTCCCTGCGCGTGCCCAAGTTCCGGGCGGGCATCCAAGCATGACCCGGGGCACCGACGACACAGCGTCACGCGACGTCCCCCGGCGACGCGAACCGGAAACACAGCGCGGCCCGGCACCCGCCACCGAGGTGGAATCCCCAACCATTCGCCAGCGAGCGAACCGAAGACGCAGCGTGACACGGCGCTTGCGAGCGAGCCGACGTCGCGAGCGGCACACCATGGCAGTGACCTGGAGTCGTGAGTGGCACATGATTGCGGCAAACAGCGAGAAGGCCGCACCATGGTGTGCCACTCGAGCGCACGTACGCGAGGTGCGGCGGGGACTCGGGCGAGGCGCGGGGATCGATTGCTTACGATGGAGCGGTTGTGACCCGGACCACTGATAAAGGGGCCGGTACCTTGCGCGTGCTGGCCGTCGACGACGAGAAGCCTGCTCTGGACGAGCTGGTGTATCTGTTGCGCGCCCAGCCCGGGGTCGGCGAGATCCACGACGCGGCCGACGCGACCACCGCGCTGCGGATGTTGCGCGCACACGCGGTCGACGCGGTGTTCCTGGATATCAACATGCCCGGTCTGGACGGTATGGAGCTGGCCGGCATCCTGTCGGAGTTCGCGAATCCACCCGCGGTCGTCTTCGTGACCGCGCACGACGACCGAGCGGTGGCCGCCTTCGATCTCGGTGCCGTCGACTACCTGCTCAAACCGTTGCGCGAGGAACGGCTCGCCGAGGCGGTGCGCCGGATCGCGGCCACCCGCGGCACACCGGCACCCGTCGCCGACGAACCCAGGGCCGATCCGAGCGAGGTCATCCCCGTCGAGCTCGGTGGCGTGACCACGCTGGTGCCCCGGTCGAGCGTCAGCTGGGTGGAGGCGGACGGCGACTACGCGCGCCTGCACACCAGCGCCGGTTCGCACCTGGTGCGGATTCCGTTGTCCGCGTTGGAGTCCCGGTGGCAGGACGCGGGATTCCTGCGGGTACACCGGTCTTACCTGGTCGCGTTGCGCCTGGTGACTGGCCTGCGCACGGTCGGCACCGGGACGGTGGTCTGCCTGCGCGCCGACGGCAATGCCGGCGCGGTAGAGCTGCCGGTCAGCCGTCGACAGGTGCGTGAGCTGAAACAGCGTCTGGTGCACGGCCCCCGGCAGCAGTGGACCGGCCAATGACGGGACCCCAACCCCGGCAGCGCGTTGTGCTGTCCGAACGTCGCGGGGCACGACGCGTGCGCACCCGGATGGAGGTGGTCGAGCAGACCGAGATCGGCGAGGCGCTGATCGGCGGCCTGATCCGGGCTCAGCTCGGGCTCGCGCTGCGGCTCGGCTTGGTCATCGTTGTCGTATTGTGTGCGCTCCCTGTCCTTTTCGGGATCGGCTCGATCGGCTCGACCGTGGTGTTCGGCATGCGCCTGCCGTGGCTGCTGCTCGGCGTCGCGGTCTATCCGCTGCTGTACCTGGCCGGGCGGTTGTACGTCCGCCTCGCCGAACGCAACGAACAGGACTTCCTCGATCTGGCCGAGGACTGACATGACAGACGGAGCCGCACACCTTTCGATTTCCCGCATACCGAATCGCATGCGAATCCGTGTGCGCCAAATCAAAAGGTGTGCGGCTTGGCAGGCACGAGTCCGGGCCGATCGGGCGGGGGTGCGGTGACGGCGGGCTCCGTGCCGGTGCTGACGATGCTGGCGCTGATCTTCGCCGCCCTCGCCACCGTCGCGATCGGCGCCTACGGAGTTCGCCTGGCGCGCACCACCTCCGACTTCCTCGTCGCCTCCCGCAGCGTCCGGTCCGGCTGGAACGCGGCGGCCATCTCCGGTGAATACCTCTCGGCCGCTTCGTTTCTCGGCGTTGCCGGGCTGATCGCGAAGTACGGGGCGGACGCGCTGTGGTACCCGGTTGGCTTCACCGCCGGATACCTCTCGCTGCTGCTGTTCGTCGCAGCACCCTTGCGGCGGTCAGGTGCCTACACGGTGCCCGACTTCGCCGAATTCCGTTTGGGCTCGGTCCGACTGCGCAGACTGGCGGCGATCGTGGTGGTGCTCGTGTGCGCGGTGTACCTGATTCCGCAGTTCCAGGGCGCCGGGTTGACCTTGCATACGCTGCTCGGCGTGCCCGACTGGGTGGGCGCGGCGGCGGTGGGCTCGATCGTGATAGCGAACGTGGCGGGCGGCGGCATGCGGTCGATCACGCTGGTGCAGGCGTTCCAGTACTGGCTGAAGTTGACCGCCGTGGCGATTCCGGCGCTGGTGCTGCTCGGTCATTTCTTCGCCGCGGACCAGCAGCTCGGCGCACCCGCTCCCCCGGTGGTCACCGAGCGCACGGTGGTCGACGTACGCACCGGCGTGGTGGTGCAGGTCGCTGCGCCACAACAGGTTTCGATCACCGGGACACTCGATGACCACCCGGTGGGTGGCCAGGTGCTGCTGGCCCCTGGCGCGCACAAACTGTCGGCAGGGACCGAGTTGATGCTCGAGGCGGGAGCCGCGGTGCCGGTGGTGGCCGGTGCGCCCGCGAACGGCGCCGAATGGCTGGAGCCGGGCGGCGGCTTCGGCGGCACTCATCCGACGTACCAGGTCTATTCGCTGATCATCGCGACCTTCCTGGGCACCATGGGCTTGCCGCACGTGCTGGTGCGCTTCTACACCAATCCGGACGGACGGGCCGCGCGAGCGACCGCGCTGGCGGTGATCGGGCTCGTCGGCCTGTTCTACCTATTCCCCGTGCTGTTAGGGGTTTTCGCGCGACTGTACGTGCCACAGCTGCTGATCACCGGCACCTCCGACGCCGCCGTCGTCCTGCTGCCGGGCTCGGTCGTCGCCGGGCTGCCAGGACAATTGCTGGCCGCACTGGTCGCAGCAGGTGCGATCGCGGCGTTCCTGTCCACCTCGTCGGGCTTGCTGGTGAGCATCGCGGGCGTGCTCAGTACCGACATGCTGCGCGGGCGAATCCGCGACTTCCGGGCCGCCGCAGTGGTTGCAGGCGCTGTGCCGCTTGCCCTTTCGCTCACGGTGGCCT
This sequence comes from Nocardia ninae NBRC 108245, assembly GCF_007990755.1. Lineage (GTDB taxonomy): Bacteria > Actinomycetota > Actinomycetes > Mycobacteriales > Mycobacteriaceae > Nocardia > Nocardia ninae. The sequence goes on along the minus strand of NZ_BJXA01000056.1, from coordinate 40,951 downwards.
CGCTGGACCTGTCGCGGACGGTCGGTCTCGCGTTCGCGGTGGCAGCCTCGACGCTGTGCCCGCTGCTGGTGCTCGGCATCTGGTGGCGCGGCCTCACCGCGGCGGGTGCGGCGGCCGGGCTGATCGCCGGTGGGCTGGCTGCCGGTGGCGCGACAGTGGTTTCGGTGACCGGCGGGCTGTCCGACGAGGTGGCCGGCGGCTGGCCCGCCGCGCTGCTCGGCTATCCCGCGGCGATCAGTGTCCCGCTGGCGTTTGCGGCGATGATGCTGGTCAGCAAGGTGACTCGAGGGCCGGGCCCGCGCCGGGTCGGCCACATCTTCGTGCGCATGCACGCCCCCGAGCGGCTCGGCATGGGCGCCGACCGCGAACGCAGCCTGCGCTCGAACTGAGCCGGCGCACCGGGTCCGACCGTTCGTCGCATCGAAGCAACCGTTCACCGCACAATCGGCCGCCTTCCCGGAGTGACCCAGGCCACATCATTCTTTCCTCACGAAGGCCTGGCTACGGTGCTGAACAAGTAAGCCATGTCACAAGCTAGGACGACCATGACAAGTACAGAACTCGACGGCAGCGCCCCCCGGCGCACGCCGAGTGCAGACGAATTCGTCGAAGTACAAGCCAGCCCGGACTTTCAAGAGTTACGAAACCGCCTGCGCCGCTTCGTATTTCCGATGACCGCCCTGTTCCTGGTGTGGTACCTCAGCTACGTGCTGCTCGGCGCCTACGCGCACGACTTCATGGCGACGAAGGTCTTCGGCAACATCAACGTCGGATTGCTGCTCGGCCTCGCGCAATTCGTCTCCACCTTCGCCATCACCGCGCTCTACGTCCGGTTCGCCAACCGGGAACTGGATCCGCGCGCGGCGGCCATCCGCAACCAGCTCGAGGGGGGCCACGCGTGAATCACGTCAGCACCTACGCGGCCGCTGCCACCATCGGCAACCCGGTCGCCAATATCGCGATCTTCGGCGTCTTCGTCGCGATCACCATGGTCGTCGTCATCCGGGCCAGCCGCAGCAATGCCACCGCCGCCGACTTCTTCACCGGCGGCCGCGGCTTCTCCGGACCGCAGAACGGTATCGCCATCGCGGGCGACTACCTTTCCGCCGCAAGCTTTCTCGGTATCGCGGGCGCCATCGCGGTGTACGGCTACGACGGCTTCCTTTACTCCATCGGGTTTCTCGTAGCCTGGCTCGTCGCCCTGCTGCTGGTCGCCGAAATGCTCAGGAACACCGGCAAATTCACCATGGCCGACGTGCTGAGCTTCCGGCTCAAGCAGGGTCCGGTGCGCACCGCCGCGGCGTTGACCACCCTCGCGGTGTCGCTGTTCTATCTGCTCGCGCAGATGGCAGGCGCCGGCGGTCTGGTCGCGCTGCTGCTCGACATCTCCGACAAGACCGGCCAGGCCGTCGTGATCGCCGTGGTCGGCGTGCTGATGATCGTGTATGTGCTGGTCGGCGGCATGAAGGGCACCACCTGGGTGCAGATCATCAAGGCCGTGCTGCTGATCGCCGGCGCCGGGCTGATGACGGTCATGGTGTTCGCCAAGTTCGGCTTCAACCTGTCCGACATTCTCGGTTCGGCGCAGCAGCACGTGTCCGAGTCGACGAACAAGGGTGTGGCCGCCCGTGACGTGCTCGCGCCCGGCGCGCAGTACGGCGGCAGCGCCACCTCGAAGATCAACTTCCTGTCTCTCGGTCTGGCGCTGGTGCTCGGCACCGCGGGTCTCCCGCACGTGCTGATGCGCTTCTACACCGTGCCGACCGCGAAGGAGGCGCGCCGGTCAGTTGTGTGGGCAATCGGTCTGATCGGCGCGTTCTACCTGTTCACCCTGGTGCTCGGCTACGGTGCCGCCGCGATCGTCGGCCCGGACCGGATCCTGGCCGCGGCGGGTGGGCAGAACTCCGCGGCACCGCTGCTGGCGTTCGAACTCGGTGGCGTGATCCTGCTCGGCATCATCTCCGCGGTCGCGTTCGCCACCATCCTCGCGGTGGTCGCGGGCCTCACCATCACCGCGGCGACCTCGTTCGCGCACGACATCTACGCCGGAGTCATCAAGAAGGGCAAGATCGATGACGACAAGCAGGTGCGGGTCTCCCGGATCACGGCCGTCGTGATCGGCGTGCTCGCGATCGGCCTCGGCATCCTCGCCAACGGCCAGAACATCGCGTTCCTGGTGGCGCTGGCGTTCGCGGTGGCCGCGGCGGCGAACCTGCCGACCATCCTGTACTCGCTGTTCTGGAAGCGGTTCAACACCACCGGCGCACTGTTCAGCATGTACGGCGGCTTGATCTCCACCATCGTGCTGATCGTGTTCTCCCCCGCGGTGTCGGGCACCAAGACCTCGATGCTGTCCAACTTCGATTTCGACTACTTCCCGCTGTCCAACCCCGGAATCGTGTCCATCCCACTGGCTTTCGTGCTCGGCATCGTCGGGACCTTCCTCGGCAAGGCCGACGAGAACCCGGCCAAGGCCGCCGAGATGGAGGTCCGCTCGCTCACCGGCGTCGGCGCCGAGAGGGCGGTGGTGCACTGACCCCTGTCGGATAGTTGTTGTCCCCCTTGTGCTCTCGTTAGGAGATATCGCGTGACCAGCGCAACCACCGATGCCCGCGACACCACACCGGTGTCCTACCCGCCCAGCGAAACTTTCGTTGCGACGGCCAACGCCGATGCGGGCCTCTACGACCGCGCGGCAGCGGATCGGCTGGAATTCTGGGCCGAGCAGGCGCACAGGCTGTACTGGGAACAGCCGTGGACGCAGGTTCTGGACTGGAGTGGCGCGCCGGTCGCGCAGTGGTTTGTCGGCGGCAAGCTCAACGTCGCTTACAACTGCGTCGACCGGCACGTGCTGGACGGGCACGGTGACCAGGTCGCCATTCACTGGGAAGGCGAGCCCGGCGACTCACGCGATATCACCTACGGCGAACTCCGCGACGAGGTGTCCAGGGCGGCAAACTATTTGACAGAGTTGGGGCTGCGCGCGGGCGATCGGGTCGCCATCTACATGCCTATGGTCCCCGAAGCCATCGTGTCGATGCTGGCCTGCGCCCGGCTCGGTCTCACCCATTCGGTGGTGTTCGCCGGCTTCTCCCCCACCGCGCTACGCCAGCGGGTGGACGACGCCGGGGCACGGCTGGTGATCACCACCGATGGGCAATGGCGGCGCGGCACGGCGGCACCGCTCAAGGCGGCCGTCGACGAGGCGCTCGGCGGTGCGCCGTCGACCGTCGAGCACGTTCTCGTGGTGCGCCGCACCAACATCGAGGTGCCGTGGACCGAAGGTCGCGACCTGTGGTGGCACGACACCGTCACCGATGCCTCGCCGGAGCACGAGGCGCAGGCGTTCGATGCCGAGCATCCGCTGTTCATCCTCTACACCTCCGGCACCACGGGGAAGCCGAAGGGCATCCTGCACACCTCCGGCGGTTACCTCACCCAGGCGTCCTACACCCACCACAACGTCTTCGATCACAAAGCAGGACAAGACGTCTACTGGTGCACCGCCGACATCGGCTGGGTCACCGGACACAGCTACATCGTCTACGGACCACTGTCCAACCGCGCCACCCAGGTGATCTACGAGGGCACGCCCAACTCGCCGGACGAGCACCGGCATTTCCAGATCATCGAAAAGTACGGCGTCAGCATCTATTACACGGCACCCACCCTGGTGCGGACCTTCATGAAGTGGGGCCGCCAGATCCCCGACGCGCACGATCTGTCCTCGCTGCGCCTGCTCGGCAGTGTCGGTGAGCCGATCAACCCCGAAGCCTGGCGTTGGTACCGAGAAGTCGTCGGCGGCAACCGGACTCCGATCGTGGACACCTGGTGGCAGACCGAGACCGGTGCCATCATGATCTCGCCGCTGCCCGGCGTCACCTCGACCAAGCCCGGTGCGGCAATGGCACCGCTGCCCGGCATCTCGGCGAAGGTGGTCGACGACGACGGCACCGAACTCGGCCGCGGCGCCGCCGGACTGCTGGTGCTCGACCAGCCGTGGCCGTCGATGCTGCGCGGCATCTGGGGCGACATGGAGCGCTTCCGGACGACCTACTGGGACCGATTCGCCGGTGACGGTTGGTATTTCGCCGGTGACGGGGCCAAGCTCGACGCCGACGGCGACCTGTGGGTACTCGGCCGGGTGGACGACGTGATGAACGTGTCGGGCCACCGGATCTCCACGGCCGAGGTCGAATCCGCGCTCGTGGGGCACCCGGCCGTCGCCGAGGCCGCGGTCGTCGGTGCCACCGACGAGACCACCGGTCAGGCCATCGTCGCTTTCGTCATCCTGACCGCCGAGGGCAAGGACACCGGCGACGCGCTCGTCGCCGAGCTGAAACGCGCGGTGTCGCAGGAGATCAGCCCCATTGCGCGGCCGCGCGAAATCCATCTCGTCCCTGAGCTGCCCAAAACGCGCAGCGGCAAGATCATGCGCAGGCTGCTGCGCGACATCGCCGAGGGGCGTGAGCTGGGCGATACCTCGACCTTGGTCGATCCCAAGGTTTTCGAGGCTATCGCCCGCGGGTAGCACCCGCTCCCGCGACGGACCCGGCCACCCGAAATGGCGATGAGGGGACGGGTCCGTCGCCCAGGGAATCGGGGTCATGCCTGATCAGGCGGCCAGCGGTTAGGCTTCCGGTGTGCGAGTCACCGAGCTTCGCCTGTCCGCCGTCCTCCTGTTGATCGCCGCCTGTCTGCTGGTCGGCGCGCCAGGGGCGCAAGCGCAGATCGATCGGCGCTGCTTCACCAACGACGCGGGCACCCGCTGCTACTACCTGCATGTGCCGCCCGGCGCGACCGCGGGCAAGCCGCTCATGGTGTACCTGCACGGGTGCGACGATCCGCTCGCCCACCCCCGGCCGTCCGGCTTCTCGCTCACCCGGGTGGCCGACGAGATGGGTTTCGTACTCGCGTATCCGCTGCAGGATCAAGCAGCGAACCGGCAGCAGTGCTGGAACTGGGACAAGGTCGAGAATCAGCAGCGCGGTCAGGGTGAACCGTCCATCATCGCCGGCATCACCACCGCGCTGATCGAGGAGTTTAAGCTCGATCGCGCCCGCGTCTACCTCGGCGGCTACTCCGCGGGCGGCGCGACGGTCACCAACCTCGGCGCCACCTATCCCGACCTGTACGCGGCCATCGCCCCCATGGCGGGCGCGCCGTACCGAACCAGGCTCGACGGGCAGGCGATCATCGACGCGATGGGCCCCCGCGCCCGCCCCATGCCCGCCTTCTTCCTGCAGACCCTCTTCGACCAGATCAGCAACATCGTCATCGGACGCACGAACCTCGCCCAGTGGCTCGCGGCCGACAACCTCGCCGACCCCGGTTCGGCTCCCGCACTACCGACCAGCACCCAAGTCCTCGTCATCGGCCCCGGCCTGCCGATCCCCCTCACCGTCGAGCACTACGCCAGCCCCCGCGGCTGCGAACTGGCCCAATTCACCACACCCCTACTCGCCGAACACGCCCTCGGCGCAGGACTGCTCCAGCAGGACCACGGCATCGAAATCCAACGCAACCTCATGCGTTTCCTCCTGGCCCACCGCATGCCCCCACCAGCCCAAACCTGCTGAAAACTCCAAAGCCCCAGCGCCCCACCAAGATCCCCCGCACAATCCGAGGTTTCCGATCCAATCAGCATGGGGTAACCCACCTAACGGCGGACCCGGCCACCACAGCGTTGAGGGGGGCCGGGTCTGCCGCCGACGCCTCATCGCACGAAAGGGGTTGTGGTTCGGGCGGTGCGGAGGGCGGTGGCCCACCAGAGGAGTTGGTCCAGGAGGGTGTTGACGGCTTCGTCGAGTTCGGGGTCGCGGCGGGGCCAGGTGCCGTCGGCGGCGAAGCGTTGCCAGGTTTTGGTGATGGTGATGCTGCGGCGGATGGGGACGGCGTTGAGTTCGCCGAAGATCTGGCGGAGCTGGGTGGCGGCGTGGCCGCCGTCGGTGTCGCTGCCGTAGCCGACGACCGTGACGGGTTTGGCGGCCCATTCGGTGTCGAACCAGTCGATGGCGTTCTTCACCGCCGCCGGGAAGCTGCGGTTGTATTCGGGGGTGACCACGATGAAGGCGTCGGCGGCGGCGAGCCGGTCGCCGAGGTCCCGCACGGCGGCGGGGGCCGGTTCGTCGTGGCCGGTCAGCTGGTCGGGCAGGCCGGCGTCGGCGAGGTCGATGCGGTCCAGGTCGAGGTCGCGGCGGCGGAGCCGACCGGCGAACCAGTCGGCCACCGTCGGCCCGAACCGCCCGGCGCGGGTGCTGCCGACGATCAGCGCCACCCGCAGTCGGTCGGTGCCGGTCATCGGGTCGCCTTGACGGGGGCGTCGAGGAAGGCCGGGATCATCGGCAGCAGCAGTTCGGGCCGGTGCACCAGGGTGATGTGCGAGGTGCCGGGCAGGATGGCCAGTTGCGAGTCGGGCAGTCCGGCCGGGCTGTCGCCCATGATGCCGCCGCCGAACAAGCGGAACATCTCGACCGCGTGCTCGGGCCGGATGATGTCGGAGTCACCGATCACCGTCAGCGTGGGGGCTTTGCTCTGGCGCACCGCATCTGCCGCGAATACCGGACTGGCGTTCTGATCGTGTTCGGTCACCCTGGCAACCAGGCGCGGAAAGTCTTCGGGGCGCGGGGCGTTCTTCACATAGTCGTCGTGGAACGGCGAGCCGTGCAGCTGTTCGGGCTTCAGCTCGGCGAGTCCTTCCAGCAGACCGGGGTGCATCGCACCGGCGTCGAGACCGCCGGCTGCCAGGATCTGCTTACGCACCAATTCCGGGTGAGTGAGCGAAATCTGCAGGGCGACACCGGCGCCCATGCTGTAACCGAGAATGTCGGCGCGCTGGACACCGAGTATGCGCAGCAGCGCCACGGTGTCCTCGGCCATCTGCGGCGTGCGCAGCGGGCGGTCGATGTCGGCCGTACGGCCGTGCGCCTGCTGTTCGACGGCGATGACCTGGCGGGTCTTGGACAGTTCCGGGATGAGCTGGCCGAAGTCGGTGCCGATGCCGGACAGCGCGCCGTGCAGCAGCACCAGCGGTGGCTGCTCGGTCGGCGTGCCGTGCACCTCGTAGTACATGTGCAGACCGTTCACATCGGCGTAGGCCCCGGGCTTGGCGGCCTCGGCCGGAGCGTCGGCGGTGCCGCAGCTGGTCAGCAGTGCGGTCGTGGCGATGGCGGCGGCGAAGACGGTGGAGAGTTTCATGGCGGGCCCTTTCGGTGTGCTGTTTCCGTGTTGTCAGCAACTCTGACGGGGCCACCTTCCGGTTTGTTTACGGTGTGATTCCGCTGGACAACACCGTCGCTAAGCTGCCTCGTATGCGTTTCGGTGTGCTCGGTCCGTTGGCGGTCTGGACGGATTCCGGCACACCCGTGCCCATCCCCGGCACCAAGGTGCGCGCCCTGCTGGCGGACCTCCTGGTCAATGCCGGACAACCGGTCTCCGGTGACCGGCTCATCGACGACATCTGGGCCGATGAACCGCCCGGCAATCCGGCGGGCACCCTGGCCGCCAAGGCCTCCCAGCTGCGCCGGGCACTGGAGGACGCCGAGCCAGGCGGCCGCCACCTGGTGGTCTCGCCGCCGCCCGGCTACCGGCTCGCCTGCACCGAGCTCGACGCGCTGCGCTTCCGCACGCTGGTGGCGACCGCCCGCGAGACGGCCGAACCGAAGGCCAGAGCCGAGGCACTGAGCGAGGCGCTCGGGCTGTGGCGCGGACCGGCGTTCGCGGACTTCCGCGACGCCGCCTTCGCGCAGCCCGCCATCGCGCAATTGGCGGAGCAGCGGCTCGTCGCGGTGGAGGAGCTGGCCGAGACGCGCCTGTCGCTGGGCGAATACCGCGAGGTCGCCAGCGAACTCGCCACCATCGTCACCGAACATCCACTGCGCGAACGACTTCGCGGCGCGCAGCTGCGCGCGCTGTACGGCGCGGGACGACAGGCCGAGGCACTCGACAGCTACGAAGACCTGCGCAGGCAACTGGCCGACGAACTCGGTCTCGATCCGAGCCCGGAATTGGTTGCGCTGCAACGCTCGATCCTCGGCCAGGACCTCGAACTCGCCACGCCACGACCGGAAACCGTGCTGCGGCGGCGCAGTTCCAATATCCCCGCCCCGCGCACCGAGCTCATCGGCCGTGCCGCGGACCTCGCCGAGCTGCGCCGCGTCGTCCCCGACACCCGGCTCGTCACGCTGACCGGTCCCGGCGGGGTCGGCAAGACCCGGCTCGCGCTGGCCGCCGCGACCGCGCTCACCGACCGATTCCCGCACGGCACTTGGCTGGTCGAGTTGGCGCCACTACAACCGACTGCGGCCGACGGCGCGACCTTCCTCGTCGACGCGGTGTCCCAGGTGCTCGGCATCCGCGCAAGCGACGGCGCCGACCCGGTCGAGCTGCTGTGCGAAGTGCTCGCCGAGCAGGAACTACTGCTGGTGCTGGACAACTGCGAACACGTGGTGGAGCACGCCGCCGATCTCGCCGAACTGCTGCTCGGCGCGGCGCCGAACCTGCACATCCTGGCCACCAGCCAAGAGCAACTGCGCCTGCCCGGCGAGGACGTCGTCGCGGTCGAGCCGCTCGCGGTGCCCGCATCGCACGCCGACGTCGCCGATCTCGAACAGGCCAGCGCGGTACAGCTTTTCGTTGCCCGGGCCCGGGCGAGCGCCCGCGATTTCGTTCTCGACGCCGATACCGCCGAACCGATCGCGACGCTGTGCCGCAGGCTCGACGGCATCCCGCTGGCCCTGGAACTTGCGGCGACCCGCGTGCGTGCGCTCGGCGTCCACGAGATGGTCGCCCGCCTCGATGATCGATTCCGGCTGCTCGCCACCGGGCACCGTGGTGCGCCGCCGCGACAGCAGACGCTCACGGCGATGATCGACTGGAGTTGGGAGCTGCTCGACGCGACCGAGCAAGCGGTGTTGCGTCGGTTGGCTGTGCATGCGGGTGGGTGCACGCTCGATGCCGCCGAAATTGTTTGCGCCACCGGGTGGTTCGAGGATGACACCGTCGGCGGCGGCAATGCAGGCAGTGGACCTTCCGCCGGGCAGAGCTCCGATGCGGCGGGTCCCGACGCAGGTGGCACAGTCGGCGCCCGCAATCCAGACAGTGGACTCTCTGCCCGGCAGAGCTCCAACGCAGCGGGTGCCGACACGGACCTGCACGCTCAGCTCACGCCCGACTATGCACCGCTCGATGAATCCACGATCGCCGATGTTGTTGCACGGCTGGTAGACCGGTCGCTCGTGCAGGCCGCGGGTCGACGCTACCGACTGCTCGAGTCAGTCGCGGCGTTCAGCCTCGATCGGCTGGCCGAGGCCGGCGAGTTCGATACGGTACATCGGGCGCACCATCGGTACTACCTGACCCTGGCCGAGCAGGCGGCACCCGAGCTGCACGGCGCGGACCAGCAGCGATGGTTGCGTCGACTGGATGCCGAGGCCGCGAATCTGCGTGCGGCACTGGCTGGATTCGTTCGGGCCGGCGCCGCCGACGAGGCCTTGCGGCTGGTCAGCGCACTCGCTTGGTACTGGCTGCTACGCGGGCGGTTGACCGAAGCTCGGCGCTGGTTCGACACCGCGCTGGCGCTGGGCGGTTCGGCGCGGCAACGCGCGTCCGCACTCGCCTGGCGAGTCGGGTTCACCTTCCAGCAGGGCGAATTCGCCGACGGCGCGGCCAGGCGGCGTGAAATCGCGGCCATGTACGACACCGTCGATGATCCGGCGGGCCGGGCGCGCGCCGACCTGTTCCTCGCCTTCTCCGCGCTCGAATCCGGCGACATCCCAGAGCTGGAAGCCCTGGTGCGCCAGGCACTTCCGGTCTGCGAGCAGCTCGGCGACCGCTGGGCCGTCGCGTTCGGCCAGGTCTGCCTGGCCAAGGCCGCACACAGCCGCGCCGACCTGACCGCACTCGGGCAGCACGCCCGCGCCGCGGCCCGGCTGTTCGCCGAGATCGATGACCGCTGGGGCAGGCTGCAAGCCGCCGAGTGGCTCGGCGGTCTCGCCGAATTGACCGGTGACCTGTCCGGTGCGACCGACATCCACACCGAGGCCCTGCGTTTGGCACAGGAGCTGGAGCTGTGGGGTCAGGTGTGCACCCACCTCTGCTGGCTGGGCTGGATCGCCATGCAGCACACCGAGTTCGATCGCGCCGAAGTCCTCGCCGAGCAGGCCGTGCGGGTCGCCACCGAACACGGCTACGCGCCCGGTCGTCTCTTCGCCTCCGTCGTGCTCGCCTATACCGCCCGCCGCAACGGCAAACCCGATGTCGCCGAACACATTCTGCGCGAAATCCTCGCCACCGCCCCGGCCGACGGCGAGGAGACACCGCTATTCGTGCCCATGCTCCAGGTCGAGCTGGGCTACCTCCTCGAACAACACGGCGACCCGTCCGCCGCCCTCGCCATGCACTTGATGGCCCTTGACGGCGCCCAGCGCATCGAGGCCCCGCGCGACACCACGTTCGCACTGGCCGCACTCGGATCAGCCGCGGCGGCCCTCGGCGAATTCGACACCGCCGCCCAGCTTCTCGGCGCCGCCCACACCGTGCGCGAGGACAACGGCATCCCCGTCCTCCCCGCCGAACGCCCGGACATCGACCGCCCCACCGCGACCACCCGCGCCGCCCTCGGCGAAGCCGCCTTCGACACGGCCTTCGCTGTGGGCTCGGCACTGACCGTCCAGGCTGCCCGCGCCCTGGCCGCCAAAGCCGCCGTGGCACCGGCCCACAGCTAGCTGGAGCGACCGAGGGCCGCAGTCCACCGCGCGAGCAGTGCCGTATCGCTGTGCGCGGGCCGCTGACCGCCACGCAACGACCGACTTCGCCGCGATCCACTGCTGTCGCCGGCCATGACCCGCAACATCGCATACGCGACGACGGGCCAGCGCCGCGCATGCCCGATTGAACCGTTGGGGTCCCCCATCCCGTGGACAAGGCGAGGAGCGGCACAGCCCACAGTTCGGGGATCGCTCCGGCCGTCCGACGACGGCAGCACATCGAGGAGATCGACCATGTCCACCGACGAATCAGTTTTCACCCGCCGCAGCGTGGTCGCCGCGGGCAGTGCGGTCGCGGCGGCGGCGCTGACCGCATGCGCCACCTCCGACAAGGAAAACGCCACTCCCGCACCGAAGGACACACCAGCGGGCCCGGGTCAGTCCGCCGACAAGACACTCGCCAAGACCGCCGACATCCCCGTTGGCGGAGGCGTGATCGTCGGTGACACCGTGGTGACCCAGCCGAGCGCGGGCAGCTTCGTCGGCCTGTCCTCGGTCTGCACGCATGCCGGCTGCAAGGTCGCCTCGGTGTCCGACGGCACCATCAACTGTCCCTGCCACGGCAGCAGGTACCGCCTGGACGGCTCGGTCTCCAACGGACCCGCGGTCAAGCCGCTGGCCGCGAAACCTGTTCGAGTAGTCGGTGATTCGGTGGTTTCCGGCTAGCCGAACAGCTCCCGCATCCGCCGATCCATCTCGTCGGGTGCGACGTCTTCGGTGTGCGTGGCCACTGTCCACCGGTGGCCCCACGGATCCTCGAAGGCGCCGCTGCGGTCGCCGTAGAACTGGTCGGCCATCGGGCTGAGTTCCCTGGCGCCCGCGGCGATCGCGGCGCCGAAGGCGGCATCGGCGTCCTCGACGTAGACGTGCAGATTGACGGGCGTGCCGCCGACCTGCTTCGGGTCCCGGAAATCCATTTCCTCGGACGGGTCGCCGATCATGACGAGCGAATTACCGAACATCAGCTCGCAATGCGCGACCTTGCCGTCCGGCCCAGGCATGCGCATCCGCTCCGATGCGCCGAAAACGTGCTTGTAGAAATCGATAGCGGCCGCGGCGCCATCGATCGCGAGGCCCGGCGACAATACCGGGTAGCCGTCGGGCACTGGCTTGACATCAGACATGAGAAACCTCCGTCGAGGCGGTGTGTCGGACCTGTCGAGCCTAGCGCCGCGACGCCGTGCCCCATGGCGAATCCGCCCTGATCAAGGCCCCGAAACACCCTGTAGCCTGCGCACCTGGGCGGCGGTGAGATCGCTGAGCACCCCCGGCTCGACGGGTTCCGGCGCGGTCACCGCCACCTGTGCCAAGGTACTGCCGACCTGCACGATCGCGACCGCCGAATGCAGCGTCAGTCCATCACTGCTGGTACGCACCTGAAAGGCGGTGACCGCGTCACCGCCCTGCGGCGAGGGAAAACCACCGATCCGGTAATCCACCGCTATATCCGTGGCATCCGCGCCGGAATAGTGGGCGCACCGGCGCAACAACGCCTGCACGTCCGAAAACGCGGGTGCTAGAGCTGCATTCGGAAAACTCGCCGCGTCTATATCGATGCTGGAGAAATTCGGACCTGCATATTGAATAGACGCCTGAGCAAGCGCGCCCGGTCGCTGCGCACCCAGCGGCGTGAGCACCTTCGCGCATTCCGCCGGATCGGTCGGCGAGCCCTGCACCCCGGCGGGCGCCTCGGCCCGGGCGGGCAGCGCGGTGAAGTTCGGCGGCAAATTCTTGCTGGTCAGCAGCTGATCGCGCAGCCGGTCTGCGTCCGCCATCGGCGCACCGGTCACCGGCGCGGCCGCCGTGACCGGACCCAGCGGCGGCAAGTCCGGCGTCTCGGGCGCGGCCGACGTCGATGATCCGCACGCCGCGACGAGCGCGGTGGTCGCGGCGACGAGCAGCAGGCCGCAGCCGCGGGTCACTCGGTCCACGACACCTGCGTATCGATCGTCTGCTGCAACACGCTCTCGGTGCGCGGGTCGCGATAGCCCTGATGACCGCCGACGGTGATGGTGCCCGCGACCGGCAGCGGCAGTCCGAGATCGACGGTGATCGTGCCGGTGCCCTGCATGACGTAGTCCTGGATGTCGAGCTTGCCCGCGTTGTTGGGCAGATTCCACACCGCCGACTTCGGCTGCTGGATGACGTCGAGCTCGATGGTCAGCCGGTCACCGTCGCGCTTGGTCAGCGTCGCGGTGGTGACCTGGTCGAGGGTGACTCCGCCGCTGATCTCCTGCCGCACCGTCCAGACCGCGCCCTCGCCGACCGGCTGATCGGGAAACGCGATCGAGCGGTAGACCGCCTGATAGAAGGCTTGTTCCAGCGCGGCTCGCGCCGGGTTGGAGGTGTCGGGCGACGGCTCCAACCGCAGCGCGGTGATGGCGCCGAGGTCGCTGAGGTCGAATCCGGCGTGCGAACCGCCGGTCTTGGTGAGCGCCTTGGCCAGCGCCGGATCGGGCGTGGTGACGGTGCCCAGGGTGAGATCGATGCCCTCGGCGTCGGTCTGCGCGGTCATCGGGATCGAAAGGGCGGGCGCGGAGAAGTCGCGCGCGGGTTGATCGTTGATCTGCTGCGCGATCCGGTGCGAGGTATGCAGCGTCACCCGCTGCACGGTGCCCGCCGGGTAGTCACGCCGCAGCAACGAGCGCGGCTCGGCCCCCGGCGCGACGACATTGGTGATCGCGGCCGGGATCGGCACGGACACTTCTTTGCCGATGCCGAGGGGCTCGGTGCTCTCCGGCTCCGAGCGCGACTCAACGCCACCGCTGCAACCGGTTCCGAACGCGGTCAGGCCGACCGCCAGCACTATCAGCAACACACCCGACCGCGCGAAGCGCGGGATATGGGGGGAAGACAACACCGTCACGAGCATCAGGGTACGACCGGTTCCTGAGTGTCAGCTGGGTCTTGCGGGTGACCACTGCACAAGGTGTCGGGTAGCTCGAGCGATGATGGTGCGTGTGAGTGACGACCCGCCGCCCGAGGAGAACCCAGCGAACACCGCCGAGGAGGCGACACCAGCGACTCCGCCCCAGCGGCTGCGGACCTTACTCGTCATCGCGGTCATCCTGCTCGGCCTGGATCTGCTGACCAAATGCCTCGTCGTGGCGAACCTGAAGCCGGGCGAGCCGGTCTCGCTCATCGGTGACTGGGCCAGGCTGAGCCTGGTGCGCAACCCCGGAGCAGCCTTCTCGATGGCGACCGGCATGACCTGGCTGCTGACCTTGGTCGCCACGGCCGTGGTGATCGGCGTGGTGCGCATCGGGCGCACGCTGCGGTCGCTGTGGTGGGCGATCGGGCTCGGCATGGTGCTCGGCGGCGCGCTCGGCAATCTGGTCGATCGGCTGTTCCGGGCGCCGGGACCGTTGCAGGGGCATGTGGTCGATTTCCTCGCGATCGGCTGGTGGCCGGTGTTCAACGTGGCGGACTCGTCGATCGTCTGCGGCGCGATCCTGCTGGTGGTGTTGACCGTGTTCGGTTTCGAGCCGAACGGCACGCGCACCGGGCGCGACGAGCCCGCCACCGCCACCGCCGACACCACCGCGAACAAGACCAGCGAAGGAAACACTGCATGAGGGAAACACGGACCATGCCCGTTCCCGACGGGCTCGACGGCATGCGGGTCGACGCGGGCCTGTCCCGGCTGCTCGGCCTGTCCCGCACCGCCGTGGCGGCGCTGGCCGAGGAAGGCTCCGTGCAGCTCGACGGCGTCGCCGCGGGCAAATCCGACCGGCTCGCCGCGGGCGCCTGGCTCGAGGTGATCTTCCCGGAACCCAAGCGAGAGCTCTCGATCGAGGTAGCGCCGGTGGAAGGGATGCGGATCCTCTACGCCGACGACGACATCGTCGCGGTGGACAAGCCGGTCGGCGTCGCGGCACACACCGGTGTCGGCTGGTCCGGGCCGACCGTGATCGGCGGGCTCGCCGCGGCTGGTTACCGCATCTCCACCTCCGGCGCACACGAACGGCAGGGCATCGTGCACCGGCTCGACGTCGGCACCTCGGGCGTGATGGTGGTCGCGCAGTCCGAGCACGCGTATACGGTGCTCAAGCGCGCGTTCAAGCAGCGCACCGTGGCCAAGCGGTATCACGCTCTGGTGCAGGGACATCCGGACCCGAGCAGCGGCACCATCGACGCCCCGATCGGGCGGGCCCGCGGCAACGACTGGAAGTTCGCGGTGACCGCGGACGGGCGCCCGAGCATCACGCACTACGACACCGTCGAGGCCTTCCAGGCAGCGAGCCTGCTCGACATCCACCTGGAAACCGGCCGCACCCACCAGATCCGGGTGCATTTCTCCGCGATCCGGCACCCATGCTGCGGTGACCTCACCTACGGCGCGGACCCGCGCCTCGCCGAGCGCCTCGGCCTGGAAAGGCAATGGCTGCATGCCCGTTCGCTCGGCTTCAACCATCCGGCCGACGGTCGCTGGCTGGAGATCACCAGCGAGTACCCGGACGATCTGAAGCACGCCTTGGACGTCCTGCGCAATGCCTGACCGGCGGGCGCTGCCGCTGGGTCGGCTCGCCCTCGCGGCAGCGGCCGTCGCCCTCGTCGTGTTCATCGTCCTGCTCGGTGTGCTGAACCCGCCCCGTAAGGATGGCGTATCCACCGATCGGCTCGGTCCCGAGCAGGGTGAGCAGGTCGCGGATTACCTTGCCCGAGCACGGGCTTCGCTGGCGGGCACGGATACCGCCGACCACTGGGCGCTGGTCTCCTTCACCGAACCTCTGGTGCCGGAACAGATTCCACGGAACAGCGGCGGCATGCGGATATCGCAAGTGCTGTACCAGGTTTCGATACCCCGCGTGCAGACCCCGCTGGTCGCCGTTCCCGTCCCTCGAGGTGACGAGGCGGCCGTCAGCTCCGCCGAAGCGGCGGCCTGGCTGCTCCCCCGCACCGTCGCCGACCAGCGCGCCGCCGACATCAACGCGCTCTCCGCCGCTCGCCTACGTTCCGGCTGCGCGTGCACCGTCGGCCTCGTCCTGCGCGGACCGTTGGACAGCCTCCGAAATCTCGCCGCGCAGAACGGAATCCGCGCGGTGCAGGCCCTGCCGTCCGACGCGGTAGCCGACCGATTCGGCGTAGTGCCGCTGCTCCCCGGCCAAGTGGATGTCGTCCAGCCCGGTCCTGACGACGGCCCAGTGCCCGATCGGTAACCCTGTCCGGAGGATCGGCCACATGCACTCCCGGCCGGGCGGTGGCCGCACCGATCTGCCGCGTTCGCTACCTGCCTAAGCGGATTCACGCACCTTCCGGCGGCGAGCGCACGGTGAGCGCGTGATTCGGATCCGATCGCGAACAGGCACCCGATGCGGACCTGAACACGCGGAACCGACCTCCGCCGGGATGACTCATCCCCGCTCCATCCCGGCGGAGGCCGGACATCACCGCGCCGCACAATGATTCGTTTGCGCCGCGGTGACGAAAGCGCGACTCGGCCACGGCGCGACCACATTTCGATGGCGCCGGGTGCTCGTGCGACCAAGTGGCGGCACGTGCGAGTCGCGGGGTCCGGGTCAGTCCGGCAGCTGCACAACGCCGTCCAGGTAGCGGCGGCAGCGGCCGACGAGCAGTACCCGGTCACCGACGAGCTCGCAGCGCAGGCTGCCGCCGCGCCGGGAGAGCTGGCGGGCGGTGAGTTCGGTGCGGCCGAGTTCACGGGCCCACAGCGGAACCAGTTGGGCGTGCGCCGAGCCGGTGACCGGGTCCTCCGGCACGCCGACGCCCGGGGCGAAGAAGCGCGAGACGAAGTCGGCGGACTCGCCGCGCGCGGTGACGATCGCGCCGCGCGGCAACGGCGGGAAGGCGGTGAAAATCGGTGCGGCGTCGCGGACTTCCTGTTCGCTGCCCACCACGATGACCACATCGGTGCCGGTGTAGGCGCGCACCGCGGATACGCCGAGCGCGGCGACCAGCACCACATCGGGGGTCACTTCGGTGGCGGGCACCGCGGGCAGGTCGAGCACGAATTCGTCGTCGTCGGTGCGATCCACGTGCAGCCAGCCGCTGCGAGTGAAGAAGCTCACCCGGTCCGCGCCCGGGTGCATGTCCTCCAAAATCTGTGCGGCACTGGCGACGGTGGCGTGCCCGCACATGTCGACCTCTACCGCAGGGGTGAACCAGCGCAGGTGGAACGCGGGCCAATCCCCGGGCGGCGCACCGGCCTCCGGCGGTAATTCCGCGGTGTAGAAGGCGGTTTCGGCGAGGTTGTTCTCCTCGGCCAGGTGTTGCAGCAACGAATCCGGGAGCCACGACGAGAGCGGCATCACCGCGGCTGGGTTGCCCGAGAACGGTGCGTCCGCGAACGCGTCGATCTGGTGCAGCAGTACCTCCATATTCGGAGAAGGTACTCCAACACTGAATGATCGCCCCGCACAAGGGTTCTCGCGGCGCGCCGGGTCAGATGTCCAGTTTGTCAGGAACCGCCGTATTAGGGGTCGGGAACAGTTCGGCTTTCTCCCCCAGCAGTGTCGCGCTCACCCACCACGCGACCTCGACGAGCACGATACCCACAGCGCCACAAATGAATGCGGCGGTGGTGAGCCCCACATTGGACGGGTCCAGTTTGAAGAACTCCCGGGTGAACGGAACGCTGAACAGGAAGATGTACGCGCCGACCGACACCGAGATCAGCACTACCTTCCACCACACGTACGGCCGGGCGACGATGGCGAGCACCCACACCGCGATCATGATCAGCGTGATCAACGCGGTGGTGCCTGCCTGCTCCTTCTGCTGCGCGGAAGCCTCCGGACCGGCATAGGCGATCAGGTAGGCGACGAAGGTGGCCACGCCGATCACCACGCCGGACGGAATCGCCAATCGCATGACGCGACGGACGAATCCGCTGCGGGCGCGCTCGTTGTTGGGCGCGAGCGAGAGGACGAACGCCGGGATGCCGATGGTGAACCAGGCGGCGATCGTGACGTGCCGCGGCAGGAACGGATAGCCGATCGGGTCGTAGCCGAAGATCTGCGAGCCGACGCCGGCGATGCCGATCAGGAAGGCGAGCAGCACCGAGTAGACGGTCTTGGTGAGGAACAGATTCGAGACCCGCTCGATATTGCCGATCACCCGGCGACCCTCCCCCACCACGTACGGCAGGGTCGCGAACTTGTTGTCCAGCAAGACGATCTGCGCCACCGCGCGGGTGGCCGGGCTGCCCGCGCCCATCGCGACGCCGATGTCGGCGTCCTTGAGCGCCAGCACGTCGTTGACGCCGTCGCCGGTCATCGCGACGGTGTGGCCGCGCGACTGGAGTGCAGCCACCATGGCGCGCTTCTGGTCCGGCCGGACCCGGCCGAAGGTGGTCTCGTGGTCGAGCACGTCGGCGAGTTGCTCGCGGCCCTCGGGCAATTGGCGCGCGTCGACCGCGTGGTCGCCGCCGGTGAGGTCGAGCGAGGCGGCCACCGCGCCCACCGAGACGGCGTTGTCGCCGGAGATCACCTTGATCGAAACATTCTGGCTGGCAAAGTATTCGAGCGTTTCCTTGGCGTCGGGCCGGACCCGCTGCTCCAGCACCACCAGCGCCGCAGGCTGCACGGTGCCCGGCGCATCCGCCGCGTCGACCGGACGGTCGCTGCGGGCCAGCAGCAGGATGCGCAGCCCCGAGGAGCCGAGTTCCTCGGCCACCCTGGCATCTTCGGACTTCGCGTCGAGCAGCACGTCGGGCGCGCCGAGCAGCCAGTCGCCGTGCTCGCCGTAGGAGCAGCCGCTCCACTTCTTGGCCGAGGAGAACGGTGCGACCGCCGTCCGCGTCCAGCCCGGCCCGTCCGGCAGCGCCTCGGCGATCGCCTGCACGCTCGCGTTCGGGCGCGGATCGTCGGCCGCCAGCGCGGCCAGGGCTTGTCGAATGTCGTTGTCGTCGAAGGAATCCAGTGTTTTGATCTCGGACAGGCGCATGCCGTTCTCGGTGAGCGTGCCGGTCTTGTCCGCGCACACCACGTCGACCCTGGCCAGGCCCTCGATGGCGGGCAGCTCCTGCACCAGGCACTGGCGCCTGCCGAGCCGGACCACGCCGACCGCGAAGGCCACCGAGGTCATCAGCACCAGGCCCTCCGGCACCATCGGCACCAGCGCCGCGACCATGCCGGTCACCGCGGGCCGCCACGACTCCTTGCTGGAGACCAGCTGGTTGTAGATGCTCAGCGCGCCCGCCGGGATCAGCAGGTAGGTGATCACCTTCAGGATGGTGTCGATACCGCTGCGCAGCTCCGACTTGACCAGGGTGAACTTGCTCGCCTCGTCGGCCAGCTTCGCCGCGTACGCGTCCTTACCGACCTTGGTGGCGCGATAGCAGCCGCTACCGGACACCACGTAGCTGCCCGACATCACCTCGGCGCCGACCTGCTTGTCGATCGGGTCGGCCTCACCGGTGAGCAGCGATTCGTCGATCTCCAGCAGCGAGGCCTCCGCGACCTCGCCGTCCACCACGATCTGGTCGCCGGGGCCGAGCTCGATCAGGTCGTCGAGCACCACCTCGCGCGGCGCCAGCTCGACGGACTTGCCGTCGCGGCGCACGGTCGGCTTGGCCTGGCTGACGATGGCCAGCTTGTCCAGGGTGCGCTTGGCGCGGACCTCCTGGATGATGCCGACCGCGCTGTTGGCGACGATCAGCAGTCCGAACATGCCGTCGATGATCGATCCGGTGGCCAGCACCAGGATGAACAGCACGCCGAGGATGGCGTTGATCCGGGTGAAGACGTTGGCCCTGACGATGTCGCGGACCGAGCGGCTGGCCCGGTCCGGCACATCGTTGGTGAGCCCGTCGCGGCGACGTTGCTCGACCTCCGCCGCGGTCAATCCGGTGGCAGGCGCGGCCTGCACGCTAGTCGACATGACCGCAAGGCTACGTGAGAAGTAGCGTCGGAAGCGTGCAGCGAAGCAGGACTATCCCGGGTGTTGCGTTCGGTACGAGCGCGTTCTTCCTCTGGGGTTTGTTCCCCGCTTTCTTCGGGTTGCTGGCGTTCGCCGGTGCGGCCGAGGTGGTTGCGCAGCGGATTCTGTGGACGTTGGTGTTGGTGCTCGCGATGCTGCTGGTGACCGGACGGTTGCGCGAGCTACGCGGCATCGGCGCGCGGATCTGGCGGTTGGCCGCGGTGGCGTCGGCGGCGATCGCGATCAACTGGGGTGTGTATGTGTTCGGCGTCATGTCGGGGCACGTCGTGGAGTGTGCGCTCGGGTACTTCATCAACCCGTTGGTGACGGTCGCGTTCGGAGTGCTGATCTTTCGCGAGCGGCTGGCGAAGGCGCAGTGGGCCGCGCTCGCGCTCGGTGCCGCCGCGGTGGCGGTGCTCACCGTCGACTACGGCAGGCCGCCGGTCATCGCGCTGGTGCTGGCCTGCTCCTTCGCGACGTACGGCCTGGTGAAGAAGGTCATCCCGCTGGACGCGGTGCGTGGCATCGCCGCCGAGGGTGTAGTGGCCGCGCCGTTCGCCCTCGCCTTCGTGATCGTGCTAGCCCTGACGGGGCGCAGCGAATTCGGTTCCAGCACAGGGCATGCCGCGCTGCTGGTGGCCACCGGTCCGGTCACGCTCATCCCGCTGCTGCTGTTCGCCGTTGCCGCCCAACGTGTTCCGCTGTCCACCATGGGGCTGCTGCAATACCTCACCCCGGCCCTCCAGATGGCCTGGGGCGTCGCCGTCGCGCACGAACCGATGCCTGCCTCCCGCTGGGCGGGCTTCGCCCTCATCTGGACGGCCCTGGCCATATTCACCGCGCACGCCCTGCTGCGTGCCCGCCGCACCCACCGCGAGGCCCGGACCAGCACCGTCGCGGCTGGATCGCAGCCCAAATCAGCGGATGCATAAATCTGCACGGCCAGGTACAGTGATCTGCATGCGGACGACTTTGGATCTGGACGATGCGCTGCTGCGCGCCGCCAAGCAACAGGCCGCTCGCGACGGACGGACCCTGACCAGCCTGATCGAGGAGGCGTTACGCATGCTGCTCGAAGACCTCAGCGCACGGGACACCGCACGGATGGACATCGTCCTACCGACGGGCGGCGGCGACGGGGTTCAGGTCGGCATCAACCTCGCTCAGTGGAGTACGGTCCGCGACGCCGGTTACGAGGACGACGACGCACGGCTGCGATCGACGTTGTCCGATGCTGCTTCCTGACGTCAATGTCCTGGTCTACGCGTTCCGGGTCGAGTCGCCCGACCACGCCGCCGCGCATGACTGGCTGACCACGCTGGTGAACGGACCCGCCACCTTCGCATTGAGCGAGTTGGTGCTCAGCGGGTTCGTTCGCGTGGTCACCAATCCGCGCATCTTCCGGACGCCGACCTCGCCGGACCAGGCCCTGCAATTCACCGAGATCCTGATCGGTGCACCGAACTCCCGTCCCGTGCGCCCCGGACCCCGCCACTACGAGATCTTCGCGCACCTGTGCCGCACCATCGACGCCCGAGGCAACGACGTCGCCGACGCCTACCACGCCGCCCTGGCCATCGAGTCCGGCAGCGAACTGATCACCTGCGACCGCGGGTTCGCCCGCTTCCCCGGCCTACGCTGGCAGCACCCGTTCGCGGTGCAGTCGAAAGCTTGACGCGCCAAAGGGTTTGACCGCCCCTCCGCAGGTTGCGCCGAGAGCGAGCACTGGCCGCACACCTTTTCGGCGCGTGCGCGCACACCCCGCTATACGGGTGTGCGCCTCACACAAAGGATGTACGGCCAGCGGTTCGGCCGGGCGTGGCCTACCAGGCGGTGTTGATGTGGCCGGGGGTCCAGGTGCCCCAGCGTTGGGTTTCGTCGATGGTCACCTTGGCGGGCTGGGCGTTGGGGTCGAGGGGTAGGTACTGCTCGATCGAGCCCCAGTCCCGATCCCAGTCGTCGCTCAGGTAGGCGGGCAGGGCCCGGGCGGTGAACAGTAGCTGGGTCCAGCCGAGTGGACCACCGCCGTCGTGGGCCTGCCACAGGTTGGTGATGGTGGCGCCGTTGCGGTCCGGCAGGATTCGGTAGGCGGGCAGGTCGGCCACACCGGCGTGCGTGGCCACCAGGTTCTGGCAGGGATAGGTCATCGCGACTTCCCAGTCCAGCAGCACCGGCGTCCGCGAACCGACCACGTCGGTCATGGTTTTCAGCTGCGGCACGCGCGGCGGGGTCACCGCGAGCCACTGGTCCTTACCGAGATCCTTGTCGCTCGCGACGATCCGGACGACGTTGGCATCGGCGGGCAGCTGGTCGAGCGGGACCCGCACGTTGCGCCATGACGGTGACGGGCCGATATCGATCGGATCGATGCTGCCGAGTGCTGTTGCCGCGCCCTCGGATTCGGCGCGACCGTACTCGACGCGCAGGTCCTGACCCGGGTGCACGATGCCGTCGCTGTCGACATGCCGGATCCGCCCGGCGACCGCAATCGAGATGATCGGGCCGCGACTTCCGTTGTTGTCCTGCGGAAGTCGGTACCACCCGGTCGTCAGCTCGGCGGGTACCTGGTCACCGTCCCGGTAGCTGCCGAGCACCGGAATGGACGCCGGATCCAGGCCGAAAGGCAGCGGGACACTGCTGCCATTGATTCCGGCCCCCTTCGACGTACCGGTCTCCGAACCGGGTGACTTCGACCCCGCCTTCGGATCCGCAGCCTCGTCGGAATCGGCGCTGGTTACGGAATTCGCCTTGCCCGTGGTGGATTCGATCTCATCGGAGGTCAGGTCGGCAGCCACGCCGTTCGGAGTGAATCCGGTCGACTCGGCACCGGCCAATGCCGCCGCCGCATCGCCGGCCTGTGGGCTCAGCACCGACGCGTTGGGATCGGTTTCGATCAGCACCTTGTCCGCGAGTCCGCAGCCACCGGAAAAGGCTGCGGACAGGTTCGATTGGGCGACCGAGTACGACGGATACTGCGCCACCGCAGCTTTCGCCATCGACAGCACTTCGAACAACACCATGGCGGCCGCGACGACGGCGAGCACGGGAGTACGGGCGATTCGACCGGGCACCGAGTCAGGACGCGGCTGCGTCTCCGGGCGAAGGTGGAACCACGCAGCGACGATCAGTGCGAGCACCGACAGACCCGCCGCGAAGGTCGACAGGCCGAAACCGGCGAATGTCGGTGCCTTGTCCCACCACGGGACACCCCAGGCGGACACCCACCAGTAACCGTTGGCGCCGACGAAAGTCAGCGCCAGTGCGAAGAAGACTGCCGCGGCGAACAGCGCCCTGTTGCGCACCGGGCGCGTCACGTGCGGGCTGATCGCGACGGCGGTGAGCGCCGCAACGCAGGCAGCCAACCCGGCGAAGACGCCGAACTGATGAATCCATTTCGTGGGCGAGAACATCATCAGCACCATCGCGGCGACAGTGATGCCGAGGAGTCGGCGCGACGGCCCGACCGCGGTGCCGGGAATATGCCCACCACGGCGCAGCATGATGACCACGCACACCACCAAGCCCAGCAGCATCATGAACATGCCGAACCGCCGGGTCAGCCACCCGTCGCCGCTCGGCTGGAGCAGATACTGGTAGCGCAGGAATTCCAGGAACCACGAGGCACCGTCACCAGGCCCGATCCTGTTGTGCACGTAGGAGAACTCGAGCACTCCGGCCAGGGTTCGATCCGCGAAGACGACAGTCAGCACCACCAGACCGGCGGCGAGCAGAGGCAGCAGCAGCGCAAAGTAGCCGGCGCTCTTCGCCCGCCGCACGATAACCGCAACCATGGTGCGCGCCCCGGCCGCCAGTGCGCCGATGCAGATCAGGCCGGAGGGTGCGGCGGTCAAGGTGAACGCCGCGATGAGGATCGCAAGCGCGTACGGCAGCAGGCGACGGGTTGCGATGGCCCGTTCGACCGACGCCCAGGTGAGGATCACACCCAGCGCCACAAAGGGTTCGGCCCGCAGTCCGTTGTTGTAGGGCAGCCAGAAGGCGAGAAACACCAGTGCGCTTGTCCACACCACGACCGCGTTGTCCCGCAGGGCGGCACCGAGCCGGGGCAGGAGTTCACGGCTGATCACCCACCAGGCGATGACGCTGACGAGCAAGGTAGGCAACCGAACCCAGGGACTCACCGACGACACGTGGGTCAGCAACCCGATCAAGTCGGTGTACGGCGTGTAGAACGGCCCCTCGTCGACGCTGAACCATCGGTAATAGTTCGACATGAACCCGGAGCTCCGCTCGGCGCGAGCCATGCCGAGGATATAACCGTCATCGGAGGTGTTGGCACCGATGAAGTGCCACACCAGCAGCGTGGCGAACACCAGGTAGTCGGCAGGCTGCAGCCGCCACCAACGAGTGGGCAGGAACCGCCGCGACTTTCGGCCGTCCGCACTGTCCAGGTGGTACAGCGCGACCAAAGCGACGAGCGTCGCCAACACGGCCAGCACGATCGCGGCCAGCTTCCACGGCGTCGGCGAGGCCGAAAAACGGGAATCCACTTGCACATTCACGTGCAAGCCCGACGGCGCCGCACCGGTCAGGTCACTGAAGACACCGACAACCTGCGGGCGGATGTCGGTGGTGAACTCCTTGCCCGAATCCGCGACACCCGTTGCGGTGACCGTGGTCCGCTGCGTATCCATCTGGACGTGGACCGCGCAGGATCCATTGCGGACCGCGCTCAGCGGCGCCGACCACAGCAGCGTGTTGCGTGACACCACGTCGACCCGGCCCACACGATCCGCGGCATCGGGGACGACTTTGACGACGAACCCGTAGCGCTCCAGATCGGGCGACTGCCGCGGAATGGTCGACACCACAACGCCACCCGAGTCGGCGAGCGCGTCGAAGGCGGCGCACGGTATCTCGGCGGATAGGTCCATCGGCGCGTAGGTGAGCAGCGGCGCCGTCACCGAGGTGACTGCCGCCGTCTGCGGCCACGCCACACTGGATTGGTCCTGCTCGACCGGCAGGAACGGAATCGACGCGGCGGCGAGGATGGCCAGCAGCCCACTGACGATCGCCAGCAACCTGATTCGGCGAGCGACACCGCGATGCGCTCCGGAATCCTGTGGCTCCTGGGGTGCCGACGGTTGGGCGGATTCACGCACAGCGTCACTGACAGTCACGACGCTGGATGCTAGCGCGTAATCATCGGATGACACAGAGTCCCAGCTATCGGCGGTCGAATCACGTACTCAGCCTGCATATTCGGTCACCGACGCGAACGGAGGCCGTTGTCGCGGCCGGCTCGCTGGGAGCCGGCCGCGACGACACGAACTAGCTGCAGGCCGTGGAGGTCTGGCCCAGGTTGGTCAGCATGGCGCAGGCCCAGGACTTCTGGATCTTCCACTTGCCGTTGTCGGCGACGAAGGGCACGTCGACGAGGTTCTCCTGGCCGTTGACCACGAACTTGGCCTTGGCGTTGACGCTGTCGCCGAACTCGGTCACATCGGTGACCTCGATCTTCACGTCGGCGCCCTTGGCCGCCTGCGAGAGGCGATCCGGCAGGGTCGGGTCGGCCTCGGCGCCCTGGACACCGTCCAGCTTCTCCGACGCCGGAACCGCCGGGTCCAGCGCGCGGGCCAGTGCGGCGTTCAGCTCCGCGACTGTCGGGACCGGCGGCAGGTTCGCAGCGGCCGACGCCGACGCCTTGGCGCTGGTCGACGTCTTGGCGGCCGGCTTGCTGTCCTTGTCGTCGCCGCACGCGGTCATACCCAGCGCGGCAACGATGGCCAGGCCGGCGATCGCGATGCGTCCAGTCTTACGAAGCTTCAACTGCTCGTCCTTTGCGTTCGAGTAGGTCCGTGTCATGTCCACCAATGGCAGCCTCCACCCGACCGGCGGCGCTGCACGAGCTCCCAGGCTACCGGCACAGAGGACCACCG
Source organism: Nocardia ninae NBRC 108245 (assembly GCF_007990755.1). GTDB lineage: Bacteria > Actinomycetota > Actinomycetes > Mycobacteriales > Mycobacteriaceae > Nocardia > Nocardia ninae. The sequence goes on along the minus strand of NZ_BJXA01000056.1, from coordinate 15,408 downwards.
CGTGGACCCACACGGGACTGACTGATGTCGTCGGCAGCGAACGTACGCGGTGGGCTCGGCGATGTCGAGCGCTGCGCCGACCCCGTCACCGCAGACTGTGCAGCGGATCGGCTCTGCTCAGGCCCGGGTCGTCGGCGGCGAAGGTGCGGGCCGGGCCCGGACCGGTCGAGCGGGTCTCGAATCGCACGGTGACGACGCCGTATCCACCGCCTTGGACCCAGCCGTGGCCGTACTCGGGGTGCTCGACGTCCATGCCGGGATGCCAGAGCGGAACCGACAGCGCGGTCGCGAGCGGCGCGGTCGCCGGTGCCTCCTCCGCGTCCGCTGCCACTTCGGCCGGCGCGGCCGCCTGTTCCCAGACGCCGTCCTCGGCGACCGGCGCCTGATCCAGTTCGGGAAACAGTGACTCCTGCCGCACCGTGGACAATCCGCCGTAGCCGACCCCGACCAGCCGGATCGGGCCGAGCTCGGTCGGGTCGATCGCGGAACGCTGCGCGGCGGTGGACAGCGTGGTGAGATCCTCGGTCGCGTACGGCAGCGTGAACGAGCGCGTCACGATGCTCATATCCGACTTCTTCAACTTGAGCACCACGGTGCGGGCGGCGCGCCCGTCGGCGATCAGGCGACGATGCGCCGACGCGGCCATCGCCTCGATCGCCGGGCGCAGCTGCGCGAGGGTGACGATGTCGGTCTCGAAGGTGGTCTCGGCGCTGATCTGCTTGGCCTCGGCCCGCTCGGCGACCGGGCGATCATCGATACCGCGTGCGAGGCGATGCAGCGCGGCGCCGACCGCACCTCCCAAGATCGATATCGCCTCCGATTCCGGTAACGCGGCGAACGCGCCGACCGTCTCGATGCCGAGCGAGCGCAGTTTGTGCTCGGCCACCGGGCCGATCCCCCACAGCTTCCGGACCGGCAGCGCGGACAGCATCTCTGCTTGTTCGACCGCCGAAACCACCCGGATCCCATCGGGTTTGGCCAGGCCGGAGGCGATCTTCGCGAGTTGCTTACCGGTGCCCGCGCCGACGGACGCGGTCAGGCCGGTGCGTTCGCGCACCGCGGCGCGCAGGTCCGCACAGAACTCGTGCACCTCGGCGACCGTGGCGCCGGCCAGTTCGGCGGGTTCGCCGAACGCCTCGTCGAACGACAGCGTCTCCAGCACCGGGATCCGGCTGCGCAGGGTGTCGAACACCTGCCCGCTCAGCACGCCGTACACCGCACCCCGCGGCGGCACCACCACCGCGGTGACGCCGACCAGTCTGCGCGCCTGATGCATCGGCATCGCCGAACGCGCGCCGTACACGCGCGCTTCATAACTGGCGCCCGCGACGACACCGCGCCCGCCGATGCCGCCGACGAGAACCGGGCGCCCACGCAACGTGGGACGCGTCAACTGTTCTACGGACGCGAAGAACGCATCCATATCGATGTGCAGCACCCAGCGCCGGGCAGTGCTCTGTGCGTCGGCGCGCGTCAGTGGATGCTGTTCACTCACCGTGGTTTCGCCGAAGGTTTCCTGGACTCCGGTAAGCGCACCGGCAGCACGTCGGCGGTGCGCTGCCCGAACTCCCCCAGCCGGGCCGCATCCGCCGGCGCCTTCGCAGGCACCCGCTCGGCGACGATCGCCTTGTCCGTACTCACCTTCGGAAATCTACGCCCGCCCACCGACAGCATCGGGCAGGCGCCGACGCTGTGTGGTGACTGCGGACTAGCTGTCGGTTTCCTGTCGCGATCCGAAGTGATGCGATTTCGACATTGAACGGACAACCAGCCCGCGACCTGGGCAGATATCACAAGCCCGAGCGCACTACACGGTTTCGGTAAACAGTTGACGAAGCGCGGGGACCGCCCTTGCCGCACAGCTTCATGTGTGATGATCGGACCTATGAAGATCCGCAAGGCCGTGATCCCGGCCGCCGGTATCGGTTCCCGGCTCCTCCCGCTGACCAAGGCCATCCCGAAGGAGATGCTGCCGGTCGGTGACAAGCCGGTCATCGAACATACGGTCCGCGAGCTGGTCGCGTCGGGCATCACCGACATCACCATCGTGGTCAGCAGCGGAAAATCGTTGATCCAGGACCACTTCCGCCCCAATCCCGCGCTGGTGGCCCAGCTACGCGCGGACGGCAAGACCGCCTACGCCGATGCGGTCGAAGAGGTCGGTGAACTGTCCAGGCTCGGCCACATCACCTACCTCGACCAGCACGGCCCCTACGGTAACGGCACCCCGGTCCTGAACGCGGCCCGCAATCTGGGCGACGAGCCGATGCTGGTGCTGTGGCCCGACGACGTGTTCGTCGCCGAGGTGCCGCGTGCCCAGCAGCTGATCGACGCCTACGAGGCCACCGGCGCCCCGGTGCTCGCGCTGATGCCGATGGACCCGGCCGAGTCGCAGCGCTACGGCGTCCCGGTCGTCGCCGACGACCAGGGACACGGCCTGTTGCGCATCACCGGCCTGCGGGAGAAGCCCAAGCCGGAGGACGCGCCGTCGGACTTCGCCGCGATCGGCGGCTATGTCGTCACCCCCGGCATCATCGACGAACTGCGCGCGCAGACCAAGGCCTGGTACGAGCACCGCTCCGGCGAGGTCTACCTGACCGACGCGATCAACGTGCACGCCGCCGAGAACCCCGTCTACGGCCAGGTGATCCGGGGCCGCTGGTACGACACCGGCAATCCGGCCGACTACCTGGTCGCCCAGTTCGCCTCGGCGCTGGCCAACCCGCAGTACGCCCCACTGCTGCGCAGCCTGGTCGACGAGAAGGACTGAGCCGCACACATCCTGATGTCCCGCGGACCGAATCGCACGCGATTTTCGGTGCGGGACATCAGCGGATGTGCGGCTAGAAGCGGCGAATGGCGTAGATGTCGAACTGCTTGAGCGGGCTGAGGCCGACGGGGACGCCCCAGTCGTAGGCGTTGAAGATCTGGCCGAAGCCGGCGTAGATGCCGACGTGCGAGCCGTCGGTGTTCAGCACCACCACGTCGCCGGGCGAGAGCGCGTAGTACGGGACGGGTGCGCCCGCTCTGGCCTGTTCCCAGGTCGTGCGCGGAATGCGGACGCCGACCTGGCGGAATGCCCACTGGACCAGGCCGGAGCAGTCCCAGGTGAACGGGCCGGTGCCGCCCCACTCGTAGGGCTTTCCGGTCTGCGAGACGGCCGCCGCCAGCGCACCCACCCCGTTCGAGCTGGGCAGCGGGATCGCGGCCGAACCGGAGGCGGAAAGGGATTGGGCGCTGCCGGTAGCGCTACCGGTGTCCGACCAGCCCGGACCCGCCAGGATCAGTGTCGCGGCTGTCGCTAGGAGGAATCCGAAAGCGATGCGACGCAAGGGTTTTCTGTTCACGTGCTCGTCCCTTCCGGCGGCCCGGCGCGCGGGCCACCATCCGGCGGTCCCGGCTGACGCCTGGGTCGAGCAGCGCCACAGGGGCCGCAGCCGCCGTGTCCGGCGCACAAACACCTGGCACAGCGCATTCAGGTAGGACAACTCACGAACTCACTACTGCCCCAGAAGTCGATCTCCGCAACAGCAGCACCATCTTCGATTCTGCCGTGCCGCTTGAACGTGCAACCCCGGTTCAGCAAATTTCTGGCATGTGATCTACATCACACATTATTCCGGCACCGGCAGGCCGCGAGTCAATCCGAGCCCGCTTCGGCAAGGGCGGCGCGTACCAAAGAGCGGGCCGCCCAGCTCATCGTCTCGGTGGCCGCGGCGACATCGAGCCCACAGGTGTCGCGGGTGGATACCAGCGCTTCGATCCCGAAGACCAGCGTCACCGCGTTCACCAACCGCTCCATCCGCTCGGCCGACAACGTGTCCCGCAACGGCGCCAAGGCGACCCGCGCCATCTCCAGCCGGGTCACGCCGCGCACCGGAACCCGTTCCGCCTCAGCGACATCGACCTGACCGAACCAGCGATCGAGGGTTGCCCGCAGTACGCCACGCCACACCACCTCGTCCGCGAACTGGAAGGCGCAGACCTCGCGCACCACCCGGTCGATGCGCTGCTCCGGATCGTCGGGCAGCTCGTCGAGGAAGTCCGGAAACCCGCCGGTGGTCCCGGCCTGCCGGGTCGCCATGTCCGACCACAGCGACTGCGGGTTCGGGAAGTACCGGTAAGCGGTGGCGGTGGAGACTTTCGCGGCCTCGGCGACCTCGGCGATCGAGGGCGAGTGACCGTTGCGAGCGAGTTCGAGCGCGGCCGCGAGCAGAGCTTCCCTGGTGCGCATCTTCTGATTCTTCGCTCGGCCACTATTGAGAATCTCATCTCGCCGTGAGAAAGTCATCTCACCACGATAGCAGATTCTCACTTTCAGGAGGGCGTGGCGATGACACGTGAAGAGATGGACGAGCTGTTCGAACGGCACTGCGCGGCGGAGGCCGCCAACGATGTCGAGGCGATCATGGATACCCTGGCCGCGGACGTCGAGCACGACGCCGTCGGCGATCCGCAGGGCACCCTGCGCGACCCGGCCGCGATCGCCCAGCGCTACCGCGACCTGTTCGACGCGATCAGCGAAGACAAGATGGAGACCGTCCACCGGTACTACGGCGAGGACTTCTTCGTCGACGAATCCCATTGGTACGGCCGGGCGACCGGCACGTTCCTCGGCATCCCCGGCGGCAACCGCCCCATCGATTTCCGGATACTGCACGTCTGCGAGATCCGCGACGACAAGATCAGCCGGGAGAACGTCTGGCTGGACACCGCCGCGATCGTGCAGCAGTTGACGGCGCCGGTCTGATGGGCGCCTACAAAGCCGCCGAACGCGGGATCGCGGTGCAGCAGCGGAACAAACAAGGGCGGGACCAGCTGGCCCCGCCTTTGCTGTTCGACGTGTCAGGCCTTGGTGACCTGTGCCCGCACGCCCCCGACCAGATCGGCGGCGTCGGCCCCCGCCTCGCCGAAGGTGAGGGTGGTGGCGAGGATCTCGCCCGCGATCAGCGCACGGTGCGTTTCGGCCCACCCGGCCCGGTCGGCCGGTACCTCGAGCAGCACCGAGATGCGGTCGGAGACGTCGAGCCCCAAGGACTTTCGGGTCTCCTGCAGATCGCGGATGAGGTCGCGGGCCCAGCCCTCGGCCTCCAGTTCCTCGGTGACCACCGAGTTCAGCACCACCAGGCCAGCATTGCCGGGCAGGGCGGCGGTGGACTCGGGTTCGGCGGCCACCAGGCGCTGCGTGTATTCCTCGGGGAGTAGGGCGATTCCGGCGGCGGTGACGACACCATCGGCATCCTCGGACCATTCGCCGGCCTTGACCGCCTTGATCACCGTCTGCACGTCCTTGCCGAGGCGCGGGCCTGCGGCACGGGCGTTGACGACCAGTTCGAACCGGCCGTGCACGGCGACGTCGGTGGTCAGGTCGACCTTCTTGACGTTCACCTCGTCGGCGATGATGTCGGCGTAGGGCGCGAGCCGCTCGGCGTCGGCCGCGGCGATGGTCACCTCGGCCAACGGCAGCCGCACCCGCAGGTTCTGTGCCTTGCGCAGGCTCAGCACCGTCGAGCAGACCACCCTGGCCTCGTCCATCGCGGCGACCAGCTCCGGATCGGCGGGCAGCTCACCGTCTTTCGGCCAGTCGGTCAGGTGCACCGACTCGCCACCGGTGAGCCCGCGCCAGATCACCTCGGTGATCAGCGGCAGCAGCGGCGCGGCCAGCCGGGTGACCACCTCGAGCACCGTGTGCAGCGTGTCCACCGCATCCGGCTCCTCGCTCCAGAAGCGCGAACGTGACCGGCGCACATACCAATTGGTGAGCGCGTCGGCGAATCCGCGCAGCTGCTCGCAGGCCCCGGCGATGTCGTAGGTCTCCAGCGCCTCGGTCATCGCGTCGCGGGTTTGCGCGAGCTTGGCCAAGATGTAGCGGTCCAGCACGTTCGGCGAATCCGTGCGCCAGGTACCCGGTTTCGAGGCATACAGGTTCAGGAACGTCCACGCGTTCCACAGCGGCCGCAGCGCATGGCTGACGCCCTCGCGGATGCCGCGCTCGGTGACGATGAGGTTGCCGCCGCGCAGGATCGGCGAGCTCATCAGGAACCAGCGCATCGCGTCCGAGCCGTCCCGATCGAACACCTCGTTGACGTTCGGGTAGTTGCCCTTGGACTTGCTCATCTTCAGGCCGTCGTCGCCGAGCACGATGCCGTGTGCGGCAACGGTTTTGAAGGCGTGGCTGTCGAAGAGCGCGGTCGAGAGCACGTGCAGCGTGTAGAACCAGCCGCGGGTCTGCCCGTTGTACTCGACGATGAAGTCACCGGGGAAGTGGCTGTCGAACCACTCCTTGTTCTCGAACGGGTAGTGCACCTGGGCGAACGGCATCGAGCCCGACTCGAACCAGCAGTCGAGCACCTCGGGCACCCGGCGCATGGTCGACTGCCCCGTCGGGTCGTCCGGATTCGGCCGGGTCAGTTCGTCGATCATCGGGCGGTGCAGGTCGGCCGGGCGCACGCCGAAGTCGCGTTCCAGCTCGTCGAGCGAGCCGTACACGTCCATCCGCGGATAGTCCGGGTTGTCGGAGACCCACACCGGGATCGGGCTGCCCCAGTAGCGGTTCCGGCTGATGTTCCAGTCCCGCGCGCCCTCCAGCCACTTGCCGAACTGGCCGTCGCGGATGTGCTCGGGCACCCAGCTGATCCGCTGGTTCAGCTCGACCATCCGGTTACGGAACTTGGTCACCGCGACGAACCAGGACGGCACCGCCATGTAGATCAGCGGCTGGCCGGAGCGCCAGCTGTGCGGGTAGGAGTGCTCGATGGTCTCGTGCCGCAACAGCTTTCCGGCGGCCTTGAGGTCCTTGATGATGACCGGGTTGGCGTCGAACACCATCAGGCCCTCGTACGGCGGCACCATCGACGTGAACTTGCCGCCCGGGTCCAGCGGCTGCACGATCTCGATGCCGTTGGCCGTGGCGACGTCCATGTCCTCCTCACCGAATGCCGGTGCGAGGTGCACGATTCCGGTGCCGGAGTCGGTGGTCACGTAGTCGGCGTTCAGCACGCGGTGCGCGCGCGGGTGGCCGGCGAAGAAGTCGAACGGGGGCTCGTAGGGCAGGTCGGTGAGCGCGGCGCCGTCGTACTCGCCGAGCGTCTCCGGTTCGTCACCGAATTCGCGGGCGTAGTGCGACACGCGTTCGGCCGCCAGCAGATAGCGCTTGCCGTCGGCGGCGCGCAGGTGCACGTAGCGGACGTCGGGGTGCACGGCGATCGCGAGGTTCGACGGCAGCGTCCACGGGGTGGTGGTCCAGATCAGCGCGTTGGCGCCGTCCAAGGCGTGCAGCGGATGCTCGGCGGGCACGCGCAGCACCATGTCGACGGTGACCGCCGGGTCCTGGCGCATCTTGTACGCGTCGTCGAGGCGGGTCTCCTGATTCGACAGCGGCGTCTGCTCATACCAGCTGTAGGGCAGCACCCGGAAGCCTTGATAGATCAAGCCCTTCTCGTGCAACGACTTGAACGCCCACATCACCGACTCCATGAAGTCGAGATCGAGTGTCTTGTAGTCGTTGTCGAAGTCGACCCAGCGCGCCTGACGTGTCACATAATCGCGCCATTCACCGGTGTAGCGGAGCACGGAAGATTTACAGGCCGCGTTGAATTCGGCGAGGCCCATCTCGTCGATCTGTGATTTGTCCGTGATACCGAGCTGTTTCTCCGCTTCGATTTCCGCGGGCAATCCGTGACAGTCCCAGCCGAATCGCCGGTCGACCCGCTTGCCGCGCATCGTCTGGAAACGCGGTACCAGGTCTTTGACGTATCCGGTGAGCAAATGCCCGTAATGTGGCAGACCGTTGGCAAACGGCGGTCCGTCGTAGAAGACGAACTCCGCTGCCCCGGAACGGTTTTCGATGCTCGCGCGGAAGGTGTCGGCGGCGGCCCAGGCGTCTAGCACGCGGCGCTCCATCGCGGGGAACGCCGAGCCCGTGCCGACACCGAGGTCCACGCGCGGGTATCCGCTGTTGCTGGAAGTTTGGTCCGCCATCGCGGGTGCGTCTCCTCGTGCCGTTTACGTTGGCACGGGGACGATGCCGACGCCGGTGCGTCGATACCGCGGTACCACCCCGCTTGTCCGGCCAGAGCGGCCGAACCTCTCGTTGTGAGCTGTGACGGGCTCACCCGTTCGGTTCTACTGGGCACCGCCGCCGCGCAGGCCGCGGGTGCTGTTCTTCCGAAGGCTCCCCGGTGATGGCCGGATCAACACCATGTTCATGTTTGATTCTAGCCAGTGCGGTCAAACCTGATTACGGTGCCGCCTACCTAGCGCTTGGCGTGACGCCCCGGCGGTGGCGCGGCGTCCTCGTCCGGCCGACGCATAGACAGGGCACTGACCAGTAACAGCACGGCGCCGAGCACGCAGACCAGAATGCAACCCCACGCCCAGATCACCGATCCGGTGGTGAGCGCGGCGACCAGCAGGGCGAAGCCGACGGCGGCAAGAACGAGCGTCAAGACGAGCATGGTGACCCCAGGCGGCTCGACAGTTTCTTCAATTGTACGAACTGTGGTGCGCTCGAGGCGAGCGGATTACTTGCCACCCTTGGCGAACGACGCGGGCTGCAGGTTGTTGGCCGTGTTGGCGTCCGCGAAGGCCTCGCCACCGTCGACCGGGACCGCAGAGCCGCGGTTCTCCAGCTCCTCGAGCTGCGATTCCAGGTAGGACTTCAGCCGCACCCGGTACTCGCGCTCGAAGGTCTTGAGCTGTTCGATCCGGCTCTCCAGCACGCTGCGCTGCTGGGTGATGGTCGCCATGATCTCGGTGTGCTTGCGCTCGGCATCGGCCTGCAGGGCGTCGGCTTTTTCCTTCGCCTGACGCAGCTGGTTGTCCGACCGGGACTGCGCGTCCGACAGCATCGCGTCGGCCTTCTGGCGCGCGTCGGCGATCATCGCCTCGGAGCGGGTCCTGGCATCGCCGACGAGACGCTCGGAGTTTGCCCGCGCGTTCGACAGCAGGTTTTCCGCTTCGACCTTCGCGTCGCTGGTGAGCCGATCCGCCATCTCCTGGGCGAGGCTGAGCACCTTGGCGGCCTGCAGGTTGGCGTCCGCGCTCGGGGCTTCCTTCGGCGGGGCCGGGGCAGGCATCGGCGCGGGCGGGGCCTGCTGGACCGGGGGCTTGATCGGCTCCGGCTGCGGCGGCGGGGCCTGCTGGACAGGCGCTTTCACGTTGTTCGGGCCGACCGGGCCGCGATTCTTCTTGGCATCAGCAAGTTCTGCGTCGAGTTCGGCGACCCGCTGACGCAGGTCGGCGTTCTCCTCGATCAGACGCGAGAGTTCCTGCTCGACGAGATCCAGGAAGGCGTCGACTTCATCCTCGTTGTAGCCGCGCTTCCCGATCGGCGGTTTGCTGAACGCGACGTTGTGCACATCGGCTGGAGTCAGCGGCATGGAAGGATCCCTTCACGCGTCTTTTGGAGATCTAGCAGATCTAGCAAGCTACTTCATGGCCCATTCTGTCACACCGGGGTTGCCGACTGCCCAAGGCTGCCCACGATCGACATCAAGATGAAGACGATGAAAAGCAGGACCATAATCGACAGATCCAGGCGAATTCCTCCCAGAGACACCGGTGGTATCAAGCGCCTCAGGAGTTTCACCGGCGGATCGGTGATCGTGAAGATCACCTCGAGGATGACGACGACGACACCGGTCGGGCGCCAGTCGCGCGCGAAGCTTCGGATGAACTCGACGATCACCCGGCTGATCAGCAACAGCCAGAAGATGAACAGTACGAAGTACAGCACCGCGAACAAGGCCACGAGTTCACTCTGCCGCAAAATCCGCTTTGCGCAAAATGACCGCGCCGCCCCACCTGCGACCGGTCTGCAACACCCCCCAGATCACGACCTTATTTCTGGTTGTAGAAGCCGGTTTCGGCGATGCGTCGGCGTTCTTCGGCTGATACGTCGACATCGGCCGGTGAGAGGAGGAACACCTTGGTGGCCACCTTGTCGAACGAGCCACGCAGCGCGAACGCGAGCCCGGCGGCGAAGTCGACCAGGCGCTTGGCGTCGGCGTTGCTCAGCTCGACCAGGTCCATGATGACCGGGTTGCCCTCGCGGAACCGCTCGCCGATGATCCTGGCCTCGCTGTAGTCGCGCGGGCGCAGTGTCGTGATCTTGGACAAGGGGCCTCCGTCCTCGAAGATCCCCGGCCTGCGCGCGGGTGCCGGCTCGGGGCGCACGCGCTCCTCCAGCCGTCGCTCCTCGGCGTCGGGATCGACCGCGAGCGCACCACGGGTGGTGCCCCGCAGCGGCGGCGGCGCGGTGCCGCCCGCACGGAACCGGCCGGACGAGGGCGCGGCGTCGATGCGGGTGGGCCTGCGGGCCGGCTCGTAGCGGTCCTCGCCGTAGGGCTCGTCGGCGTACTCGTCCCGCCGGGAAACCGGGTAACCGCCCTTGTAGGGCGACTTGTAGGCGGGTTCCGGGTAGTCGGCGTCCTCGCGGTCGAAGCCGTCGGCGCCGTAATGGTCTGCGCCGTAACGATCTTCGACATAGCGGTCGGAGTAGTCACGGGGCCGAGGCCGACGAACCCCACGCTCGTCGCTACCCCGGGGGGCGCGATCGTCGACGTAGTCGTCCTCGTAGTCCTCGAGCGGAACCATGCCGAAATACGCCTTGAACTTGTGCAGCGTGCTCATCACCGCACCTCGCTGGCGCTCGGCGCGATGATGACCACGCGGGTGGCTGCGCCCATTGGCTCGCTGCGCTCGCTCATCACCGCACCTCGCTGACGCTCGGCGCAGTCATGACCACGATCGTGGCTGCGTCGAGAACTCGCTCGCTCCGCTCGCTCATGTTGGTCGACCTTCCTTCGGCCCCGGTGGCGGCCGGGTGTTGAAGTCTTGCTCAGCCCTCGCCTGTCTCAAGCATATGTGTCGAATGTGACTGATGAGGTTTCTTTGCTACGCCGAGGTTATCGGTCGAGCGCCCATCAAGGCGGTACCGACACGCACACACGTGGCGCCGTGTTGGATGGCAGATTCCAGATCGCCGGACATTCCTGCGGAAAGTTCTGTCGCACCGGGATGCTCGGCGAGCAGCAGGGTGTGCAAAGTCGCAAGTCGTGCAAATGCGGCATCAGACTCAACCCCCAATGGCGGAATAGCCATCAGACCGGACAGTCGTAATCCCGTAGACGCGGCAATATGTTCCGCTAGCCGTGCCAGATCGTCGGGTGCGACACCGCCGCGCGAAGGGTCTTCATCCAGGCTCACCTGCAGCAGGACGCGGACCGGCTCGCTGCGCTGCCCCACGTCCAACGCGGTGCGCGCACCGGTGTCAAGCGCCGTTGCCAGGCGTTCGCTGTCGACCGAATGCACGGTGTGTGCCCAGCGCGCGACGACGCGTGCCTTGTTGCGCTGCAGGCGTCCGATCATGTGCCACTGGACATCCGGGAGTCCTTCGTCACTTTCCGCATCCTGACGGACCAAAGATGGCAGTGCTGCCACCTTTGCGGTGGCCTCCTGCTCGCGCGATTCGCCGAACTCGCGGCGGCCCAAGCGATACAGGATCGCCACGTCCTCGGCCGGGAAAAACTTCGTCACGGGGAGTAGACGCACCGAGTCCGGCGCGCGCCCCGCCGCGAGACACGCCGCGTCCACCCGTTGCAGCAGCGCCGAGAGATTGGTGGCCAGTTCCGCGGTGCGCGCGTCGACTTGCGCCGCAACCTCATTCACTACCGGACCTCCGACCAGATGACACTGCCGAGCCGACCGGTCGGCGCGCCGCGGCGATGACTGAACAGGGTGTGATCCTCGATCGTGCAGCGCGGGTCGATCGCAACCCCGTTGACCCCTGCCTCGAGCAGCTGCCTGCTGATACCGGCCCGCAGGTCCAGCGACGGAGTCTTGCGCACCGTGGTGGCGGCGCTGCCCGGCAGATGCTTCTCGACATCGGCGCGCATCGCGGCGGGCACCTCGTACTGCCGCCCGGACGCGGCGGGTCCGAGGAACGCGCCGATCCGATCCAGCCGAGCGCCGACCGACACCATCGCCTCGAGCACCCGCGGCACGATCCCGATCCGCGCCCCGATCCGTCCGGCATGCACGGCGGCGATGACCCCCGCCTCGTCGTCGGACAACAGCACCGGCACACAGTCGGCGGTCAACACCACCAGCGCCAGCCCCGGCACCCTGGTCACGATCGCATCGGTGGCGGGCACGGGCTCGTCGCGCGGCCCGTCGATGATCTCGACATTGCGTCCATGGATCTGTTCCATCCACACCAGCCGGTCGGGCGTCAACCCGATCCCCTCGGCCAGCCGATCCCGATTCCGGCGCACCGCGGCCGGATCGTCGCCCACATGATCTCCGAGATTGAACGACTCGTACGGCGGGGCCGAGAACCCACCCGCCCTGGTCGTCGTCACCCGTCGAACTGTCAGCGTAGGAGCAGAAGTCATGCCCCCGAGCGTAGTCAACCGTCCCGCCCCGCCGATCGCACAGAGCTCTCGTTCCGCGTACCTGGCCCGCCGGTTCTATGACGTAGCGGAACGCGCTGTGAGATCAACAACTTTCGCTCCCCGTGACCACGACGGACCGCGTCGGGTACGACGAAGGCCCTGAACCCGTCGGGGTCAGGGCCTTCAACAGTGCAAGCTGCCCGGTGTCAGCGCCGCATGAACGACGGCACGTCGACATCGTCGTCATCGTCGTCGGGCGGTTCGATGTGGGTGCGCGCGTTGCTCGCCACGGTCGGCTCCGCTAAACGGGCGCGCTCGGTGTCGCGGTAGCTCGGTACCGCGCCGCGGGTCGAGCTGGTCGAGCTCGCGGTGGCGGATGCGACGTCGGTGCTGCGTGCCGCGACCTCGGCGGTACGGCTCTGGCCGACCTCGCCTGCGCGGGCCGATCCGATGGTGCCCCGGCTGGCGGTGTCGAAGGTACGCCGGGCGGGTCCTCCACCGTCAAAACCCGCTGCGATCACGGTGACTCGTACTTCGTCGCCGAGCGAGTCGTCGATCACCGTGCCGAAGATGATGTTGGCCTCGATGTGCGCGGCCTCCTGAACCAACGAGGCGGCCTCGTTGATCTCGAATAGGCCGAGGTCGGAGCCGCCCGCGATGGACAGCAGCACGCCGTGCGCGCCGTCCATGGACGCTTCGAGCAGTGGTGAGTTGATCGCCGACTCGGCCGCCTTCACCGAGCGGCCCTCGCCGCGCGCGGAGCCGATGCCCATCAGTGCGCTGCCCGCGCCGGACATCACGCTCTTGACGTCGGCGAAGTCGACGTTGATCAGACCCGGGGTGGTGATCAGGTCGGTGATGCCCTGGACACCGTTGAGCAGCACCTCGTCCGCCGAGCGGAACGCGTCCATCAGGCTGACCGCCGCGTCGCCGAGCTGGAGCAGCCGGTCGTTGGGGATCACGATGAGCGTGTCGCAGGACTCGCGCAGCTGGGTGATGCCGGTTTCGGCCTGGCCACCACGCCGCTTGCCCTCGAAGGAGAACGGCCGGGTGACGACGCCGATGGTCAACGCGCCGAGCTTGCGCGCGATCTGCGCGACGACCGGGGCGCCACCGGTGCCGGTGCCACCACCCTCGCCCGCGGTCACGAAGACCATGTCGGCGCCCTTGAGCACCTCTTCGATCTCGTCCTTGTGGTCCTCGGCGGCTCGGCGGCCGACCTCCGGATCAGCGCCTGCGCCGAGACCACGGGTGAGTTCGCGGCCGACGTCGAGCTTGACGTCGGCATCGCTCATCAGCAGGGCCTGCGCGTCGGTGTTGACCGCGATGAACTCGACACCTTTGAGGCCCTGTTCGATCATCCGGTTGACGGCATTCACACCGCCGCCGCCGATACCGACGACCTTGATCACGGCAAGGTAGTTGTGCGGGGGCGTCATGGGCTCTCGCCTTCCTTCGATCTAAAGCCTGTCGTTTTCGGATTCGAGACACTTCGCCCGTTCTGCCGGGCCGAAGTTCGCCTGAGCGGCTTCACTCAGCGAACCGCCGCCCGGGCAAACCCTAAACCTCAACCATAGGGTTAGCGTTATGTCAAGTATCCGACTGCTGCGGAACGCTATTCGCCGCCGCCGCAATACACGCGCAGGCGCGCCGAAACGAGAGACAGAATCTTGTGTGATCCCTCTCGTCTCGCAGCCCCGCACGACGTATGGTGAACGGTTGCCCCCCGACGCTCGCCGCGCGGCGCGAGGGCCGGCGGCGTGAGCGTCAGGCCCGGAGGCGACGGTCCGCGCGACTCCGGAGAGTCGGCGAACGCCGCCCATCGAATTCTGCAATTCGATGCGGGCGCAATGGGTATCGCTCACTTTACCGTGACCAGATTAGGACTCGAAACATCGAACACCGTTCCAGGGCGGGTCAGCAGCGGAAGCACGACCGCCGACTTGCGTTCGGCATCGTTCATCCCGCCCCAGAGTACCGTGCGCCCATCCTTCAGATTCAGCGAAACATCCGAAATGGACCGCGCCACAACCTCGTCCACCTGGATGCCAAGTGCAGGTGGTAGCGCGGCGAGCACCGCGACTGCGGCCCTGGTCGCGGGGGCGTCACTGGCCGGGTGATCGGTGACCAATTTGGGTACCCCGATCGGCGTGTCCTCGATCGCGAATTCCACGCTCTCGACGTCGAGCAGATGTGCGCCCTGCGGACTCTCGAAGTACAGCACCGGAACCCGCTCGACCACCGTCACCTGCACCGTCGACGGAAAAACCCGCTGCACCCGAGCCGAGCGCACCTTCGGAATGCTCGCCACCCGCCGGGCGATGGCGTCGGTGTCGATGCGCAGCATCGAGCGCCCCGAAGGGATTTCGAGCAGTTGGCGCACCTGCTGTTCGGGCACCGCGACCGCGCCGTCGATCTCGACGGTACGCACTGAAAGCACCGGCGTGAACAGCGCGACGCCGCCGACTATTGCAAGGACGCACACGCCCAGCAATCCCCACAGCCGGACCCGGCGCCAGCCGTCCGGGCCGAGCCACGCGCCGGCCGAGCGCACCGAACCGAGACCCGCCCTGCGCACCGAACCGTCGCCACGCTCCCTGCGAGTCACGGCCTCACCGCCCGTACTGGGGGCGCGCCCGTAAACCGTCGAGGATCTGGCTGCCGAGCATGGTCACATCGCCGGCACCCATGGTGATCACCACGTCGCCGGGCAGCGCGAGCCGGGCGACCTGACGGCCGACCCGCGACATATCCGGTTGGTAATGCACGGGTTTGGTGACCGATTGAGCCACCAGCGCGCCGTTCACGCCGGGCAGCGGCTTCTCCCGCGCGCCGTACACGTCGAGCACGACCACCTCGTCGGCCAGGCTCAGCGCGGCGCCGAAGTCCTTCGCGAAAGTCGCGGTGCGGCTGTACAGATGCGGCTGGAACACCACGATCACCCGGCCTTGCCGCGACCGCGCCCCGTCCCTGGCCTCCTGCTGCACCAACTCCGCCGCAGCGCCGAGCACGG
>NZ_BJXA01000055.1 GCF_007990755.1 Nocardia ninae NBRC 108245 | reverse complement strand
GTCGTCGACCATGCGCTCACCATCACGGTTCGGCAGGGTCGAGGCGAGCAGACCGGTCAGCTCCTCTTCGCGGGCGCCGTCGAACACCGGGGTGGCGATGTTCGAGTCGGCCGGGGCCGCCAGCATCTCCTCCGGCAGCGCCTTGGCCCAGTCGGGACGAGTCCCGTCCGCACCGACGCCGACATCCCAGCCCGCCTTGCCGATCCACCCGAGGTGGGTCTCCAAGATCTGGCCGATGTTCATACGACGCGGCACACCGTGGGTGTTCAGGATGATGTCGACCGGGGTGCCGTCCGGCATGAACGGCATGTCCTCGGTCGGCAGGATCTTGCCGATAACACCCTTGTTGCCGTGGCGACCGGCGAGCTTGTCGCCGTCCTGGATCTTGCGCTTCTGCGCCACGTACACGCGCACCAACTCGTTGACACCGGGAGGCAGATCGTCGTCGTCCTCGCGCGAGAACACGCGGATGCCGATGACCTTGCCGGACTCACCGTGCGGCACCTTCAGCGAGGTGTCGCGCACCTCGCGCGCCTTCTCGCCGAAGATCGCGCGCAGCAACCGCTCCTCGGGGGTCAGCTCGGTCTCACCCTTCGGGGTGACCTTGCCGACGAGGATGTCGCCGTCCCGAACCTCGGCGCCGATGCGCACGATGCCGCGCTCGTCGAGGTCGGCGAGGACCTCGTCGGAGACGTTCGGGATGTCCCGGGTGATCTCCTCGGCACCGAGCTTGGTGTCGCGGGCGTCGATCTCGTGTTCTTCGATGTGGATCGAGGTGAGAACGTCCTCTTCCACGAGGCGCTGCGACAGGATGATCGCGTCCTCGTAGTTGTGGCCTTCCCACGGCATGATCGCGACGAGCAGGTTCTTGCCCAGCGCCATCTCACCGTTCTCGGTGCACGGACCGTCGGCCAGCACCTGGCCGACCTCGACCCGCTGGCCCTCGTCCACGATCGGCCGCTGGTTCGCGCAGGTGCCCTGGTTGGAGCGGGCGAACTTGCGCATCCGGTAGCTCTTGCGAGTCCCGTCGTCGGCCATCACGGTGACGTAGTCGGCGGAAACCTCCTCGACCACACCGCCCTTCTCGTTCACCACGACATCGCCGGCGTCGACAGCGGCGCGCAGCTCCATGCCGGTGCCCACCACGGGGGCCTCGGAACGGATCAGCGGAACCGCCTGACGCTGCATGTTCGCACCCATCAGGGCGCGGTTGGCGTCGTCGTGCTCGAGGAACGGGATCATGGCCGTCGCGACCGACACCATTTGGCGCGGCGAGACATCCATGTAGTCGACCTCATCGGCGGCGACGAGCTCGTTCTCCTCGTTGCCGCGGCGGCAGAGCACCCGGTCCTCGAGGAAGCGACCTTCGGCGTCGACCGGCGAGTTGGCCTGGGCCCGGACGTGCCGGTCCTCTTCGTCGGCGGTGAGGTACTTGACCTCGTCGGTCACCCGACCGTCGACCACCTTGCGGTACGGCGTCTCGATGAAACCGAACGGGTTGACCCGCGCGTACACCGACAGCGAACCGATCAGGCCGATGTTCGGGCCTTCCGGGGTCTCGATCGGGCACATGCGGCCGTAGTGCGAGGTGTGCACGTCACGGACTTCCAGGCCGGCCCGCTCACGAGACAGACCACCCGGACCAAGGGCCGACAGGCGGCGCTTGTGGGTGAGGCCCGACAGCGGGTTGTTCTGGTCCATGAACTGCGACAGCTGCGAAGTTCCGAAGAACTCCTTGATCGCGGCGACGACCGGGCGGATGTTGATCAGGGTCTGCGGCGTGATCGCCTCGACGTCCTGAGTCGTCATCCGCTCGCGGACCACGCGCTCCATCCGGGAGAGACCGACCCGGATCTGGTTCTGGATCAGCTCGCCGACGGTACGCAGGCGACGGTTACCGAAGTGGTCGATGTCGTCGACGTCGACCGGGACCTCCTGACCGCCGGGGGCGGTCATGACGCGGTCACCCGCGTGCAGGCGGACCAGGTACTCGATCGTGCTGACGATGTCTTCCTTGGTGAGCACCGATCCGGTGACCTGCTCGCCGAGGTGGATACCCAGCTTCTTGTTGATCTTGTAGCGACCGACGCGCGCCAGGTCGTAGCGCTTCTCCTTGAAGAACAGGTTCTCCAGCAGGGTCTGCGCGGACTCCTTGGTCGGCGGCTCGCCCGGACGCAGCTTGCGGTAGATGTCCAGCAGCGCCTCGTCCTGACCGGCGGTGTTGTCCTTCTCCAGCGTCGACATCATGATCTCGGAGAAGCCGAAACGCTCGACGATCTCCTCGTTCGTCCAACCGAGCGCCTTGAGCAGCACGGTGACCGGCTGACGACGCTTGCGATCGATGCGCACACCAACGGTGTCGCGCTTATCGATGTCGAACTCCAGCCACGCGCCACGCGACGGAATGACGCGCACGCTGTGCAGGTCCTTCTCGGTGGTCTTGTCGACCGAATGGTCGAAGTAGACACCCGGCGAACGAACCAACTGCGAAACGACGACGCGCTCGGTGCCGTTGATGATGAACGTGCCCTTGTCGGTCATCATCGGGAAATCTCCCATGAAGACCGTCTGGCTCTTGATCTCACCGGTGTTGTTGTTGATGAACTCCGCGGTGACGAACAACGGCGCCGCGTAGGTCATGTCCTTGTCTTTGCACTCGTCGATGGAGGCCTTGACCTCCTCGAACCGAGGGTCAGAGAAAGACAGGGACATCGAGCCGGAGAAGTCCTCGATCGGCGAAAGCTCCTCGAGCACCTCCTCGAGTCCCCCGACTAGCCCGACATCGCCGCGAAGGGCGACCTTTTCACGCCATGACGGCGAACCGATCAACCATGCAAATGAGTCCGTCTGTAGATCGAGAAGTCCGGGCACCTCCAAGGGTTCACGGATCTTCGCGAAAGACACCCGCAACGGGGCTCCGGGGATTCCGGCAACTGCCTTGGTCTGGGTGGAGACTGCCAAGATGCGTCCTTCCAGCACCTCACGCGCGTCGCGTGGTGGTCCGCGACCGTCGCTTGTCTGCTACGAATTCCGCTGGTTACAACCCGAACGAAACCCGAACAGGCAACAACGGAAGTAACACCGGAAGGTGGAACTTTCGTGTGCAAATCGAGGTATGGACAGGAGGCAGCCAGCGCAACGTCCAACCGTACACCAACCGTCACGGGGGTGTCAACCTACCACCCGTGCGCACATTCACGTGGCTGGCGCGCCGTGTCCGAATCGCTGGCTGCGTCGAGGACGACGGGGCGTAATGGAGCCACTGTGACAGCTGCCGCTGTTGTGAATAGCGTGACGGCTCCGGCGAAACTCGTCAAGTAGGCGGGCCCTACCAGGGCCGAGTGAGATCGCCTGGGCCGCTACACGATCACTGGTCGACGATGTCGCTGGCCAGCCAGCGATCGCCCACCTTCTGCATGTGCAGCACGACCGGACCCGCCACGCTCTGCTGCGCGGCGCCGTTCTTCGTGGCGCTGACGACCAGGTTGACCAGCAACTCGGCGCGATCATCGGTGAGCAAAGTCACACCGATTGGTTCGGCTTTGGCATCGGCGCTGGTCTGGGCCTGTTTTACCGCCGAGATGGTGGTGTCGGCGTACTTGTCCAGATCGGCCAGCATCTTGCCGGTGAGCACCTGACGAGCCGTGTCGCGGTAGCCGTCGATGTTCTTCACGTCGTAGGCGTAGACCGTCTTCAGCGCGTGATCGGCGGCCGCGCGCACCTCTTCGGTGGCCTTGTTGTCGACGAACGCCTTGTTCGAATCGTCGACGCCGGGGCGCGAGGCGGCAACCGCCGCGAATCCGCCGAGCAACACCGCGGCGATCAGGCAGGCGGCGACCAGGGACCAGAACGAGCGCCCCGACTTGCCGGAGCCTCGGCCGAGCTTCCTTCGGGCTCTCACGCGCTTGCCCTGCTCCGGCTGCTGCGCTGCGGGGGCCTGGCGCGGCGTGGTGGGGCGGGTGGTGCCCGTCACCCGCGGCTTGCGGCTCGGCGTGCTGCGCGGCGCGGCGGCGCGCGACTGCTGGTCGCCGGCCGGGCGGCGCTTGGAGGTGACCCGGTTGATCGGTTTGCGAGAGGTCATGACTGGTTCTCCTACGATCCCGGCTTGGGCGCGGCGGGCGGCTGGTCGGCGGGCGGCGCCTGCGGGGACTGGCTCTGGCCACCGCTCAGCAGCACCGGCTGGCTGAGCGAGGAGATCTGCTCGGCCTTCCAGACCTCGCCGGTCTTGGTCACGTCGACATTCCAGGTGTAGCGGTAATCGGCCGGCGGCTTGTCCTTGCCGTGCTCGGTCACCTGCAGCACAACCAAGGCCGAGGCCTTGTCGTTCTCGCTGTTCAGCGTGGTCAGCGCGGAGCCGAGCACCTTGGACGTCATGCCGACGCCGGTCTGCTTGGCCAGCGTCTCGGCCTGGTCCTTGTTCTTGTCGGCCGAGTCGAGCAGCGCGCCCGTCATCGACGAGCGGGCCAGCGCCAGCGAGCCGGGGACGTCGTCGAGGTTCATCGAGGTCATGTTGAGCGCGGCCTGACGGGCGGCGTCGAGCGCGGTGTCGCGGGCGTCGGCGCGCGGGGCGTCGTTGATCGCGGCGCGCACCCAGCCGGTGCCGAACCAGACCGCGGCGACGAGCGCGACGACCAGGGCGGCGGCGGAGCCGATCAGCGCACAGGTACGGAGGACGCCGGACGTCTCAGCCGGAGCCTCAGCAACCACGTCGGACTCGACCGCGCCGTCAGCGGGGTCCGGTGATTCCTGCGGCTCGGAAGGATCGAGCTGCTTCTTCAAATCAGCACTCACGCGAGACACCCTAACGTCATCGTTGCTGGTCACCGCTTCGGCGTGACTCCCATCAGGGTTGCCAGCTGCACGGCGATCGGAGACAGGTTCAGCCGTTCCGGATCGGTCTTGGGGGTCGAATCCCACGGCTGCTCGACCCGCGGATCGGCGAGGTCGGCCCGTTCACCGCCGCGCACGGCGGTCGGGTTACCTTGCGGCACAAGGCACTTGGCGTCCTTGTTGAAGGGGAACTCGTCGCGCGTGTCGTCGAAGTTCGGGTTCTGCGCCTTCATCTGTTCGAGGATCCGCTGCGTCCCCTCGTACCCGACGGTACAGGCGGGCGGATTATTGGCCTCGAGCACCAGACCGAAGTGCGTGGTGCCGTCGCCGGGCGCGGTGGCCGAGCCACCGATCGACAGCTGCGGCAGGAACTGCAGCAGCGGCCGGATGGCATAGAACTTGGGCGAGATGGCCTGCAGCAGCAGCCGCAGGTTCGCCAGGTCCTGGGTGAGCGCGCCACCGCTCTCGTGCAGCAGCGCGTCGATCTGCTGGCCGGCGTCGGTGCCGGTGCCGATCAGCCTGCGGATGTCCGGATCGCTGGAGCGCAGCTGCGCGGTGAGCTTGTCCAGGCCGTCGCTGAACTCGCGGATGGCGCCGGACTGCTCAGCTTGGGTGCCGAGCACGACCCTGCTGTCGCGGATCAGCTGGATGGTCTGCGGCAGCGTCTCGTTGAACGTGCTGGTGAACTTGTTCAGCGAGTCGACGAAGATCTGCAGGTCGTCGCCCTTGCCGTCGAACGCCTTGCCCAGCTCGCGCACGGTGGTGTTCAACGCCGCCAGATCGACCGAACGGGTGAAGGAGTCCACGCTGGCGACCAGCTGCTCCACCGGCACCGGCGTGGTCGCCGAGGTGATCACCGAATTGTCGTGCAGGTAAGGCCCGGTGTCGGTGTCGGGCTGCAGGTCGACGTACTGCTCGCCGATCGCGGAACGGTTGGCCACCACGGCTTTCGCGGTCGCGGGAATCTTCGGCGAGCCCGAGTCGATGATGAGGTGCATCAGCACGCCGTCGCCGGTGAGTTCCAGCTGCCCGACCCGGCCGACCGGCACGCCGCGGTAGGTCACCTCGGCGCCCTTGTAGATGCCGCCGGTCTGCGCCGCCTGCACCCGCACGTCGTATTGACCGAAGCCGAGCATGTGGTCGAGCCGAATGTATTTGGCGCCGACGTACACCACGCCGACCACCGCGACGACGGCGAACGCGATCAACTGCCAGCGGACCAACTTCGTCATCGCGGACCACCCACTCCCAGCTGCTCCAGAATCGCGCCCACCGGATTCGGCGGCACGCCCGGCGCGGGCGGCTGCGCCATGTTCGGCGGCAGCGGCAGGATCGACACCGTCGGCCACCCCGGCCGCGGGCCGTTGCCGTTGTAGTACGGGTTGGTCGGGTTCACCGGCACCGGCGGGCCGAGCGGCGGCGTGTACACCGGATCCGGTTTGCCGACACCGAGATTGCTCAGCGTGACGCCGATCTGCTGATCCACCGACAGCCAGGTGTTCACCGACCCGCCGAAGGTGGACTCCAGCGTGGAGTCGGGGAACGGATAGGTCGGGATCAGCGGCAACGCGGTGATCAGATCCGGCGCGGCCTTACCCAGCTCCTGCAGGGTGGGGCGCAACGAGGTCAGGTCACGGATGAGGTCGTCCTTCGAGTGGTTCAGCACGTCGAAGCCTGCCTCGCCGACCCGATCCAGCTGGCTGAGCAGCCCGACCAGCTGCGGGCGCTGCTCCTCCAGGATCTTGACCCCCTGCGGCAGCTCGTCGAGGATCTTGCCGATCTGCTCGGTCTGGCTGCTCACCCGGCTGCTCAGCACGTCGAGACCGTCGAGGGCCCTGGTGATGTCGTTCACCTGGTCATCGAGGCCCTTGATCAGGATGTTCGCCTGCTCGAGCAGCGAACGCACCCGATCCTCGCGGCCACCGATGGTCTTGTTCAGCTCGGTGACGATCGGCTGCAGCTGTGCGACGCCACCACCGTTGAGCAGCAACGACATCGCGCCCAGCACCTGCTCGATCTCGGTGGCGTGCCGGGTGTTGGCGATCAGGATGGTCGAACCGTCGGTCAGCTTCTTCGCCTCCGGCTCGGCCGCCGGCTTGGACAGCTCGATGAACTTCTCGCCGAGCAGGTTCGACTGGCGCACCTCGGCCCGCGCGTTCGCGGGCAAGTCGACCGAGGAGTTCACCACGGCGCGCACGGTCGCGGTCCACTGATCCTTGCCGATCTTGATGTCCTCGACCCGGCCCACCGGCACGCCCTCGACCTTCACCGCGGACTGCGGCACCAGATCGAGCACGTCGTCGAACTGGATGTCGATGCGCATCGGGTGCGCGCCGACGTCGGCGCCACCGGGCAGCGGCACACTGTAGATGCCGTCGGAGGAGCACGAGGTGACCAGCGCAGCGGCCAACCCCAGGGCCATGACTGCGCCGAGACCCCCTGTGACAGAACGGATTCGGTGACTCACCGCTCACCTCCCTGCGACGGCGGCAGCCGATCCGACGGGACGCCGGGCACGGTGCCCGGCACCGGCGCCCGCTGCTGGTTCTCGCCGCTGAGGATGCCGAACGGCAGGATCAGCGTCGGCGTCTGCACCCCGGCGGTGATCTGGTCGGAGATCTCCTTGCAGTGGTCCAGGATCGGGCGCATCTGCCTGCCGAGCGCCTCGAACTGCGGATCGCCCGGCCGCAGCTTGGACACGTCGATCAGCTTGCACATGACCCCGAACGGGTCCTGCAGGTCGGTGAAGTTGGCGCGCATGTCGAGGGTGCCGGACTCGGCGTTGTGGATATTGATCAGGTTGCTCAGCGCCAGCGGCAGCACCGGCAGTGCCGCGGCCAGGTCGTCGCGCTGATCCGACAGCGTCTTGGTCAGCGTGACCAGGCCCTCGGCATTGCTGGCGATCAGATCGCGGTTGTTGTCGATGAATCGGGCGACGTCGCCGAGTGCGACGGACAGCAGATTCAGTGCGGCGCCGAGATCGTCGCGCTCGCTCGCGAGGAAGCTGGACAGGTCGGCGAGCTGCACATTGAACTGGCGCACCTGCGCGTCGTTCTGGGCCAGCATGGCGACGAAGCTCTGCAGGTTCTTGACGGTGTCGAAGATGTCGCCGCGTGCGTCGGACAGGTACTTGGCGGCCTTGGACAGCTGGGTGAGGCTGTTGGCCAGCGCCTCGCCGTTGCCGTCCAGGTTCGCTGCGCCCGTGCGCACCAGTTCGTTGACCGCGCCCTCTTTGTTGGCACCGTTGGGGCCCAGCGCATCCGAGAGTTCGGTGATGCTCTTGTACAGCTGGTCCACCTCGACCGGGGTGACCGTGCGATCGCGCGGAATGGTCGCGGTGCGTGGCATTTTCGGGCCGCCGGTGTACACCGGAGTCAGCTGGATGTAGCGGTCGGACACGATCGAGGGCGTGATCTGCGCGGCCCGCGCGTCGGCCGGGACGTCGTAGGCGCGATCGACGCTCATGACGACCTTGACCTGATCACCCTGCGGCTCGACCGAATCCACCCGGCCGACCGGCACGCCGAGCACCCGTACGTCCGAGCCCTCGTAGATACCGACCGAACGATCGAAGTACGCGGTGATCTTGGTGGTGGTCAACCGGTCGAACGTCCACCACAGCACCCCGGCGGCGACCACGGCCACCACCACGACGAGTGCGATGGTGATCTTCGTGCCGCGCCCCGAATCGCGCAGCGCCTGCAGCCGATCCGCCATGTCAGTTACCTCCCATGTTGCGGATCGGCGGACGGGCACCGGGGATCTCCGGCAGCGCGGGCGGGATCAGGTTGACGATCACCGCGTCGAACCAGCGGCCGGTGCCGAGCACATTGGCGTAGAGCCCGTAGAACGGCGCCGCGAGTTCCAAGGTCTTGGAGATGTTCTGCTGGTTGGCGTTCAGCAGATCGATCGAGCCGCGCAGGTTCTTCAGCGCGGGACCGATCTGCTCCTCGTTGTCGTGCACCAGCGCGGTGAGTTCCGCCGATACTGTCTTGGCGCCGGAGAGCAGCTGCGCGATCGACTGCTGCCGGATATTGAGCTCGGCCAGCAGCTGTCCGCCATTGGCGAGCAATCGCTCGAACTCCGCGTTGCGGTCGGCGAGCACCTTGGTGGTCTGCCTGGTCGCGGCGAACAGCTTCTTCAGTTCCTCGTCGCGTTTGGCCAGCGTCTCCGACAGGCGCGCGACGCCATCGATGGAGCCGCGCAGCTCCGGCGGCGTGGTGGCGAACGCGTCGGAGAGCACCCGCATGCTGGTGGCCAGCTGCGCGGTGTCGATCTGGTCGATGTTCTTCGCCGCGTCGGTGAAGGCGTCCACCACGTCATACGGAGAAACGGTGCGCGACAACGGAATCCGGGTCGCCGGGTCGGCCGCGCGGGAGCCCTTCGGGTCCAGCGCCAGGTACTTCTGGCCGAGCACGGTCTTGATCTGGATCGAGGCGGTGGTCTCGCTGCCGATCCAGGCGTCCTGGGTGCGGAAGTCGACCAGCACCTTGGCGCCGTCGAGGCGCACGTCGGACACCGAACCGACCTTCACGCCCGCGATGCGGACCTCGTTGCCCTTCTTCAGACCTGCGGCCTCGGAGAATTCGGCGGTGTACTTGGTGCCGGCACCGATGATCGGCAGCCGATCCAGGAAGAACGCCGACACCGTCACCAGCAGCACCATCGCGAGGCCGAGCACCCCCATGAAGACGGGGCTGCGGCGTCCGAGCAGAATCCGGTCGTCCATCAGCGGGCCTTCCCGGAGCAGCGCGGCGCGGCGTTGGTGTAGAGCGGCTGGTTGATCGTGGGCAGTCCGGCGGGCAGGTTCAGCTGCGGCGCCTCCACCGCGCCGGGGCCGACGACGATGTCGATACCGCACAGATAGAACTGGAACCAGGAGCCGTAACTGCCTACCCGGCCGAGCTTCTCCATCTTGACCGGCAGGTTGGCCAGCACGGCGTTCACGTCGTCGCTGCGCTCGTTGATGGTGCCGGTGAGCTGGCTCAGCCCGGCGATCGAACCCTGCAGCGTCGGGCGCACCGGGACGAGCAGATCGGCGGTGGCCGAGGCCAGGTTGCCGAGCGAGGTCACCGATCGGCCGATCGTGTCGCGTTCCGCGGACAGCCCGCTGACCAGCGCCTCGGTATTGACGATGAGCTGGTTGAACTGGTCGTCGCGCTGGTTGACCGTGTCGAGCACGGCGGTCAGGTTACGGACGAGCTGACCGATCACCGCGTCCTTGTCCGCGATCTTGTTGGTCAGGCTCGCGGTGGTGGCCACCAGGTCGTGGATCGTGCCCTGCTCGCCCTGGAACACCTGGATGATCTCGAAGGAGAGCTTGTTCACGTCGTCGGCGGTCAGCGTGCGGAACAGCGGCCGGAAGCCGTTGAACAGGGTGGTCAGGTTGAGCGCGGGATGGGTGCGCTCCAGCGGGATGGTGCCGCCCGCGTTGAGCTTGCGGCCCTGCTCACCGGTGCCCTGTTCGAGCGCGATGTAGCGCTGGCCGACCAGGTTGCGGTAGCGGATGCTCGCGGTGGTCGAGGCGGGCAGCCAATCCCGGTCGGTGAGTTCGAATTTCACCTCGGCGAGGCGCTTGTCCACGATCGAGACGTCGGTGACCTTGCCGACCCGCACCCCGGCGATGCGCACCTCGTCACCCGCGTTCAGCGAGGTGACATCGGTGAAGCGAGCCTTGAACTCGGTGCCGCCACCGCTGTAGTTGGCGATGGACAAACCGAGCATGGTCGTAGCGAACAGCGTCACGATGACGAAGATGATCAGCTTGGTCAGCGGCCCGCCCAAGCCACGCAGTGTCTCCTTCATCGCACGCTCACCTCGCTGCCACGGAACGCCGGCGCGCCGGCCCTGGTCACCCAGCTCGGCACTTGATCAGGCGAGACACCGTGCGCCGCACCGTAGATCGCGCCGAGCGACTGCTGCTCCAGCGGCGAGCCCGCGATGGTCGCGACATTGCCCGCCGGGTAGACCCCGAACTGCGGCGGCGACAGCTTGCCCGTCTCCTGGTCGCCGGGGTAGCGGCTCGGCACCGCGTAGGAGCCGTCGTTGTTCGCGCCGCCCGTGTACTGCCCGGGGTCGACACCGAGCGGCTTCTCCGGAATACACCACGGCCCACGGTCGTCCAGCCACCGCGGCTCGTCCTGGTTCGGCAGGTACTTGCCGCGCGGGTTGGTCAACTCGATGGTCACCCTGGTGCCCGGATGCTCGGTGCCCTTGCCGAGGATCTCGTCGATGCGCGGCTTGAGCTGTGCGAAGTTCGCCATCACACACGGGAAGGTCGGCGAGTAGGTGGCCAGCATCTCCAGCAGCGGGCGCGAATCGGCGGACAGGTCGATGATGTTGTCGCGGTTGGCGACCAGGAAATCGGCGGTGTTCGACGAGGCGGGTGTCAGCACCGCGTACAGCGAGTCGATGTCCCAGCGGCGCTGCACCACGGTCGCGTTGGTGGTGCGCAGGTTGTCCAGCGCGTTGACCAGCTGCGGCGCGGCATCGGAGTAGGTGGCGGCCACCTCGGCGAAGCTGCGCAGGTCTTCCTGCAGGTCCGGCAGCACGCCGTTGACCTGACGGAAGATGTTGTCCAGCTTGTCCACACTCTCGCCGAGCGCGAGACCCTGACCGGACAGCGCCTGGGAGAGCGCACCGAGGGTGGCGGCGAGATCCTGCGGCGGAATCGCCTGCAGCAGCGGCATCAGATCGTCGAGCAGCTTGCTCAGTTCGATCGCGTTGCCACTCTTGTCCTGCTGCAGCACCACGCCGTTGGTCAGGTGCGCTCCGCTGCGGTCGGCGGGGATCACCAAATCCACATACCGCTCGCCGAACAGCGTCTTCGGCAGCAGCCGCGCGGTCGCGTTGGCCGGGATCTGGTCCGCCTTGTCCGGCTGGATGGCGAGGTTCAGTGTCACCCTGCCGTTCTCGGAGTAGCTGGACCGCACCTCGCCGACGCTGATGCCGCGCACCTTCACGTCCGCGTTCTTGGTCAGCGCGTTGCCGACGCTGTCGGTGACCAGGTCGACGTCGACCGTCTTCACGAACTGCTTGTTGTAGATCGCGATGGTGGTGGCCAGGAACAACGCGACGACCACGAAGAACGCGATGCCGAGCAACCGGATGCGCAGCTTCTCCGTCGACCGCCACGCCTGCACCCCGCGCGCGCTCATCCCGCCACCCGCACGGTCGTCGTGGTCCCCCAAATCGCCAAGCTGAGGAAGAAATCGAGCACGTTCACCAGCACGATGGCGGCCCGCACCGCACGCCCGACCGCGACGCCGACACCGGCCGGTCCGCCGGTGGCGT
This sequence comes from Nocardia ninae NBRC 108245, assembly GCF_007990755.1. GTDB lineage: Bacteria > Actinomycetota > Actinomycetes > Mycobacteriales > Mycobacteriaceae > Nocardia > Nocardia ninae. The sequence continues at coordinate 48,987 of NZ_BJXA01000055.1, read as the reverse complement.
GGAAGCCGTAGTAGCAGTGCACCATGATGATCACGAACGCGAAGACCAGCACCTTGAGGAACGAATAGAGCACGTCTTCAGGTGGTAGGAACAGGCTGAAGTAGTGGTCGTAGGAGCCGCTGGACTGCCCGTTGAACCAGATGCTGATCATCCGCGAGGCCAGGAACGTGCCGAGCAGGCCGACGATGTAGAGCGGGATCACCGCGAGGAAGCCCGCGATCACCCGGGTGGTGACCAGGAACGGCACACCGGGCACCGCCATCACCTCGAGCGCGTCGATCTCCTCGGAGATCCGCATCGCGCCGAGCTGCGCGGTGAAACCACAGCCCACCGTCGCCGACAGCGCCAAAGCCGCGACCAGCGGCGCGATTTCGCGGGTGTTGATATAGGCGGTGAGGAAGCCGGTGAGCACGGAGCTGCCGAGCGCGTCCAGCGCCTTGAAGCCCTGCAGGCCGACGACGACGCCGACCGAGCCGGACATGAACACGATGACGCCGATGGTGCCGCCGATCACCGCGAGCGCGCCGCTGCCGAAGGTCACCTCGGCGAGCAGCCGCATGACCTCCTTGCGGTAATGCACGGCGGTGCGCGGGATCCAGGCGATGGCGCGCGAGTAGAACGACATCTGCTCGCCGGCCCGGTCGATCACCTTCAGCGGTGCGCGCACGACGTCGCCGGCCCGGCGCAGCGACTTGGCGAGAACGGGGTTGCGGTACTGGGTGGCCACCGGTCAGGCGCCCTTGGCCGGGACGACCTGCAGATACACCAGGGTGAGGATGAGGTTCACGAAGAACAACACCAGGAAGGTGATGACCACCGATTGGTTCACCGCTTCACCTACTCCTTTCGGACCCCCTTTGGGATGCAACCCCTTGTACGCGGCGATCACACCGGCGATCAGGCCGAACACCAGCGCCTTGATCTCACCGATCCACAGGTCGGGCAGCTGCGCCAGCGCGGAGAACGAGGCGAGATAGGCACCCGGCGTGCCGCCCTGCAGCAGCACGTTGAAGAAGTAGCCGCCCGCGATGCCGACCACCGAGACCAGACCGTTCAGCAGCAGCGCCACCAGCGTCATGCCGAGCACCCGGGGCACCACCAGCTTGGCCACCGGATCGACGCCGAGCACCTCCAGCGCGTCGATCTCCTCACGGATGGTGCGCGAGCCGAGGTCGGCGGCGACCGCCGAACCCGCGGCACCCGCGATGATCAACGCCGTCACCACCGGCGCCGCCTGCTGCACCGTGGCGAGCACGCTCGTTGCGCCGGTGAAGGATTCGGCGCCGAGCTGCTTGATCAGCGAACCGGTCTGCAGCGCCACCACCGCACCGAACGGGATAGCGACGAGTGCGCTGGGCAGGATCGAGACGCTGGCGATGAACCAGGACTGCTGGATGAACTCCCGCCACTCGAACGGCCGGCGGAACGTCTTGCGCAACACGTCCACGAACAGCGCAAAGATGTTGCCGGCCTGGCCGAACCCCGACTCCAGTGGAGTCCGCAATCGCGCCAGGGAGGAATTCACGATCGCAGATGTTACCCGTTAGTTGTGTTGTGTCGAGTGGTGGTCTCGTACGCGCCGCCCGGGTAACCACCCAGGTCGCTGTTGTTGTACGCCAAGACCTGGGTCTCGTCGTTCTGATCAAGTGACTCGCGAATCGCGGTCTGCGCCGCGTGCGGCAGGGTGTGCATGATCTCGCGGACCCGCTCCTTGCGGCGCAGCACGGCCTGACGCACCGGCATGCCAGGGGTGGCCTGCATCTGCGGGATGATGCCCTCGACCTCTTCGGCGCCGCCGTGGTGATGCCCGGCGTCGAACATCGCTTGCTCGCGCGCCATCTGGGCCTCGTCCTTCTCCTCGGACATGCCGATCGGGCCCTGCATGCGGCCGTTGAGGAACTGCTTGACCACCGGCTCGTCGGAGGTCAGCAGCACCTCGCGCGGGCCGAACATGACCAGCTGACGGCGGAACATCATGCCGATGTTGTCCGGCACGGTGCGGGCCAGGTTGATGTTGTGCGTGACGATCAGGATGGTCGCGTCGATCTGCGCGTTGATGTCGATCAGCAGCTGGCTGATGTAGGCGGTACGCACCGGATCGAGGCCGGAGTCCGGCTCGTCGACGAGGATGATCTGCGGGTCGAGCACCAGGGCGCGAGCCAGGCCCGCGCGCTTGCGCATACCGCCGGAGATCTCGCCGGGCAGCTTGTTCTCGGCGCCGAGCAGACCGGTCAGCTCCAGCTTCTCCATGACGATCTTGCGAATGTCGGATTCGGACTTCTTCGTGTGCTCACGAAGCGGGAACGCGACATTGTCGAAAAGATTCATCGAGCCGAACAGCGCGCCGTCCTGGAACAGCACGCCGAAGAGCTTGCGAATCTCGTAGAGCTCCTTGTTGGAGCAGGTGGTGATGTCCGTGTCGCCGACGTAGATCGAGCCGCGCTCCGGGCGCAGCAGGCCGATCAGCGACTTCAGAAAGACGGACTTGCCGGTACCCGACGGGCCCAGCAATGCGCTGACCTCACCGGTCGGCAAGGTCAGGGAGACATCCTGCCAAATTCGCTGGGATCCGAAAGACTTGGTAACACCTTCGGTTCTGACCTCGACGCCCACGCAAACCTCCACAATTTCTCAGCGAGCTGCCCACCGGCGAACCGCGTGCTGGGTCGAGCGGTGTGTCACGTCACAGTGGGTCGGGCCACTGTATCCCAAGACCGAGACGACGCACACCCCAACCTGACTGAAGAGTAACCCCGTTTCATGTGGTATTTCCTGATTGTTCGCGCAGGTCGCCGTAAACAGCAAACAGGCGGCCCCCGAAAAGGGGACCGCCTGTCGGGCGATTCGGTCGCGGAATTACTTGACCGAAACCTTGGCGCCGGCGTCTTCCAGCTTCGCCTTGGCAGCCTCGGCGGCATCCTTGGCAACCTTCTCCAGGATGGCCTTCGGGGCACCCTCGACGAGGTCCTTGGCTTCCTTCAGGCCCAGGCCCGAGACGATCTCGCGGACCACCTTGATGACCTGGATCTTCTTGTCGCCCGCACCCTCGAGGATGACGTCGAACTCGTCCTGCTCCTCGACGGCCTCGGCAACGGCGCCCGGGCCGGCGGGGCCAGCGACGGCGACCGGAGCGGCGGCGGTGACCTCGAACTTCTCTTCGAACTTCTTGACGAAGTCCGACAGCTCGAGCAGGGTCATGTTGCCGAAGGTCTCCAGCAGTTCGTCAACGTTGGCCATGATGTTGTTCCTTTCGGTAGTTGTTGTCTATGAGGGCGAGCCGCGCGCGAATCACCCGCACGGGGTTATTCAGCGGCAGCGGCGGTGTCGCCACCGGCTTCGGCCTGCTTCTTCTCGACGAGCGCGGCGGCAAGGCGAGCCACCTGCGACGCCGGAGCGTTGAACAGACCGGCGGCCTTGGCCATGTTGCCCTTCATCGCACCGGCCAGCTTGGCCAGCAGGACCTCGCGGGACTCCAGGTCGGCGATCTTCTCGACCTCGGACACGGACAGCGGTGCGCCGTCCATGTAGCCGCCCTTGATGATGAGCGCCTTGTTGTCCTTGGCGAACGTCTTCAGGGCCTTCGCCGCGGTAACCGGCTCACCACTGATGAAGGTGATCGCGGTCGGTCCGACGAACAAGTCGTCCAGGCCCTGCACGCCCGCCTCGGCGGCAGCGCGCTTGACCAGGGTGTTCTTGGCGACGGAGTACGTGGCTTCGGCGCCGAGCGCACGACGCAGCTCGGTGAGCTTGCCGACCGACAGACCACGGTATTCCGTGACCACGGTGGCGGTCGAGCTCTTGAACTGCTCCGCGATCTCCTCGACCGCAGTGACCTTCTCGGGTTTTGCCATACTTCGCCTCCTCTCTGATGGTCGGTTCGAAACGAACTACCGGGTCAGGGGACGGCGACAAAACAAACGCCCCGGACGCAAGGCGTTCCGGGGCGCACAGCAATCACACGGCCTCGGTTCTCCCTGCGTGGGCCGCCGGCAATGTCGCCGGACCTTCGACCGAACCCATGCGGGCTCGACGACCAACGGTCTTCGGTAGAACGGATTTGGGTAGGAATCGAGCTAGTCGATAACTGTTGTCCAATGTACCTGGACCCACCCCCATCTGCCAAAACGGGGCACTCCCACGACGAATCGGGACCATTCAGCGCCCGGCTTGTTGTGTCTCGCATCACATTCACCACCGAGATGTGGTTGAGATCGCCCCTCTTAGCCGTTACCTAAGGTGACAGTTACTGTTTGACTGCTTGACTATGGCAACCTCCATAGTCGATCCACCGGTGCTGCTGGAACGACGTAACCAGCGCTTTCTCGCCTTGGCCGTGATCTGCCTCGCCGAGCTGCTCGTCGTCCTGGACAACACCATCGTGAACGTGGCGCTCCCCTCCATCGGGGTGCAGCTGCAAACCGGCGTCAGCGGCCTGCAATGGGTCGTCGACGCGTACACCCTCACCTTCGCGGGCCTGTTGCTCGCCTTCGGCAACCTCGGCGACCGGCTCGGCCGCCGCCGGATCATGATGGTCGGTCTGGTCGGCGTCGGCGCCATGTCGATCGCGGGCGCGCTGTCCGGCTCGATGGGTGGCGTGATCGCCGCGCGCGCCGCGATGGGTGTGTTCGCCGCGGCCGTCTTCCCGGCGACGCTGGCGCTGATCATCAACATCTTCCGCGACAAACGCGAACGGGCCCTCGCCATCGCGGCGTGGACGGCCATGGCCGGGTTCGCCATCGCGATCGGGCCGATCTCGGGCGGCTGGCTGCTGGCCCACTTCACCTGGCACTCGGTTTTCTGGATCAATGTGCCGCTGGCGCTCATCGCGCTCGTCGCCACGCTGATCTGGGTGCCCGAATCCCGGGCCACCCAGGTCGGCAGGCTCGACCTGCCGGGCATCGGGCTGTCCATCGCGGGCATCACGCTGGTGGTGTGGTCCATCATCGAGGCGCCGCGCTTCGGCTGGCTCTCCAGCACGACACTGAGCACCGGTGCGCTCGGCGTCGCCCTGCTTGCCGCATTCATCATCTGGGAATTACGCACTGCCGCACCGATTCTCGATATGACGCTGTTCCGCAATCGGCGATTCTCGATGCCCGCCTTGGCGATTGCGATCTGCTACTTCTCGATGTTCGGATTTCTGTTCCTCATCACCCAGTATTTCCAAGGGGTGCGGGAGTACACTCCGCTCGAATTCGGTATCGCCTCATTGCCTTTCGCCTTCTCGGTGGCGCTCGGCGCGCCCATTGCCACCCTGCTCGCCCAGCGGTTCGGGCCGACGCCGGTCATCGTGACCGGGCTGCTGAGCACCGGGCTCGGGTTGTATCTGGGCGGTCAGGTGACGGTGGACAGTCCCTACGTCACCGACGTGCTGCCCTCGATGGTGTTCATGGCGCTCGGCGTCGGCATCGTTCAGGGACCGGCCACCGAGTCGATCATGGGATCGCTGCCGCTCAACGAGGCGGGTGCGGGGTCCGCGGTCAACGACACCACCCGGGAGATCGGCGGCACCCTCGGTGTCGCGGTGCTCGGTTCGATCGTGGCGTCGTACTACACGACCAGGATCGCCCCGCGGATCGACGCGCTACCGACCACGTTGATGAGCGAGAACGAGCGAGGGCTGGTCAAATCCAGTCCGCTCAGCGTGCTGGAGATCCGCAAGCGGCCGCTCCCCCCGTTCTTCGAGAGCCAGCGCGAAAACCTCATCGTGGCAATGAAAACGGCGGCACTCGAAGGCTCCCATACCGCCTCGCTCGTCGCGGCGGGTGCAGTAGTGGTGTGCGCGGTGATCGTGGCGATTTTCCTGCCGTGGGGCGCGCCGGAGGGCGAGTCGGTCCTGCTCGCCTGGCGCAAAGATACGGAGCCCCAGGAGGATTCGGTCAACTGATTGCACGCGGACGAAGGCCGGGATCCGGAAGGGTTCCGGCCTTCGCCGGTATCAGTGCGCGGCTCTGGCCACCAGTTTGTTCAATGCTTCGATTGCGCCGCTACGGAATTCGGCAGTGCCGACCAAGCCGTCCGGTCCGACGTCGTCCCGGCCGACCGGCAGCCGGGCACAGCCGTCGGAATCGACGTCGGCACCCACGTAACCGAGGACGAGCGCCAATGTCGCGGCGGCCCCTTCGCCGCGGCCGAGCGCGGCCACGTTGATCCAGGCGGTGGGTTTCTCATAGAGGTCGGCGTTCCCGACGGTCCAGTCCAGCAGATTCTTCAGGCTGCCGGGCAGTGTGCCCGCGTATTCGGGGGTGCAGAACAGCACCGCGTCCGCCTGCGAAAGCTGTTCGCGTAGTGCAAGAACCGACGGGCGTGCGGTGCCGTCGTCATCCGGGTCGAAAGCGGGCAGGTCGGCGAGTCCGCCGAACCAGCGCGCGTCGACACCGGCCGGCGCGACCGCCTGGACCGTGCGCAACGCGGCGGAATTGGTCGACGCAGCGCGAGTGCTACCGGAGATGAGCAAGACAACCGTCACCGCTCTACCAACGATGCCGGACCTGGAAATAGTCCGATCCCGGAAACGCGCAAGGGCGGAAACGCGTAATGCGTTCCCGCCCTTGCGGACTTGTTCAGGTGCTACTTACGCATCCTCGTCCAGGAGGTTGCGGGTGCGGTTCGGGTCCACCGGGATGCCCGGTCCGGTGTTCGTCGAGACCGTCACCTTCTTGACGTAGCGGCCCTTGGCGGTCGACGGCTTCACACGCAGGATCTCCTCCAGCGCGGCACCGTAGTTCTCCACCAGCTTGGCGTCGTCGAAGGAAGCCTTGCCGATAACGAAGTGCAGGTTGGCCTGCTTGTCGACGCGGAAGTTGATCTTTCCGCCCTTGATCTCGTTGACGGCCTTGGTCACGTCGTTGGTGACCGTGCCCGTCTTCGGGTTCGGCATCAGGCCACGCGGTCCGAGGACACGCGCGATCCGGCCGACCTTGGCCATCTGGTCCGGGGTGGCGATCGCGGCGTCGAACTCGAGCCAGCCGCCCTGGATCCGCTCGATCAGGTCCTCGGCGCCGACGGCGTCCGCACCGGCGGCTTCGGCCTCGGCGGCCTTCTCGCCTGCCGCGAACACGATGACGCGGGCGGTCTTACCGGTGCCGTGCGGCAGGTTGACCGTGCCACGCACCATCTGGTCCGCCTTGCGGGGATCCACGCCGAGACGAACGGCGACCTCGACGGTCGCGTCGGTCTTGGTGGTGGCGGTCTCCTTGGCCAGCCGCGCTGCGGCGAGCGGGGAGTACAGGGTGTCGCGATCGACCTTCTCGGCCGCGGCGAGATACGCCTTGCTTCGTTTTGCCATAATTCTCTGTCCTTAAGTGTCTGGTTCAGCCGTGGTTTGCGGGCCTGGCCGGCCCTCCCACCTGGAGCTGCGGAGGCTCAGCCCTCGACGGTGATGCCCATCGAACGCGCGGTACCCGCGATGATCTTCGCCGCCTGATCGATGTCGTTGGCGTTCAGATCTTCCTGCTTGGTCTTGGCGATCTCGCGCACCTGATCCATGGTCACCTTGGCGACCTTGAGGCGGTGCGGCTCAGCCGAACCCTTCTGCACACCGGCGGCCTTGAGCAGCAGCCGAGCGGCGGGCGGGGTCTTCAGCTTGAAGTCGAACGAGCGATCCTCGTAGACCGAGATCTCGACCGGAATGACGTTGCCACGCTGCGACTCGGTCGCGGCGTTGTACGCCTTGCAGAACTCCATGATGTTGACGCCGTGCTGACCGAGCGCGGGACCCACCGGAGGGGCGGGGTTCGCCTGGCCGGCCTGGATCTGAAGCTTGATGATCCCGGCGAGCTTCTTCTTCTTGGGGGGCATCTTTCTTTCCTAGGTGTCTGTTTTCCTTGCTCTTTGCAAGTGCTGGTGTTGCGGTCCGCGGCCGGGCGGATGCCGTCGGCCGCTCACGTAACAGGACTAAATCTTCGCAACCTGGGTGAAGCCGAGCTCGACCGGGGTCTCGCGGCCGAAGATCGACACGAGCACCTTGAGCTTCTGCTGCTCGGCGTTGACCTCGGAGATGCTGGCGGGCAGCGTCGCGAACGGGCCGTCCATCACGGTCACCGACTCGCCGACCTCGAAGTCGACCTCGATGGTCGGCTTGGACACCGACTCGGCGGCGGACTCGGCCGAACCCGCGGCACCGGCGGTGGCGGCGGCCTTCTTCTGCTGGGCGGCGGGGACCAGGAACTTCACCACGTCGTCGATGGACAGCGGCGACGGGCGCGAGGTGGCGCCGACGAAACCGGTGACACCGGGGGTGTTGCGCACGGCGCCCCAGGACTCGTCGTTGAGTTCCATCCGGACCAGGATGTAGCCGGGCAGCACCTTGCGGTTGACGTTCTTGCGCTGGCCGTTCTTGATCTCGGTGACCTCTTCGGTCGGCACCTCGACCTGGAAGATGTACTCCTCGAGGTCCAGGTTCTGCACGCGGGTCTCGAGGTTGGCCTTCACCTTGTTCTCGTAACCGGCGTAGGAGTGGATGACGTACCAGTCACCGGGGGCGCGACGCAGCGCGGCCTTCATTTCCGCGACCGGGTCGGCGGGCTCTTCGTCGATCGGAGCGGCCGCAGCTGCCTCGTCGATCTCCGACGCGGCGCCCTCGGAGTCCACGTCCTCGGAGTCTTCGACGGTCGTGGCGTCGTCGGTCGTGGGATCCACCACCGCGTCCTCGACCGGGAACTCTTCGTTTGTGTCGTTCTCCGGGGTGCTCACTGGGGCACTCGCTTCCTGTGTCGTCACGTACATCCTCTGCGTGCCGGGGCCGGGCGCGCGGCGGAACTACTCCACCCGTGTCCGCCCCGGGATCGGCCGGCGGCGTCGGCGTCGATCTCTAGCCGAACAGCCAGTTGACACCCTTGATGAACGCCACATCCAACCCGCTGATGAACGCGACCATGAAGATCACGAACACCAGAACAACGCTCGTATAGGTGACCATCTGCTTCCGGTTGGGCCAGATCACCTTGCGCAGTTCCGCGACTACTTCACGCAGGAACTTGATCAAACGCTTGAACGGATTAGCCGTCTTCGTGCGTTCGGCCCGATCGGTCTTGGCTGCCTTGCGCGACGAAGGCCGATCGAGTGTGGCGATCGAACCTGTGTCGGGCGACGCGCCGCGAGTCCGCCGGGCGGAACGCTTGCCGCTCGGCCGGGCCACCGCGGCGGTGTCATCGCCGTCGTCGGTCGCATGCGCGCCGTGGCGAGAATCCCGCTCGTCGACCACGTCGATCCTTTCGTCGCTGGCATGCTGGTTCTTTTCGAGCGACCTGCATGCAGTCGCTGCGGAAAGGCAGGGGCGACAGGACTTGAACCTGCAACCTGCGGTTTTGGAGACCGCTGCTCTGCCAGTTGAGCTACGCCCCTTCGGCTGGACCGTAATCGGCTGTCCAACCACTGTTCGGTATTCAGTTGTAGAACTCCGGTGTCACCACATGACACGCGCGCTGCTTTCGCAGTCGCCGGCCCCGTGGGCGAAACCTTGACGGCCTCACCTGGAACCAGCCCTACAGAGCAGCGCGCAGCGGCTGGTGACCCCAGAAATCCGAGTGTACGTTACCGCCCGCGTCGATAGCCAATCAGGGTCAGGCGACCAGGTCAGGCTGTATCCAGTCAGGCCAGTTGCACGGTTGCCGTCGCGCGCCCGAAGATCTTGCGCCCCGCCGACTTCGCCACGATGGCGACGACCGCGGTCCGCGTCTCCGGATCCACCGACTTCACTTTACCGGTGTACTCGATCTCGGCGGCCTCGTCGGTGCCGACGTAGACCGGGCTGGTGAAGCGGACGTTGTACTCCTTGACCGCGCCGGGATCGCCGAGCCAGGAGGTGACGAAACCGCCACCGAGGCCCATGGTGAGCATGCCGTGCGCGACCACGTTGTCCAGGCCGACGAGCTTGATGACCTCGTCGCTCCAGTGGATCGGGTTGGCGTCGCCGGAGACACCGGCGTAGTTCACCAGATCGCCGCGGGTGAGCCGGACGATGCGGGCGGGCAGTTCGTCGCCGACCGTGACGTCGTCGAAGCTGATCGCGTGCTTGCTCGGCGTGATCTCGGGCACCGTGGCGGGCTGCACCGGCGCGGCAACGACATTGGCGCGCGGCTTGTGATCCGGTGCGTCCTCGCCGATGCCGTGCATCAGCACGTTGCGCACGGTGTCGTTGAGGTTCGGATCGATGTCGCCGCCGCTGCGGCCGATGAGCGTGGTGTAGGTGGTGAGCACCAGCTCGTCGTTCTGCGCGGTGACGATGTTCTTGGTGACGATGATGTCGCCGCCGAAGGCCTGCCGGAACGAGTGCAGGTAGACGTCGCAGACCAGCTGGTCGCCGACCTTGATCGGCCGGTGGAACTCCAGGATCTGGTCGGTCTGCAGGATCTGGCTCAGGTCGTAGCCGGTGACAATCTGCTCGAAGAGCTTGCGCTGGGCCAGAATGCCGACCAGGGAGATGAAGGTCAGCGGCGCGAGCAGGCCGTCGTAGCCGTACTCCTGCGCGAGGTCCTCGTCCCAGTGCACCGGGTGGTAGTCCTGCACAGCGCGCGCGTATTCGCGCACCTTCTCGCGGCCGACCTCGTAGTAGTCGTCGACGCGGTAGTGGTGACCGACCATCGAGGCCGCGTGCGCCGCGGGGTCGAACGTCTCGACCGCCTGAACCGCTTCGTCTGTACCGGTGTTGATTGTCACGGGAGGACTGTACCTATCTGACCCCGAGCCCGGAGTCGGCGGAGCGTTCACGAGCGGGCCTCGCTAGCGCGCGGCTTCCGTCGTGACCGCAGTGGCGGCTGTGACTCTCGTTCCCTCGCTATTGCTCGCTCACCTACCGCACCCGACCGCGAAAATGCGTCAGGGCCGGACAAACGTCCGGCCCTCGCACTGTCACGATCCGAGATTGCCGGGAGCAATCACACTCCCGGCGCCGATCCACGCGGCAGCATCACGCGTGGCGGACTAGCGGGATTCTTTGTGTCCCCGGTGCGTACCGCAGTTCGGGCAGAACTTCTTGAGTTCCAGCCGATCGGGGTCGTTGCGCCGGTTCTTCTTGGTGATGTAGTTGCGGTGCTTGCACTGCTCGCAGGCCAAGGTGATCTTTGGCCGGACATCGGTGGACTTCGCGGCCACGATATTCCTTCTTTCGGGTCAACCAGTTGGTCTGATCGGTTTTGGTAGCGATGGCCGGACTTGAACCGGCGACACAACGATTATGAGTCGTTTGCTCTACCGACTGAGCTACACCGCCAAGGGGTCGCATTGCTGTGGTGCGGCGCCCCGGCTCCCACCAAAGTGGAAACTATATGCGATGCCGAGTCGGTCACCACCGGCAATCCGGCGAGCCCCCTAACGGAATCGAACCGTTGACCTTTTCCTTACCATGGAAACGCTCTGCCGACTGAGCTAAGGGGGCATGACTACTTCCGCACCAGGACTGGAACACGTGACCCCGGCGCGGCGAAGTCTTGAACGAGGTTACACACCCAACGGTCAGAGCTCCAAACCGGGTGGTCAGGAGCCTTTTTCCAGAGATCATCCGGCCGACGGGGGCATCGAGAGCGGCCGGCGAACCCGGTAAGCACGAAACCCCCGCGGATCGAAGTCGATCCACGGGGGTTCCGGGTGGCAGATGTAGGATTCGAACCTACGTAGGCTTTCGCCGACGGATTTACAGTCCGCTCCCATTGGCCGCTCGGGCAATCTGCCGTCGCGCTCTCGGCGCGAAAAGCAGAATACATCCACCCCCCGCCCTGATTGCAAACCGGCTGGCCATCGGCCATGCGGCGGGACTACGGTCGCGCTCCGGGGTACAACTAACGGTGACCGATCAACCGGTCGAGCGAGCAGTTGGACCGCCAGGACAGGAGCGAAGTGTGGCCGATTCGTCATTCGATGTCGTCAGCAAGGTCGAACGTCAGGAGGTCGACAACGCCCTGCACCAGGCAGAGAAGGAGCTGACCACCCGGTACGACTTCCGTGGCACCGGCGCGGCCATCGAGTGGTCCGGCGAGGACAAGATCGTGCTGACGGCCGAGGCCGAGGAGCGGGTCAAGGCGGCGCTGGAGGTGTTCAAGGAGAAGCTGATTCGCCGCGACATCTCGCTCAAGGCGTTCGACGCCGGCGAGCCGGTCGCCTCCGGCAAGACCTACAAGATCACCGGAACACTGGTCCAGGGCATCGACACCGAGCATGCGAAGAAGATCACCAAGAAGATCCGCGACGAGGGCCCGAAGGGCGTCAAGGCGCAGATCCAGGGTGAGGAACTGCGGGTGAGCAGCAAGAAGCGCGACGACCTCCAGGCCGTCATCTCGCTGCTGAAGGGTGAGGATTTCGGGATCGCCCTGCAGTTCGTCAACTACCGCTAGCGGGCGGCGGGCTACGGCTTGGGGCCGCCCGCCATTTCCTCCAGGCGAGCGATGCGCTCGGCCATCGGGGGGTGCGTGGAAAACCAGCGGGCGGCTCGCTCGCCCGCCCGGAACGGGTTGGCGATCATCAGGTGTGACTGGGCGGTCAATTGCGGCTCAGGCGGCAACGGAGCGGCTTGCACGCCGCGCTCCAGCTTGCGCAGCGCCGAGGCGAGGGCGAGCGGGTCGCCGGTGAGTTCGGCGCCGGACTGGTCCGCCTGGTATTCGCGGGAACGGGAGACGGCGAGCTTGATCAGGCTCGCGGCGATCGGCCCGAGCAGCGAAACGAGCAGCACGCCCAGCATGTTCGGGCCTTCGCCGTTGCGATTGCCGCCGAACGCGGAGGCGAAGAAGGCCAGGTTTGCCAGGCCGGAGATGACCGCGGCGAGCGCGCCTGCAACCGACGAGATCAGGATGTCGCGGTTGTAGACATGCGATAGCTCGTGGCCGAGCACGGCCCGTAGCTCCCGCTCGTCCAGGATCTGCAGGATGCCGCTGGTACAGCAGACCGCGGCGTGCCGGGGGCTGCGACCGGTGGCAAAGGCGTTGGGGGCGTTGGTCGGGCTGATGTAGAGCCGCGGCATCGGCTGGCGCGCGGTGGTCGCCAGCTCACGCACGATCCGGTAGATCACCGGCGCTTCCAGCTCGCTGACCGGTTGCGCGTGCATCGCCTTCAACGCGAGTTTGTCGCTGTTGAAGTACGCGTACGCGTTCATGCCGACGGCCAGCAGGATGGCGATGATCAGGATCGTCGGGCTGCGGAACAGCGCGCCGGCGAGCACGATCAAGGCCGACAGGCCGACCATCAGCCCAAAGGTCTTCAGACCATTCGCGTACCCGTGCATGTCCCGCCTCTCCGCGTATTCAGGCCAGACTCGCCTGCCGCGAGACCGGCGTTGGCGCCCGGCGGTAGCAGCTCACATCAGTAAGCCCGTCCCCGGCGAGTTACCCATGTGCGCACGAGATCGGTTCTCACTTCGAGCTTCGACTCTCGTCGAGAGCATCACGCCAGGTCAACGAGAAGGGGCGCGCAAAGGTTCCTGATCGGAACGTAGCCATTGCTACGGACCGGGCTCAGCCGACGCGCTCGATCGTGTAGCGGACGAGGTGTTCGAGGGCGTCGTTGGCGGGTCCGGCGGGCAGGGCGGAGAGTTCGGCGTGCGCGATGTCGGCGAAGCCTTGCAGCTTCTCCTTGGCCAGCACCATGCCGTGCGAGCGGGACAGCAGGTCGAGGGCTTCCTCGACCTCGGCGTCGGTTTGCAAGGGGTTGGCGAGAAGTTTGCGCAGGCGGTCGCCGTCGGCGCCCTCGTCACGCAGCGCGTACAGCACCGGCAGCGTGTGCACGCCCTCGCGCAGGTCGGTGCCGGGGGTCTTGCCGGACTGCTCGGCGGCCGAGGAGATGTCGATGATGTCGTCGGAGATCTGGAAGGCGGTGCCGACCGCGTCACCGAGGCGGGCCAGCCGCTCCACGTGCTCGGTGCCCGCGCCGGAGAAGGTGCCGCCGAAGCGACCGGCGGCCGCGATGAGCGACCCGGTCTTCTCCCAGACGACGCGCAGGTAGTGCTCGACCGGGTCCTGGGATTCGCGCGCGCCCATGGTCTCGCGCATCTGGCCGGTGACCAGCTCGGCGAAGGTTTCGGCGATGATGCGGACCGCGTCGGGGCCCAGCGTCGAGGTGAGCCGGGAGGCGTGTGCGAACAGGTAGTCGCCGGCCAGGATCGCGATGTTGTTGCCCCAGCGCGCATTCACGCTCGGGGCGCCGCGGCGCATGGTGGCCTCGTCCATCACGTCGTCGTGGTACAGCGTGGCCAGGTGCACGAGTTCGACGACGGTGCCCGCGGTGATCAGCGCGGGATCGGTCGGGTTCGGGCCGAGCTGGCCGGTGAGGATGGTGAACAGCGGGCGGAACCGCTTGCCGCCGGCTTTCGCCAGGTGCAGCGCCGCCTCCTGCAGGAAGTCTTCGCCGTCGGACAGCTCGTCGACCAGGAGCTTCTCGACCTCTTCCAGGCCGTTGCGCACGGTCGCCGCGAGTTCGGTGTCGACGAGATCGACCCCGGCCACCACGGTGCTCTCGTCCTTCACAGCCGATGTGCTCATTTCTTCTCCCACCGATCCGTCCGACCCCACGATAGAGAACCTAGCGTGTCCCCAGCGGATGGCCCATGAACACCGTCACTATGCGGTGTATCAGACACCTTCGCACACCATTTTCCGCGCGCCGCGCCGACCCGCGGGGCAGCTGACGCGCCCGCCGTCGACACGAACAAGATTGCCCTGCAAGTATTGAGCGCATGGGTTCACCGGAAGTCACTCCCGCGGGCGGGGACGCGCTGCCCAGCAGGGCCGAGGTCCTGGTCGTCGGTGCCGGTCCGGCCGGATCGGCCTCGGCCGCCTGGGCCGCGCGGGCCGGGCGCGACGTGGTGCTGCTCGACTCCGCCGTCTTCCCCAGGGACAAGACCTGCGGCGATGGGCTGACCCCGCGCGCGACGGCCGAGCTGGAACACCTCGGGCTCGGCGATTGGCTGCGCGCGCACACCGTCAACCACGGCCTGCGGATGACCGGCTTCGGCAGGGAGGCCCTGCTGCCATGGCCCGCCGGATCGTTCCCGACATACGGAAGTGCCGTCCCACGAACCGAACTCGACGACAAGCTGCGCGAGACCGCGGTGAAGTCCGGCGCGCGGATGATCGACGGCAGCAAAGTGGTCGATGTCACCCGCGACGGCGACCGGGTCACCGGTGTGACGGTGCGAACCGCGACGGGCACGCACACCATCGACTGCACGACGCTCATCGTCGCCGACGGGGTGCGTTCGCCGATCGGGCGGCTGCTCGGCCGCACCTGGCATCGGCAGTACGCCTACGGCACGGCGGCCCGCGCCTACATCAAGTCCGGCCGCAGCGACGACCAGTGGATCACCTCGCACCTCGAGCTGCGCGACGCCGACAACGCGCTGGTACCCGGCTACGGCTGGGTCTTTCCGCTGGGCAACGGCGAGGTCAATATCGGGGTCGGCTCGCTGGCCACCGAGCAGCGTCCGTCGCATATCGCGCTGAAACCGCTGCTGGAGCACTACACGAAGCTGCGCTTCGACGAATGGGAGTTCGAGGGTTCGCTGCGCGCGGTGGCCTCGGCGCTGCTGCCCATGGGCGGTGCGGTGTCGAACGTGGCCGGTCGCAACTGGGTGCTGGTCGGCGATGCCGCGGGCTGTGTGAACCCGCTGAACGGCGAGGGCATCGACTACGGGCTCGAAGGCGGGCACATGCTGGCCGGGTTGCTGGACGAGCCGGACCTCACCCGCATCTGGCCCGAGCTGCTGCGCGCGAAGTATGGGCGGACCTTCTCGGTGGCGCGGCGGATCGCCGGGCTGGCCACCCATCCGCGGATGGTGCCGATCGGCGGGCCGCCGGTGATGCGGTCGAAGTACTTGCAGCGCACCGCGGTCCGGGTGATGGGCAACCTGGTGACCGACGAGGATGTGGATCTGACCGCGCGGGCCTGGCGGGCAGCGGGGCGGATGTCGATGCGCGGCGACGACCTGCCGCCCTTCTCCTGATCCCCCGACCTGCTATTTCCCTGAGTCGTCGGCATGACCGGCCGGTAGGCTGAACCTGCCTTGCCCTCGTGACGACAGGTTCCAGCCATGGGCGGACACCCAGCAGGTGGCTTACCCGCGTTGTATTTGCTGCCGCATCTGCGGCGGGCCCGCGACCTCGCGGACTGGCAGTATGCCGATCCGCTCCGTCTCGATGAATTGGCCGCTGCCGCAGGGGTTTCCAAATATCACTTCCTGCGGGCGTTCGCCGCGGTCTACGGGCTGACGCCGGCCGCGTACCTGGCGGAGCGGCGGATCGAGCGTGCGCAGGATCTGCTGCGCTCCACCAATGTCACGGTGACCGAGGTGTGCATGCTGGTCGGCTACAGCAGCCTCGGCTCGTTCAGCAGCAAATTCCACCAGCTGGTCGGCGTCTCGCCCTCGGAATATCAGGCCAAGTTCGCCGACGGGGCACCGCGCATTCCGGGGTGTTTCGTGTTCATGCACGGCCTCAGCGACCGGAAGCGCGAAACCTAGGCCGGCGTGGGGTTTTCGATGCGGAACACCGCGCAGCGCGGGGCCGCTGCCGCGAACTCGTCCGGGTCGGCGGACTCGACCAGGCCGAGCTTGATGAAGAACGGCACACCGTGCGGTACCTCGCGCGGGAATTCGTGCAGGATCGCAGCGCGTTCCTCGGCGGGCAGTTCGATCAGGTCGACGCGGTGGCGTTTGCGGCCCTCGGCCAGGATGCCCCAGTAGCTTTTGCGCGCGTTGCGCACCCACTCGGCCTTGGCGTGACCGACGACGTAGCGCGCGCCGCGCACGGTCAGCGGTGAGACCGGGGTGGTCCGTAGCTCGCCGGAGGCCCGGCCGGGCACCGAGAGCACCCGCATCGTGCCGATCGTTACCCCCAGTCGGTTCAGCGTGATCACCACGCGGTTCATCGGTTTCAGCCAGCCGGGCAGGCCCAGTTTCGTTTCCATCACAACTCCTTTCAGGTCGGCCATGGCAGATCGCCGTCGCCGATCCGTCGTGCGGCGCTCGCTACCCACCGCAGTTCGGCGTCGAGTAGTTCGCGTTGCAGTTCGCCCTCGATCAGGACGATTTCCGGAATTCCGTCCGCCTTCGCCGCGGCCAGGTCAGCGGTCAGCTCGGCGGAGGCGGCGCGCAAGGCCGCGGCTCGCCGGGCCAGCAGTTCGGCCGCGCGCTCCGGTGCCAGGTTGAGGATGTGCGCGAGACCGGCCGGGAAGCGCGGATATTCGTTGATCGGCTCGGCGAGGTATTCGTCGAGCAGCGAGTCGAGTTCGGCGCGTCCGGTGGCGGTGATTTCGTAACTGGTGCGTTCGGGGCGCGCACCGGCCCGGCTGGTGCCGACCGGCTCGATCAGCCCGCTCGCGGCCAGCCGGGCGACGGTGTCGTAGACGGATCCGCCGCGCACCCGCACCACCCGGCCGACGTGGCGGTCCTTGATGAGCGCTTGCATCTCGTAGGGGTGCATGGGGCGCTCGTTGAGCAGGCTCAGGACGGCTAGTGCCAAGGGAGTTCTGCGGGCTCGCTGTGCCGCCATCACGCTCCAAATACTCGAACTCGAATAACCGAACTCGACTATACAGCGAAGACAGCAATTTTCGAGAAGCATCCGGTCGAGGGGCCGCCATAGCCTTGCCGCATGACAACGATCACGAACGTCTCGCTCGTCACCGTGTACGTCACGGACCAGACCGAATCGAAGCAGTGGTACATCGACAAGCTGGGCTTCGTCGAGGTCGCTGACATCACCATGGGCGACAACGGGTTCCGCTGGGTCACCATCGCGCACCCGCAGCACCCGGAGCTGGAGATCGGCCTGATGATCCCCGGGCCGCCGCTGGACGACAACCTGGCCGCGGCCATCCGCCGCGCACTCGCGAACGGCACGCACGGCGCGCTCGGCCTGCGCACCGAGAACTGCCAGAAGACCTTCGAGGAGCTCACCGCCAAAGGCGTCGAGTTCGTGCAGCCGCCCGCCGAGCGCCCCTACGGCACCGAGGCGATCGTCCGGGACAACTCCGGGAACTGGCTGGTGCTGGTGGAGCAGAAGGAGTACTCCCCGGAGGACTTCGAATAAAACGAAACCCGCCGTCCCGGCGTATCTGCCGGGACGACGGGTGCAGGTTCGGAACGTGGATCAGGCAGTCGCCTGCGCGGCGACCCACTCCTCGATGAACTTGCGCTCGCTGTTGAGCACCCGATGGTGCAGCTGCTCGGCGAGCGGCTCGATGGCGCCGCCGACCAGCGGCACCTTCACCTGCACGGTGCCGACCACCTCGATCTCGGAACCCTCTGCGGTCGAGCGCATTTCGTAGGTGCCCGACATCTCGGTGGCGATGCCGCCGGTCTCGCCCTCGAAGGTGCCCTTGGCGACCTCGCCGTTGAGCGCCTGCCAGTTGTCGGTGCGCGAGAGCATGAGCTCGCTCTTGAGCACCTTGCTCACCACGCTGGGAATCTTGTCCTGCGCGGCCTTTTCGGTCATGTGGATGCGGATGGTGCCCTCGCCCTCGGGATGCGAAAGGTCCAAGGTCGCGGTCTCGGCGTCGGCGAACCGCGCCTGCCAGACTTTCTCGTCGGTAAGTGCCCGGTGAAGATCTTCGACCGGGACGGTGTAAGGCACGGTGAAGCTGAATTTTCGGGACATGCGCGACACGGTAGTCCAGTCGATCGGTAGCCTGTTGCGGTGTTGGAAACCACGCAGTCTGATCGGCGATCGATCCGCCTGCGGCGGGCCGGAATCGGCGTGCTCACGGCTGCCACGGTGATCAGCGTGCTCGTCGTGCTCCTGGTGCTGGCCGCCTGGCGCAACGACTACCTGATCAGCTCGGACAAGGGCGTGGCCAGCGCCGAGGTGCTCTCCGCAGGCCGGCTGCGCTCCGCGGTCATGTACGTGACCCCCGACGGTGAGACACACAATCCGAAGGTCGGCGTGCTGTACCCCACCAATCTCACCGCGGGTGAGCGCATCCGGGTCGAATACAACCGCGCGGACCCCGATCTGGTGCGGGTGGAGGGACGCGACGTCCGCGTCGCTATTCCGCCCGCGTTGTCGGTGATCGTCGTGGTGTGGCTGATCGCCCTGCCGACGCTGTGGCTGCTGATTCGGCTCGGCAGGCGACGGCCGGGCGCGAGCTGAGCTACCGAGCCGGGGTCGGCCCGAGGAGTTCGCTCGATCTTTAGGTGTCCTTCACGCATGCGTGGCGAGACGGCGCGATCCGGCCGTCAACCTGAGAGAGTGCGTGTAGCGATCGTTGCCGAGTCGTTTCTGCCGAATATGAACGGCGTCGTCAACTCCGTGCTCCGGGTGCTCGATCACCTGGACCGGCACGGCCACGACGCCCTGATCATCGCGCCGGACACCACGCGCGGGCTGGCCCCCGCCGCGCGCTGGCACGAGCGGTTCCGGGTCCATCGGGTGCCCGCGGTGATGGTGCCGAAGATCAGTTCGCTGCCGGTGGGGCTGCCGCAGCCGGGGATCGTCTCCGCTATCGAGGATTTCGACGCCGACGTGGTGCATCTGGCCTCGCCGTTCCTGCTCGGCGCAGGCGGTCTCGCCGCGGCCGTGCGGCTGGATCTGCCCACGGTGGCGGTGTACCAGACCGACGTCGCCGGATTCGCCAAGAGTTACGGACTAGCGCTGGCCAGCCGGGCGGCCTGGGCCTGGACGCGGCGCATCCACGAGGGCGCGACCAGGACGCTGGCGCCGTCCAGGGCGGCCGCGGAAGATTTGGCGCAGCACGGCATTCCGCGCGTGCACCGGTGGGGACGAGGCGTGGACATCGTCCGGTTCACCCCGCAGGCCCGGCGCACGGAACTGCGTGACTCCTGGCTCGACGGCGACAAGCTGGTGGTCGGCTTTGTCGGACGGCTGGCGCCGGAGAAGCACGTCGAGCGGCTCGCCGTGCTGGCGAACGATCCGGATATCCAGTTGGTGATCGTCGGCGGTGGGCCGGAGCGTGATCGGCTCGCGCGGATGATGCCGACCGCCGTGTTCACCGGCGAGCTCGGCGGCGACACCCTGGCCCAGGCGTATGCGAGCCTGGACGTGATGGTGCACGCGGGCGAGCACGAAACCTTCTGCCAGGGCGTCCAGGAAGCGCTCGCCTCCGGCACCCCGGTGATCGGCCCCGACGCGGGCGGGCCGCGCGATTTGATCGCGCACTGTCGCAACGGTTATCTGCTCCCGGTCGACCGTTTCACCGAACTGTTGCCGAGCGCCGTTGGGGCACTACATGACCCGGTGCTGCGAGCCCGATTCGCCGGAGCCGCACGTAAATCGGTACTGCACCGCACCTGGCCGGCGATCTGCACCGAACTGATGGGGCACTACGCGGACGTGACCGGTAACCGAATGCGGCTACCGCATACGGCATAACGCCAGGCCGGCCCGATCGGCCGACCGCGGTGCGATGTGATCGAACAATCTCCCTACCTCCCTCGGCGCGCCGCGCTGCGAGAGTTAGGGTCAACCGTGGCGAAAACAGAATCGACCAGGGCCTCGTTGGACAAGCAGCCGCATGAGGTTGCGACGATGTTCGATGGTGTCGCGCGACGGTACGACCTGACCAACACCGTGATCTCCGGCGGTCAGGATCGCTACTGGCGCTGGGCGGTGCGCAAGGCGCTGGCGCCGCGGCCGGGCGAGCGGATTCTCGACCTCGCGGCGGGCACCGGGGTCTCCACGGTCGATCTGGCGAAATCCGGCGCCTGGTGCCTGGCCGCCGACTTCTCCCAGGGCATGCTCGCCGCAGGCAGGCACCGCAAGGTGCCGATGGTGGCGGCCGACGCGCTGGCGCTGCCGTTCGCCGACGACTCGTTCGACGGGGTGACGATCTCCTACGGGCTGCGCAATATCTCCGATACCGAGGGCGCGCTGCGCGAGATGCTGCGGGTCACCAAGCCGGGCGGCAGGCTGGTCATCGCCGAGTTCTCCACGCCGGTCGTGCCGGGTTTCCGCACCGTGTACATGGAGTACCTGATGAAGGCGCTGCCGAAGGTGGCGCGCGCGGTCAGCAGCAATCCGGACGCCTACGTCTACCTTGCCGAATCGATCCGCGCCTGGCCGAACCAGCGGCAACTGGCGCTGCGGATCGCGAGCACCGGGTGGTCCTCGGTGAAGTGGCGCAACCTCACCGGCGGGATCGTCGCGCTGCATCGCGCGTACAAACTGGGCTGATCAGCGACCTGCGTCACACCTCACCGGCGATTTTTCCGCCTGTGAGGGGCAATGTCATCTGGCGATAACGCGCGGTAAACCCGCCGCAATCGGCGATGGCCATGATCGGGGCATGGTGGACGCAGGCACGACGCGCGCGGACGGCACCGCGCGGACGGCATGCTCGTACTGTGGCGTCGGTTGTGGCGTCACGGTGCAGACGCGGGCCGGCGCCGACGGGGCACCGGTGATCGCCAAGGTCAGCGGGGACAAGCTGCACCCGGCGAACGCGGGCAGGCTGTGCACCAAGGGCGCCACCCACCTGGAACTGATGCGCGCGCCCGGCCGGATGGAGACCGCGTTCCGCCGGCCCGAACGCGGGCAGGAGCCGGTGCCGGCGCCGGTCGACGACGTCGTACGCGAGGCGGCCGACCGGTTGCGGGCGATCCTGGACGAACACGGGCCCGACGCGATCGCGCTGTACGTCTCCGGGCAGATGTCGCTCGAGGCGCAATACCTGGCGACCAAGCTGGCCAAGGGCTACCTGCGGACCGTGCACATCGAGGCCAACTCGCGGCTGTGCATGGCGAGTGCGGGTACCGGTTACAAGCAGTCGCTCGGCGCGGACGGGCCGCCCGGCTCCTATGACGACTTCGAGCACGCCGATCTGTTCTTCGTGATCGGCGCGAACATGGCCGACTGTCATCCGATCCTGTATTTGCGCATGGTCGATCGGGTCAAGGCCGGCGCCAAGCTGATCGTCGTCGACCCGCGGCGCACCGACACCGCGGCGCGCGCCGACCTGTTCCTGCAGATCGCGCCCGGCACCGACCTGGCGCTGCTGAACGGCCTGCTGCACCTGCTTGTCGAAAACGGTGACATAGACCAGGAATTCATCGCCGAGCACACCGAGGGCTGGGCCGGGATGCCCGAGTTCCTCGCGGACTATCCGCCCGCGCGGGTCGCCGAGATCACCGGGCTCGCCGAAGCCGATATCCGTACCGCCGCACAGTGGATCGGCGCGGCCGAAGAGTGGATGTCGCTGTGGACGATGGGGCTCAACCAGTCCACCCACGGCACCTGGAACACCAACGCGCTCTGCAATCTGCACCTGGCCACCGGCGCCATCGGGCGCATCGGCAGCGGGCCGTTCTCGCTGACCGGACAGCCGAATGCCATGGGCGGCCGCGAAATGGGTTACATGGGCCCCGGCCTGCCCGGTCAGCGCAGCGTGCTCTCCCCCGCCGACCGCGCGTTCGTGGAAACCGCCTGGGGCCTCGAGGCAGGCACGATTCGCGAAGAGGTGGGCCCTGGCACCATCGAGATGTTCCGCGAGCTGGCGGCGGGCAACATCAAGGCCGCCTGGATCATCTGCACGAATCCCGTTGCCACGGTGGCCAACCGCAAGACTGTGCTCGACGGGCTGGAGGCGGCCGAACTGGTGATCGCGCAGGACGCGTACGCCGAAACCGCCACCAACGCCTACGCCGACCTGCTGCTGCCCGCCACGCTGTGGGCCGAAGCCGATGCGGTGATGGTGAATTCGGAACGCAACGTCACGCTGCTACAGCGCTCGGTCGATCCGATCGGCGATACCCGACCGGACTGGCTGCTGATCGCGCAGGTGGCCACCGCGATGGGCTTCCCCGGTTTCGACTTCGCCTCCAGCGCCGAGGTTTTCGCCGAGATCAAGCAGTTCGCCAACCCCGCGACCGGATATGACCTGCGCGGCATGGATTTCGAGCGACTCAGGGAAGGGCCGATGCAGTGGCCGTGCCCCGAAGGCGCCGGCGCGCGCAATCCGATTCGCTATCTCAACGACGGAGTCAGCCAGACGCTGCACGTCGACGCGGCCGGTCATCGGCCGAGGCTGGCGTTCGCCACCCCGAGCAGGCGCGCCGTGTTCTGGCCGCGCCCGCACCTGCCACCCGCGGAACTGCCCGACGACGACTTCCCGTTCGTCCTCAATACCGGTCGGCTGCAGCACCAATGGCACACGATGACCAAGACCGGCAAGATCGACAAGCTGAACAAGTTGAACGGGCAGCCGTTCGTCGAGGTGCATCCGGCCGACGCCGAGCGGCTCGGGGTGCGCGCGGGCGACCAGCTCGAAATCGCCTCGCGGCGTGGGCGGGCCGTGCTGCCGGTGCAGATCAGCGACCGGGTCCGGCCCGGTGACTGCTTCGCGCCGTTCCACTGGAACGACGAGCACGGTGAATATCTGACGATCAACGCGGTCACCAACGACGCCGTCGATCCGGATTCGCTGCAACCGGAGTTCAAGGCCTGTGCCGTGTCGCTACGCCGAGTGGCGGTGCCGGAGGCCGATACACCGCACTCGCCCGCGGTGCCGACGCCCGCGATGGCCGCCGCGCATCCGTTGGCCGCCATGTTCGGGCTGGACGCCGCCGTGACCCCGATGCTCACCGAGACCGAGCGGATCTACCTCAGCGGGTACCTCGCCGCGCTACAGGCGGTTCCGGTGACCGGGCAACCTGTGCTGCCCGCCGCCGCGCCGATGTCCGCGCAGAGCAGGATCTGGATCGATGGCGTGCTGGCAGGCATGTACTCCCGCGCCGGGGCACCCGAGGCGGCGAGCGCCCATCCGGTGACCGTGCTGTGGGCCTCGCAGACCGGGACGGCGGAGGAGCTCGCCGCGACGGTGGCCGCGCGGCTCACCGAATGTGGCTTCGCGCCACGGCTGCTCGACATGGACTCGTGCGCGGTGGACGCGTTGACCGGCGACGTGCTGGTGATCAGCAGCACCTTCGGCGACGGCGGACCACCGGACAACGGCGCCGACTTCTGGAACCACCTGGACAGCAATGCGATTCGCCTCACCGGCGTGCGCTATGCAGTGTTCGCCCTGGGCGACTCCTCCTACGACGACTTCTGCGGGCACGGCCGCAAATTGGATGAACGGTTCGCCGAATACGGTGCGGTGCGGCTGCTCGACCGCGTCGACTGCGAGCCGGATTTCCTGGAGCCCGCCGAGCGCTGGCTCGATGCGATCGTGGCACTGCTCGGCGAGGGCTTGGCCAGCGCTGCACCGGAATCCGATCCGGGTCCGCCCGCGAAAGGCCCGGTGCCCAGTCGCGGTGGCACCATGACGGCGGTGCTCACCCGCGCGACCGCGCCCGCGCCGGGGCGGACCCGCCGGGAGATCGCGCCGTTCACGCGGCACGCGCCGGTTCCCGCGGCACTGGTGCGCAACGAGCCGCTCACCCTCAGCGACTCGCCGAAAGAGGTGCGGCAGTTCGGCTTCGATCTGCGCGGGCTGGAAGCCGACTACGAGGTCGGAGACTCGCTGGGCGTCTGGCCGACCAACGACACGGCGCTGGTGGACGAGTGGCTGGCCGGCGCCGGACTCGACGGCCGCCGGATCATCGAGGTCGACGATCGCGAACTATCGCTGGCCGAGGCGTTGCGCACGCACTACGACATCAGCAAGGTGAGCAACGACCTGCTCACCTTCATCGCCGAACGCAACCCGAACACCCGGCTGGCCAAACTGCTGCGGCGAGACAACCGGATCGAACTCGACAACTACCTGTGGGACCGGCAGGCCGTGGACGTGCTGCGCGACTTCCCGGTGCGGGCCGATCTGGTCGACTGGCTCGGCATACTGAAAAAGCTGCAGCCGCGCCAGTATTCGATCTCGTCGAGCCCGTTGGTCAGCCCCGACGAGGTGCAGCTGACCGTCGGCGTGGTGCGCTACGGCGATCCCGCCGCCACCGGATCGGCGGCCCGGCGCGGCGGCGTCTGCTCGACCTTCCTCGCCGATCGAGCGGGCACCGGCCCCACCGCCGTGCCGATCTTCCTGCAGCGCGCACCGCACTTCCGCCCGCCCGCCGACCCGACCGCCCCGATGATCATGGTCGGGCCCGGCACCGGCATCGCGCCGTTCCGCGGCTTCCTGCAGGAGCGTCGGGCGCTCGGCTGCACCGGCCGCAACTGGCTGTTCTTCGGCGAACAGCACGCCGCACGCAACTTCTATTACCGGACCGAACTGGAAGACATGTTCCGTTCCGGCTTCCTCACCCGCCTCGACCTGGCCTTCTCCCGCGACCAGCGGGAGCGGATCTACGTGCAGCACCGCATGATCGAGCACGGCGCCGAGCTGTGGTCCTGGCTGTGCGACGGCGCCCACCTCTACGTCTGCGGCGACGCGACCAGGATGGCGAAGGACGTGGACGAGGCGCTGCTGCGCATCGCCCGCGTCCACGGCAACCTCGACGAAGCGGGCGCCCTCGCCTTCCGCAAGCAACTGGTCGCCCAGAAGCGCTACGTCCGCGACGTCTACTGAACGACGCACGGGTTCGGCTACACCGCAGGAGGATTGAGGCGGGTGAAGTCGGCGAGTCGGTAGTACGGGTAGTAGGGGTAGGGCGGGGTGGTGGCGCTGGCCTTGTCCAAGCGGGCGATTTGGTCGGGGGTGAGTTCCCAGCCGATGGCGCCGAGGTTCTGGCGTAGCTGGTCCTCGTTGCGGGCGCCGACGATGACGGTGGCGACGGTGGGGCGGCGCAGCAGCCAGTTGAGGGCGATCTGCGGGACGGTCTTACCGGTCTCGGCGGCGAGCTCGTCGAGAACGTCGACCACGTCGTAGAGCTTGTCGTCGTCGACCGGCGGGCCCGCAGCGGCGGTCTGGTGCAACCGGCTGCCGTCCGGAAGGGGTTGGCCGCGCCGGATTTTGCCGGTCAGCCTGCCCCAGCCGAGCGGGCTCCAGACCACCGCGCCGACGCCCTGATCCTGACCGAGCGGCATGAGCTCCCACTCGTAGTCGCGGCCGACGAGCGAGTAGTACACCTGGTGCGCGACGTAGCGGGTGAGCCCGTGCTTGTCCGCCGCGGCAAGGGATTTCATCAGCTGCCAGCCGGCGAAGTTGGAGGCGCCGAGGTAGCGGATCTTGCCCGCGCGCACCAGATCATCGAGTGCGGCAACAACTTCCTCGACGGGTGTGCCCGCGTCGAAGGCGTGCAGCTGGAACAGGTCGATGTAGTCGGTGCCGAGTCTGCGCAGCGAGGCTTCCACCGCGCCGACCAGCCGGGCGCGGCCGGAACCGGCCTGCGTCGGACCCGGGCCGGTGGGCAGCGAGGCCTTGGTGGAGATGAGCAGCTGATCGCGCCTGCCCTTGATGGCCGCGCCGAGTACCTCCTCCGAGGCGCCATCGGAGTAGACATCGGCGGTGTCGAACATGGTGACACCCGCCTCCAGGCTGATGTCGACCAACCGCCGCGCCTGCTCGGCATCGGTGTCGCCCCAGGCGCTGAACAGTTCGCCGCGTCCACCGAAGGTGCCTGCGCCGAAGCTCAGAGCCGGAACGTGCAGACCTGATGCACCAAGCCGCCGGTACTCCATTGTGACTCCTAAAGGGTCTATAGTTCCGTTAACACGTCGAACGGTACACCCGATCGGCGCTAAATGAAACTGGAGACCCATTATGACTGGAGACGAGGCGGTTCCCGGCTCGATCCGCCCTGGTGGACGCACCGCTCGGGTGCGTGAATCCGTGTTGCACGTCGCGGGCGACCTACTCGCCGAGCGCGGTTTCGCGCACCTGGACCTCGCCGAGGTCGCGGCCGCCGCCGAGGTCGGCAAGACCACCGTCTACCGCCGCTGGCGCAACCCCACCGGTCTGGTCACCGACCTGCTGGCCGACATGGCCGAGCAGTCGCTGCCGCACGCCGACACCGGATCGCTGCTCGGTGACCTCACCGCCAATGCGCGCCTGGTCGCCGAAACCTTGACCGATCCCCGGCAGGGCAGGCTCTTTCAGGCCGTGATCGCCGCGGCCACCTGTGACGAGGCCGCCGCTGCCGCCCTGCGCCGCTTCTACGACATCCGGCTCGCCGAATGGTCACCCTGCATCGAACGGGCCGTCGAACGCGGCGAGGCGCCCGCAGGCACCGATCCCCGCGCCGTGCTCTCGGCGGTGTCCGCCCCGCTGTACTACCGCCTGCTCGCCAGCGGCGACCCGATCGATGATCACGCCGCGACGTCCGCCGCCCGTGCCGCCGTAAACGCGGTCAGCGCAGGCATATTCGTCACCGGCGAACAGTGAGCCGCGCTACCCGGCCCAGGCGGGGCTGCGACCGGTGAGCGCGAGCACCCGGTCGAGCGCGGAAGCCTCGGCGGGAACCGGGAGCACCGGGCCGAAGAGTCCAGGGGTGCCCTCGGGCGGGGTCTCGCGGAGCATGTCGAGCAGGATGGCGAGATCGGTGGCCGTCGCACTGAACGGCTGACCGGTGGCCTCGGCCAGATCCCACCCGTGCACGACCAGCTCGTCCAGCGCGATCATGGCCATCACCGGCGCCTGCTCACTGACCCCGCCCGCCTCCGTCACGCCGTCCCAGGCGCCCGGCTCGCGCCACGCGGAAACCAGCGCCTTCAGTTGCGCGGGAATGCGCGAGCGCCAATCGCCGGCCAGCGCGCGCTCCTCCCCCACGGTGGGTGCGACCGACCCGCCGACCGCCTCCTTCGTCGCGGCCTGGCGGAACGCCTCGGTCAGGTCGACGACGTGCGCGAGCAGGTCGCGCACGGTGGTATCCGCGCACGGCGTCTCGTTGGCGAGCTGTTCATCGGTGATGCGGACGACTACGGCCTCGAGTGCGGTGGCGGCCGGTTCGAAATCGAATTCCGGGTTCATGGGTTCTCCTGGGCAGGTGCGGACGGCTCCTCTTGTGCAGACGGTGCGGCGCAGCGGGATTCATCGGTACCCGCCCTCCTGCCTGCGCCGCGACCAAGTCGTGACCGCGAAAAGCGCTGGAAAAGCGGACAATTGGTAGATGAAGGGTGATCGAGTAGAGATCGTTGTCGACTTCGGTGACGGGTCTCGCAGTTATGAAGTCGCCGCCACCCGCGCGGGGCGCCGAGTCGAGGTACGCATCGCACGCGGTGTGGTGGAAGTCAGCGAGGTGACGCGGACCGGGACACCGGTGCGGACCGCACGATTCATGGCCGGCCGCACGCTCGCGCTTGTCGAATATCCGGCCAACGGCACCGGGGCGCTCGACGGCGAGTAACCGGACGCCGCGGGGTTGCTCGGTGACCGGACCTGGCGCATGCTCGACAGTGCTGGACTGTTGTCCGCCTTGATTGTGGCGCGCCACAACTGGGTACGCCCCGACCGAGACCCACTGCGGAGAGGAGCGCACGATGACCGATCGCAGCACGTCCACCGAGATGAATGCCGTTCCGGAGGCCGACCTGGCCGAACAGTCCACGCCCGCCTACCCGGACGACGCAGGCTACGTCGACGACGGACTCGATCAGGACGGCGTCATCGACCAGGAGATTGCCGAGAGCGTCGCCCGCGATACGTGGGACGCCGATCCGGCCGACGTGTTCGAACAGTCGATTCCCGTCCCCCTCGACGACGAGCCGGATCCGGCCTGACCGCAGTGGCCCGAGCGGTTCGGCTCAGGGGCCGATCTTGGCGCGCACCGTCGCGTGCAGCTCGCGCAGGCTGGAACGCTCGGTAGCCACCTCCAGCACCCGGGTGCCGTGTGCGTTGCCCGCCAGTTCGACGGCCAGCTGCTCGGGATCGACCTGCCGGTGCGGGATGCGATAGGCCGCACACAGCGCGGCGAGATCCATCCCGTGCGGGGTGCCGAAGACGCGCTCGAATACGCCCGCGTACTGCGGGTCGCCCTGCTCGAGCAGTTCGAAGATGCCGCCGCCGTCGTCGTTGGCCACCACGATGGTCAGATCGGCGGGCCGTGGCTCGCCGGGACCGATCAGCAGGCCGGCGGCGTCGTGCAGGAAGGTCAGGTCGCCGATCAGCGCCACGGTGCGGCCCTCGTGCCGCAGCGCCGCACCGACCGCGGTGGACACGGTGCCGTCGATGCCCGCGACACCGCGGTTGGACAGCACCCGGATGCCCGGGCGCGGGTGCGAGACCAGCGCGGCGTCGCGCACCGGATTGGAGGCGCCGAGCAGCAGCTGGTCGCCGTCGCGCAGCGCGTTCATCACCACGGCGGCCACATGTAGGCCGGTCGGCTTGGGATGCCGGTCGAGTTCCTCGCGCACCACCTGATTGGCCTTCGCGTCGAGTTCGCGGCAGTAGGCCAGCCACTCCGGGCGCGGTGCGCCGGTGGTGACCGCTCTGGTGCCGGTGCCGAGCACATTGCCGGAGACATCGGGCCAGCGCGGGCCGGTGGTCAGCGCGTAGACCCGAACCGCCGGGTCGGCAAGGACTTTGGACACCTGACGATGCAGCGTCGGCCGTCCGGTGATGATGGCTTGGCGCGGCTTCAGCAGCGGCAGCGCGAGCGGATGCAGCGCGGGGCCGTGCATCGGGGCGGTGGGTTCCGCGACCGTCGGCAGGTCGGCGAGTTCGGGCCGCAGCCCGGCGCCGTGCCCGGAGATGACGACGGTGTCGGGGGTGAGATCGAGATCGAGCGGCACATCGAGCGTGGCGTACTGGGTTTTGGTCCACGCCTGGTCGTCCGCGCGGCCGCCCGGCGCCGTCTCGCCCGGGGCCAGATTGGGCACCAGCGGTTCTCGCAGCGGGATGTCGAAGTGCACCGGGCCCGCATTGCCGGAGCGGGTGCCGCGCGCCGCCGCGAGCACCCGGCAGACGGCCGAGCGCCACTGGCTGTTCTGGTGGCCGTACGCCACGCAGTCGGCCGTCTCGGCCTCTTCCTCGGCGAGGCCGAGACTGATGGTGGCGCGGACCTGGCTACCGAACAGCCCGAGCTGCTCCACGGTCTGATTGGCGCCGGAACCGAGCATCTCGTAGGGCCGGTTGGCGCTGAGCACCACCAGCGGAATGCGCGCGTAATTGGCCTCCAGCACGGCCGGGCCGAGATTGGCCACCGCGGTCCCGGAGGTCATCACGACGGGCACCGGCAGGCGGCTGGCCACCGACAAACCGATGGCGAGGAACCCGGCTGTCCGCTCGTCGATGCGCATGTGCAGCCGCAACCGACCGGCGGCGTCGGCGGCCTGCAGTGCGAAGGCCAGCGGCGCGTTGCGCGAGCCGGGACACAGGACGACGTCGCGCACACCCCCACGCGCGAGTTCGTCCACCACGACCTGCGCTTGTGCTGTAGACGGGTTCACCTCTCCAGCCTCTCAGACAGTGGCCGTCCCGTCTTCGTCGCCCTGCTCACACCGGGAGGGGGTGTTGCGCTCCCACGAAACGCAGAACGCGCCGCACATCGGAAAGTACGGCCGCGGGCGGCCGGTCGATGTGCGACGCGTTCGTCGTGCACGGTCTTGATTCAGTTGGCGTGCTTCTGAATCAGGTCGCCGACGCGCGGCAGCGCCTCGATGACGTTCTTCTTCGCCGACGAACGCATCGACGAGTAGACCTTCTTCAGCGCGGGCCGGGTGGAGGCTTCGGCGCGGGCGTCGGTGACCGAGAGCAAGGCCTCGGCAACCTCGTCGGACTTGGCGACCAGCAGATCGCCGAACGTGCCGGACCCCGTAGCGGTGTATTCCTGCCAGAACGGGTCCAGCTGCGCAACGAGTTTGGGCGCCAACGACTCCAGGGCGTCGGGCACGATCGACGGGCTGATCTTCTTGACCGCCGCGTAGCCACCCTTCACAGCCAGGCCGGACGCACCACCCTTGTCCGAGACCTCGGCATCAAGAACCTCGACGGCATCGGCAAGGAAAGCCGGGCGCTTGGCGTCGTCGAGCAGGGATTCAGACAGTGCTGCAACCACTTTCAGGTCCTCCGGAATAGGTTTCGATGAACGAGCAGGCGCAACTATACGCATCCCCGCGCAACTGGTCGCGGCACTCACCCGCTAACACGGTTCGTCCCAAACGTGGCCTGCGCCACCGCAAATACAGACCGGACGGTCGCTCACGGCTGCCACGGCAGTAGCTGGACCATCAATCCCTCGCAGTCGGCGAGCACATTGCCCTGCTCATCGAGCAATTCCGCAGTGATGAAGGTCTTGCGGTCCTCGATCCGATCGACCCGCCCGCGCACGGTCAGCGGCGTCTCCAGCGGGGTGATCTTGCGGTAATTGACATGGAGATACGCGGTGCGACTGATCGGTCGCCCGGCGTAGTGCACGATCATGCCGAGCAGATCGTCGAACAGCAGCGGCAGCACGCCGCCGTGCGCCGCGCCGTTGCCGCCGAGGTGGAAACGGCGGAATTCACCGGTCATCCGGATGCCGTCCGGACCCGCCTCGACCACCCGCCACGGCAGCAACAGCAGACTGCCGCGGCCGGGCAGTTCGACGGCGCGGCCCGCAGGGCCCTGCAATTCCGGTGCGCGGTAGGGATCCAGCAGCGCGATCAGCTGTTCGGCCTGGGCGAGCGCGTCACCGAAGACCTCGTCGGGTGCGTCAACGGAAACCGCGAGATCCTGCAAGGTGCGCATGGCCTCGACGAAGGGGGCGAAGTTGCGCCCGAACTTCGCGCGGGACACCTTCGGAAATCCCCCGTGCTTCTCGTACCGGGACTCGTCCACCGCACTGCGGTCGATAACCGGTTTCACTCGCTCACTCATACCTGCACGGTAACCCGTTGTTTTACACCGTCAAGTCGGGACACTTCGGACACCGGACAAGCCGCCTGCGCGCCGCGGGCAATAATCACTGGGGTGACGTTCACTCCGAAGTTGTGGCGACCCGTCCCCGGGTTCGAGAATCTGACCGACATCACCTACCACCGGCATATCGAACAGGGCACGGTCCGTGTCGCGTTCAACCGGCCGGAGGTGCGCAACGCGTTTCGCCCGCATACGGTCGACGAGCTCTATCGAGCACTGGACCACGCGCGGATGACCCCGGACGTCGGCGCGGTCCTGCTCACCGGCAACGGCCCCAGCGAGAAGGACGGCGGCTGGGCCTTCTGCTCCGGCGGCGACCAGCGCATCCGCGGCCGCAACGGTTACCAGTACGCCAGCGGCGACACCGCGGACACCGTCGACCAGGCGCGCGCGGGCCGGTTGCACATCCTCGAGGTGCAGCGGCTGATCCGATTCATGCCGAAGGTGGTCATCGCGCTGGTGAACGGCTGGGCCGCGGGCGGCGGGCACAGCCTGCACGTGGTCTGCGACCTCACACTGGCCAGCCGCGAGCACGCCCGCTTCAAGCAGACCGACGCCGACGTCGGCAGCTTCGATGGCGGTTACGGCAGCGCCTATCTCGCGAAAATGGTGGGTCAGAAATTCGCCCGCGAGATCTTCTTCCTCGGCCGCCCGTACACCGCCGAGGAGATGCACCAGATGGGCGCGGTGAACAAGGTGGTCGACCACGCCGAGCTGGAAGATGTTGCGCTGGAATGGACCGCCGACATCAACGGCAAGTCACCGCAAGCGCAGCGCATGCTCAAGTACGCGTTCAACCTGCTCGACGACGGACTGGTCGGCCAGCAATTGTTCGCCGGTGAGGCGACGCGCATGGCCTACATGACCGACGAGGCCGTCGAGGGCCGCGACGCGTTCCTGGAGAAGCGCAAGCCCGACTGGACCCCCTACCCCTGGTACTTCTGACATGGACATTCTCAGCAGCCGCATCATTCTGCGGCCCGCCGACTACCAACGGGCCCTCGACTTCTATCGCGACGGGCTCGGGCTGGCCATCGCGCGCGAGTATCCGGGCGGCACGGTGTTCTTCGCCGGGCAGTCGCTGATCGAGGTGGCCGCGCACGGCGGATCCGGTGAGTCGTCGTCCTTCCGAGGTGCGATCTGGCTGCAGGTGCGCGACGTCGCGGATGCGGCCGCGGAACTCGCGGTGAAAGGCATCCCCCTCGACCGGGCGCCCGTGCAGGAGCCGTGGGGGCTGATCGAAATGTGGGTTCGCGACCCGGACGGGGTGCCGATCGTGCTGGTCGAGGTCCCGCCTTCGCATCCGATCCGACGGGATCCGCGCTGGTCAGCGGACTGACATTTTATTTGTACGCCCGCTCGGCCGCCGGACCGAGTTGCCAAGGTGCGCCACGGCGAGGACGATAGCGCTCGGAAGGCCCCCGACCGCCGATGTCCGGCCCGGCCACCATGCGTAACCCGTCCGACGAGTGAATCGCAGTCTCGATGCCTGGCGTACCTGAGCCCCATTTCCTGGGGGCGGCCGCACATGTCTCGCGCCGCCCCCGCAAACCGACCACCCGTTCCGCGTTCGGCGACGCGGCCATGACACGATCGCTGACGTGAGCGAGCGCAGTGGGGTTGTGAGTAAGCCCAACGGGTGTCTTGGCGCTGTTGAGGTGGAGTCGTGAGTCGTACGCTTCGCACTTTGCCGATGCCCACCGGCTCCGGTGCGGGCGAGGTGCTGCCGCATCTGCGGGAAGCGTTGGAGGGCAACGGTCCCGCGTGGCTGCCGATCCCGACCAGCGACCGCCGCGAGGCCAGGCGGCTCAGTGACGCGCTCGCGCCCGGCGAGACGATCGATGACGAGGTCGCGCTCGTGGTGACCACCTCCGGCACCACCGGGGTGCCCAAGGGCGCGATGCTCAGCGCGGCCGCGCTGCGGGCCAGCGGCACCGCTACGCACGACCGTCTCGGCGGTCCGGGCAGTTGGCTGCTCGCCCTGCCGACGCACCACATCGCGGGCATACAAGTGCTGCTGCGCAGCATTCTGGCCGGCACCCAGCCCACCATTCTCGATGTGTCGGGCGGCTTCCTGCCCGAGGCGCTGGCTGGTGCCGTATCGAGCATGCGCGGCGATCGCCGCTACACCGCGCTGGTGCCGACCCAGCTGATCAAGGCGCTGGACGCACCCGTCGCCGCGGCGGCGCTCGCCGAATTGGACGGTGTTCTCGTCGGCGGTGCGGCCACGCCGCCGCCGGTGTACGAGCGCGCGAAAGCGGCCGGTATCAACGTTGTTCGCACCTACGGCATGAGTGAGACCTGCGGTGGCTGCGTCTACGACGGCATCCCGCTCGACGGCACGCAGGTCCGCATCGAGGACGGCCGGGTGCTGCTCGGCGGATCGATGATCGCCTCCGGCTACCGCGGTCAGCCGGGCCATCCCGCCTTCGCCGAGCCCGGCTGGTTCCGCACCGAGGACGCGGGCGTCTTCGACGACGGCAGGCTGCGCATCACCGGCCGACTGGACGAGGCGATCATGACCGGCGGTCTCCTGGTGATCCCGCAGGTCGTCGAGGCCGTGCTGATGAACCACCCCGCCATCCGCGAGTGCGTGGTGCTCGGCCTGCCGGACGAGCGCCTCGGCCAGCGGGTCGCGGTCGTGGTGGTCCCCGCGCCCGGGGCTGTGCCGACTCTCGAGCAACTGCGCGAATTCATCGTGGCCGAACTCGATTCCATCGCGGCTCCCCGCGAACTCACCCTGGTGGACGAGATCCCGATGCGCGGCCCTGGTAAGCCGGACCGCACCATGCTCCGGGAGAACCTGCTCGCCGACTCGTCGCGCTGACCCGGCCGACTCAGTCCGCGAACGGGTCGCGGACGGAGATGGCCGGGTACTTCCGAAAGTCCCTGTCCCGGCTATAGATCGTCGATACGCCGTGCTCGAGCATGAGCGCGACGATCACCGCGTCGGGCACCTCATTGCCGCGGCCGCCACCGACGTGGCGGTAGCAGCGCCAGAAGTTCTCGCCCTCGGCGACCACCCGGATCGACGGCGACGCCAGCACCGCCTCGACTGCCTGCTGTGCCGTCGCGACTGGTAGCGGCGACGAGCAGATGGTCGGGTGCGTGACGATGCGCAGATAGCTCTGCAAGACGGGCCAGAACAGGGTGGTCAGTTCCGGCCCGCGCAGTAGATCTTGCACGAGCGCGGCGGCCTGCCGGTGCACCGGCGAACCGGCATCCGAGGCATAGATCAGGACGTTGGTGTCGACGGTGCGCGACATCAAGCATCCACGTCCAGCGCCGCGTACAGCGCGTGCTTGTCCTCGATATCGACCCGCAGGCCCAGAGTCGTGCTGGGCCAAGCGATATCGGCGGCGACTACCTGTTCGTCCTCCGCGAGCGTACGAGCGAGCAGTTCGGAAACCAATTGCCCCAACGTCTTCCCCTCCCGTTTGGCCCGACGCCGCAGCTGCTCCAAGACGACCGCGTCGATGTCTATTGTCGTCCGCATGCATCTGATGCTACGCGTAAACGCATCTGATGCAAGAGGTGTGTCACTGCCATGCAAGGGTCATGCAAGAGAGGGGCCGCACAGTCATCCTCATGACTTCTTTCACACCCACTTCAGCACTCGCCGTCGAGGCGGACGAGCTGGTCAAGGTGTTCGGGGACCGGCGCGCCGTCGACGGGGTGAGCCTGGCGGTGCCGCAGGGCTCGGTGTACGGCGTGCTCGGACCGAACGGCGCGGGCAAGACCACGACCATCAAGATGCTGGCCACGTTGCTTCGCCTCGACGGCGGCAGCGCCCGCATCTTCGGCCACGATGTGGTCGCCGAACCGACGGCCGTGCGCTCCCTCGTCGGCGTCACCGGGCAGTACGCCTCGGTCGACGAGGACCTGTCGGCCACCGAGAACCTGATCCTGTTCTCCCGCCTGCTCGGCCTCGGCCGGACCGACGCTCGCCGCAAGACGGTCGAGCTGCTCGAGGAGTTCGACCTGGTGGAGGCGGCGGCCAAGCCGCTGAAGAACTTCTCCGGCGGCATGCGGCGCAGACTCGATCTCGCCGCCAGCCTGATCGCGACGCCGCCGCTGCTGTTCCTCGACGAGCCGACCACCGGACTCGACCCGCGCACCCGCGCCCAGATGTGGGAGACCATCCGCAGGCTGGTCCGCGGGGGCACCACGGTGCTGCTGACCACCCAATACCTCGACGAGGCCGACCAATTGGCCGACCGCATCGCGGTGATCGACCACGGCCGGGTGATCGCCGACGGCACCGCCGACGAACTCAAGGCCTCGGTCGGCGGCTCCTCGCTACACCTGACCCTGGTCGACCGCGGTCACCTCGAGACGGCCCGCCGCGTCGTCAGCGAATTCCTCGGCGTGGACGCCGTGGTCACCCCCGAGGCCGGCCGCCTCACCGCACCGCTGCGCGACGCCGGGGTGACCGCCGATCTGCTGATCCGCCTGCGCGAGCGGGAGATCGGCATCGACGAGATCACCGTCAGCAAGCCGAGCCTCGACGAGGTCTTCCTCACCATCACCGGCCACCCGGCCGCCGACAACGATTCCGAACGGAGCGCGGCATGACCACCATCACCGCACCGACCACGACGCGCCGCGCGGCGCCGGTCAATATTCCAGCGGTCAGCAACCGTCTCCCGTTGCGCCGCACCGTCGAAACCTCGTTCACGATGGCCTACCGGGGCCTGCTGAAGATCAAGCACAACCCGGAACAGCTGTTCGACGTGACGGTGCAGCCGATCCTGTTCACCGCGTTGTTCGCCTACATCTTCGGTGGCGCGATCGGCGGCAGCGTGCACGACTATCTGCCGACCCTCATCCCGGGCATCCTGGTGCAGACGGTGATCCTGACGTCGGTCGTCACCGGCACCCAGTTGCGTGAGGACATGGACAAGGGCGTCTTCGATCGGTTCAAGTCCCTGCCGATCGCCCGCATTTCGGCATTGGCCGGTGCGCTCATCGCCGACATGGTGCGCTACACCATCGCGACGGTGCTCACCATTGTGGTCGGGCTGTGCCTCGGCTACCGGCCCGGCGGCGGTTTCGCCGGTGTGTTCGCCGCCGCGCTGGTGATCATCGCCTGCTCGTTCGCGGTCAGCTGGATCTGGGCGCTGGTGGGTGTCACCGGCAAGAGTGCCTCCAGCGTGCAAGGCATTTCGATGATCATCATGTTCCCGCTGACGTTCATGTCCGGCGCGCTGGCACCGGTGCACACGATGCCCGGCTGGTTGCAAGGCGTGAACCACGTGAATCCGGTGTACTACATGGTGAACGCGTGCCAGGACCTGATGAACGGCAACGTCTACGGCGCCAACCTGGCCTATTCGCTGATCGGCTCGGTGGTGGTGATCGCCATTTTCGCCCCGCTCGCCGTGAAGGCGTACATGCGCCGGGCGTGACAGCCGAAAACCGAAGGGGCACAACGCCGGGTGACAAGGTCGCCCGGCGTTGTGTGGTCAGTACCTCGAACATGCACCAACGGCGAGTCACCGCATGTTCTGAAACTCCCGCAGTATCTGCAGGATTCGCTCAGCCGACCCTTGTCTGCGCAGCTCGACCGCCTCGGCCCGCGCCTGCGCGAACCGATCCGCACCGAGCAGCCGACCGGCCAGCTCGGCGTGTGTCGACCAGCGCATGGACGGATAGTCCTGGCGGCAGTACACATTCGGCGCCAAGGCCACCAATTCCAGCCCGCGAATCGGATCCTGGCCGGTGGTGATCGCATACGAGCCGACGGCGCAGGCGATGCCGCCGATCTGCGGTAGATCGGTGTACTGCACCATCATCCCTAGTCCCCGCTCGATCAGTTGGTCGACCAACTCCCGCGCCGTGTCGGCCGCGCCGTACAGCACCCGGGCGTCCACGGCGGAAGCGGCGAGCATGAGCAGGCCCTGCCCCGGGCCGCCGTCGATGTCCGGCCAGCCGGACAGCTCCAAGGCCCGGTCGTAACGGTGCAGCCCCTCCGCGATATCCCCCTTGCCGAGCGCCATCTCTGCGGCGCTGTGCAGGACGACAGCGAGCAGATGATTCTTCGCCGGAACGGTGTTCTCGACTTCGGATGAGCCGAAAGCAAGGTCGAGCTCGTGCTCGGCAGCAGCCAGTTCGCCCGCACCCAACAGCGCCGCGACCAGCATGCTGCGGGTCTCGACGGTGTCCTCGTAGGCGCCCAAGCGTTGCAACATGTCGAGCGAACGGTGGTAGTGCACAACCGCTTTCGAGTACTCCGCGATCTGGCCGTATACCTGGCCGAGGTGCCTGCTCACCATGGCCGCGTTCCACACGTTCTCCGGCCCGAAGATGTCCTGCGCGCGGACCGCGTCCACCGTCGAGCCGCGCACGTCGCCGAGGTTCTCCTTGATGTTCGCGCGCAGCAGCAATGCGCTGCCCCGGGTTTCGGCATCCCGGGATCGAACGGCCCGCGCGATCAACCGGGCCAGGCCGCGACCGTCCGGCCTGCACAGCACGAGGCCGCTGACGAAGCGGACGCTGGGGCTGAGATCGGTTCGACCGCAGTGCATTCGGCGCACCCGGGTACGCATCCGGGCCAGTTCGCGCACCGCGCCGGGCAGGTGGGTGAAGTGCAGGACCATCGTCTGATAACTCATCAGCACCAGATCGGCGGGTGGCGCGTTCGGGCTGGTCGCGTCCGGCTCGAGCGGGGCGATCCGCCTGGCCCAGGCGATCACCTCCATGTGTGAACCGCGCAGCATCCACAAGCCTGCGACGACCGGGAAGACGGTGTAGGCGGTATCGGCGTCCCGATTGTCGATCGCGGTGCGCAGCGTCGCGA
This sequence comes from Nocardia ninae NBRC 108245, assembly GCF_007990755.1. Taxonomy (GTDB): domain Bacteria; phylum Actinomycetota; class Actinomycetes; order Mycobacteriales; family Mycobacteriaceae; genus Nocardia; species Nocardia ninae. Next base: position 10,586 of record NZ_BJXA01000055.1, on the reverse strand, counting down.
GCAGATTGTCCAGCTCGGTGGCCACCGACAGCGCGAGCCGCACCTGGTCACCGGTGGCGTAGCTGCCCACCACGTCCACGGCGAATGCCCTGGCCCACGCCAGCATTCGAGTGGTGACCAGATCGGCTTCGCCCGGCTGAGCGGCAAGCTGCTCCTCGCCGTATTCGCGAACCGTCTCCAGCATGCGGTAGCGGGTGCCGAGCGCGTCCTCGTCCAGCACGGTGAGCAGCGACTGGTTCACCAAACCGTCCACCGCCGCGGCGACATCGTCGATCTCGGGGCCGCCCGCGACCATCTCAGCGGCGGACAGGGTGAAACCTGCTGGGAATCGGCACAATCGGCGCAGAGCAGCCTGCTGCGCCCCGTCCAGCAGATTCCAGCTCCAGTCGATCACGGCGTGCAGGGTGCGGTGACGCTCCGGCGAACTGCGATCGCCGTGGCGAAGCAGCGAAAACCGGTCGGCCAGACCGAGATTGATCTCCTCGACACTCATCGCCCGGACCCGCGCGGCGGCAAGTTCGATGGCCAACGGCAGCCCGTCGAGGGTGTGGCACAGCTGCGCTACCACGTCGGGGTCGAGCCGCACGCCAGGGCGGATCGACCTGGCCCGCGCCGCGAACAACTCCGTCGCGGGCGACCCGGCGGGGTCGATGGTCAATGACGGTAGCGGGTAGACGGTTTCGGCGGTGATCATCAACGGCGCCCGGCTGGTGGTCAGCACAGTCAGCCGATCCGCGGCACCGATCAGGTCGGCGACCACCACCGCGACGCCATCGATCACATGCTCGCAGTTGTCCAGGATCAACAGCATGGGGCGCGCGGACACGGCTTCGTGCAGGCGCTTACGGGCGTCGATGCGGCTGATCAAGCTGGTGGTGCCGTACGTCAGGTCGCTCAGGCCGAGCACGGCGCTGATCGCGGCCTCGATCTCGACCGGGGCGTCGGCGGCGTCGGCCCGGAGCGAGGCCAGTTCCACCAGCACCACGCGGCGGGCGCCCGCGACGCGGGCACCGACCTCGTTGGCAATGCGCGTCTTTCCCGACCCGCCGGGGCCGAGCACGGTCGTCACCCTGGACGTGCGCAGCAGGGTGTCGAGCGCGGCCAGATCGTCCTCGCGACCGAGCAGTGCGTTGGGCGCCGCCCGCAGGCCGATCGCCGCGGGCACACCGAACTCGGTGTTCGCGTCGAGTGGTGCGGGACTGCCGTTGCCGGAAACTGTGGTGGGGCTGGGCGTCCGCAACAAGCTCTCGTTACCGGCGCGGACGGCAGAACCGTTGGGGCTCAATGGTTCTCCGCGCAGAATCGACGTGTTCAGCTCGACGAGCGCAGGCCCTGGGTCCGCACCGAGATGCTCGACCAGCCGAATTCGGAAGGCGGCAAACGATTCCAGCGCCTCGTTGGGTCGGCCCGCCGCGGCGAGCAGCCGCATCACCGCCAGCTGAGCCGGCTCGTCCACCGGGTTGACCTCGGCCCGGAGCCGGGCGATCCGCAACGCGCCGTCGAGGTCGCCGATCGACTCGCGGGCCGCCAGCTCGAGCGCATCCAGCTCGGCCAGCCTGCTCGTCGCCGCGGCGTCCAAGGCGTCGGCGACCTCGCCCGGCGGCAGATCGGCGCCGGGTTCACCACGCCACAGCGCACGTGCCTGCGCGATCAATTCGAGGCAGCCCGCGTCGTCGCCTGCGTTCCGGCAGGCACGAGCCTGCTGCCCGAGTTCGGCGACGCGCGTCAGGTCCACCTGATCCGCGGGCAAGGTCAACCGGTATCCGGCGGGCCCGATTTCCAGCGCACCGTCCGGCAGTGCGGAGCGCAGCCGGGACACCTGAGTGTGCAGTGCGTTCATCGGCGCGCGCGGCGGCTGCTCGCCCCACACGTCGTCGATCAGGGACTGGGCGCTGCGGCTACGGCCGGGCCGCAACGCCAAAGCGGCGAGCAGCAAGCGCGAACGCGCACCGGGTAGCGCGGTGAGCGCGCCGTCTCGGCGCAGCGCGATCTCGCCCAGCAGGGCGACCACCACCGGTTCACCTGCGGGCGTCCGCCACAGTTGACCGCGACCGTTCGGGCCGCTCTGATCCGACAACATCCCGCGGCCATCGTATGCGAGCGGCGCTGACCGAGCCGACATGGTTTTTCACCCCATTTCCAGTGGTCGGTCGCCTACGCTGTCCGCATGGCTGAGTTCGAAGTGGTCCGGCAGGCCGTGATCTCGGCCGAGCCGTCGCGGATTCACGGGCTGATCGACAACCTGCACGAGTGGACCAAATGGTCGCCGTGGGAGGACATCGATCCGCAGCTGCAGCGCACCTATTCCGGGCCGGATGCCGGCGTCGGCGCCACCTACGCCTGGATCGGTGACCGCAAGGTCGGCAGCGGAAACATGGAGATCATCGCGAGCGCCGAGCGCGAGATCGGGATCCGGCTGATCTTCGAGAAGCCGTGGAAGGCCACCAACCAGGTCATGTTCGAGCTGAACCCGACCGAGTCCGGTGCCACCGAGGTGGTCTGGCGGATGACCGGCGAGCAGCGGGGCTTGATGCGTGTGCTGTCGAAGGTGATCCCGACCGACCGGATCGTCGGCAAGGACTTCGAGAAGGGCCTCGCCCGGTTGAAAGCGGTCGCCGAGGCCAACGGGCGCTGAGCGGCCGACAGCGCAGGCGGCCGGGTCCGGACCCGGCCGAGCGCGGGCTCTGAGCGGCCGGTGTCCGGCCGCGACATTATGCTGCGGGAATGGCTACTGCAGCGCAATGGATCGAGGGCGCGCGTCCACGCACCCTGCCGAACGCAATCGCCCCCGTGCTGGCAGGCACCGGTGCCGCCGCCTCGCTCGACGGCGCGGTGTGGTGGAAAGCGATTCTCGCGCTGCTGGTTTCGCTGGCCCTCATCATCGGCGTCAACTACGCCAACGACTACTCCGACGGCATTCGCGGCACCGACGACGTACGGGTCGGCCCGGTGCGCCTGGTCGGGCAGCGGCTCGCCTCGCCCACCGCGGTGCGCAATGCGGCAATGCTGAGCCTCGGCATCGCCGCGGTAGTCGGCCTCGTGCTCGCGGCCACGACGGCCTGGTGGCTATTGCTCGTCGGCGTGGCCTGCCTGGCGGGTGCCTGGTTCTACACCGGCGGCAGCAAGCCCTACGGCTACAGCGGATTCGGTGAGATCGCGGTGTTCGTGTTCTTCGGCTTGATCGGCGTGCTCGGCACCGAATTCGTGCAAGCGGAGAAAATCGACTGGGCCGGTGCGGTGCTCGCGGTCTCGGTCGGGGCCTTCTCCAGCGCGGTGCTCGTCGCGAACAACCTGCGCGACATCCCGACCGACTCGCAATCCGGAAAGGTCACCCTCGCGGTCAAGCTCGGCGACCCGCGCACCAGGACGCTGCAGCTCGCCCTGCTGACCGTCCCGTTCCTCGGCACTCTGCTGCTGGTGGCGCGCACCCCGTTCGCGCTGGTCGGACTGCTCGCCATTCCGCTCGCGGTGCGCGCCAATGCCCCGGTCCGGTCCGGCAAGGGTGGCCTGGAACTCATTCCGGCGCTGCGCGATTCCGGCCTGGCGATGCTCGCCTGGTCCGCACTCACCGCCCTGGCCATCAGCTTCGGGTGATCAGTCGCCGTCCGGGACGAGAATGCCCAGGACCCAGTTGACGATCGAGACGATCAGGCCGCCGATGATCGCCGCCCAGAGGCCGTCGACGCGCAGGCCGTAGTCGGTGGTCTCGGTGATCTTCGCGGTCAGCCACAGCATGAGCGCGTTGATCACCAGCAGGAACAGGCCGAGCGTAACGATCACCAGCGGCAGCGACAGCAGCTTGATGATCGGCTTGACCAGCGCGTTCACCACCGTGAACACCACGGCGACGGCGAGCAGGACGAGAATCTTGCCGCCGTTGCCGTTCTCCGCCGGACTGATGATGTCGATCTTGTCGACCCAGGCGGCGGCCAGCCAGATGGCTACCGCGTTGATGACCAACCGAATCAGAAGCTGCATGCGCTCATGCTAAGGCGAGTGCCCGGCCTGCGCTCGGCCCGACGCGGCCGACGCCGGACTTCAGCGCGTCGCGCGGTACACCCGTCCGCCGCTTCAGGCTGCGCGATCGAGCAGCGCGAGCACCTTCGGCCGCAACTCGTGGATCCGGTCGGAGCCGCCGAGCAGGCCGAAGGTCGTCTGATTGGGGGCACGCAGGATCGCGAGCAGCAGATGCCCGGATTCGATGGTCTTGTCCTTGCGCGCCAATGCTTCCCGCAGCGACAGTTCGAGCACCTTTTTCGCGTCCCGGGTGAACGGGATGTGCCCGAAGTCGCCGCCGCGACCCCAACCGAACAGGCCGCGCTTCTCCTGCGGTGCCGCGCGATCGAGGGCGTCCTCACCGAAGTTCTCGGCCAGTGTCTCGCGCACGGCGTCGAGATCGATGCCGATCGAACGCAACGCCTCCGCGTCCTCCGCGCCGAGCGGTTCGCCCTTTCCGCGCTTGGCCAGTGCGCTCATCACGCTGTCGTGGGTGATGTCCACGTCGGCCAGTAGCGCCTTCAGATCGTCCTCGCCCTGCGACAGCAGGCCGAGCAGCACGTGCTCGATCTCGATGGCGGAGGAGCGCAGTTCGCGCGCGTCCTCCTGGGCCGACACGACGGCCATCTTCGCCGACTTGGTGAACCGTTCGAACATCAGCGGTTCCTGCCTTTCCGGTTGTGTTTCTGGTGGGCTGCCTGCTTGCTGACCTCGAGCGCCTCCGCGATCGCCTGCCAGGACCAGCCCTGTTCGCGGGCGTTGGCCACCTGGATCGCCTCGAGGCGTTCGAGCAGCCGCCGCAGGGCGAGCACCGCCCGCAGCCCGACTTCGGGGTCGGGGCTGCCCGCGGCGGCCGCCAGAGTGGTTGCTTCTGTCATGGCGTCAATTTTGATTGACGACATGGGTAGTTGTCAACAAAAATTGACGCGCTGCGCGTTCGCGTTCAGCGAAGGAGCGGGCGGACAGCACGAAGGCCACCTTCGATCGGGTGCCGTTCCCGAGTGAAGGTGGCCTTCAATGGATCGTTAAGTAGCCTGGGCCCGACCGTACGAGAAGCGCTCAGCCCGCCCATTCGCCGGTGGCCGCGAACTTGTCCAGGATCGCGGTCGGTTCGGCGAGGCTCAGGCCCTGGGACTCGACCCACGCGTCATCGAAATACGTTCCGGCATAGCGGTCTCCGCCGTCGCACAGCAGCGTGACGACGCTGCCGCCGCGCCCCGCGGCCAGCATCTCGGCGATGATGCCGAACACGCCCCACAGGTTGGTGCCGGTGGAACCGCCGACCCGGCGCCCGAGCACCCGGCTCGCGTACCGCGCCGCCGCGATGGAGCCCGCGTCGGGCACCTCGATCATCCGATCGACCACCTCGCCGACGAACGACGGCTCGACCCGTGGCCGTCCGATTCCCTCGATGCGCGAAGACATTCCGGTCTCGTAGCCCGCGTCGCCGGTCTCGTAGCCGCCGTAGAACGCGGAGTTCTCCGGGTCGACGACGGCCAATTTCGTTGCGTGCCTGCGGTATCGGATGTAGCGGCCGATGGTGGCGCTGGTGCCGCCGGTGCCCGCACCGACCACCACCCACTCCGGCACCGGATGGGACTCCAACGCCATCTGCTGGAAAATGGATTCGGCGATGTTGTTGTTGCCGCGCCAGTCGGTGGCGCGCTCGGCATGGGTGAACTGGTCCATGAAGTGGCCGTTGCATTCGGCGGCGAGGCGGGCCGCCTCGGTGTACATGTCGGGTGGGCGTTGCACGAAATGGCAACGGCCGCCTTGCGCTTCGATCAGCGCGATCTTCTGCGGCGAGGTGCTCGCGGGCATCACCGCGACGAAATCCAGTCCGAGCAGCTTCGCGAAATACGCCTCACTGACCGCGGTGGAGCCCGAGGTCGCCTCGACCACCGTGGTGCCCTCGCCGACCCAGCCGTTGCAGATCGCGTACAGGAACAGGGATCTGGCGAGCCGATGCTTGAGACTGCCGGTGATATGGGTGGATTCGTCCTTCAGATACAACTGAACATTCCACGCGGCGGGCAGCGGATACCGGAGCAGGTGGGTGTCGGCGCTGCGCTGAGCGTCGGCGTCGATGAGCCGCACCGCGTTGTCCACCCAGTCGCGCGGGGTGCTGCGATCGCAGGACTTCACGATGTCCCCTGATTGTCCTCGGGCGCCTCGCCGCGCAGCCGGGCGCGCAACTGGGCCTTGTCGTGCCTGCGGCGTTCGTCCACCACCGCGATGTCCTCGTTGACCCGGGTGCGCAGCCGCTTGAACAGCGTCAGCGACAGCGGCATGGCGATGATCAGCGCAAACAGCGCCGCGACCACCAGCGGGATGTCCACCGACACCAGCCGGGCCACCAGCATGATCAGCACGGTGATCAGCACGACCAGGCCGAGCCTGGCCACCGTGTACAGACCGAGATCGCGGGCGAGCCGACGGCCCGCGCCAGCGGTTTGCTGTCCAGGAGCACCATCAGGTGGAGTTGCGTCACTCACGTCGATCAGCCTATGCGAAGCTGTTGCCCGCGCTCGGCGCACACCTGTTGCCGAGGTCGTAGAGCGTATCCGATTTGTCTATTACTTCCCCTTTACCAACAGTAGGTGGTTCGAGTACCTAGGGGTTTCAGTGCAACGATGTCGCCATCTGATGAGGGAACTGTCGAGAACGGAGAGGTTTGCTATGAGTGCGATCACCGTCGGCGGCCAGGACACCCTGCTGACACCAGGGCAGGTTGCTGCCATGTTCCACGTCGATCCAAAGACGGTCACCCGCTGGGCCCATGCCGGGCGTCTCGGATCGTTGCGCACACCGGGCGGACATCGCCGGTTCCGCGAATCAGAGGTAATGCAGCTGCTCAAGTCGCTCACCACCGAGGCGACCGCACGCTGACTGCGGGCCGCGCGGGCCCATCGTGCCGGGGCCCGCGCCCACCCGTGACACTGATTTCACGGCTGCGGTGTGCGCAGGTTGCGCACGGGACTACCCTCGTAACCAGGAGGTGAGCGACGTGACGTACCTGTTGGCACTCATCGCGGTCGTGGCAGTCGCGGTGTTGTGCTGGAAAGCGTTCGGCCCCGAGAAGACTGCCGGACCGACCGCCGGCCCTACGCGTCCACCGCAGCGCAAGCGTGTCGTCGGCCCGGACGACGACCCGGAGTTCCTCTGGCGGCTATCCCGCCAGCATCGCGACGGAGAACCCGGCAGCACCGAGCGCTGAGCGCTCGCCCCGGATCCCCTTTCGCGCACTACATCTCACCGTCGGCGTAGTTGCGGGCGTGCAACCCTTCGCTCGCGCGTAGTCGATTCGCGAGCATCGCCAGATAGTGCTGCGCCTCCACGGACAGGCCCGCCGCCGTCTGTGCCAGCCTGCGCAACGCACTGTTGTTCAACTGCTCGACCACACTTCCGTCCGCGTCGACAACCGCAGCCGGGAGATAGGTGAAGTAATCGGAATCCAAGAGCCCGTCTCCTCGAAACTGTGTGCGCAGGATCAGCGCATCGCATGTAGACAGGACACGGCGTTTCGCCGAACGGCACGCCGAGGTGGACGTGATGTGCGCCACTACGATGCGGACGGTAATTGTGCGAGTGGGCGGCCGCCTCGCCCGGAGTCATGCTGGCGCCCCGCCAGGACTCCCGAGCCGGATCCCGCACGCACCCATCGACCAGCGATCCGCGAAAGTCGAAATGGTAGAAACCACAAGGTATTCAATACTGCACAGTATTCAGTACTGAAAGAAAATGGATACTGCGAGGTATTGAATACCAAAAGGTCCTATTCGAGATATTTTGGAGCACTATTTTGCGGCATTTACCGCATGTTCTACATCGACGGTGTGTAGCGTCTGGATTTCTTGAACCCCTGATATGACAAGTGGTGGCGCGGTGCTCGGTGTTGACGGCTGTCTGGAACGCATCATGGACATTCCCGGCGCGCGCAGCGCGACCCTGGTGGACGCCGCCAGCGGTCTGGCGATCGCCACCGCGGGACTGCACCAGGGCGTCGATCAGCACGAAGCCGCGGCCACCAGTACCGACGTCGTGCGCGCCGTACTCGACTGTCCCGCATTGACGAACGGCCACCACGATGAAAACCTCACTGAGATCATCGTCTGCGGCACCCACGTTTATCACCTGTTGAATCTGGTGCACGGAGACTTCGACGGCCGGCTTTTCGTCCATGTCCTCTTGGACGACGACACCGGCAACTTGGCGATGGCACGGTTCCGGCTGCACGGAATTCTCGCCGAATTCGCCGGGGCCGGGTCATGAGCGGTGAGCTCGCCGATGAACTGCGACGACTGGAAAACGAAAAACGTACCGGCGTGCTGTTCGTCGGCGACGGCGCCTTTCATCTCGCCGAAGGAGCCGTCACCGCCGCCGATTGCTTGCGGACGAGCGGGCTGGCCCGGCTGGTATCGGAAGCAGGAATAGCTACCACCGAGGACTGGCGTGCCGCCGAGGGCGGCTATCCGGAGCGGGTGCTGACCCAGCCGCGACTGGAAACTTTGGCGCTGCTTTCGGTTTTCGATGCCGCCTACTTCCTGCTCGACACCCCCGCGGTCCCCGAATTCCGGTCCGCACCACCGCATTGGCTCACCGCGGTCTGCCGTATCGCGCCACACGTGCTGGTCCAGGAATGTGTGCGCCGCAGCGACCCGGCGGGCACACCGTGGCCCGCACGGCTGGTCGACCGCGCGCCGGTCGTGCCGGTCCGCCGCGGCAGCCGACGCGTCGTCCTCACCGCAGGACAGGCCGAGGTGCTCGCCGCTGCGGACACCCGCCGCAGCGTCACCGGGATCGGCGAATACCTCGGCCGCACCACCTTTGGCTGTCTGGTGGCGGTGCGGGAACTGACTACGGCCGGGCTGATCGAGCCGCCCGTCCCGGTGCTGCCCGCCGAGGCCATGGTCAACCCGCTGCGCGCCGACGCCGTACCGCCCCGGCGCCGCCGGGCCCGACCGAGCGGGCCCGTTGCTGCTCAGGGCCGTTGGGAGCCGGTAGATCCCGGCATGCTCGTTCGCCTGCGGGCGGCTTTGGAGGATGCGTGACCGCGCGGAAAAGACTGCTCGGCGAACTGATGGGAAGGTTGACCAAGGTGTCGACGTCCGGACCCGAACCGAACGCGGCGGTGCTGGCGGAACTGAAAGCGCTACGCGAACGCGTCCCGCGGCTGACCGGCACGCTGGTGGCCTCCAGCGACGGGCTGCTCGTCGCGCACGATCTACCCGCGTACATCGAACCCGGCGGCATGGCCGCGCTGGCCGCCGCGCAGCTGTCGCTGTCCTACCGCCTGGCGACGACCGCACACGGCGGCGGGTTCAACGAGGTCGTGGTGCACGGCGCCGAGGGGCACGTGGTCGTCTACGCGGCGGGCTGGACCTCATTGACCGTGCTGGCCGGCCCCGAAGTGAACGTCGGCAGGCTCCATCTGGAATCGCGTCCGGTGGCCCGGGCGATCGCCGACCACATGGCGGCCAACGGAAAAGACCAGGCAACGAAAACCGAATGAAAGGAACAGACATGTCCAACCTGGATCTGTCACTGAAGGACATGATGGTGATCGACGGTGCGATCGGCGCCGCCGTCGTCGACTACAACAGCGGCATGGCGCTAGGCACCCTCGGCAGTTCCAAGGCACTGGACCTCCAGGTCGCTGCGGCGGGCAACACCGAGGTCGTGCGCGCCAAAATGCGCACCATCGAGCAGCTCGGCCTCAACGAGGGCATCGAAGACATCCTCATCACGCTGTCCGCCCAGTACCACCTCATCCGCCCGATGACCGGCCGCAAATCCAAGGGCCTGTTCCTCTACCTCGCCCTCGACCGCAACCGCGCGAACCTCGCCCTGGCCCGCCACCGCATCAAGAGCATCGAGGAAGAGCTCGAGGTGTAGTCCACCCGGCATGCCACTGCCTGGATGGCATCCGAACGAGCCGCAAGCCCCGCCCTCCTCCTGATGCGAGAGCGGGGCTTGCGCCGATCAATTACGCATTTTTTGCGTACTCGAACAACAAACACGCCTAGTTCGGCGGGAACATGATTACCTCCGAAATATGACCAGCGCCAGCTCCTGAAATAGCGACTATCCGACTGGGCTGTCTATTAAGAGACCTTCTCTTGTTCACTGAGCGACTAGCGGTGAAGTAACAAACCGCCGGCATTTTCCGATCCGCGATGTGCCCTTACATCGCCAGCCAGGGAAGCTCCCGTGCCGACACAGGCAGAAATTCGGCGCCACGGGGAGCGCAGGCCCCTATCATTTCGCTGTTGACGGACACCAGGAACTAGAACTAATGCCCCATTATCCGCTCCAGGAAGGCGCATCCAATGGGCTCGGTAGAACTCGGATCGGCGGTTGTTTTTATCGGCTCTGCGGCGCTGACCGCGATGGGCGGCGGACCAGCGCTTGTCGCCCTCGGCTCTGCGGCGCTGACCGCGGCAGCGGTCCTGGCCGGAATAGCGGCCAACGTCATCGGGATTCCGGCCAGCATCATTGCGATGCTTATCGGGCTGGGATTGCTGCCCCCGCGTCCGTGAGGAATCGGCTACTTACTGCCGGAACCTGACCGACACCGGATCAGGTAGACG
>NZ_BJXA01000054.1 GCF_007990755.1 Nocardia ninae NBRC 108245 | reverse complement strand
TGCCGAGGTCGATGATGAGCAGATCGCGGAGGTGCTGGCCAACTGGACCGGTATCCCGGTGTTCAAGCTGACCGAGGAGGAGACCACCCGTCTGCTGCGGATGGAGGATGAGCTGCACAAGCGGATCATCGGCCAGGAAGACGCGGTCAAGGCCGTGTCCAAGGCGATCCGCCGCACCCGTGCGGGGTTGAAGGATCCCAAGCGTCCGTCGGGGTCGTTCATCTTCGCCGGGCCGTCGGGTGTGGGTAAGACCGAGCTGGCCAAGTCGCTGGCGAACTTCCTCTTCGGTGACGACGACGCGCTCATCCAGATCGACATGGGCGAGTTCCACGACCGGTTCACCGCCTCACGCCTGTTCGGTGCCCCTCCCGGCTACGTCGGGTATGAGGAGGGTGGGCAGCTGACCGAGAAGGTGCGGCGTAAGCCGTTCTCGGTGGTGTTGTTCGACGAGATCGAGAAAGCGCATCAGGAGATCTACAACACCCTGCTGCAGGTGTTGGAGGACGGTCGTCTCACCGACGGCCAGGGCCGGACCGTGGACTTCAAGAACACGGTACTGATCTTCACCTCCAACCTCGGCACCTCCGATATTTCCAAGGCGGTCGGGCTGGGGTTCACCCAGTCCAACATTCAGGGTTCGAACTACGAGCGGATGAAGCTCAAGGTCAACGACGAACTGAAGAAGCATTTCCGGCCCGAGTTCCTCAACCGGATCGACGACGTCATCGTCTTCCACCAGCTGACCACCGATCAGATCGTGCAGATGGTGGATTTGATGATCGGCCGGGTCGGTGTCCAGTTGAAGAACAAGGACATGTCGATGGAGCTGTCCGAGCAAGGCAAAGCCCTGCTCGCCAAGCGTGGCTTCGACCCCGTGCTCGGTGCCCGGCCCCTGCGCCGGACCATCCAACGCGAGATCGAAGACCAACTCTCGGAGAAGATCCTCTTCGGCGAGATCGGCCCCGGCCAAACCGTCTACGTCGACGTCGAAGGCTGGGACGGTGTCGCGGATCCGGACGGTGCGGAAGCGGCGACCTTCGTATTCCGAGTCAAAAACCAGGAGAAGTCACTGACCTGATTCCGCCGGCAGCCGCCGCGCAACATGAAACGTGTTGCGCGGCTTCGGCATGCCATTTGCTGGCGCGAATTCAGCGGGATCGGAAATTAATCTTGATACTTCTCCTTTTGGTAGGGCTCGTATCATTGCCCAGATCAGTTCAAAAACATATAGTTAAAGGCATCGTTCCAACTAGTTCCACAGACGCTGGAGGTGTCTGGATTGAGCGCCATCAAAGAGACGTACGAATCACTGAACTTAGAACCGAAGCCGATCCGTCCGCATATCCTCGCCGCCGCGACCGTGGCATTCGGTGAGGATTACTACGCGGCACGGAAGGAGACGATCAACCTCTCCGGCTTCGTCCAACTCAACAAGTGGCCGATGCCCGGGTTCGAGCATCGCGTCGACGAAAGGGGTTACGCGGAGTTCGAGACCGAGCTGATCTCGGCCCCCGAGGTCGGTATCAAGGGCTACAGCTACGAACTGGACGACCGCATCCAGGTGCTGTCGAATCCGTTCCTGCCCAACACCGGTCACGTACGCCAGATCACGCCAGGCAAGAACTTCCCCGCGGAGTTCAATATTCGCCGGTTCGGCATCCTGGAGTCCAGCACGCTGCGGCTGGCACACCGCAACGTGATCGACATCTACGGTGTCGTCGACCATATCCCGCCGTTCAAGAAGCCGCTGACCGGCCCGTATCTCGGCAAGCCGCGCGGTGACGGTCCGTTCGACGTGATCGTGGGGCCAAACGTGGTCCGCGGTACCACCCTGCCCGAGGCCTGGTACCCCGCCAACGACGAAAACGAACCGGTAGGCATCACGCCGAGCATGTTCTTCATGCCCAGCGCCGGGCCGTGCATCTCCATGCTGGTCGACCCGTCGATGATCATGCAGGTGTCGTTGGAGGGCCAAGCCAAACTGGAGGTGGGCGGCAAGGAGGTGACCGTCGACCTGGCCGGCGACTACAAGCACGCGGCGGGCACGGAGATCCTGCTGTTCGGACCGGAGAAGCACGACGAGGGCTCCGGTGTGCTGGCACAGATCTCGCGCGTCGCGATCTCGGGTCACTGCGCCGAGCTCGGCGGGCGCGTGATGTTGCGGGTGAGCTTCCCGCGCGTGTCCGGTGGCACCCTCGGCGAAGGCACCGAAGACAGCCTGAGCCGCATCCGCTACCCGAGCGAGCTGCACATCGACACCGAGTTCGAGCTGGTCACCCCTGAGGTGACGCTGTACGCGACGAATCCGGTGCACGTGTTCGGCAAGCTGTCGAGCATGGAGGCCACCGGGACCGAGCTGCAGATGAACGGCACGGACACCGCGCTGGTCACCACTGCGGACGAGGTCAAGGCCAGGCTGACGGGTATCAATCTGGTCATGCGTGATTCGTTTGTCGGCGAGCACGCCGCCGTCAACGTGTAGGTGGGCTCTTCCGAGCGGTCGTCGCTTGACGCCGGCCGCTCGGGCGAGTTCCCTAGAATTATCAATAGCGAAAGCTCGGCCCTGCTGGTCCCTCACCGCGCTGTGCGGGAGGGACCAGCACCCACGACCGGAGGCAGGCATTGTGGATCCGCTGACCCTTCTCATGCACCAGGTGATGCTCTCCGACCGGCCGAGGATGAACGCTTACGATCAGGCGCTGGCGCAGGCCGTCGAGCCCGGCTCGATCGTGATCGACGTCGGCGCCGGAACTTTGGCGCTGTCGCTCCTGGCGCTGAAACACGGTGCCGAGCATGTGTACGCGATCGAGGCGGACCCGGGTGTGGCGGCGGTGGCCGAACGCATCATCGTGACCAACGACCTCAAAGATCAGCTCACCCTCGTCCAGGGTGACGCGCGCGCGGTCCGATTACCGCGCAAGGCCGACGTCATCGTCTCGGAGATGATGGGCAATCTCGGCCCGGAAGAGAACATGATGCGAGTGCTGGACAGTGTCGCTCGCAAAAACCTGAAGCCGGACGGCCGGATCATCCCGCGCGAGCTGACCACCACGCTGGCCGCGATCGAATTCGATGACGAAGGCTGGGGGATGTGGGGGCAGGATTTTCACGGCTTCCGGCTCGACGCCGTGCAGGAATTCGCCCAGCCACATGCCCAATTGCACTTCTTCCAGCGGGAACCGCGGCTGCTCAGCGCCGCCGTGCCGATCTCGGACCGCGTGACCCTGCCCATCAGCCGGCCTGGAAACCTGCACGCCATCATGGGGTTCTTCACCGCCGACCTCATCGAGGGCGTCTCCCTGTCGAATTTTCCTTCCTATCAAGGATGTAACTGGGCAGTGTGGATCTGGCCGCTGCGGCACACCCCGGTGACCGACGGTGACGCCGTCCGGGCGACGGTGCACAGACCGTCCGGCTCCGCGCAATCCCGGGTGGTCACCGACTGGCGGCTGGATTGCACCATCGCTCGGGGAGGGGAGGGGTAATGCCGATTTCTGTCGGAACAGTGCGCGACATCCCCGTGCGGGCGCTGAAGCTGTGTGGCCTGACCTGGTCGGGAGATCTGCTCTGGTTCTCCGAAGGTGTGCTCAACCAGATCATCGCGATCGACCCGGCAACGGGCGCCGTCCAACACCGAATCCCTTGCGCGGCAGTCCGTTCCGATCTCACGACGATGGGTGGTCATCTGGTCCAAGTCGTCGGTGACGACCGGGTCTTGCGCGTAATCGACCCAGCGACAGGCGATACGGTCACCGAGTTGCCCAATCCCCGTCCAGGCGAAGGGTTGTCCGGACTCGAGGCGGCCCAGCACGGGGTGTGGCTCGGCTACGAGAATCGGAAGTCGATCGATCTGCGCACGACCGACGGGCTCAAGCTGGTCGACACCATTCCCGTGCACGCGCCGCCCGCCGGCGTCACCGTCTCCGACGACTACCTCGCCTACGCCGACTACCACGGCGCCATGATCAATCTCGTCGACCTGGAAACGCGTCGCGAGGTCGCTTCGTACAATGTCGCAGGCAACCCGACCGGGCTGACCTGGGACGGCAGCCGGATCTGGTACTGCGACCACACCACCTTGCAACTACGCGCGATCATGGTGCCCGGCATCAGTGCCCAATAGCCGGTGACACTTTCGTCGCGTCCAGCTCACGCTGCAGGTCGGAGGGCAGCAACGGTTTCCGGAGCAGGCTCAGATAGCGTTCGGCGACAGGCTGATTCGCCGGTTTGTCGTCCAACCACGCGCCGACCAGCCGTGCCCCCTCGATGTAGGTGACCGTGTAGGCCCGCCACAGCGGGTCGGTCAGGAAGCTCACCATGTGCTGGGCTCGGTCGCGCGGCAGCAGCAGCCACCGCTGGAGATAGTCGGTGACGTCATCGATATCGGCGCCGCGGTCGTGCAGCATGATCGCCGCGTCCTGGCGAGCGGGCAACAGCCGCTGAAGCAGTGTCCGCACTCGCTCGACGAGCGCACCGTCGCTGGTTATCCCTTCTCCGGCAAGGATTCTCGCTGTCCATTCGCCCCACCCCGAGCCGAGGACCGCCACGTGCGCGAGTTCGGCCGTACCCTCCGAGATCAGGCACTGCGGCGTGTTCACCAGCGAGATGAGCTGTTCGCCGTGCCCGTGCTCGCGCACGAGCCCAGCCTCCTTGAGGCAATGATCGGTGTGGTGACCGGGATACGACTCGTGGGTGACGAGTATCGGCAGGGCCGCGATCGCGCGCCCGGCCTCGTCATTGAGCGCGACCTCGGAGCGAAAGCCGCCCAGATACCGGTTGAAGGCGTTCCAGGGCTTGCCGTGCACCACTTCGTAATCGACACGCTCGCCGACCGGCAAGCCGAACAGCGGTTGTGCGAGCACGCGCAGTTCGTCGGAGACAGCCTGCACGGCTCGCTGCAAGCGGTCCGGTGGAATGCGATTGCGCTCGTAGTACGCGTCGAGCCGCTCCTGCAAGCCGCCGCTGCCCGGTAACAACTCGGCGATCGCCTTGTGCGCGTTCGCATAGCACTCGGGATCGCCGATGGTGAGGTCGACGTCGAAGTACTGACGGATCTCGTCCAGGAAGGGTATGTCCGTGCCGGACAGCCGTTTTGCCACACATTCCAGCGCCGTGAGTTGCGCGGACAGATACCGCTGCCGCGCGTCGGACAGGTCCGAGTCGGCGAGTTCGGCCCGCAGCCCGGCCGCGTGCCGAGCCAACTCGGTGGGATTGGCGGGTGGTTCTTCGTCGACGCGGGCCGAGAGCCGGGGATCGCCGAACCAGCAGTCCACGAAACCGTCGATCAGTTTGCCCAGGCGCAGCCCCAACAGCAGATACTCGCGGACCACCGGCTCGTAGGACGGCAGGTCGTTATCGGGGACGCTCATTCGCCGGTATCGAGCCAGAGGTTGGACAGGTCGAACCAGCGATCGATGGTGGGCATGGCGATCGCATTGCGCACTCTGGCACCCCGGATGTGGGGGATGGTCGGTGCGTGCACCAGGATCGGCACGATGGCCGCGTCCCGCATCACCTGCAGATCCACCGCATGCCACGCCGCGTGCGCGTCGGCCGGATCGGTCGCCGAGAGCGCCTGCTCGATCATGCGGTCGACCTCGGGGTTGCTGTAGCACCCGTAGTTGCCGGTGCCGCGAACTTCGTTGGTCTGCAACATCGGTTGCAGGAAGGCACGCCCGTTGTTGCCGAACCAATCCGGTGTCCACGCCGGGGTCGACATGTCCCAGGCGCCTGCCCGTGCATTGGCCGGATCCCGGAGGAAGGGGTAGAAGTCGGCGTGCCCCAGTGCGATCAAACGCAGGGTGATGCCGATCTTCGCGAGGTCGGTGGCCAGTGCGTCGGCGACCTCGGGGTTCGCGTCCACATCGCGATGCGCGACCGTCAACGTCAGTCCGTCCGGATAACCTGCGGCGGTGAGGAGTTCACGCGCCTTCGCCGGATCGCCTCGATCGCCCGGTGTCGCATAGAGATCGAAGTCCTCGTAGCCGTAATTGCCCGGTGGAATGGCGGAGTGGGCGGGCCACATCACCGTACCGACGCTCAGCTTGTCGAAGATGTCGACCATTGTCGTTTTATCGATCGCGTAGGAGATCGCCTGGCGCACTCCGACTTTGCCCATGGCGCCGTCGGCGTTCGGGCTGACGGTGTTGAGCACGACGTAGGGATTCAACGCGTAGCCGAGGTTGTTACCCGGGTCGGTGGGATTCTCGTCGTAGGTTTCGGTGACCGGGGACGCCCAGGACAGGTCCGCGTGCCCGGCTCTGATCCGCTGCCCGACCTGCTCCGGTGTCGCCTTCTCCATGATGACCTCGACACCGTCCAGATACTGATGCCGCACCGGGTCGGTGTCCCGGCGCCACACCGGATTTCGGGCCATGCGCAGTTCCGCGCCGTGGCGGTAGTGGGTCAGCCGGTAAGGCCCCAACGACCGGACGTTTCGCCGGAACTCGGGACTGTCGGGGACGAAGTCGTCATATTCCGCGGGAGCCGGTGACGCGAACATCATCGAGATGATGTGAATGAAGTCCAGTGCAGGCCGGATCAACTCGAACACCAGGGTCCGTTCGTCGACCGCGGTGATCCCCGGGATATCGCGGGAGTTCTGGAACCGCGCCAGCTCGGCCGCCGTCGGATTCCGTTGCGGCACAGCGGCGGCGTAGTCGTCGCAGTATTCGGCTACGCCTTTGATGGTGCTGGTGTAGTAGTGGATCGCGCCGGCTCGGAGCACAGGGTTGCACATGCGCTTGAACCCACGGACGAAGTCCGCTGCGGTCACCTCGCGCGGCGGGGTGGTGTCCCACAGGACTCCTGGGCGCAGGCGGACGGTATAGGTCAGGTGGTCGCGACTGAGACCGCCGTTGTCGATCGTCGGGATCTCCAGTGCGACATCGGGTACCGGCGTCACTTGGTTCCAGTCGTTCAGATGCGCCACCGGACGATAGGTGAACAGCTGGCGGGTGAACAGTCTGATGATCTGCCCGGACAGCATGTAATAGGAGCTCGCCGGGTCGACATGGTCCATGCTTCCCGGCCCGTACAGGCGCAAGGTGCCGCCGTACCGTGGCTGATCACCGCTCATTGCCGACCTCCTGGTTCGGACCGTGCCGAAAGATCCTCTAGATCACTATATGTAATAGAAGTATACTTTGGGGCGGATGCGGAAAGGTGGTGTGGCAGTGCGGGAAACAACTACTCGAACTGCTAGCTCGACCGAGGAGCAAGCGCCCCGGCGTGGCGGCACGCTCACCCTGGTCGGGGCCGGCGACGTCGACTATCTCGACCCCGCGCTGGCGTACCACACGGCTACCCGCGGCATCGTCCGTGGCTACACGCGGCAGCTGGTCGGCTACGTCGCGAGCCGCAACCGCGCGGAAGCCGGAAAGATCGTCGCGGACCTGGCAACCGAGGTGCCGACCGTGGCGAACGGCCGGATCAGCACGGACGGCACGCAGTATCGGTTCACCCTCGCCGAAGACCTGCGGTGGAACACCCCGTGGGGCATCCGCCCGCTGGTCGCCGGCGATGTCGTCCGCGGGATCAAGCGACTGGCCCATCCACTCGCGAGCAGTCCCGGCCTGGCCTACTACCTGAGCACGATCGATGGCATGACCGAGTTCCGGGACGCGATGGCGGACGCGCCGCGCGACACCATCGCGGAAACCATGGAGCACACCGAGATTCGCGGTGTGCGCGTGCGCGGGGACCGGGAGATCTGGTTCGCCACTCGGTATCCCACCTCCGACTTCTTGAACATGCTCGCCTTGCCGTTCGCCACGCCGGCACCGGTCGAGTACCTGGATTTCGTCCCCGGCAGCCAGGAGTTCAACCGCGTTCTTGCCTCGAACGGCCCTTACCAGGTGGTGAATTACGTTCCGGGAGAACGGATCGTGCTCGAGCGGAACCCCGCATGGGAACCGAAGTCCGATAGCCTGCGGGCCGCATATGTGGACTCCATCGTCGTTCGCGAGGGGATGTCCGAGCGCGCGGCTCACGATCTGGTTGCCACCGGTGCGGCCGACATGCTGTGGGACATCCAACCGCTCACCGAGGAACTCCCGCCACTCCTGCACGGCGATGACCCACGGCTGGAGGTGTGCTCCGCCGGATTGTTCAGCCCCTATCTGGTGATCAACTTCGCCAGCCCCGTCATGGCCGGTCGGGAGGTTCGAGTCGCGCTGCAGTACGCGGTGGACAAGGCCGCGGTATCGCGCGTATGGGGCGGTCCGAGGCTGAACGACATCGCCGATCAGATCCTGCCCCCGTTGTGCACCGCGCATCGCGAGTTCCGTCCGTACGGAACAGAAGGGGGCCGCGGCGATCCGGAGCTGGCCGGAAAACTACTCGCCGATGCCGGCTACCCGGACGGGCTCACGCTGCGGTTGGTCTTCCGCGACCGCGACATCCACCCCGAGACGGCCGAGGTGGTCAAAGCGGCGCTGGCCCGGGCCGGTATCCGCGTCGAACTGGTCGGCGTCTCGATCAACGAGCTCTTCTCGGACTACTTCTCCACCTCGGTCACACAGAAGAGTTGGGACATCGCCCTTACCGGCTGGGAACCGGACTGGTACGGCAACAACGCCAGAACATATCTGCAACCCCTGTTCGACAGCCGGGGTGTGGTCGAGCACGGTGACTGGGGTTCCAACTTCGGCCGCTATCGCAGTGCGAAGGTCAACGAGTTGCTCGGCGCCGCACTCACTTCGGCCGACGAAGCACGAGCCGGTGAACTCTTCCGCCGGATGGAGGCCGAGGTGCTGCACGACGCCGCCGTGGTGCCCATCCTCTTCGCACACCAGTACTGGTTCCACGCAACGACCGTGCGGAACTGGCTGCCTTATCCGGTGCTCAACGGCGATCCGACCAACCTGTGGCTCGACGGAAAGTGAGTCCTCACATGCTCGAATGACGCACGACGACACCCATCCACCGTTACGGTGAATCCGAACCACTACCGAAAGAGTTATCGAATCCCTTCACCGAACAGGAGACACCATGGTTGCGCCGCAGCCGATCCAACCCCCGTCCGTTGACCTCGGCATGCTCATCCGCCGTTCGCCGCACGACGTCTTCGAGGCCCTCGCCGACCCCTCGATCACGTCCAAATTCTGGTACACGAAGAGCAGTGGCCGGATGGCAGAGGGTGCCGAACTCACCTGGGAATGGGAGATGTACGGCGTGGCGCGCACGATTCGGGTTCAGAAGTTCGACCCGGACAGCAGTATCCAATTCACTTGGGACAACTACAATCCCGACGAGCCGACCACCGTCGAGTTCTCGTTCACGCCGTATGAGAACGACTCCACGTATCTGCATATCACCGAGAGCGGGTACGGCGGCGATCTGCAAGCCCAGATCGACGGCGTCCGGGATTCGACGGCCGGATTCGCCTACCTGGTCGCCAGTTTGAAAGCGGCCCTCGAGCACGACGTCACCCTCCGGCTGGTGCTGGACGAGAACCCACCGAACCTGCGGCGGTAATTCGCAGGCGAGGTAGTACGGGTAGCGGGTGACGTCGTGATGCGGTTGCGACCGTGGTGCCGGGGCCAATTCGACTCGGGGCCGGGCAGCCGACCACGATCAGCTATAGCAGCATCGAAGTCCAGAAGGATGAGCACCATGGAATTCACCTACACGACACGCATTGCGACGACACCCGCGCAGCTCTGGGCAGCATTGACCGAACCGGAATTCACCCGCCGATATTGGTTCGGCGTCGGAATGCAATCCGATTGGCGAGTGGGTTCGCCGGTGAAATGGCAGAACATGCCGGAGGAGGAATTCCAGGATCTGGGCCAGGTCGTGCTGGCAGCGGACCCGCCTCGGCTGCTTTCCTACAGCTGGCACCTTCTGCAACCCGCGCACGCCCAACTCTTCGGCTGGACGGACGAGGAATTCGCGAAGTACGCCAAGGAACCGCGCACCAAGGTCACCTTCGAACTCGAACCCGACGGTGACGGCAAGGTTCGGCTGACGGTGACCCACGACGGCTTCGAGCCCGGCAGCGTCATGTATCGGGCGATCAGCGGCCAACTCGAAGGCAGCGGTGGCTGGCCGGGGCTGATGAACAATCTCAAGGCTCTGCTGGAAACCGGAACGGTTCTCGCCACCGTGCCATCGGCCGCCCATACCGCGCGCGGCGACGAATAGCTCGCGGCCCGATTCAGAAAGTGGCGAACCGATGACCACTATTGCTCGACAGCCGGCGATCACGCCCGGCGGCATGCCGCTACTCGGCCACGGGCTCGAGATGAAGCGACGTCCAGGCGAATTGCTGCTCTCTTTGCAGTCCGGCGATCCGGTGACCATGATCCGGCTCGGCCGCAGGCCGATGTACGTGATCAACGACGCCGACCTGATGCGGCAGGTCATGCGCGCACCGGAGATATTCGCCAGGGGCGGCCCGATCACCGAACGGTTCCGCGTGATGTTCGGTAACGGCCTCGGGATCTCGGACGGCGATTTCCATCGGCGCCAGCGCCGCCTGCTGCAGCCGGCCTTCCACCGTAAGCGGATCGTCCATTACTCCTCGCTGATCAGCGGAATAACCGTGGCGACGATGGAAGCCTGGTCCGAGGGTGACACCCTTCGGGTCGAGCGCGAGATGGACGAACTCGCCCTGGCCAATGTGACCCAGGTGATCTTCGCACCGGGTACCGCGCTGGACCAGCGTCGATTCATGGACGCCACCGGAGCCGTGCTCGGCGGACTCTTCCGGAAGATGACCGACACCACCGGCCTGCTGACGAAGCTGCCGACCCCGGCGAATCGCCGATATCGGGAGTCGGAGGAGTATCTGCGGCGGACCATTCACGAGACGATCCGGGCGGGCCGGGCCGACGGCGTCGACCGCGGCGATCTCTTGTCGATGATGCTGCTCGCCCGCGACGACGACGGCACGCCGAGCATGAGCGATCAGCAGATACACGACGAGGTGCTGACCTTCTTCATCGCGGGCAGCAACACCATCAGCAATACCCTGGCGTGGGCCTTCCATGAGATCGCCACCCATCCGGAGGTCGAGCGGCGGCTGCACGAGGAAGTGGACCGGGTGCTCGCCGGTCGGGCCGCCGAATACGACGATGTCGCTCAGCTGGAATACACCCGCCGGGTGCTCACCGAAACGCTGCGCCTGCGCACCCAGGGCTTCTTCCAGACCAGAACGACGACGCGGGACACCGAACTCGGCGGCTACCGCATACCGGCCGACGAGGTGGTGCTCTACAGCTTCTACGCGCTCAACCACAATCCCGAGATCTTTGCCGACCCGAAGGTATTCGATCCCGATCGCTGGTTGCCGGAGCGCGTGACCGGCGCCCAGCGCAACGCGTTCATGCCGTTCGGGGCCGGCGTCCACGGCTGTATCGGTGAGTCGTTCTCCTGGGCCGAGTTGATTATCGTGCTCGCGACGATCGCCGCGCGTTGGCGGCTGGTCTCCGTGCCGGGACATCAGCCCAAGCCGAAACCGGCTGTCACGATGCCGGTGGACGCGCTGCCGATGACGGTGCACCGCAGGGGCGTCGCCTAGGCCTGACGGAGAAGTCCGGCCGGAATGCTCATCCGGCCGGACTTCTCCGTAAAACCTGGCGGCTACAGCTCGCCGGCAATGTGATTTCCCCGCGCGGCCGGATCGTCGCTCAAATAGAATTCTCTGGAAGCCTCGACGTATTCATCCGTGGTGACGTAACCGTCACCGTCGGCATCCAATAGGGAGAATACTTTGTTCGTCTCCTGCTCGGACATTCCGCCTTTGAGCTGAGCCGCCATCATTTCCGGCATGGAAATTCGCCCGTCCTGATCCTTGTCTGCGGCCGCGAACACCGCCATGCTGAACGGTATCGCCGACGATTCGACGAATTTCCGGAATTCCGGATGGTCGCCCCACGCCAGCCATTCGTCGACGGTTACCTTCTTTATGCCGTCGGCGTCCACCGACCCCGGCATATCCCGGAACATTCGATGGGCTTGTCGATGAATTCGGTTCCACTCCGCCGATCGGGGTGGGAGATCGTATGTGTCGCACCACATCTGGGCCAGCGCCGTGACATCCAGTTCGTCCATGACGCCGTCCTGGTCGACATCGTATGCGCCGAACAACTTTCGGAGTTTACTTATTCTCAGTGCACTGGTCATCGCGTTATCTCCGTGTATTCGAACCGGATGCTGGAGTGCTGCCGATACTCGATCAGCTACCAAATGCTATCATCTTATATATCTATCTGACTACAGGAGGCTGGAGTGACGATCCCAGAGTCCGGAAATCGCTGCGATGTAGTGATCGTCGGCGGTGGCGCGGCGGGCTTGAGCGCCGCGCTGATGCTCGCCCGTGCGCGATACACGGTGGTTGTCGTGGACAGCGGCGAGCCGCGCAACGCCACCGCCACGCACATGCACGGGTTCCTGACTCGGGACGGCATGCCGCCGGGGGACTTACTGGTAGCGGGCCGCGCCGAGGTACGGCAGTACGGCGTCGAGTTCGTCACCGGCGTGGCGACGGCGGTGTCGGCGTCGGGCGAGGGTGTCAGGGTGGAGGTCGTCGATTCCGGGACCATTCACGGACGCCGCCTCCTCGTCGCGACCGGCCTCACCGATGATCTGCCCGAGCTCCCTGGACTCGCCGAGCGGTGGGGTCGGGATGTGCTGAACTGTCCCTTCTGCCACGGCTGGGAGGTACGCGACCAGATCATCGGCGTGCTGTCCACGACGCCGATGTCCATGCACCAGGCCATGCTGTTCCGGCAGTGGTCGGCGCAGCTCCGTTTCCTGCCGCACACCGGGCCGACGCTGACCGACAGCGAGGTCGAGGAGCTCACCGCTCGCGATATCGCGATCATCCCCGGCGAGGTGGCGGCGCTACAGATCGCCAATGATCGCTTGACCGGTGTTCGGATGCGTACCGGTGAGGTCGTCGAGCTGCAGGCGCTCGTGTGCGGGCCGCGATTCTCCGCGCGCGGTGACCTGCTCGCGCCGCTCGGGCTGACCCCGACCGCGCACCCGAGCGGGATCGGCGACTACATCGCCACCGACGCCACCGGCCGCACCGCGGTGCCGGGCGTCTGGGCTGCGGGTAACGTCGCCGATCCGGCCAAGCAGCTGATCGGCGCCGCGGCGATGGGTGCCGAGGTCGCGGCCGCGATGATCGACGATCTGATCTCGGAAGAGGTACGCGGCGCCGTCGACGCCCGGCGGGCAGCCTCCGGCTCGCGGTAGCAGCAGACTCCGTAGCCGGCAGGCCCGGCGCCGGCGGCTTCAGCCACCGGCGCCGAGCTGTGCTCACGGAGCCGGTGCGAACGCCCGCCGACGCTCGATAACGACGGAAACGAGGGCGGTGGCCAGCGCGAGCAGCGCGATGATCACGCCGACCCAGATGACATCGGCGATATCCGCGCGAGAAATAACGACGCCGCCGATCGCCGGACCGATCGCGTTGCCGATATTGAAGGCGGACATGACAATTGCGACGGCAAGGGTCGGCGCCGCCACCGCGAAACCGATCACGCGCGAGCTGAGCGCGGCGGTCATCGAGAACGCGCACACGCCGAGGATGGTGATAGCGGCGGCCGCCGCGATCCCGTGGTGCACGACGGCCCGCAGCACCAGCAGCATGACGATCATCGCCACCAGACTGCCGAGGACGTTCTTCATGGCGTTCAACTGTGCCAGCCGGCCACCGACGGTGTTGCCGACGAACAACCCGATACCGAACAAGAACAGCACGATCGGCACCTGGTGCACGCTGATGCCGCTGGCCTCGATGAGTAGCGGCTGGACGTAGGCGTACACGCTGAACAGGGCTGTCTCGAACAGCACGATGGTGGCGAGGGCGACGAAGACCCGAGCCTGGACCAGTGACCGCAGTTCGCGGGCGACCAGCGTGCCCAGCCCGACCGCGGGGCCGTGGTCGCGCGGCAACCTGGGCACGAACAATGCGACGAGTACGGCGCCGATGGCGCTCAGCACGCCGATCAGCACGAAGATGACCTGCCAGCTGAACAGCGCGCCGACCAGGCTGCCGAGCGGTACGCCCGCCACATTCGCCAGCGTCATGCCGCCGAGGATCACCGCGATCGCCTGCGGCATCCGCCCGGGCCCGGCGAGCGCGACGGCCATCACCTGGGCCACCGTCAGCGCGGTCGCGCAGGCCATGGCCGCGATCAACCGCATCGCGAACATGAGACCGAAGACCGGGATCACCGTCAGTAGATCAGCGACGCAGAAGACGGTCACGGCGACCAGGAGCACGGTCTTGCGGTCCCGTCCGAGGGTCAGGACGGCCATCAAGGGGGCGCCGATCAGCATGCCGAGCGCGAACGCCGTGATCAGCTGGCCGACCTGGGGCACGGAGACCCCGAGTGAGCCTGCGATCTGATCGACCAGCCCGGACACGATGAATTCCGAAGTGCCCAGGGCGAATACGCTGGCGCCGAGGACGTACACGCCGATCGGTAGGCGTTTGGAGGTGCGGGGTTCCCCGGTGGTGTGATCTTCCTGCGTAGTCGCTTTGAGCAGCCGCCGTCGGATCTCGGACACGCCCGATCACACTCCTTTTCATATAGTTGTGCCTACGACCTCACGGCTTTCGGCACACGATGAGGTAGTAACCGATCTTTTCGCGACAGAGTTCGAACATTGTCGTGATGCCGGATTCGAAGTTATGGATCCGGTCTTTGCCGTAGGCCGCGACCAAGTCGGCCCGTTGTTCTGCGAATCGAGTCAAAAATGCGTCATAGAATGGGCGCGCGTTGTCGCTGCAATCGAGTTCCTCGATCACCTCGAATCCGGCCGCGACGGCCGGCGCCACGGCCGCACCCATGCTGGTCGGCGGGTCCGGCACGGTGTTCGCCCGGAGTACTTCCCGCTGGGTCGGCGTCACGTCCGCGATCAAGGGGTACTCCGAGTAGATGAATCGGCTGCCCGGCCGGAGCACTCGGAATATCTCGCCCAGCCATTTGTGTTTGTCCGGCGAGTTGGGCACCGAATCGAAGGCGATGGCGGCGTCGAACTCGTCGTTCGGAAAGGGGAGTGCGGCGGCGTCGGCCCAGGTGATGGTGATTTTTTCGGCCAGGCCGGCGCGCGCGACACTGGTGGTCGCTTCCTGGACTTCCCAGCCGCTCACCGTGATGCCGGTGACCGATATGCCGAGTCGCCCGGCCAGCTGAATGGCCGGTTCGGCCACGCCGCAACCCACATCGAGGAGATGCTGGCCGGGGTGCAGGGGTAGTCGTTCGGCGATCATCCGCGTGAGCCTGGTCATGGCTTCGAGGAATGGCGTGTCGTCCTGGTCGTCGTCCCAGTAGCCGAGGTGCAGGTTGCCGCCGACGACCTGCACCAGTTCACCGACACCGTCGTAGTACTCGCCGACCTCATCGGTTGTGTCGCTTGATTTCTCGGCCATGATGATCTCCGCGTCTCTTGCCGGACCGCTGTTCGATTGAGGCCGCAGGGTTCGGTCGACTTCCGCGAAGGAGGCCCATCCCGCCGTGTGGTGCCTACGGATTGAATACTACCGTAATCTATAGTTAGTCGTGATCTATAGCAGTGGATTGCGGCAGCGCGTGGTCGAATTCGCGTGGGGCCCTGACTGATCCGGTTGTGCACGTCTGCGTGGTGACCCGGGACGAGTCCGTATTCTCGCGGGCAAGCCGGCTGCTCGACCACGGCCTGCCGGGAAACGGGCAGGCGGCCTGCGAATCTCGTGGCGCTGGTCGGTCCGAAGCTACTCCGCGTTGGCTTTGAGGACGTCCAACTGCATTTTCCAGCCGCCCTTGTTCTCCTCGGCCCGCTTCGCCCGCTCATCGTCGGGCAGGGCCAGTGCGGCAAAGCCGCTCTCGATCACCCGCACGCGGGTACCGCCGTCGCGCTCGGCGAGCCGGAACTCCACCAGGGTGGAATTGCCGTCGCCGGGCATCGCGCCGGGGAAGGCGGACGCCCACCGATAGGAGATGTAGTCCTGCGGCTGCACGGTCTCGACCCGGACGGGGAACCGGCCGTACTTAGGGTCCTCGATCACGTCGAAATCGCCTTCGCGCCTACGACTTTGACCGGATCTGTCACCGTCGCCGACCCACCAGCCCGGTTCGGTCACCAGCTCCCACACCCGTGCGACGGGTGCATTGATGTCCACCTCGTGCTCGATCTTGTCGGCTGTGATCATCGGGAATCTCCTCTCCGGGCGGCAATACTGTGTGCGGCAGGATGTTCGCTGTGGCGATGGAGTGCAGTCCTAAGGTAGCGCGTTCGGTGCTCTGCCGACGTCGAATCGGTCTCGACGGCAGATCTGTGCTCAATGTCCTAGCGTCGGAGGGCTTTTGCGATGCCGACCGACTTCGCACGGGCGAGAACCGAGTAGGTTGTTCGTATCGTCGTGATGTCGACGGAGATAGCATGCTGCGCGGGGGCCGACGTCATGACGGGACGACAACCCCCGTGCAGGTCTCGGATCTCGTGGCCGGTGCGACCTCTTACAGATGGCCTGCCAATTGAGCCCCTGCGGCTTGGAGGTTATCGCTGCCGAAGAATTCACGAAGCGCCGCGTCGTGCTCGTCGGTAGTGATGTATCCGTCGCCGTCGCCGTCGAGCGCTTGAAACATCTTCAACGCGTCGACCTGGCTGACACCGGAGATCGACTGCAAGGTCATCCACTCGCTCAATGACACGTTGCCGTCACCGTCGGTATCGCCGAGTTCGAAGGTGAGCTGAGCAAGTGGAATCGCGACCTCGTCGACGAAACGGGGATCTTCGTGTGCGGCGATCCATTCCTCGGTGTTGATTACCTTGTCGCCGTTGGCATCCGCGTGCCCCTGCAGGTCCTGCCACAGTCGGTTGGCTCGCTTGATGGTGCTCCGCCATTTGTCGGAGCCGGGTGGAATGTGGAATGCGTCGCACCACCTGTTGATCAACGCGTCGATATCCGACTGATCGATCTTGCCGTCTCTATCGGCATCGTAGCGCTCGAAGTGCTTCGCGAATTTCTGCTGCTGGGCTTTCGTGACCATGGGATTCCCTATCTCATCCAGTCTGCCAGTGTGCGGACCTCTACTATCCCTACTTTACTGCCGGGTCGGCGGCTCTTCAAGAGGTAATTATAGTTTAGTGAAGTTAGTTCGGGCGGCGGCGTCATCGAATGTGAAGCGCGAGCATGTCCGAACGTCGCGAGGGATGAACGCGGCCGTCGGCGGTGGTCGCCAGGGCGCGCGGAGGCAGGCGTGCACGGCGCGAGGCTGCGTCTTCCTACCATCGAGCAAGCATGAAAACGACCGAAAGCACCGCCGTCACCACGCCGATCGTCAATTTCACGAATACTTCGACGAAGAATGCCTTCGTCGCTTCGCCGATGAGATGTCGCGCCGGCAAACCTACGTCCGCGGCGCGCTCGATGGCCAACGATCTGATGGTTTCGATTCGCCAGCCCAACGTCGACAACGCCACCGCCGACACGAAGGCCGCGAGTGCGCACAGCAGCAGCGATCGTTGATTCGGCGGAGCGGGAACCGATCCGTAGGCCTCGGTGAAGGCATTCGCCGCCAACGACAGCACTACGGCACTGGCCAGGTAGAAGGCGCCCGGGTGGACCGAGCCGAGGCTGGCGCTGATCTTACGAATCATCGAGTACCCTCGCCGATTCTGCCTCGAACAATTCCACTTCACGCGCCAGCTCGCCCAGTGCAACCACGCCGCACCTGGCCTTCGCCGCCGCCTCCAGTTCGATGAGTTTCTCGGCTCGCCGGGTCAATGCGGTGCGGCTGTTCGCCGTCGGGTCGCGGCGCTTGGTGCCGCTACCGCTACGGAGTTGTTCCGAGAGTTGCTGTAGTCCATTGATACGACGGCGTAATTCGGTCTGCGCGGCAAGAGAAATGGAGGCGACCTCGTTCCGGGCCATTTCCCGACGTTGCCGATCCGAGCCGGCGAGCAGGTCACTCACCGTGTCGATCAGGTCGGTGGTCCCGTAGCCCTCCCTGTCGACATCACCTTTGATCACGATGTCGCCGACGCCGTATCGGAGCAGGATATTCTTGGCGATCGCGCCTTTCAAGCGAGAGCCCGTCACCACAGCGCGTGGCAAATCGGGCCGGTTGCGAAGGATGTAGGACAAGACTTCGTAACCGGAATAGTCGTCCTCATCGGTGAGGTTGAGATCGATCAGTGCGCAGTCCACCTCGGGATGCTGGAGTTCATCGATCGCCGCATCGACCCTGGTCACGTGTCGTACCTCATGGCCACGAAGTACGCGCTGCACCGCCCGAGCAAACTTCAAATTGTCCTCGAGTAACAATACGATCGCCATCTACGCCCTCCTGCAGATAGGCAGAACGACCAGAAGAGTGGCGCCGGGCGCGCGTTCGACGTCGACTGTGATCTGGCCGCCCAGGTCTGTAACAATTTCTCGTGCTCGGGCCAGGCCGAGCCCACGACCTTCGCCTTTCTTCGAAAACCCTAGTTGGAAAACACCTGCGACATCCTCGGGCTTGATACCGGGGCCTTCATCCGACACGGCGATGGCGACGGACCTGCCGGATACCGTCGCGCTCACCCGCACGCGTCCCTTGCAGTCCATTGCTTCGATGGCGTTGTAGAGCAGATTCTCGAACAGTGCCGTGACATCGCCCTTGACGCCACGGACGAGAACGCCGGCTATGTCATCGAGATCGAGTTCGATGATGCTGTCCGGAAACTCCAGGCCGAGCCGATTTCGCAGTGCGGTCAGTACGCCGCGCACGCTGATGCGGGCCACCTTCTGGGCCCGATGAAGTTCGGCAGGCGCGCGGGCCAGCTCGGTACAGCCTTCGGTGATATCGTCGATCCACTGCTCGAGTTCGCCATCCAATTTCACGCCGCGCAGCTCTAGTTCCTCGCGTATCGCATGAACGTCGCGCAGAATCGGATCCACTGCTTTGCGTATTCGATGGGCGAAGTCACCGTTGAGTCGTAGTCGAGTCGCCTCCGCCCTCGACTCGGCAGCCTCCTCCCGCCGCCTGCGAACTTCGGCGGCGAGTCGTGCGCTCGCCAGCACGGCCGAGGACAGGACGGGTAGCGCGTCTCGCTCGAGTTGGGTGAAAGTATGCGGGGCAGGCACCCGGATCAAATGAAGTCCCAGGAACACGCCTTCGGCGTGCAGTGGAATCATGCCCACCGTGTCGAGCGGCCCTTGGTGTGTGCCGAAAAGCTGCTTGAGCAGTCGGTGTGGGCGGGACCTCGAATCATGGAGGATCGGCTTGGTACTCGATCCGAACCACTCCAGCGCGCGGCCGATGTCCAAGCCGGGTGGAACTCGCCAGCCGGTGCTCCGAAATACCTCGCTGAACTGCTCGCCCCGGCCTGCGAGCCACACACTCGATTCGGCCTGCGCATTGATCGCCTGCCGAACGAGTTCCACGCCCAAGGCGAGAGCAGAGCGCTCGTCCTCGCCGGTACCCGACAACGTCAGGGCGCCCACCAGCCGGCGCAGTTGCTCCGAGAGATCCTCTCGCGCTGCGCTTTCGCTGATATGGATCGCTTCTTCGCGGGTTCTGGTGAGCCATACCGCGTCCTCGAGGGAAACGTCTGTTACCTCGATGCCGGTCTCGGCGAGGAGATGGGAATTTGTGGACTTGTCGAAGAGTGGAAAACGAATCGTGAGTAGCAATCGCTGTGAGCCGGAGAGTACGACATCGTCTACCAGGTTCCGAACCACCGTGCCGGTTCGCACTATATTGTCGTGATCTGCTATCGCCTGGTCGCGTTCGAGCTTGTTCGTCAACAGGTTGACATAGTTCTCGCCGATGGCTTCGTCACCTGAATAGCCGTACAGACGCTCGGCACCACGAGTCCACAGCCTGATGGCGTAGTTGGCTTCGGGGCCCGCCGCCGCCCACATGGATACCGAGGGGTCGGCCGCCATCACGGTGAGGAGACGCGCGTCGTGCTCATCCACTGCTTCTGTCCTTCACATCCACTTGTCGACGGCGTCCGCTCTCCCGGCCGGTGGGACGGTCAGCTCCGTCGGGGGTGGGTCGAGTCGCACGGTGGTCAGGTCGACCGTGAGACCGTGCGTGGGCAGCATGGCGGCGGCGCGAACGCGGCGGCCACCCCATTCCCGGGTCGTGGGGACCTGGAACAGCAGCGGCACGATCGGGGCGTCGGCCAGGGCGACACGTTCGGCATGGCGCCACGCGGTATCGGCCGATTCGCGGTCCGCCGCGGCGAGTGCCCGTCCGATCAGCGCGTCCACTTGGGGATTGCGGTAGCGGCCGAGGTTGGCGGGGGAGCCGGATTGCAGCAGCGGTTGCAGGAAGACGCGACCGTTGTTGTACAGCCAGGCCGGTGACCACGAGGCGAGCGCGATATCCCATTCGCCGGACTCCGCCCGTGCCGGGTCGGCCAGGAGATCCAGATACTCCGATGCGCCGAATTCGACTGGCTCGACGATGATTCCGGCCTCGGCCAGGTCGGCGGCGTATCGGTGGGCGACCAGGCGGGCGCGCTCGGTTGCCGGATGGATCGCGGTGATCCGCAGCTTGCCCGGATGGCCCGCGGCGGCCAGCATTGCCGCGCAGGTGGCAGGGTCGCCGCGATAGTCCGGCGTCGAGTAGGGGTGGAGGTCCTGGTGGCCGTCGTTGTTCGGTGGGACGACCGAGCCCGCGATGCGGATGATCGGATCGTCGCCCAGTGTGGCGATCTCCACCGCGATGGCGGCCTTGTCGATCGCGTGGGCGATCGCCTGGCGCACCGGTACCTTCCGCAATGCGCCCGCGGCGTTGGGGCTGCGGGTGTTGAACACCAGGTAGGGGTCCAGCGCGAAACCGAGATGGTGTTCGACAGGCGTTGCGGGATCGGCGATTCGGGCGCCCCACGCCAGATCCGCACGGTCCGTTCGGATTCGGTGCGCCACCTCGCCGGCGGTGACCTGTTCGGAGATGACTTCGACGCCTTCGACGTGCTGACGCCGCACGAGGTCGGTCTCCGCGCGCCACACCGGGTTTCGGGTCAGGCGTAGTTGGCGGCCCGGGGTGAAATCGATGGGCTGGTACGGGCCGTTCGACCTTATATTGCGGCACAGCTCGACGCTGCCCGGCACGAACAGGTCGTACTCGACCGGCGCGGGCGAGGCGCAGGGCAGCGCCAGCATGTTGATGAAATCCAGTGCAGGCCGCACCAATTCGAAGACTATTGTCTCGTCGTCGAGCACCAGCAGGCCCGGAATGTCATGGGAGTTCTGGTATTCGGCCAATTCGGGCCCGGTCGGCACGGCACCGGCGAACGCGGCGGCATAGTCGTCACAGAACTGCGCCATTCCCCTGATGGTGTCGGTGAAACAGGACAGCAACCCACTGCGGCGCAATGGATTACCCATCCGCTTGAAGCCGCGCACCACGTCATGGGTGGTGACCGGACGCTCGGGGTCGCTGTCCCAGTACACGCCGGGCCGCAGATGGACCACATAGCTCGTATGGCTCGCGCCCGTTCCCGCGTTGTACATGGAGGGAACAGCGGTCGCCAGATCGGGTGTCGGTGCCACGGTCTGCCAATTGCGCAGGTCGGACTGCGTTCGATAGGTGAAAAGCTGCCGGGCGAACAATCGCACGACCCGGTCGATCGGAAACCTCGGGCAGCACACCGGATCCAATTGGTCGAGCACGCCGGGACCGTACAGGCGCAGAATCGTCGGATCGGTCATGACATCTCTGCGGCGAGTCGGGCCATGATGTCGACGGCATTCGCGATCTCGTCGTGGTCGTTGAAGATGTGGGTCGTGATGCGTGACGCGTAGTGCTGGTGTGGCGATCCGGCGACGTCGAACTCGGTCCACCTGGTGAAGAGCCGGTACTCGCGCTGCAGCCGCATGGTGTACTCGTGCACCTTTTTGACATTCCACGCGTCTTCCGGCCGGCGGAACGGATGAAAGGCGATCAACGGCGACTGCAGCGTGGGATCCGCGCCGGGGGAGTACATCGCATCCCGTCCGAAACGCTCGGCGACGAGGTCGCGCGCGTAGTCGGCGAGCAGCATGATCCTTTGCTCGATCCGATCCCGGCCGATCTCGTCCCACATCTCGCAGGCTGTGGCGAGTGCGGCCCCGCGGGCGATGCTGGCACTGCCCGCGCTCTGCACGTAGTCGGCGATGTTGTCGCTCTCGAGCGAGGTTCGTGTCCGAGGCGGCGGGCTGCCCTTCATCGGGTACCAGGTGGAGATGATCGGCCAGAACGTCGGCAGTGGCAGCGGATTGTGTTCCGGATGAATCTTGTTGCGCACGTACAGCAATCCGGTGCCCAGTGGGCCGCACTGGAACTTGGATCCGGAGCAGGAGATGAAATCCGCGCCGATCGCCCGCATGTCGATATCGAGCATGCCGGGTAGCAGCGCGCCGTCGATCACCGTGATCAGGCCGTGCCGGTGCGCGAGTTCGCACAGTGCGCGCATCGGCAGCTTGGTGCCGGTGAACAGCGTGATCCCCGCGAAGGCAAGCACTTTCGTGCGCGGGGTGATCGCCGCCTCGAACAGTTCGATGATCTGCTCGGCGTGCACGTCGTACCCGGTGGGCAGGGTGATCGTGGTGAGCTCGATGCCGAAACGGTTGCGTAGCAGGTTGAAGTTGGACAGCACGGAGTAGCACTCGTGCGTGGTGGTGAGGACCTCGTCGCCGGCGTGCAGATCCAGACCGTGGATGACCCGCGCGACGCCCTCGGTCGCATTGTGGGTGATC
Organism: Nocardia ninae NBRC 108245; assembly: GCF_007990755.1. Lineage (GTDB taxonomy): Bacteria > Actinomycetota > Actinomycetes > Mycobacteriales > Mycobacteriaceae > Nocardia > Nocardia ninae. Next base: position 39,198 of record NZ_BJXA01000054.1, on the reverse strand, counting down.
ACCATCTCGTCCGGATCGACCCCGTAGGCCTTGGCGATGGTGGCTCGGTGGTCCGGGTACATCCCCGGCGGATAGACATCGCCGAGACCGCCGGCCCACTGCCTGGTCACCCGGTCCACGGTATCGAGCACAGCGTGCGGCATCGCGCCGACGGTGCCGGTGTTGAGGTGTATGGCATCGGGATCCAGCGCGAACAGCCCACGGATCTCGGACCACTCTGCGGTGCGCAGGTTCGGCGATCGTTCGGCGATCATCGTCGCTGCTCGGTGCGCTGGGATGGGATCGACGGCGCCGTTCATGGGAACCTCTTCCACGATGGGCTCGGCAGGTTGAGCCGTTCACCTCCGTCGCCGGTCCGCCCGGTCGGCCGACCTTCGGCTGGCCATCGCCTCCGCGCGTGCCCGACGTTCAACTAACTATATGTTACATAAGTTTTCTCCAGAAATTGCGGCTCTCGACTTTTGTGGACCATGGCCTCTGGAAGCAACTCGCGCCCCTGGGGGCTTCGTTTGTTCTCGGACGGATGAGACTGTTCGCGCGCCCTCGCCTAGTTTGCTTCAAAAAGCTATGGTTGATCTCGTGGAGGGCTTCCGGAGCCGAAGTCGGCCTCGTGGCGCACCGTCAGCTCGATGCCTGACGGAGCCGAGCGCCGGCGCAGTGGTGCCGCGATGAGCGGCGACGAGGGCGTGGCGGCATTCCTCGCGGCGCTGCCGAAGGTGGAATTGCATGTGCACCTGCTGGGTTCGGCGGCGGTGGACACGGTAGCCGAATTGGCCGGAGCTCGACCGGATGTCGGGGTGCCTGCCGACCCGGTCGAACTGCGCCGGTACTACCGCTTCACCGATTTCGCGCATTTCATCGAGGTGTACACCGCGGTCAACAGGTTGGTCACCAGTGGTCCCGCCATGGTGCGGCTGGTGACCGGGCTCGGCGACCAGCTGGCGCTGGACAACGTGCGGTATGCCGAGGTGACCGTTACCCCGCTGTCGCACCTGCGCAGGGGTATCGCCGCCGCCGAACTCGCCGAGGCGCTGTCGATCGGTCGCCGTCTCGTCGCCGAACGCCATCGCATCCACCTGAATTGGATCTTCGATGTGTCGGCGGACGACGGTATCGCCGGCGCATTCGCCACGCTGGACTGGGTTCTTCGCTATCAGCCCGACGGGGCGGTCGGGTTCGGGCTGGGCGGCCCGGAACTCGGTGTGCCGCGCCGACTGTTCCGCACCGCGTTCGAAAAGGCAAGAGCCAATGGGCTGCCCGCCGTTCCGCATGCGGGGGAGACCTCCGATGCCGGTGAAATCTGGTCTGCCGTCCGCGATCTGGGCGCGGTGCGGATCGGGCATGGTATCCGAGCGGTGGCCGAACCCGGGCTGCTCGCCTACCTGTCGGATCGGAGTATCACCCTGGAGGTCTGCCCCTCGTCGAATGTCCGCACCGGCGCGGTGCGCGCGTTCGACGAGCATCCGCTGCCCGCATTACTGGCCGCCGGTGTCCCGATCACGCTCGGCTCCGACGATCCCGCGATGTTCGGCACCACGCTGACCCGCGAATACCAGCTGTGCCACGACCGGCTCGGCATTTCCCTTGCCACGCTTGTCGATTCGGTGTCGGCGGGGATCGACGCGGCCTTCTGTCCGGCGCCTGTGGCCAGGGAGATTCGCCGTGACCTCGCGCAGGCGCGGCATCGGCTCGATCGACCGCAGAGAACAGGGAGATGAGGCCAATGCGAGCACGATTCGCGCTCACGCTGCGGGCGGTGCGCGTCACCGGCACCGTCGTCGCGGTAGGCGTCCCGGCGCTGGTCGGCGGTTCGGTTCGCCGATTGCGCTACGGCCCCGCAGCTGGTCGGCGGCATATCTATCATCGGCTGGTCGCGCTGTTGATGCTGCTCGGACCGACCTTCGTCAAGGCAGGGCAGGTGCTCGGTACTCGCCGCGATCTGCTGCCGCCCGCGCTGTGTGACGAACTGTCGCTCTTGCAGGATTCCGTCGCGCCACTGAATGTGGCGCAGACCGCGGTCGCCTTGGCCGAGGCCTACGGCACCGAGGTGGATGACGTGTTCGCCTCGGTCGATCCGCGACCGGTCGCGTCCGGCAGTGTGGCGTCGGTGTATCGGGCGCGGCTGCGCTCGGGGCAGGATGTCGCGGTCAAACTGCGCAGGCCCGGTATCGAACGGACCATGTCCGAGGATCTCGCGCTGATTCGGGGCGGGTCGGCATTCGTCGCGCGGCTGCCGGTTTTTCGCGGCGTTCCGGTCGAGGAGGTCGTCGCGAATATGGCGGGCGCGATCCTCGGGCAGCTCGACTTCGAACGGGAGGCCGACAATCTGCGGCGGTTGCGCAAGAACCTCTCCGAGGTGCCGCGGGTCTGGGTGCCGAAGGTCTACCCCGAGGCCTGTCGGCCGCGGTGCATCGTGATGGAGTTCATCCCCGACCTGGCGGTGGGCACGGCCGATCAGTGTTCGCCGGTCACCCGTCGGCGCTTCGCGGCGTCCGGGATGGCGGCGATGTATCAGATGCTGTTCGTAGACGGCTTCGTGCACTGCGACATGCATCCCGGCAATCTCTACTTCACGCGCAGCGCCCAGGTGGTGGTGCTCGACGCGGGCTTCAGCGTCCAGCTCACCGACCGGCTGCGGCGCCTGTTCGCCGAGTTCTTCATGAACATGGCGATCGGACGCGGGCACCATGCCGCCGAGATCGTCATCCGGAGCGCGGCCAGGATCGCCGAGGACGCCGATCTCGCGGGCTTCACGGTGCGGATGGCGGATCTCGTCGAGCGCAGCCACGGCCAGCCCGCCAGCGAGTTCAGCCTGATCGCCTTCGCCATGGAGATGTTCGACCTGCAGCGCCGCTTCGGCATTCACGCCGCGCCCGAGCTGATCTTCCCGCTGTTGTCCCTGTTGGTGATCGAGGGGACCATCCGGGAACTCGATCCGAACATGGATTTCCAGGAGGCGGCCAAGCCGCAGCTCATGCGCGGCCTGTTCGGTACCGACGGCGGCCGTCCTACGCTCGGTTGACCAGCACCGAGTCGAGTTCGACGGCGCGCAGCGCGCGGGCGGGGAAATCGCAGTACCAGAGGTGACGGCCGTCCCAGGTCATGCCGGTCGGGTGGCCGGGGACGCGGAACGAGCCGGCCTCCGCACCGGTCTGCGCGTCCAGCGCTCGGACCGTCGAATCGCCGAAGTCGCCGTGCAGCACCATGCCATCGACGTAGGTGAGGCCCGAGGGGGACTCGCCGCCCACCGGGTATTCGCGTTCGATCTCCATGGTCGCGTAGTTCCGCAGCTGCACTACGGTCGGGCCGCGCAGGCACATCCACAGCCCCTCCGGGCCGAATTCGATCCCGGTCAGCCTGCCACTGGCGGGCAACACCGCCTTCTCGCCTGCGGATTCCCCGGTTTTCGGGTCGATGAGCAGGAGCCGTTTGGGGCGCCCGCCGACCTGGACCAGCCGCGCGCCGTCGTAGCCGAGGTCGGCACGGACGCGGGCACAGGCCCAGGAGCGCGTGACTGTCCCGTCGGCCGGGTCGATGGCGAAGATCGTCCCCGCGTCCTGGTCGGAATGCCACAGCATCGAGCCGTCCCAGGTGAGCCCGCACAGGTAGGCGGTGGGCGCGGGCAGTGTTCTGACGACGGGTGCTGATTCGCAGTAGGTCATCTCGGCCTCTCCTGACCTGGCGGCAATCTAACTTCAAGAATATATTGTGAACTAGAGGTGATGCTGATGGAAGCCGATCTGGCCGATCTTGCGCAGGCGTACGTCGATCGCCACCGGCCCGCGAGCGGATACCGGATCGCCGCATCGTCGACAGGCACGCTCGACTGGGACGAGGACTACTGCCGCCGGGTGGCCGCATACTTCGAGCAGGCCCCACGACTGGCCTACGACGCAGCCCTCGCTCAGCGCTACGACCGGTTCAAGCGGGAGAACCTTCAGCAGTACCAAGTGGTTGTCGATGCGGGAATCACGGTGCGGCCGTGGCTGGTTGCGGGCCAGCCCTACCGGCGCTCGGCCGAGCTGCGCGCGTCCGTGCGGAAAGCTAATGAGCTCTACGTATATTTGACGACCTCCGGCCATGGTCCGGTGTCCGACAACGAGTTTCACCCGATGCTGGAACCGTCCGGCATCGTGATCGACGGTGTAGCGCTCAGCCACAACGACGTGTTCCGGGTCGTGCACGACGTCTTCGGGCATGTGCTGTCCGGACGCGGGTTCTCCGCTCGGGGCGAGTTCGAAGCCGCTTTCTGTCACATGGGGATGTACTCCGCCGATGTGCATCCGGTGCTGTTCACCGAGCAGATCGCCCAGATCTGCTGGTTCTTCTTCGGCCCGCGCGCGCCCGAGCGTCGGTACCCGCCGCAGAAGGTGTTCGAGTTCCCCGGTCACTATCTCGCCGAGTTCCGGAAACTGTTCAAACTCTAGGCAAAAGTAGCTTCATTTAGATATGGTGATCTTATGACTGATCTGGTGAGCAACGGGAAGATCAGCACTTCGACACTGGGGGAGTCGGTCCGGCCGGACTTTCCCATCCTGGGGCGGCGCTTCGGCCCGAATCCGTTGGTCTACCTGGACAATGCGGCTACCTCGCAGAAGCCGCGCGCCGTACTGGACGCGCTCGTGAATTACTACTGCGACGTCAACAGCAATATCGGCAGGGGCTACTACCAACTCAGCATGGCGGCCACCGATGCCTATGAAGCGGCACGCGACAACATTCGACGCGCGATCAACGCGGAGCACGCCGACGAAGTGGTTTTCACCCCCGGCACGACGGCGGCCGTCAACCTCCTCGCCGATACCTTCGGCCGCTCCGCGGTGGCGGCCGGCGACCAGGTCGTCGTCACCGGGATGGAGCACAACTCCAACATGCTGCCGTGGCGGCGGCTGTGCGAGACCACCGGCGCCGAGCTCGTCGTGGTTCCGGTCGGCGCCGACGGGCGAGTAGCGATCGATAGGTTCGCCGGAGCGCTCGGATCTCGGGTGCGGCTCGCCGCCGTCGCGCATGTATCCAACGTGCTCGGCACCGTGAACCCGGTCCGGGAAATGATCGGCGAGGCGCATCGGCACGGAATTCCGGTGCTGGTCGACGGCGCCCAGGCGGTACCGCACCGCCCGGTGGACGTCCGCGACCTCGACGCCGACTTCTACTGCTTCTCCGGGCACAAGATCTACGGTCCGATGGGCATCGGCGTGCTGTACGGCAAGCGGGAGTTGCTGTCCCGGCTCGCGCCCTATCAAGTGGGTGGCGGCACCGTGAAGGGCGTGACCCTGGACGAGCCTGTCGCCTACGTTCCGGTGCCGGCCCGGCTCGAAGCGGGCACGCCGCACATCGCCGGAGCGATCGGACTGGCCGCGGCGTTCGATTACGTGCAGCAGCTCGGGTGGGACGAAATCCAGCGCCACGACGACCTGCTGGTGTACGCCGCTATCGAAGCGCTGCACAGCATTCCGCGAGTTCGTATTCTCGGTGACCCGGCGGCCCAGCCGAGCGGGATCGTCTCGTTCGTCGTGGACGGCATCCACCCCTACGACGTCGGCGGCCACCTGGATCGGCACGGTGTGGCGGTGCGCAGCGGGGTGCACTGCGCCAACGTCTTCATCGATACCTTCGGCGAAGTCGGCACAGTTCGCCTGTCGTTCGCGGTGTACAACACCGAAGCCGAGATCGATCTGGTCCGGCGCGCACTCACGACCGTGCAGCCCGGGTTCTGGACCGCGGAGCATCCCACCGAACGGTTCCTGGCGATCGATCCGTCCACCCAGAACCAGCATTGACGGGACAGGTGTGTCATGACGACTGCCGAATTCGATCCGGTGAGCTTCAAACGGACCCAACGCGCCAACTGGAATGCGATCAGCACAGGCTGGGTGTCCTGCTCGGACGACTTCGAAACAGGCGGCGCACCGGTGACCGCACGGTTGCTCGAACTCGCCGGCGTGCGCCCGGGGCATCGGGTGCTCGACGTCGGCACCGGCACGGGCGAACCGGCGCTGTCCGCCGCCGCCGTCGTCGGCTCGACCGGAGTGGTCACCGGAATCGACCTCGCCCCGGACATGATCTCCCGGGCCCGGGACCGGGCCCGCGGTGTGGACAACGTCGAATTCGCGGTCGGTGACGTCGAATCGCTGTACTTCCCCGCCGCGTCGTTCGACGTCGTGCTCAGCCGATGGGGCTTGATGTTCGCGGTCGATCATGTCGAGATGTTCCGGACGCTGGCGCGGGTGCTGGTGCCCGGCGGCACGCTCGCCGCCGCCGTATGGGCCGCTCCAGGGTCGGCGGCGCCGATGATGTCCCTCGGCTTCCAGGTGATCGCAGGCCGGCTCGGGCTACCACCCCCGCCACCGGGGGCGCCGGGACCGTTCAGCATGGGCGACCCGGCGGAGGTCGGCGCCGAGTTGACCAAGGCCGGTTTCCGCGAGGTCGAGGTGACCGCGTTCCGGGTGCCGTTCGTGCTCGAATCCCCGGAGCGCTTCATCGAATTCAACAAGGTGGTCATTCCGCCCGGCCTGAAGACCATGCTGCGGGAGAGATTCGGCAGCGCCGACGATCCGGAGACCTGGGCGGCAGTGGGCAAGGCCGTCGAGCCCTATCGCACGTCCGGCGGCAAAGTCGCCCTGCCGAGCAAGGCCTTGCTGCTGCGGGCCGTCGCGCCGATCGGCTGATCGCCATGCGCTTCGACACCAGGCTCGTGCACAGCGGGCAGCGCCCGTCGCCTGGCACCGGTGACATCGTCCCGCCGATCCATGTCGCCACCACCTACGATCGCTTCGCGCAGGAACCGTTGCGCCTCTTCTACTCCCGTGGCGAGAATCCGACCAGAGATGCATTGGAAGAATGCCTGGCTTCGCTGGAGGACGCGCGTTTCTGCGCGGTCTTCTCCTCGGGGCAGGCCGCCGCAACCACGATGTTGTCCGTTCTGACGCCCGGGCAGCGAGTGGTGTCCTCCGATGACGTGTACGGCGGTACCTACGCGTTGTTCGCGACCTTGGGTCGCTTCGGAATTCAGGTCGACTACGCGGATCTGACCGACCCGGCCGAGGTGCGGCGAGCGCTGGCGACCGACACCGCGATGGTGTGGGTGGAAACGCCGAGCAACCCGTTGCTGAAGATCACGGATGTGGCCGAGGTCAGCCGATCGGCCCATGCCCGGGGCGCGCTGGTGGTCGTCGACAACACGTTCGCGAGTCCGGCCCTGCAACGCCCCCTGGCGCTGGGCGCGGATGTAAGCCTTTACAGCACAACAAAATTCATTGCGGGCCACGCCGACGTGCTCGGTGGTGCGCTGGTGTGCGACGACGAGGCGTTGCATGCCGGATTCGTCGAACATCGGACGGTGACCGGCGGCGTACCCGGCGGCCTGGACTGCTACCTGGTGCATCGCGGCGTGAAGACACTGTCCTTGCGCGTGGCACGCCAGACCGCCACCGCACGCTCGATCGCCGAGGAGCTGTGCGAACGTCCTGCTGTCACCGAGGTTTTCTATCCAGGTCTGCCGTCGCATCCCGCGCATCGCCTGGCCGGCCGGCAGATGTCGGGACCGGGCTCGATCATCAGTTTCCGCTACCGCGGCGATCCCGAGAAGCTGATGGCGCGAACGCAGCTGTTCGCCTGCGCGGTGAGCCTCGGCGGCGTGCGATCGCTGATCGAGTGCCCGGCTTCGATGACGCACCGCCCGATACCGCGGGCGGTCCGGCACGCGGCCGGCATCACCGACGACCTGATCCGGCTTTCGATCGGGATCGAGGATCCGGCCGATCTGCTCGAAGATCTGACGACTGCGCTGGAAGGTGACTCATGACGAATTCTGCTGCTACCCAAGGATTCCAGCTGCTCGACGGTGGCAACGCGAGTGAGCTACAACGCGCCGGTTTGCCGGTGCGCCCGCCGTGGTGGACGTCCGCGGCCCTGCTCACGGACGCCAACCGGCGGGTGCTGCAGTCGGTGCACGAGGCGTATCTCGCCGCAGGCGCCCAGGTCATCACGGCGAACACCTTCCGGGCAAACCTGCGTGCCCTGAGCCGGACCAAGCTCGATGACGCGGGCCGGGCGTGGATTGTGCACGCGGCCGTGGGGGTAGCCCAGGCCGCTCGGAAACAGGCCGGCGTGCTCGATGCGCGGATCGCCGGATCGATCGGACCCGTCGAAGACTGTTATCGACCGGATCTGGTGCCGTCGGACGAGGAACTGCGCGCCGAACACGGCTGGCTGGTGCGCGAGCTTTCCCGGGCCGGGGTGGACCTGTTCCTGATCGAGACGATGAATACGATTCGAGAAGCCAGGATCGCGCTGGCGCAGGTGCTTTCCGCGGGCGGGCGGGCCTGGGTGTCGTTCGTCTGCGCCGATGACGCGACGCTGCTGTCCGGGGAGCCGCTGACCGGTGCGGTACACGCGGTGTCCCGCGATGGTGCCGAGGCCGTTCTCGTCAACTGCACCTCGCCGCACGGAACGGAAGTTGCGCTGAAGGCGCTGTGCCGCGGCCGGTCGGGGCTGATCGGTGCCTATCCGAATATCGAGGACCGGACCGGCCTACCGGCCTACGAACATGTCGATCGCGCCGTGCCCCCGGGGTTTGCCCCCGACGAGTTCGCGGAACTGGTCGCGCGGTGGTGCGCCGACTACGGCTTGGACATCATCGGCGGGTGTTGCGGCACCTCTCCCGACCACCTCGCCGCAGCGAAACGGTTGTTGAGTACGGCAGTCACGACGTGAGATCTGGGCCGGATGCGTAGTTGTTCGCCGCGTGGCGTAGCGCAGATTACTATATATTAAGATATTCTTACAGCGGAGATGTGCTGTGGGCTGTCGGGCGACGGTCGATCGGCACGTCGACGGCCAGGGCCGAGTGGCTCGGGCAAGCTACGGCCACGTCGGCTGCTTTCCCTCGGCCCCCAGCGTCGAAGTGTTATTTCCGGATGGCATGAGTTCCCGTGAAGCAGGCTGCGGCCGGTCCTGTGTCACCGGTGCCACACCGTTAGCTCGGAAGGTACTGACCGCTGGGTAGGCGGCCGCAGCTACCGGAGGGGAACATTTACCGTAGTATCAATGTCACTAGTAAGTTGTAGTGACCCGAGATCCGAGGTGCTCACATGGGAACGAAGCGCTACGCGCAGATGTGTGCAGTCGCGGCTGCGCTCGACCTCGTCGGTGAGCGCTGGACCCTGCTGATCATCCGCGATCTCATGACCGGTCCGAAGCGATACAACCAGCTACTCGAAGAGACGCTGGTCGGCATCGGACCGAACTTGCTCGCGGCGCGGTTGCAGATGCTCACCGAACACGGAGTGATCCAGCGTGAGTCCGTATCCGGTGACGGCCGCGGCGTCCAATATCGGCTCACGGCCAGCGGTGAGGCGCTCCGGCCGGTGATCATCGGGTTGGCGTCGTGGGGTTTGTCGCACATCTCCTCCTACGAGCAGGACGGACTCGTCCGTTCCGAGTGGGGGCGCTTGGCGCTGGAGGCGATGATCACCGTCGGGCCGCCGCCCGACGTCGACGAGTCGTACGAGTTCCGGATCGGCGACGAAGTGTTCCATGTGCTGTGCGAGAACCGCACCGCTCGCGTCGTCGACGGATCTCCGGATGACCCGGCCCTCGTGGTCACCGCCGACCCGGAGACGTTCATCCGGATCGGCACCGAGCAGCTCGGCATCCTCGACGCGATGCTGTCGGGCAACCTGACGGTCAGCGGTGATTCGACCTCGCTGACGCGCTGCCTCCGACTGCTCGACCTCGAGCTCAACTCGACGACGCAGGCCGATACTGAGGCGCACGCCGACGTCAGCTGATTCGACCATGATTCAGTCGGCGCGGCGCCCGGCGAGCACACGCTCGTTGCCCAGTTGGTGGGGTTCGGCGTAGGGCTCGAGTGCGCGCCGCAGACTCTCGGGTACCCGGGTCGGCTCGACCCGAGTTCCGTTGCCGCGCATACAGGCCACTCGTTGCCGACCACGGGCCACCAGGTGTTCGGTCCCCGTCCGGTCATCGATCTCCAGGTAGGCGAAGGCGAATTCGATCTGCGTCTGGGTGAGGTCGACCAGGGTCATCCGAATGGTGAGGCGTTGGAATGCGGTCAGTTCGGCGAAGTACTCACACTCGCACTTGATGGTGAAAAGCTTGAGGTCCCGGTGGATTTCGTCGAGCACATCGGGCGCGTGCTCCACCAGGAACATTTCCCGGCAGCGGCCCTGCCAGCGGAAGTAGTTCACGAAATAGACGTTGCCGACCAGGTTGGTTTCCTCGAAGCCGACGATGTGGGAGATCTCGTAAGAGCGCACGTATCAACCTTTCTCGGTCACCGAGAACACCACCGGCTGCTGCGGTGTCGGTGACGCCAGGGTGGTGCTGAAGGACCAGACGATGTCGGTACCGTGCCGCAGGGCCAGCCACCCGTCGGCCGCGGCACGGTTCTCCAGGGTCAGTCCTGGTCTGGTGACCGTGCCGCCGAGTTTCGTCACCGCTTCGCGTGCGCTCCAGACCCGCGTCGCGGCGGTGGCGAACGACTCGCCGGTGGCCCGGCAGCACATCTGCGCGAGCGCGACACCTGAATTGCCGAGCAGGCCGGTCCATTGCGCCTGCGTACGCTCCTGGACCGGTTCGATGTCACAGCCGACCGGGCATGCGGCGACCACGGCGACGGTGAGACCGGCACCGTGGGAGAAGCTCGCGTGCCCGTCCGGTATCTCCGGTCGCCCGTCAGGTCGGTGCCGGATGACCACCGCGCGTCCGAGCGCGGCGGCCAGCGCGCGCCGGGTTGCTTCGCGGCGGCCCGACATCCGCGGGTTGGTGTCGTCGTCGGCGACCGGTAGTTGCGCCCGTTCGCGCACGATCGCCAACTGAACCGGCGAAGGGAGCAGGCTATCGAGCCGCCTTTGCAGGTATGGACCGAGCAACTCGGGTATCCACCCGGACGGTGACGCGATCGGTGCGACCGCGGAAAGTTCGAGTGCCTCCCAGACCGCGACGAATGCGCCGTACTCGTCGCGCACGATGACGTCGTATATGTACGTCGACTGTTCGTGGGACCGTTCGCGCGCCGCCAGCACGACTGTCTGGACGTCCGGCGCTATCGGCAAGGACAGCACGCGTGCGACTTTGGACGGCAGCAGGGTCCAGTCGGGCACGCAGACCTGGATGGCGTGCATGAATGCGTCGCGGGCCGCCGGGTCGTCCAGCACCAGCGATTGCGGCAACATCGGGGAGAACCAGCGCTGGTCGCCGACGCGAATTCGGGCGACGCATTGTCGGGCGGCCAGCTGATGATAATCCTCGACGGACCGAAAGGTCGGCCCGTGGAACATGATTCGGTCGTAGAAGTCGGTGTCGACCGCGATGCCGAGGCCGGCCGTCGTCGTGGCGGCGGTGTGCGCGAATTCGGCCAGTCGCTGGAGTGGTTCGGTCGCCGACGTCGATATCGCAAGAGCTGCGCCGTCGGCCGTCATGTCGTGTCGGCAGACGCCGCGGAAATGGTCGATCTGAAATGCCGTGGTGTTCGACCGGATCGCCACCCGGACGGTGTCGCCCGATCTGAGGGCGGCCACCCGGATCGTCATGACCCCCTCCGGCGCCGCGATGATCGGCCGGAGGAATTCGAGATCGTGCAACTGCACCGGGCGCTGTTCGCCGAACAACGCGGTGGCGGCCTGCGCCATGGCCTCCATCCCCAGCACGGCGGGGAACAATGCGTCGCGGGAGAATTGGTGATCGGCGAGATAAGGGTCGGTCGCCGTGGAAATGTCGGCGTCGGCGAGCAATTCGATCCCGGGGATGTGCAGGCGCGGACGCTCCAGAAACCGCAGCAGCGGAAGTTCGACCTCGTCGAATCGGATCGTGGGCAAGCCGCCGGTTCTACCGATCGCAACCACACTGGTCGGGCAGGCCGGAGTGCGCAGCAGATCCAGCATGAGTTCGACACCCACGTCCGTCGGAATCGGCTCGATCCCTTCGCGGACAAGGGAATCCAGCACGCCGAGCCGTTCGCCCATCCCGGTGCCTGCCCAGACCGACCATTCGATGGTGAGGCACCGGCAGGCCGGCTGTTCGCCGGCGAGGGTATCGATGGCGGAGCGCAGCCAGTCGTTGGCGATCGCGTAATGCGCCTCACCGCGCAGCCCGGCCCGGCCGATGATGCTGCCGAAGCCGACGACCAGACGAAGCTCGGCAGGCCGCAGCGATTCGAGTAGGTTGCGTAGGCCGTCGACCTTGGGCGCGATGGTTCGCGCCACGTGGTCACCGGTCAATGATCCGATCGCCGCGGGGGTGTTGATGCCGGCGCCGTGCAGGATGCCGGTGATCGCACCGAGTTCGCGACGGATCGTGGTGATCGTGTCGGCGATCTGGTTCCGGTCGGTCACGTCGGCGGTGAAATAGTGTGCGGCGATCCCGGATTCGCGGAGCCGGGTCATGTTCGTGGCGATATCGGGATCGTCGGCGGGGCTTCGAGCGATGAGCGCAAGCGCGCATCCGGTCTGCTTCGCCAGCGCGACAGCGCATTCGATGGTGATGCCACGAACCCCGCCGGTGACAGCCACCACGTCACCCGCGCCGAGTGGCAGCTCGGCCTGGACCAGCGGCAGCTCGCGAAGTATCGGTTCGGCCCGCTTGCCCGCCTTGTCGTAGTGGACTTCCCGGAAGGTGGTGGTCGCGGCGATATCGGCGCACGCCAGCCGTGCGACGTGCTCGGGTGCCAGCTCGGGGGTTATATGGACGACGGTCGTCCGGACGGCGGGGGCCTCCAGATGCACCGTCTTGGCCAGCGCCGCCGCGTCTCGGCCGTCGTCGACAACGACCAAGCGAGAGCCGGTGTCGATCGCTGATCGAGCGGCGGAAAGCATACGGTCGATGGCGATTTCGGCCGGCTCGGCCGCACCTAGCTTCAGAAGCACACCGTCGCCGAAGCCGGCGGTGTCGAGCCGGTGCCGGATGGCCGCGGCGAACCGATCGTCCTGCGGTGCGAACACCCGCCACCGTCCCGGCTCGACGCCATGATCGGTGACCGGCGGCACGGCGGAGGCGACAAGGTCGATGGTGAACGGCCGCACCCAGATATCAACGCCGGTCAGCTCGTCGGCCTGCTTCGCCGGTGCGTCGTTGCGCGCCGTGTGCGCGAGGTCGTCGATCGCCTCGGCGAGCTGCGCGATCGTCGCGGTGGCAACGTTGGTGGTCGGCTCCGGTATTTCGGCGCCGAGCAGCGCGAGCGCATCCGCGACCAGTTGGGTGATGGTGATGCTGCTCAAATGCAGATCGTCGAGCGGGTGGATCTCGGGGGTGATCTCCTCGATGGGAAGTTCGACGCGCTCGGCGATCAGTCGCTGCAACGTCGGCAAGGACGAGGTGTCGTCCGCCCAGGCCGGGTCGGGTTGATCGGCCACAGCAGGCTGCGCTATGCCGGGCTCGATGGACAGCGCCTGGGGGAGGAACGAGTCGTTCGGTGCTTGCTCGCAAGGGCTTTCGATGAAAACGAACTGCTTGTCGAGCGAGATCGTCCGGTTGAAGCGTTCGGCGGCGAAGCCGTCCAGGTCGGGGCGGGCGCCGAGGACGTAGCAGGCGGCGAGGGTGCGCAGGATCCCGGCAACTGAGTCGCCGTCGGTTTCCATTGCGACAGTAGGAATTCCAGGGCACACATCAGCGGCGAGGGCCGACAGCGTCGAACCCGGCCCGACCTCGACGAGCAGATCGCAGGTCTGTGCGAGCTGCGACAACGCGGCGGCGAACTGGACCGGTGCGCGCACCTGGCGCTCGAGCAGATCGGCGACGGCGTAGCCGGGCTCCAGCGAGCCTGCGGTGACGGTCGAGAACAAACCGGACCGTTTGACCTTGCCAAGATCGATCTCGTCGAGGTAGCGGCGGAAGGCGTGGGCTGCGGGCGCGACCAACGGTGAATGGAACGCATGCGAAACCGGCAGTGTCCGGCAGCGCATTTCGGCTGCGCGCGCGCTCACCAGCACCGCGTCGACGGCGTCGGTCGGCCCCGCGACCACTGTGTGTTTCGGACTGTTGTATCCGGCGATCACCACGGGGCTGCCGTTCAGCAAGGCCGCCACCTGATCGGCGCCCGCGAAGATCGTCGCCATGGTGCCCGGCTCAGCCACGGCAGCGGTCTGCATCGCCTTGCCGCGGAACGCCGCTGTGCGTACGAGCTCGGTTTCGTCGAACACACCGGCCCAGTAGAGCGCGGTCAATTCCCCCAGGCTGTGCCCGACGCAGCCGACGACGTTCATGCCGACGGAGTCGAGCAGTCGCAAGCCGGCGAGCGAGGCCGTCACGATGCGCGGCTGCGCCTCCTCGGTGGCCGCACCTTCGGCGTGAACACCCACCTGCTGGTACAGGTCGGCGATCACGGCGAAGCGGCGAGCGGGTGCGCCGCCGTCGCCGTGCCCGGGGGCGCCCTGCCCGGGAAACATCAGTCCGATGCGCGGTGCGGATCCTATTCCGGCACTGAGGAATTGGCCGGATCCCGGAGCGAACCGGTGCCGTTCACCGGCGGCGAGGACGTCGGCCAGTTCGGTCAACCGGTCCGCGGCCTGTCGTTGTCCGGTGGCGACCACCGCCGCTTTGATCGGTAGCCGGGCGTCGATCCGGATCAGCTCGGCGGCGAGATCGCCGAGTTCGGCGAACGAACAACGCGCGGCGAGTGCGGCGACCCTGCGTAGCTCGGCTGCCAGCTCGGGGGGTGTGGCCGCTGACATCGCGAACAGTTCCGCATCCTGCGCGCTGCGCGCCAGGCGGGTACTGGCCGCGCGCGACAGCGTCCGCGGTGGCAGTCGGCTCTCCAGCACGACGTGGGCGTTGCTGCCGCCGAAACCCAGCGACGAGACGCCGGCCCGCCGGGGAGGGTTCGGGTCGGGTGCGGCGACGGCCGGTGCCGTGGTCTCTTCGCTGGGGTCCGGCCATTCGAATGCGCTGTCGGGGAGCCGAAGTCGATTCTCGACGTCGCCGAGGACCGGATGCGGCCGGTCGGTACCGGTGATCGGCGGAATGGTGCCGTGGTGCACAGCGAGGGTGGTCTTGATCAGGGCCGCAATGCCGGCCGCCGCCTTCGTATGACCGATGTTGCCCTTGATCGATCCGATCGCCACCGGTGGTCTGCCCGCACTCCGGGCGGCGACGGCCGTATTGAACACCTCGAGCTCGGTGCGGTCACCGACCACGGTGCCGGCGCCGTGGCCCTCGAGATAGTCGACGGTGTCCACCCCGAATCCCGCCATCCGGTACGCGCGTTCGATCGCCCGCAGGTGGCCGTTGTGTTCGGGCCGGGTGATGCCACCCCGACCGTCCGAGGAGATACCCCAGCCTGCGATCGTCGCGTATATCCGTGCACCCCTGGCGATCGCGTCCTCCTCGCGCAGCAGCACGAGGATCCCGCAGCCCTCACCCGGCCAGAAGCCGTTCGAACGTTGGTCGTACACGCGCATTTCCGACGTCGACAGGGCGCCGGTCTTCGCGAAGCCGACCAGTTCGAACGGGTCGATGGATATGTCGACGCCACCGACGATCGCGGCGTCGAGGTGACCGGCGAGCATGGCGTCACCGGCCTGTGCGATCGACAAGAGCGACGACGAGCAGGCGCCGTCGACGGTGAAACCGCCACCGCCGAAATCGAAGTGGTTGCAGATCCGCCCGGCGATCGTGTTCGCCAGGCCACCGGCCAGGCTGTCCTCGGTGATCGCCGGGAACGGTGCCTTGTAGTCCGCCTCGTACTCGTCGAGAAAGGCGGCGATCTGCGCCGCGGGCCAGCCTTTGCGGTGCAGTGCGCCGGCCAGGGTGCGACGCACATAGGGCCACCGCAGCCGCATGCCCGAAGCGCGGGTCATATCGCCGGTGAGCGTGTTACCGAGGATGACGCCGGTGCGTTTGCGGTCCAAGCCTTCGCCCGCCGGAAAGCCGGCGTCGTCGAGCGCCGCGGCCGCGGTGTCCAAGGCGAGCCAGTGGACGATGTCGGTGGATCGAAAGGTGTTGGCGGCGACGCGATGTCTGGCCCGATTGAAGGTCCAGCCTTCGATGACCGCCGCATGGGTCGCGTAATGGCGGTCCGCCGCCGCGGAATCACTCGCGTAGTAGTCGGCCGCGTTCAACCTGGCCGGTGGGATCGGCCGGAATGCACGCCTGCGGGCCAGGACGTTGTCCCACAGCTGAGCCGGGGTCGCGGCGTCGGGAAATCGGCACGCCATACCGACGATCGCTAGTCGAACCATCGGTCATGCTCGCTGAATAGTGGGGCCGGGGGACAACACCGGCACCCGGTCGGTGCTTCGGCGTTCAGCGGCACGGCCTTTGGCAGCCTTCGTCCAGTAGGCAATCCAGGCGTAGCTGCCCCGGATCGCGCAGACGATCGTGACGGCGAAGAACAAGGTGTAGACGACGTTGAAGACCATCAGCAGTCCGTAGACGGTGGCGGCCGATGCGCCGAACATGAATTGGGCTCGGGCCGGGAACGGCGTCGTGCCAGGGTCGGTGATCATGTAGTTGGTGAACAGGATGAAGGCGGTGCCGGTCATCATGCCGAGCGCGGCGACCAGGGCGACGTCGAACAGTGCGTGCCGGACCACGGCCTGGATCACGAACCCACCGAGCCAGCCGATGATCAGCGGCACCCGGCGGACCAGGGTGGCGTTGATCACCGTGCCCGCGACGAGCAAGACCAGCGGGACCGCTATCCGGAACATCGTGTTGATGTTCTCGCCGAATTCGTAGGGCGGCGCGATGCTGATCCAGGTGCTGAAGCACAGCAGCGCCACTGTTATCCCGAAGTTGGACGGGTTCAGGAAATGGCGCATCCGCCCGCCGAACGGGGCTTGGAACACATACTTGCTGGTGATCGCCACCGCTACGGCGAACAGGACCGGCCAGAATTGATTATTGGCGTAGAGCAGCATGTTCACCGCCAAGGCGGTGATGTGGGCCGGTAGGAGGAACTCGTACACGCCGCGGGCGCCGCGACCCAGGAATCGCGGTGCGGTGTTACGCGACCACGCGGTGATCATCTCGAAAGCCAGGTCGATCACGTAAGCCGACAAGATCGCCAGAATCGGCCAGAGCGGTGGCTGTTCGAAGCCGAGGATGGTGTAGCCGACGATATTGAGCACGGTCAGCGAGAGGGCGAAATTCCGTAGGGCCAGATAGCGCACATCTCTTTTGGCCGGTTCGGTGGTCGGCGCGGCACCGTTGGTGGTGGGCGGTACGACCGCGGTTGCACCGTTGCCGCGGGGTGGTGCGGAGGGCTGATCGCGAAGGCTGAGTTTACGGTTGAGCAGAGTCATGGTTTCGTGATCCCCTCGGCGATCTCGGTGGCCGTGTCGGTCAGCATCAGCGCGTGCGTGCCGGGCGCGAGCTGGAGTGTCTGGTGATGCCGGGCACCGGCGGTGTCGAGCCACTCGATATCGGCCGCCACCGGGGTGCTGGCGGCGCCGAGTCCGAAGTGCACGTCGAAACTGCGTTTGCCGCTGTGACCGCTGCCGCCGTCGAGTTGGCTGCGGGTGGTCCGGCCGTCGGCGGTGCGCACCGTGACGACCGCGTTGTAAGCGGGCTGCCCGGCGACCGTCGCGGGCGTACCGGTGGCAGGCTGCGCCGGTCGATACAGCCGCAATGTCAACGAGTTGCCCAGGGCCGGTGATTGATTCGCGAAGAACGCGGGCGGCCCCCACTGGCGGGCGACCGCGAAATCGAGCGTGCCGGTGCCGGTGGTGTCGCCGATGGCGACCCCGCGCGTCGGTATCGGCGCGTCGGTGCCGACCTGCTCGGTGATGTCGACGTACTTGCCATTGCGCCCCTTGGCGAACAGTGCCATCGGGTGCCCGCCCGCGATGTCGTCGCCGGGGGCGACTCGCGGCCACATCACCGGGTCGTGCAGCACGACGTCGTTGGTGGTCGCAAGCTCCTGCAGCCAAGCCCATCGGTTGCCGCCGTCGCCTTGGACGAACCCGGAGGTCTGCAGCACGTCGAGGGTTCCGGAGTTGCGCAGATCGGCGGCTTTCATATCCCAGCCCCAGCCCGTCCAGGCCAGTCCGAGCTGTTGCGCCTGTTGCGAGAACGGTGCGTGCCCGGAGACGAGTTCTCGACGCATGTCGTCGGGCGTGCTCGTGTCGTTGCGCCAGACGAAGTTGCTTTCCTGGATGCCCCACGGGGTGGTGATATTGCTGACCAGCATGTCGAATTTTCCGCGATCGTACATATCGACGAAATCGACGCCCATACCTTTGAACGAGTCATGCCCGAGCACGAACGATTTCGGGTCGGTCCAGGTTCGATTGCCCGTTGCCGTGCTGAATCGGATAGTGCCCGGCGTCGACTGGTTGTACAGCAGATGATCGCGGCCGAAGTCGTTGCCGATGTAGAGCTCGGGCAGCAGATCGCCGGTCAGGTCACCCGATCCGAGCGACAGGGTCCAGCCGGTGCTGTCGCCGAACGGGATCGCGCCCTTCTGCTCGACGTATTCCGGGCGTCCGGCGGCGTCGTTGCCGTTCCATCGAAATACGCGCTCGCCCGCGGCGTTCTTCGCATTCGACAACGAGTCGTTCATGACGACGTCGGGACGCCCGTTCGGGTCGAGCACACCGGAGTTCGGGAAGTAGTTCCCGAAGACGATGTCCGGATGGCCGTCACCGTCGAAGTCGGCGATGGACACAGAATTGGTGTTCCACTGTTCGCCGTGGTACTGATCGCGCGTGGTCCCCGACGGGATCAGCTCGGTCGGTACATATTTCGGCGCCGGATCGGTGGCATCGGCCCGGTGTAGGAAGATGATCGGTGTTCGTCCCCAGTAGTAGACGAGTAGATCCATTCCACCGTCGCCGTTGAAATCGCCGGGGGCGCAACCCATCGGCGCCATCGTCGAATCCATCGTGATCGGGTCCGGACGGAGCACGAATGGTGTGAAGCGGTCGGCATGAGGTGCGGTCGGGGTGTAGGTCACGATCACCGAGTCGGTTCGGGTGTCGACGATGCACATGCCGTCGGACCGCCCGTGCCCGACCAGGTCGTTGACGGCAATCGAGGCACCGACCGAGGAGATCCACGAGCGAATGCGGTGATATGACGGGTTCACCTCGCGCACGGATTTCATCGGCAGCTGGTCGTATCCGGGAGGCATGGCGATCGCCATGGATTCGAGCTTGTAGTCCTGCGCCACGGTGTCCGGATCGTCGGTGGCGACCTGTGCTTGCGCGACGAGGAAAGCGGATGCCAGCAGCACCACCGCGGCGATCGTCGGCGCCAGGGCTCTTATACGAGCGTTCATGATTCGGCCTTTGCGGTTGTTTCCGTGGCTGCGGAAGCGGTCGGGTCGGGAGGCTCGGAGGTCAGGCACCGTTGTCGAATCCGCTGTCGCCAGACCTCGTAACCGGCCAGGCCGTCGATGGTGGGCTCCGCGGGCCGGGTGTCGATCGCGATCCTGGATGTGTCATCGACGGGCCGGCCGGTGAAAACTCTTACGGCGGTCTCGGTATTCGGCTGCACGATGCGGGCGCGGGCACGTGCTTCGGCGGCAAAGGTTGCACCCTGCCCGATGTCTTCGCGATAGGGCGATGCCTGCTCGCGCAGCGTGGCGAGCTCGTCGGCGGTGGCACCGCCCGCGTAGGTCGCCGCCAGGCCGAGGCCGGCGAACAAGTCCGGACGCCGGTCAGCCGCGAACGCTTCGATCATCGTGCATGCGACTACCGGATCGGCGCCTGCGACGAACCACATCGCGCGCCCGATCCCCTGATCGATCGCGTGCGGCACATAGTCCGAGTGCCGGACCGACACGACGGGCGGGTTCGGATCCACATACTGCTGTTTCACGTAGCGATCGGTATGGAAATAGGCCTGGTGAAACCCGTAGCCATCCAAGGCGAGCCAAACCAGCACCGGATCGGTCGCGCCGGTGAGCGCCGCTCGGTGCAGTGGCCGCGGGAGCCGGGCCAGTGCCCAGCCGACGCCGACGTAGATCATGTAGAGGTGTTCGTCTGCCGCGGTGAGGAAGTCGGCTACGTGATGGCGGTGGCCGATCGGCAACGCGTCCCGGATCGCCATTGCCATCGCAGCGCCTTCGAACGCGAAACCTCTTCGCTTACTTTCTATTTCGGATAACAACGCCGCAGTCTCCGCTGCCGTGGCACGCTCGGCGCCGACACCGAATCCTTCGATGAACGTCGCGCCGGGCAGCTCCAGACACGCTGCGGCGTAGGAATTACGGGCAGGGAAGCCGCGAACCTGCAACGAGGCCTGTCGCGCGTCCGGCGTCAAGATCTTCCGGCGGAGCCCACCCAGAGTGAAGACCATCTGAAGCCCTCCTTCGCAGAACCTGTACTCAAGGTTCCCATCCGGTCGCGTCTGGGGCTTCTTCCTCGTTGCTCAATCTATAAAACGGAAGTATTCTACCGACCAGTTGCATAACATGAATCATGGTGGCGAACTGAGCCACCGTCGGGCACTCCGTTCGCCTGCCTCGCTGCATCGGGGCCATGGGGCTTGCGTCGGGGCTACGGGTTAAGGGGGTACTCGGAAGTAATGCAACCGCCACTGCGGATTCGACGGCTGCACTTGCCGAGCGTTCATCCCGCAGTTGAGGGGCCACCGGCATTTCGTAATGGCGCGCGGCCTTTGCGGCGACACCTGAATGGTTCGACCTCGGTGCCAGAGGCGGCCGGTCAGTTCCACCATCAGCGGCAGCGGCCACATTTCCTCGCACTAGCAAAGGCGCTATTTCGTAGCTATCTCGCAGCCGAACAGCTGCGGTAGGCTCACTTCTGCTGTCACCGGCTCAGGCATCCTGGATTGTTATGAGTTTGGGAGAGTTCGTGTCCGACCATATTGCTGACAGCATCAAGTACATGTGGGAAAACTGCGGGCAACAGGTTACCTTGGATGACCTCGCCGACGTCGCAAAATGCAGCAAGTTCTACTTCGTCAGACGGTTTCGCGCCGAAACCGGCTGGTCACCCGCCCGTTTCCTCGCCGCAATCCGTCTGGCGCGAAGCAAGAAGTTATTGGCCTCCACGTCGATGAGAGTGTCCGACATCTCCTATGCCGTCGGGTATCTCAGTTACGGCACGTTCACATCGCGGTTCACCGAAGCGGTCGGCCTGAGTCCGTCCCAGTATCGTCGCTACGTTCGCGGCGAGCAGGTTCCGTTGAGATGGTCCGAGCAGCATGACTGCAATCGCGAGACCAGCATGCCGTTATTGTGCGGCAAGCTGTTCGACCCGGAGGGGGCGGCAGTGCGCCGAAGGTACATGAGCATATTCCGCGCGGCCAATCCGCTGACATCGGCCGCCGCGTTGCTGATTGTCGCAAACCAGGGGGCTTTCAGTTTGAACTGTGTACCGCCCGGAAAATGGATCGCTCGCGCGATCGCGGTCTCCACCGTTCGCGACGACAGAAATTGTCGATTAACCCGAGATGTCCGCACGGGAATCTGTGAGTTCCGACTCCGGAAAAATGATCGACTCGAAATCGGTATCACCTTGACCGAACGAACGATTCGGACCGCGCCCTTTTTGCTGGCCCTGCCGCAGCTTTGAATATCGAACCTTTACCGAGGTGATTCAACAAGATCGTGAGCTCGCGACCGTTCGGCCCGGTCAGCAACCGCCTCGATCGACTCAGCCATGCCGACAGGCTATGACCACCGGCGTATCGCGCCGCTATCGGCTCCGCGACCGCGGGGCTGTCGCTCTACGCCGCTGCTCTTACTTGTCGTGCCACTGCCGTTTGGTACGCGGGTTCCGCTTTCAATTCGCCCGCTGTCCGTACGGTAAAGAACGGAGATATCTGTGTGTAGCCAAAGACATTTCGACTCATCGATCGAGCAAACCGACGAAGGACCCCACCCGGCGCCTATTCGGCGGCGTACCCGTGCCTTCTGGTTCGGGCTCGCCGCAACGACTTTGGGTACTGCGCTGCACTTTCCGATGTACTGGGAGTCCAGGCACATGGGTTATCACATGGCGGACATGCCCATGGATACCTCGATGCTTGTAGGAATGGTGTTGATCGTCGTCGGCCTCGTCGTCACCGCCTATGGACTGGTTCCTGTTGGGGCACAGCGTGATCAGGTGGCAAACCTGCGGGTACGTGCGCTCGATGATGCGCCGATCAATCGGGTACATGTGGTTCTGCTGCTGGTGATGGCCGCGGCGATCACCATCGATGTCATGAAGCCGACCACGCTGGCGTTCGTCGTGCCCGGGGTCGCCAAGGAATACGGGCTGAAAACCGCGACCAACCCTGGTGGCGGCCTGCCGGCTGCACTGCTGCCGCTGGCGGGGATCACCGGTACGGTGATCGGCTCGTTCATCTGGGGTTGGCTCAGCGACAAGATCGGCCGCAAGGCGGCGATTCTGCTGGCGGGGGTGTTCTTCGTGGCCACTTCGGTGTGTGGTGCGATGCCGAGTTTCGAGCTGAATCTGCTGATGTGCCTGATCATGGGCATCAGCGCGGGCGGCATGCTGCCGATCGCGTTCACCCTGCTCGCCGAGACGATTCCGGCGCGGCATCGCGGCTGGCTGATGGTGCTGATCGGTGGCGACATCGCGGGCGCTTACATCATCACCAGTTGGTTGTCGGCCACCGTCGGCGACAGCTACGGCTGGCGGGTGATGTGGCTGATCGGGTTCCCGACCGGGTTGCTGACCATTCTGCTCACCCGGTGGATCCCGGAGTCGCCGCGCTTCCTGCTGGCGCTGGGCCGCCGCCGGGAGGCGGAGCAGGTGTTGCGCGTCTACAACGCATCGATTACCGAGGTCGAAAAGTCGGAGCTCACAATCGAATCCGGTGTCAAGGGGGGATACCGTCGTCTGGTGCAGGCGCCGTTCGGCGGGATCACCACTGTGCTGGTGCTGGTCGGTCTCGGCGTCGGCCTGGTCGTCTACGGCTTTCAGCTCTGGTTGCCGACCAACCTGCGCCAACTCGGGTACAGCGGCGTCTCGGCCGATCAGATCCTGCGTGACTCCGCGCTGATCGGTTTCCCGCTCAATTTCCTGGTCGCCTACTGTTATCACCGCTCGTCGAAATGGACGATGGTGATACTCAGTGCGCTGCTTGCGGTTTCGTTGTTCGGGTTCGTCGCGCTCGGAGATCGCATCGCGGACAACAAGATTCTGCTGTACGCGTTGCTCATCCCGCCGATCTGGGGCGCGAGCTCGGTGGTGGCGGTACTCGTCGCCTATGGCGCCGAGGTGTACCCGACGCGAATACGTTCCCGCGGCACCGGTTTGGCGGCAGGCATGAGCAAGGCAGGCGGCATTATCGTGCTCGCGCTGGTGGTGCTCGCCGTTGCGGCACCATCGATTTCGATGACCGCGCTCATCAGCGCCATCCCGATGACCATCGCGGCCGCGGCGGGTGTCGCCTTCCTGGTCGAGACGCGACGGCGCTCGCTGGAGGAGATCACCGCCGAGGAACTGCGGGCCATCGCCTGACGCGCTACGGGTAGACGTGCAGCCAGCCGACCTTCAGCAGCCATGTCGCGACGCCGCAGAGCGCGACATAGACGATCAGCCAGGGGAGCGCCGAGAAGTGCCTTCTCATTCTGTCTCCCGTTCCGACGGTGCGTCAGCTCTGGTTCGACGAATCTGTCAGCGCAGGTACCGGGTGCCACCGCGGTACCCTCATGGAGCCATATACGTTGCGGCGCCAACGGATTGGACCTCTGCCGAGAGCGGAAGGCCGCGATGCCGATCAGGATAACAAGGGAGAACCGAGCTCACTCCGGATTCGACTTGCCCGGGTCCGATTGCCCTGAACACGGTGCAGACCGAGATCGCCGAACCCCCGGGGTCCGCTGAGCCGACCATGCACGTTGCGCGCGAGGGGTTCACATCGGAGAGTGGTGGTTGGTGCGGGAGAGCGTCCGGTGTGGCCGAAGACGCCGCCCCCACTGTGGTTTCGAATCCAGGAGGAAGCGTGTGACAGCCTCGGCTCGGCTACACATCAGCGAAAAATTCCCGGCGATGCTGGAACGGATCGACGCGCTCGGCGAGTCCATCGAAGCGGACGCGGAGGCGGCCGACACACTCGGCAGGCTCACCGCGGACGTCGCGAAGTCGTTGCTGGGCACGGGGATCGTCCGGGCAGGTCTGCCGGAGAATCTCGGCGGCTACGAATTCTCCCCGCGTCAGTTGATTCGCACGATCGAGCGGCTCAGCTACCACGACGCCGCGGCCGGATGGACGATGATGGCGCTGCAGATGATCACCGGCACCACGGCGGCCTATCTCGGTGCCGCTGCCGCCGCTGAGCTGTTCCCCGATGTGGCGAGCGGTGATCACGCCTTGCTGTCCGGCCATGGCACCCGGCCCGGCCGGGCTGTCCCGGTGGACGGCGGCTACCTGGTCAGTGGGGAATGGCAGTTCGCCTCCGGTATGGCGCTGGCCACGCACATCCACAGTGCGATCCAGGTCGAGGACACCGGCGAGCCCCGGATACTGGCGATGCCCAAGTCGCAGGTGACTCTCGTCGACAACTGGGACGTGCTCGGCCTCCGTGCGACCAGCAGCATCGACTACCACTGCACCGATGTCTATGTCCCGCAGACGCACACCTATCGCGCGACCACGATGGACCCCGCCAACGGCGGCGCGATCTATCGCATCGGCATTGTGAACATGTCCGCGATCGTGCACTCCGGATGGGCACTCGGCGTCGGCCGCCGGCTGCTCGACGAATTGAAGCTCTACGCGTCGAAGAAGTCGGGTACGTTCCACGCCGCCGTCGACACCGCGCAGTTCCACGCCGAGTACGCGACCGCCGAGGCCAGGCTGCGCGCGGCCCGCGCGTGGGTGCTGCAAGCCTGGCAAGAAAACGAAGAAACGCTTGCCGCAGGTGAATTGCTGAGCACCGAACAGGAGACGCTGATCCGGCTGGTACTCAACCACACGACGTGGACCGTGCACGACGTCGGCCAGACAGTGCACCGATGGGCCGCGACAACCGCGATCCGGCGCGGCCCGATCGACCGGTTCCTCCGCGATCTCGCCACCGGCACCCAGCACATCACCTCGGGCCCGATAGTCCTGCAGAATTGCGGAAAGTGGCTCAGCGGTGCCCAACCCGAAGCGCACTGGGAGTTCCTGGACCTGGTCGACTGATCACCCGGAACCGACGAACTGTGCGGCGCGGTGCGATCGGCTGATCGCACCGCGCCGGTGGCACTACCCTTCGTCTACCCTGTACACGATGTAGGTCATCAATTGATTCACCTCGATACGCCGGACACGGGCGACCTCTTGTAATTTCAGATCCGCTTCGGCGGCTATCGAGTTCAGCAACTCGATATCTCCGATGTCTGTCGTCCCCAGGAGCTGCTGCCCGCCGTCACGCAGGAACGCGCGACCTTCCGTCATGTACCTGCGCTGCAACGAGTATCCAGGATCGAATACCGCTCGTTCCAGGTCGTTTACGTACTGATACGAAGGTTCGGCTAAGCCCCACGGGACGTTCCAGAAAATCGTGTCGAACGACGAGCTCGGCGGTACCTCACTGAAGAGGTCACTCACCAGGCAGGTCATGCGGTGTGTCACATTGTGTCGCTCGGCATTCACCCGGCAGTTGTCGATCGCAGCGGGGTTGATGTCGAGCGCCGTTACCTGGGCTTTGCCCTGCATCGCTGCCATTACCGATATGACACCTGATCCGCAGCCGACCTCGCAGAACGTCTCACCGGGGTCAGGACACACAATATGACTGAAGACCTCCGTCCCCGAGGTAATCGTGCTCGGGAACACGCCGGGCAGTGACGACCAGGTCAGGCCGTGCATGACGAACTCTTCGGGGTAAGGGTCGACCTCCGACACCCATCGCATCGTTGCCTGAACCTGGGCGATATCTTCGGTGTAAGACAAGCTTTCATCCTTTCTCGGGTCAGGCGTGCGAACGGTCGAACTCGACCTGATCTTCGTGTTGCGTGTCGATGCGGACCGACAGGGCGGACAACTTGTCCCGTGCGACCGACACATCTATCTCGGCGGGCAGCGCCACGACCTCGGGTCCGAGCCGATCTCGGTTCTCGATCAGCCAGGCCAGCCCGCGGAGCTGATCGGAAAACGACATGTCCATCAGCGCCGCGGGATTCCCCTCTGCCGCAGCGAGATTCCCGATGTCGCCGTCGGAGAGAACGAGTACATGGCCGGACGAGCCCGCGTCGTAGCGATAGACGTTACGCCTCACGACCGCTGGCTCGTTGGGGCACAGTTCCTGCAGACCGGCCATGTCCAGTTCGTTTCGGAAGTGTCCGCAATTGACGACGAGACTGCCGCGCAGCAATGCCTTCCAATGATCGCCGCGAATGACGTTGCGGCTACCCGTCGCGGTGATGACGATGTCCGCTACGGCACAACCGTCCAGGGCAGGCAGCACGGCATGCCCGTCCAGATGAGCCTCCAACGCCGCAATGGGATCGATCTCGGAAACCAGCACCTGGGCGCCCAGGCCGCGCGCCGCGCGCGCAATGCCTTTGCCGCACATGCCGTAGCCGATGACCAGAACGCGCGAGCCGGCGATCAACGTGTTCGTCGAGCGCATGATCGAGTCCAGCGCGCTCTGGCCGGTCCCGTAACGGTTGTCGAACAAGTGTTTTGTTGCCGCGCCGTTGATGTTGACGACCGGAAACCGTAGCGTTCCCTCCTCGGACAGCGCGCAGATGCGGCGGACACCCGAGGTGGTCTCCTCCAGCGCACCGATGATGTCTAGTTGCCGGAACTGTTCGTCAACGTGGAGTAGCCGAATCAGTTCCGCCCCGTCATCAATGATGACGTCGGGCCGTGTCCGCAGCACGGACCGGAAGTTTTGGGCGTGTTCTTCGATTCCGATGCTTTCTCGATTGACCACTTCGATGCCGTCGTGTTCGAGCGACGCCATCACCGCCGCGTTCGCCGTACGGGGATTGGACGAACAGACGACGACCGACGCGGTGCCCGCGGCAGCGAGCGCCCGCGCCAATGCGGCGGTCTCCGAGGTGATGTGTACTGCGATCGCGCAACGCAGTCCACTGAATGTGTCGGTCTTCGCAAACGCCTGTGCGCTGGCGGTCAACACCGGCATTCGTGCTTCGGCCCATTCGGTCAGGAGCTGGCCTGCTTCTACCGATGACGACAGCCCCGCCATGTCAGCAGACCTCACTCGGGTTGACCGGCAGATGGACGAGGTGGGTTACGTCCGCTCGCCGCTCTCCTTCGGTGGCCACCACCAATGTCTGTACGACCTGTCCGCCTGCCTGCGCCACGAGCGTCGTCATCGCCTGCTGAGTGGCGCCTGAGCTCAGTACTTCATCGATGACAGCGACTCGCCGACCAGCGATGAGTCGCTGGTCGGCGTCGTCGAGGAAGAGCTCCTGAAGTCCGGGCGTCCCGATGGTCCCGACCGTCACCGAGACCGGGGAGACCATATGCGGTCGCCGCTTCTTACGAGCGATAGCACAGGGCAGGCCGGTCGCCGTCGCCACGCCGTGTGTCAGCAGGATGCCTCCCGCTTCCGCACCGACCAGGACCTCTACGGCGTCGGAAATCTGCTTGGCGAGTTCCTTGACACAATGGTCGAGAAGTTCCACGTCGCCGTATAATTTTAGGAACGCTATTTCGAGATCCGGTGCCACGGGCACGATAGGAAGATTCCGTACGAGGTGATCTCCAAAAGTTACGGACAGGGAAGGTGCCGAAGAATTTTCTGGACCGGCTGAGTCAATGGTGTTCATGAGAATGCCTTTGTTATCGATGGGTGCCGACGAGCGCTGGCGCCACAATGTCGTGATATTCCTGCTCGGAAAATCTGCGATTCTTGAATGCACTGCTACCGAGGACGAATTGGTGAGCTCCTGCATCAAGCAGCTGTCCGATCGTCCGGGCCCCTACCGCGCCGTCGACCTCGACACGTTCTATGACGCGTCGTTGCCGGAGTGTGTCGGCGTCGGCGATGTTCTGTAACGCGGAAGCGATGAAGGGACGGCCCGCACCGCCCGGCCTGACGGTCATGACCGTGATTTGCGAGGCGGTCACCGATTCGGCCAGATCTACGTCTATGCGCTGATCGGCATTGACCACGACACCGATCTGGGCGCCGTTCTCGCTGGCTTGCACGAGTACCTCGGCAACTGCCTCATCGATCTGGGACTGATGCACCAGGATGCGGTCGGACCCGAGTAACCGCACCTCATAAACGTATTCTGCGGGTCGGCCGACCATCAGATGCGTCTCGACGGTGAGGTCGAAATGCTCTTTGATATCGGCTATCAAGGTGGGTGGAAGTCCCAGATTCCCATAGTGTGGATCGATCAGGTCTATATGGACGGCCTTGACACCGGCGCCGATCATCCGTTCGATCTGACCGTGCAAAGTGACCTGGTCGAGACACATCAGAGAAGGTATAAAATTGATATGGGCAGGGCCGCCCGTTGACGTTCGCAAATCGAATCCTTCGAGTAAGTCGCTGTTGACTAAGCGGAAAACGCTCGGCCACCACGGAAATCTTCGGCGAAAGTTTCGTCGGTGTTCAATGCGGCAAGGATGTCAGTGGCGAGTTCGGCAACCGGAGGCATATGCGGGACCATCCGAAGCCCCTCGACGGGCGCGGCCAGAGTCACGGTCGCCAAGCCGATCAGGCAGCCCGCCGAATAGAGCTCGTTTATTCGGCGGATGCCGACCGGTGTCGGCCTGAGGTGTGAACACGCCACATACATATCGAGTGCGGGCCGGTGCCGCCGGAGCTCGGTGGCGAGGGCCACGATGGTCCCAGCGCTGGCCACGAGATCATCCACGACCGCGACCGGTGCCGCGTCGGATTCGATGCCGGCCGCGTCGACATTCAGCACCACGTTCTCTGCGTCCACCCGCTGCTTGGCGGCCACGACAAGTTCGCATCCCAGCCGCTCGGCGACTGGTTCAGCCAAGCGCACAGCCCCGCCGTCAGGTGCGACGAGGTACTTCGGCCGCACCGGTGCGAGCGCGGCGACGATCGGCGCTATCGGATCCACGGCGGTGAATCGCAGTGGGCGGTAGAGCATCTCGATACGCTGGGTGGCGCCGGCGGCGATGGTCACCACCGCGTCCGCTCCGGCGGAACGGAGCAGCCGCCCGATCAGTTCTGTCGTCGCGGGGCGGCCACGTTCCAGATCCGGGCGATCCTGCCGGGAGTAGGCCAGGAACGGCACGAAAACGATGATCCTTTCGGCGCCGGCCGTCTTGCAGCCGTGGATGGTGGCCAGCAGCGCGAGTAGTTCGTTGTCACTGAAAGGTGCATCGACGGAAAGGATCTGGCAGGCGAGAACTCGGCGACCGCGGAGCGAGCGCGCGATCTCGACGCACACCTCTCCGTCAGGGAAGCGCCGATCCACCGAGCGGAGTCTCTCGTTGGTCGGCAACGCCGCCATGATGTTGTCGAACAGGGCTCTGAGTAGGCGCGGTCCGTGAGTTTCGAAGGCCAGGCACGTCACGATTGATCTATTCGCGGCCGCACTCATGCCTGATCCACGTCATCCGACAGCGCAAGCATCATTGCATCGAATAGGTCATCCCCGCGGTATCGGTGGCGGGCGAGAGACTCGATCTGGTTGTCACCGTTGACCGCGACGGTTCGTGAAATCGCCTCGAACAGTGGACCGTCGGATGCCGAGTCGCCGAACGCGAGGATGCCGTCCGGCTCGATCTGATACTGGCGCGCGACTTCGAGGGCGATTGTCGGCTTGTCCTGTGGCGTGATGATTGTGTCGGGATAGGCCGAGCCGTGGATATGATCGAACTCTCCGAAATGGGCCGCGAAAGCCTTCGGGGCCATGGTGATCAGGCAGGTGGCATAGCCATGCTGGGCAAGGTGGGCGAGTGTGCGGTCGATATTTCGAATCTTCCGGGCAGCGATGTGCGCCGTCCGATAGAGCTCAGGGCCATGGACGGCCCAAGATGCATGGGTGATCTGCGCGAACTCGACAGCGGACAGGGAGCCGGCCGAGTAGCGTGCCTCCAGGTCGATCACCAGGTCGGTGGTTCCTGAAATATGTGCGATATATTGGCATGCCGTAGCTCCGGGCAACAACGTGCCATCCATATCGAATACGGCAAGCTTGCGTGACTCGTTCGACTCCATCACCGTGTGTCCATCCGCGAATCGCTGACGTAGTTACCAGCCGCGAACAGGGAAGGCGGGGCCGGTATGTGCGTGTCCAGTCGGTCCAAGAGTGCTTCAGGCTCATCGTCGACCAGAATGAAGTCGGCATATTGCGATTTGACGAACTCCATTTCTACGCAGTGTACGATCCATTTCAACAGGGGATCGAAGTATCCGTCGATATTGAGAAGCCCGATCGGTTTTGCTTGGAAACCGAGTTGGGTCCAGGTGATGATCTCGAACAACTCGTCTGCGGTGCCGAAACCGCCGGGTAGGGCGATAAACTTTTCGGCCTTGTCCGCCATGCGAGCCTTGCGCTCGTGCATCGACTCGACTATTTCCATCGCCGTCAGGTGTGGGTGAGCGATTTCATGTTCGACGAGGCCACGCGGTATCACACCCGTCACAGTCCCCCCATGTGCGAGAGTAGCATCGGCAAGTATTCCCATGAGCCCGGTGCTCGAACCGCCGTAGATAAGCTCGTCGCCCCGACTTCCGAGAATTTTACCGAGACGCATCGCAGCGTCTGTAAATATCTTGCCGCGGCCATAGGATGCGCCACAGAACACAGTCACTCGGGCAACCAAGATTTCCGCACTCCTCCACTGTAGTGGATCATGATGTCATACGTATGATACCCATCACATCATGCGTATGAGCCTTTTGGGCGTCATACGTATGAATGCCTGCTATCATACGTATGAACCAGATCGCGTCAAGACCCCGGATCGGCACGTACGAGGAGTGGGTAGCGAAGGGAACGGCATGAGCGGAGCTCAGCAAAGGCCACGCAAGGTCACCAGTCAAGACGTCGCACGTGCGGTGGGTGTGTCTCAATCGGCGGTATCGATAGCGCTCAGCAACCACTGGCGCGGGCGTCTGGCCGCGGGCACGGTCGATGAGATCAGACAGATGGCCGCCAAGATGCACTACACGCCCAACGTCGCTGCGCGAAATCTGCGGCAGGGGACAGGTGGCTTGGTGTTCATGTTGGTGCCAACTCTGGGAAACCCGATGTTCGCCGAGATTCACGCCGGTGCGTCGGCGGAGGGCGTGAAACATGGTCGCGGACTGGTTGTTTGGCCAGTGCCCGACGGAGGGAGTCCGGCCGCTGACGCCCTGAGTGGTGCGAATGGGGTTATCGGATGCTCGCTCGACCCCGCTACGTTGACCCGGCTCGCCAACGGTCAGCCCACGGTGGCGATCGACATGGATCCGGCGGTCGATTGCCCCGTGGTCAACGCGGATCTGGGCTCCGGCATGCACGAAGCGCTCAACTATCTGAAATCTCTGGGGCATTCTTCGGTGTTGCATTTCGCCGGAGATCCAGCATCGTGGACATTTCGGCGCAGGTCGGAGTCTTTCGACGAACACAGTTCCGCACTGGGTATTCAGGGAGCCCGGATTAGGGTAGCTCCGACCGTGGCCGACGCCTACCGTGCCGCAAACAATCTGATCGCTGGATATGGCAGTCGAACACCGTGGACGGCCGTTGTTTGCGACACCGATCAGATCGCGACGGGTATGTATTTCGCAGCGGACAGACTGGGCTGGAAGATTCCGCAGCAGATTTCTGTCGTCAGCTTCGAGAATTCAGATGTCGCTGAGCTTCTGCAGCCGAGTTTGACCAGCGTAAGCATTCCTGCAAAAGCGCTCGGCGAGCGGGCTATGCAGAAGTTGATCACACTGACGGCGGGAGGAGCGCTGGAAGTGGACACATTGCCCACCGCATTGATCGTTCGCGAGTCGGCAAGTAAATCATGCACTATGGGAATTTCGTTGGACGCAACCGAATAAGAATTGGAGTCAATTTTGAAGAGCGCTCGTCGGCCCGTCGTCATCATTGATTTCGGCGCACAATACGCGCATCTCATAGCCCGCCGTGTGCGAGAGCTCGGTTACTATTCGGTCGTGGTCTCGCACGATACCGCCGCTGTGGAGATCGAACAGTCGAAGCCGTTGGCCCTGATATTGTCCGGTGGTCCGAGCTCGGTTTATGCTCCGGGTGCGCCGGCGATCGATCGGAAAGTTCTCGAATTGGGTGTTCCGGTATTCGGTATATGCTACGGATTCCAGCTCATGGCCTTGCTGCTCGGCGGACAGGTAGCCCACAACGGTGTTGCGGAGTACGGCAGAACGGACATTCGGGTAAAAGGCGGTGCTTTGCATGGCGGGTTACCCACCGAGATGCCTGTCTGGATGAGTCATCGCGACGCGGTAGTGCGGGCGCCTATCGGGTTCGATGTCATGGCTTCGAGTGATCGAACCGCGATCGCGGCATTCGAGTCGCCGGCGCTGCGAATGGCGGGTGTTCAATATCATCCAGAAGTACATCACACACCCCACGGTCCAGAGGTGCTTCGGAGGTTTCTGGAGGTCGTCGCCGACTGTGCGCCGAACTGGTCGATGGGTGATGTCGCCGGTGAACTAATTGATGACGTCCGAGACAAGGTTGGTGACGGTAGGGCGATCTGCGCCCTGTCGGGTGGTGTCGATTCGGCGGTCGCCGCGGCCGTGGTGCACGCGGCAATCGGTGACCGGCTTTCCTGCGTACTTGTCGACAACGGGTTGCTCCGGGAAGGCGAACGCGAACAGGTGGTGCGTGATTTCGAAGGGGCGACCGGCGCCGTACTGACGGTTCGGAACGAACAGAAGCGGTTCCTCGACAGCTTGGCCGGAATTTCGGAGCCCGAGCTGAAACGTAAGGCGATCGGCCGATCGTTCATCGAAAGCTTCACCGACGCGGTATCGGAAATGGCGGCCGACGACGGTTTCGATCGACACTTCTTGGTGCAGGGAACGCTCTATTCCGACGTCATCGAGTCCGGCGGCAGCGGTAACACTGCGGCCAACATCAAGAGCCACCACAATGTCGGCGGACTGCCGGAGGAGATGCGCTTTTCGCTGGTCGAGCCGCTGCGTCAGCTGTTCAAAGACGAGGTACGCAGGCTTGGCGCAGAACTCGGTCTGCCGAAGTCGATCATAGGCCGCCAGCCCTTTCCTGGCCCGGGTCTGGCAATACGAATCGTGGGCGAAGTGACGCAGCAGCGCCTCGAACTGGTCCGGAAAGCTGATGCGATCGTCCGCGAGGTGATGGCGAAGGAACCAGCAGACGCCGACGTATGGCAGTTCCCCGTCGTTCTCTTGGCGGAGGTGCGCAGCGTCGGTGTCATGGGGGACGGTCGCTCGTATGGACATCCACTCGTGCTGCGGCCGGTAACAAGCGAGGATGCGATGACCGCTGACTGGACTCGGCTGCCGCACGAACTCATCGCGGCGCTATCGAATCGGCTGACGAACGAACTTCCCGAGGTGAACCGCGTCGTGCTGGATGTCACGAGCAAGCCCCCTGCGACGATCGAGTGGGAGTAGGGCTGACAGGGTGGCCTCTTTACGCTCCGCCCGATTCGGGAGGCGCGATCGGGCGGATACCTGGGGCCGCCATCGGCGGGGCACTTGTCGAGCCACGGATGACGAGCGATGTCGGCAGCAGCGTGGCGGCGGCATGATCGCCACGGACTTCTTGGATCAGCGCCCTGATTCCGAGCGTTCCCAGCTCATCGCCGGGGACGTGAATCGTCGTCAACGGCGGACGCATCACCGCGCTGATCGGGGTGTCGTCGAAGCCGATCACCGAGATATCGCGGGGAATGCCGAGGCCGGCTTCGTGTGCGGCCCAATAGACACCGAGTGCCAGCTGGTCGTTGTCACACACGATGCCCAACGATTCGACGTAACCCTGCATCAGCGCCAGTGCGGTGCGGTATCCATCTTCGATGCTCGGCCTGCTGGTGGCGCGCAAGGAAGTGAGGCCGTGCGCTGCGCATGCTGCGTCGAATGCGGAGCCGCGCTGGCGGAATGTCCACGTGGTGCGGTCAGCGGCGAGGTGGACGACCCGACGATGACCGAGCTGGGCGAGATGTGTGACGGCGCGGGAAGCGCCACCCGTGATGTCCGCATTGATCGCGCAGACATTCGGTGGTGGCGCGCCGTCGATGACTACGAAGGGTAACCCGTCGACGAGTTCACTTATTCTCGCCGGATCCACCGAGCAGGCCAGAATGCCATCCGCAATCTGTCGGCTGGAGGGAAAAGGCGTCATCTCGTCGTCGGCGTCGAGTGGATACACGACGATGCTGACGCCGCTCATGGCCGCCTCGCGAACCGCTGCGGAGTGGACGGCGGCGAAGAAGGGGTTGCTCAGCACAGGTACGACCATGAGTACGGTATTCGTACTTCCGGTGCGTAGGCTGCGTGCCGCCAAATTCGGCCGGTAACCCATGCGTTCGGCGGTGCGCAATACGCGCATGGCGGTCAGTTCTGAAATTCGACCGTGCCAGCGTTCGCTCAATACGATGGAAACCGTCGATTGTGAGACGCCAGCAGCTTTCCCTACGTCGCGGCTGGTGACTCGCTGTGTGGATCGTGATCTGCCATCGCGATCGCTCATCAGCACCTCTCGTGTCCAATAAGAATAAATGCACCCGAAGTTTACCGCGTTGACGTCGAAAAGACGGCCGAAAACCGCGCGGCAGTGTGATCGCGACACATAATTCTATGCTCGACCAAGAATGTCTCTGTTGGCGACCACTACATCTGTACGTTCGCTGCCGGTCCGAACGTTCGGCCGGTACGGGGACGCGGTCACCTCGTCGTCGATCGCGCGGTGCTCGGCGGCGTTCTGCTGCCTTGGCTGTGACGGATGTGGTTGTCCACCAACTGTTCCCCACTAGCCGTGGCGTTTGATGAGGTCGGTGCCGTAGCTTATCCCGGCGTCGCCGCTGCCGATGTAACAGGTATCGCCAGGTTCTGTTACCGGATTATGAACAGATCGCGAAGGATTTGTCATGAGACAACCTCCTCGTAAGACGCGCGGGGCGTCGACGGTCTTTCGAGTGGATCAGTTGCGCAAAGTCATACGTGTGACTAACATGAGTGATATGACGTTTGTTCGGGAGAGGGAAGGAACCTCTTGTAGCGTTTCTCGGTGAGATATTCACTGTATTCTCGTGTGAAATATGCGTCAGACTTCAGGTTGTCGCTGACCAAGTGAAGGGTGGCAGCGAGTACTTGATGTCTGCTGGTGGCAGAAATTTGGCGCCCGGTCGAAGGTGTATTCCGTATGCGACGAGCACTATGCGTGTACGCCCGGCAGTAATTGTGCTTCCGTTCGATAATTTTATGCAAGTGGGGAGATGTTCGGATGAGTGTCCATTTATCTGATAGCGGCGATTCTTGTACTTACTCAATGAATAATGAGGATATCTGTAGTGCGACTCCCGGTATAGCGGGCGTGACGCCGGAGAGCTCGCTGATCGGCGAATTTCAACAACTTGGTAAAGCGCTGAAAGAATTCGTCACAGTGCCAGATTCCAGAATATACGGTATTGGTGAGCAGATAGCAGAAAGCGGCTCGTACGAACTCACCGGGGAAGAGCTTCGGTTGGGCGCGATGCTTGCCTGGCGCAATCATGCCCGCTGCAATGGCAGGATGCATTGGCGCACTCTGCAGGTTCTCGATTTCCGTCGAGCCAATACGGTCCAAGACGTCTTCGAGGGGTGCTTGGAGCACCTCGAGTACTCGACCAACAACGGTGCCCTCCGTGCCGTGATCTCCGTGTTCCCGCAGTCGAGTAACGGTATGGGGTTCGAGATTTTGAATCCCCAGCTGATCAGATACGCGGGATATCGCCGAACGGACGGGTCGGTGATCGGTGACCCGCTGCATCTCGAGTTGACCGATTTGGCCCTCGAGTGGGGTTGGGTACCTGCGCGAACGGCATTCGATGTGCTGCCGTTGTTGATCAAATCCCCGTCTGGACAGATATCGATGTACGAGATTCCTCCCGAGTACATCATGGAAGTGCAGATCGAACACCCGGAATACCCTGGAATCGGGGAATTGGGTTTGCGATGGCACGTTAACCCCGCTATCAGTGACAAAGTACTGTCGATCGGTGGCCTCGAGTTCCGCGCTGCTCCGTTCAGTGGATGGTACGTCTCGTCCGAGATCGGCGCTCGGAACCTTTCGGATGAGAGCCGCTACAACATGCTGCCGTGTGTGGCTCGCGCTATGGGCCTGGATACTCGGCGGGACGCGACATTGTGGAAAGATCGTGCAGCAGTGGAACTGACATACGCTGTGCAATGGAGCTATGGCAAGGCGGGCGTTCACATCGTCGACCACCATACCGCTGCGAAACAGTTCATCAAGCACGTGGAACGTGAACATCGGAGTCTAAGGAAAGTTCCTACCGACTGGTCCTGGATCAACCCACCGATCTCCGCGTCCACCACACCCACATTTCATCGCGCATATGACGACCCGGATTTTGCACTCCGTCCGAATTTTTTGACGCGAGGCATGCAGTCCGCACCGGCGGAATGCCCGGCGCATGGTTGATTCGGGAACTAAGAAAATAGGAACCCCAGCGGCACTAGCGTTCGCGGTATCGATCGTTACCGGCAGCGGTCTGCTTGCCCTGCCCGGGCAAGTAGGGCTCGTCGCCGGGCAGGGCGCACTCTGGACCTGGATCATAGGATCTGTGCTAATGGCCGGCATTCTGTGGTGTCTGTATCGTCTGGAGACGTATGTTGACGGTAGTTCTGGAATCCACGAGCTGGTACAAGCCGGCCTCGGACGGCATGTGGCCGACTATGTAAAGGTTTTGCTGGTCGCTACATTCAGTGTCGGTATTCCTGGCATAGCGCTCGTCACCGGTAATTATATCTCGACGATGTTCAGCTGGACGCATCTCATCCCGGTGGTCGCCATCGCTGCGACGGTAAGTTCTGGCCTGGTAATGTGGCTCGGCACAAAATCCTCATCACTATTTCAAACAACCACAAGCTTGCTGTCATTATTTATTGTCGTGTGTGTCGTGTTGGGTGCGTTGTGGAAGCATGGTAGCGCCAACGCTCTCGACAATGTAGGCGCTACTCCATCCGCGGCCTCGATCAGCGCCGTCGGGATGGCCTTTTTCGCTTTCGCCGGTTGGGAGTTGGTGACTTTCCTGAGCAAGGACATGCGAGGAGGGCGTGGAGCCTATCGCGCAGTGTTGGCGGCCAGTTGGTTTATTGTCGTGGGGTTATATTTGCTGCTGGTAGTGAGCAATAGCCTATCTTCGGGTGACGACGACGTCTTGTCGCTCGCGGCTCCTGCGTCAATTCTCGGCATCGACTCGACCACCATCTACTCTCTTGCCGCGCTTATTATGCTGGCGAGTCTCTTCGCGAACTTGTACGGATATGTCTCGTTGATCCACACGTTCTCGATCGAGAGAGCTCTGCCCACGGTTCTCTCGATGCCTCTGTTCCGGGATAGCGCTGTCGTAGCTCTGCCTGCGGGTATCGGAATAATATCAGTCGTCAGTGTGCTGGGCTTCTTCCGGGACGAGGCTGCCGCAGTTCTGTTTTCGATAGCCGGGGTCAATTTCCTCCTGATCTACCTCCTTGCGTGTGGTTCATTATTACGTCTCTGTCGATCACTGGCCGAACGAACGATCTCGGTCGTCGCTCTGGGTGGTGGACTCGTGATGCTTGTCGCCTCGTGGCGTGACCTGATTTTAGCGATTGTGATTTTCGTCTGTGTACTTCTATGGCGAGGTATGCGGTATGCGAAGGCGAGTACGGCGCTGCCGGGCATGAATTCTGCACGCCGCCTGAACCTCCGAAATCACTCAAAACAGGGGATGAAGGGCGCCGAGTAGGGCCGCCGCGCCAACTCGACACGCCAGTAAGTGACGGACAGTGAGCGATCGGTGTGGAGCCGTGCGCACCGAACCGGTATCCACCTCGAGGTATCGAAAGCGAGTGCCGGGCCACTCATCTCGCCGATCAGCCCTCGCAGGCACGTTGTTTGGGCCAGATTATGAGTCGGGAGTCTTCCGCGTTGTGAGATAGGAGGAGCGGCGCGTGGCCATCATGTTGTTGGGAACCTTCGACACCAAGGGGGAGGAGTACGCATACGTCCGTGACTTGATCGCCGAGCGCGGCAAGGAGGTCGTTCTGGTCGACGCCGGTGTCTTGGGGACCTCGGCCCTCGTCGCCGACGTGGACTCGTCAGCGGTCGCTGCGGCGGCGGGCGCCGATCTGGCGGTGCTCAGGCGCCGACGTGACCGTGGTGTTGCCCTCGAGGTGATGGCGGCCGGCGCCACTACCGTCGCCGAGCAGCTGTACGCGCAGGGTCGGCTCAGTGGCGTGCTCGCGCTGGGTGGTAGCGGCGGTTCCTCGATTGCCGCGACGGTCATGCAAGCGTTGCCCGTCGGCTTGCCGAAGCTGCTGGTCTCGACAATGGCTGGTGGAGATGTCTCGCCGTATGTCGGGTCGACCGACATGACGTTGATGTACAGCGTCGTCGACGTGGCGGGAATCAACTCGATCTCCCGTCAGGTGCTGGGTAACGCCGCGGCGGCGATCGCGGGAATGGCCGACGCGTACGCGACCAGACGATCGAATCCTGCTGGGGCACAGGAC
Organism: Nocardia ninae NBRC 108245; assembly: GCF_007990755.1. Classification (GTDB taxonomy): domain Bacteria; phylum Actinomycetota; class Actinomycetes; order Mycobacteriales; family Mycobacteriaceae; genus Nocardia; species Nocardia ninae. Next base: position 654 of record NZ_BJXA01000054.1, on the reverse strand, counting down.
AAGCCGCTTGTCGCCGCCACCATGTTCGGCGTCACCACCCCCGCCGTGGATACCGCTCGACGCCGGTTGGTGGAACTGGGGTACGAGGTGCTGGTATTCCACGCCACCGGCTCCGGCGGTCGCACCATGGAGAATTTGGCCGCTCACGGGCACTTCGCCGGTGTCCTCGACCTCACCACCACGGAGATCGCCGACGAGGTCGTCGGCGGGGTGTTGTCCGCCGGGCCTGATCGGCTCACCGCGGCGGCAAAGGCGGGCATTCCTCAGGTCGTCAGCCTCGGCGCCTTGGACATGGTGAACTTCGGGCCGAAGGACACCGTGCCGGAGCGGTTCCGCGAGCGAAACTTGCTCGTCCACAACGAGACAGTCACGTTGCTGCGCACGAGTGCCGTCGAAGCGGCCCGCATCGGTGCCGTGCTCGGCCGGAAGCTGGCAGCGGCCACCGGGCCCACCGCGTTGTTCGTCCCTCGCGGCGGACTGTCCGCGGTCGACGTGGACGGCGGACCATTCTGGGACCCCGCGGCGGACGCGGCGTGCATCGACTCGGTACTCGACGCGGTGGCCGGAACCCGCGTCGAGGTGATCGACAGCGACCAGGACATCAACGGCTCGGCGTTCGCGACGGCGGCCGCCGAGCATCTGCATCAACTGATC